>DWWU01000018.1 GCA_019119555.1 Candidatus Fusicatenibacter intestinigallinarum | reverse complement strand
AGTCCTCTGCTCTACCAACTGAGCTATCTGGGCATGTCTCAACGACAAAATTTATTTTACCATATCCTTTATTTCTGTGCAAGCATTTTTTAATAAAATCCCCTGAGTTCTTCCGGCTTCTTCCCGAGCATCAGACTTTCCACCACGTAGGCGACGCCGTCGTCCTCGTTGGACGGAGCGATAAGATCCGCCACCGCCTTGATCGCGGGCTGACCGTTCTGCATAGCCACGCCAAGTCCGGCGAACTCCAGCATGGAGCGGTCGTTGAACCCGTCGCCGAACGCCATCATCCTGCTTCTGTCTTTCCCGAGAATCTCCAGCAAACGTTCCAGAGAGCTTGCCTTGTCGATCCCTCCGGACATTACTTCCAGGAAATACGGCTCCGAGCGCAGTACGCTCAGCTCCCCGTGAAAATATTCCCGCACCTTCTCTTCGACATCCGCCAGATAGGCTCCGTTGTCCATCAGCATGCATTTTACCACCGGGAACGTGACCTCTTTCCGGAAATCCTGAAGTTTTCTTACCTTCATCTTCGTACAGATCACTTCTTTCAGAACGTAGGGATTATCCGGCGTCTCTGTCAGAATCTCGTCTCCCTGATAGGTCAGAAGAGCCGTGTGATAGGTCTCCGCCAGACCGGCCATCTGCTGCGGCACGCCTTCAGGCAGCCACTGCTGGAAAATCAGTTCTCCGGTCCCACAGTCCGTGATCAGCGCGCCGTTGAACGACAGCATATATCCATGATATTTCTTCAGCTCCAGTTCCTCCGCCAGCGGCGCCACGCCATAGGTGGGCCGGCCGGATGCAAGCACGATCCTTCCGCCTGCCTCCTGATAAGCTTTCAGAACTTCTTTTGTGTGCGGTGTAATTTCCTTTTTCTGATTGGTCAGGGTTCCGTCCAGGTCAAGAACCAGAATCTCATACTGCATGATTTTGTCTCCCTTATTGATCTGATATTTCAGGATTTCTCCTCACGCTCCATATTGTCGCAGATCTTGCGAAGGATCCGCAGAAACTCTTCGTGCTCCTGCGCGGAAATCCCCTCGCATATGATTTCGTCCATCTGCCCGAGTACCGCCCGTACTTCCTGCGCCTTTTTTTCTCCTGCCGGCGTCAGACAGACCTGATAAGAGCGGCGGCAGTCGGGATTTTTTTCCCGGCGCAGATATCCTTCTTCTTCCAGGCGGTCCAGAGAGCGGGACATCGTGGTCACATCAAGATGGCACAGGTCTGCCAGTTCTCTCTGGGAGATATTCGGCCGCTGCAGCAGCCGGTTCAGGATTCCCACCTGTCCCTGCCCCGGCGTCAGCCCCAGCTCCTGAAGCTTCGGCCGGATCAGCTGTTTTCTGGCCCTCTCTGCCCGAAGCAGTCCCTCTCTGATCTCTCTTTTTTCCATCCGATCTCCTCCTTCCGGATTCCGATGTTTCCAGAATATACTGTCTCAATCCAGCTCAAACTGTCCTGTATACAGCTGGTAATACCGCCCTTTCTGTTCCAGCAGCTCTTCATGGCTGCCCCGTTCAATGATCGTTCCTTTTTCCAGTACCATGATGGCTTTTGAATTTCGTACCGTGGACAGACGGTGGGCAATGACAAATACCGTCCGCCCCTCCATCAGCGCATCCATTCCTTTTTCAATCAGCTTCTCCGTTCTCGTGTCGATGGAACTGGTTGCCTCGTCCAGAATCAGCACCGGAGGCCGGGAAATCGCCGCCCGGGCGATCGCCAGAAGCTGTCTCTGTCCCTGAGACAGGTTCGCCCCGTCGCCTTCCAGCATGGTATCATATCCGTTCGGAAGTCTCCGGATAAAAGAATCCGCATTGGCGATTCTGGCCGCCTCGCGTACGTCTTCCTCGGATGCGGAAAGCCTTCCATAACGAATATTATCAGAAATCGTCCCGGTAAACAAGTGGGTATCCTGAATTACCATGGAAAGCGAGCGCCTGAGATCGTCCTTTTTCATGTCGCGGATATTGATGCCGTCATAGAGGATCGTGCCTCCGCTGATTTCGTAAAAACGATTGATCAGGTTGATGATCGTCGTCTTTCCCGCTCCCGTGGATCCTACAAATGCAATTTTCTGTCCCGGCTTCGCGTAAAGGCTGATTCCGTTCAGAATCGTCTTTTCCGGCACATAGCCGAAGACCACGTCATAGAACCGGACGTCGCCTTTCAGCGGCACAAGCGTATATGTGATTCCTTTTGCTTCCCTCAGCTCCCACCGGGCGGGGATCCGGCCGGCTTCCTGAAAATCCGGGGACGACGCCGGCAGATGAGGAACCTTCCAGGCGAAGGCGCCGCAGTACTCGTCGCACTCCTCCAGGCTTCCGTCTTCCTTTCTCCGGACATTGCACAGAGTCACGGTGCCGTCGTCCACCTCCGGCTCCTCGTCCATCATCTCAAAAATTCTCTCCGCACTGGCCAGCGCCACCAGAAGGAAATTGATCTGCTGGGTAAACTGGTTCATCGGCATGGCGCTCTGTCTCACGTAGACAAGATACGACGCCAGGGTTCCCAGATCCGTCAGCCCCGACAGGGCGAACAGTCCGCCGACGCAGGCGGAAACCGCATAGTTGACGTAGGACAGCGCCACCACAGTGGGCACGGTCATGCCCGAATAGGTCAGCGCCTTTGTGGATGTCGTCCGCAGGGCCTCATTGCGTCTGCAGAACTCTTCGAAGTCCTGGGCTTCATGGTTGAACACTTTCTCCACCTTCTGCCCTGCCACCATCTCCTCCACAAACCCGTTGATGCTTCCCAGGTAAGCCTGCTGCTCGGAGAAGTATTTTTTGCTGAGCTTTCCGTTATGCCGGATATAAAGAACCATCAGAAACAGAAAGAGGAAGACGATCACCGACAGTCTGGCGTCCAGCACAAGCAGCATGATAATCGTTCCGGATACGGTGATAAAGCTCTGAATCAGCATCGCAAAGCTGTTGTTCAGCGCCTCGGAGATCGTATCCACATCGTTGGTAAAGCGGCTCATCAGTTCTCCGTGGGTGTGAGCGTCAAAGTATTTCAGCGGCAGCGTCTGCACATGAGAAAACAGGTCAGCGCGGATTTCCTTTACGACTGTCTGGGAGGTGCGGACCATCAGCTGATTATATCCGAAACATGCCAGCGCGCCGATCCCGTACATGACGCCCATAAAGAGTATCATCCGGATCAGCCCCGGAATATCCTTCTGCAGCACATAGGTATTGATCACCGGTTTCAGCAGATACGTTCCGTAAATATTGGCCAGAGCGCTTATCGCCACAAGAACAGCGATCGCAGCCATGCTCTTCTTATGTCTGCCCAGATAGCTGAACATCTGAAGCAGCGTCTTTTTCGTGTTTTTCGGCCGTTTATAACTGGTTGTCCTTGCCATTACAGATTCGCTCCTTCCTGCTGAGAATAATAGATATCCTGGTAAATCTGATTTCTCTCCAGGAGTTCCTGATGGGTTCCGATATCATTCAGTTTTCCGTCGTCCAGAATCAGGATCTGATCCGCATGGGCAACGGAAGAAACCCGCTGGGCGATGATGATTTTTGTCATGCCGGGCAGTTCTTTCTCCAGCCCTTCACGGATCTTCGCCTCGGTGGCCGTGTCCACCGCGCTGGTGGAATCGTCGAGGATCAGTACCTTCGGGCGTTTCAGAATTGCGCGGGCGATGCAGAGACGCTGTTTCTGTCCTCCGGAAACATTGACGCCGCCCTGGCCCATTTCCGTCTCGTATCCGTTTTCCAGGCGGTCGATAAATTCATCCACGCAGGCGATCCGGCAGGCAGTATCGATCTCCTCCCGGGTGGCGTCCTCCTTGCCCCACCGGAGATTCTCTTCCACTGTTCCCGAAAACAATGTGTTTTTCTGAAGTACCATCGCAATGGAATCTCTCAGGCCCTTCAGCGGATATTCCTGCACCGGATGGCCGTCCACCAGCACCTGGCCTTCCGTCACATCGTAGAGACGGGGAATCAGCTGTACCAGGGTACTCTTTGCCGAACCGGTCTGGCCGATGATTCCGAAGGTCTGACCAGGAAGAATATGAAAGCTGATATGTTCCAGCACGTTCTCCGCGGCGTTCTTCTGGTATTTGAAGGACACGTCCCGGAATTCAATCTCGCCTTTCTGAACTTCAATCTCCTTCGCCTGCTCCTCCGTGATATCAATCTCTTCGTCCAGTACCTCCCGGATCCTCCGCCAGGAAGCCAGACCTCTTGTCAGCATCAGAAATACATTGGACAGCATCATCAGAGAATTCAGCACCTGCAGCACGTAGCTCAGGAATCCGGTCAGTTCTCCGACCTCCATCTCTCCCGCCATCGCCATGTTTCCTCCGAACCAGAGGATCGCAAGAATGGTCCCGTACATGACAAACTGCATCGCCGGCATGTTCAGAACCGCCGTGCGGAAGGCCCGCTCAGAATTATTTTTCAGGTTCTGGTTTACACCCTCAAATTTTTCGATCTCATGGTTTCCCCGCACATAAGCCTTTACCACACGGACTGCCGTCAGGTTTTCCTGTATGATCCGGTTGACCTTGTCCACCGCTCCCTGCATTACCGCATACATCGGCCGCACCCGGGAAACGATCAGAAACAGCAGGATTCCCAGAATGGGAACCGCAACAAAAAAGACAATCGCCAGCGTGCGGTTCAGATAAAAGGATACCGCCAGAGAAGTCAGCATCATAACCGGCGCGCGGAATCCCGGCCGCATGCCGGTGGAGACGGAATTCTGAATCATATTCACGTCGCCGGTCAGCCGTGTGACAAGAGACGCGCTGCTGAAATGATCCGTGTTGGCAAAAGAAAATTTCTGCAGCTTTTTAAACTCGGCTTTCCGCAGCTCCGCGCCGAGTCCCTGTCCGCAGGCTGCCGCGTATCTGGCGCATCCGTGCCCGAGAATCAGACTGATCAGGGCGTATACGACCATCTGCAGGCCTTTCATCAGAATATAACGCCTGTCACCGCTGGCTACGCCCACGTCAATAATATCCGCCATAACCATCGGGATCAGAAGCTCAAAGACCGTCTCCGCCTCAATACAGAAAATCGCAAGCAGTGTTTCCTTCCGGTAGGGCTTCAGATAGGTGAGAAATTCCTTCATAATGTTCCTCCTTGGAATCTTTTGGAATGTTGTCTCTACAACAGTTGTGCATGCAATTATTGTATGTGCATTTGCCTTTGCTGTCAACCGTTTTTTCCCGGGTTACAGGCAGAAAGAAATCAGGACCGGAACCAGGGCGGAACAGATCACTCCGTTAATGACAGACAGGACAACGGTCTCCTCGTTGGTATATTTCATCATCATCGGCAGCGTCGTGTCCTCACTGGTCGCGCCGGCGGGGGCAATGCAGCTGTAATCATTCAGATGCCTGGAGATCCACGGAATCATGAAAAACGAGAAAATTTCACGCATCAGATTGCTGAGAAACGCAACGCTTCCCATCTGTGCCCCTGCAAGATTCCCGATGGTGATTCCCGCGAGGCTGTACCACCCAAGCCCGCTGGCAACGGCAGCGCTTTCGTTGACCGGGAATCCGGTCAGCGCCGCACAGACCAGCCCTCCTGCGATAGAACCGACAACGATTCCCGCAGGTATAATCAGAATTCTTATGTTGTATTCCCGGATCTTTTTTACGATTCCCCGGTGCATACCGATGCTGATCCCCACCAGGAACATCAGCAGGTACAGAATAATATCCCTGTTTTCCACGAGAACATCCGTGATTATGCTTCCAAAATCTGTCAGACCGCAGAGAATCCCTGCCGCCAGTGCAATGATTGCCAGTAAAACCATGTTTTCATATCCTTTCCGTAATGATAGTAATCCACCGTCAAACTGGTTCTTTCTTCTTTTTCTCTTTCTCCAACGGCATGAATTTTCTCGTCAGTCCGTAAACCAGCAGCAGAGAGCCTCCCGCCGGAAACAGAAAGAACAGAAAGCTGGTCCAGCCGAGCGTTCCCAGCTCCTGCAGGAAATGCTCCCTGCTCCCCAACGTCACTCCCATGCAGAAAATCAGCAGCATCGTGCATACAACCTGAAGCTTCTCGTTGATTTTCTTATATTTCTCCGGAAAAAAACGGTTTCCGATCAGAACACCGACACACATAACCAGTAAAATATCCATCTTAGCTTTCCTTTCCTCTTCTGAATTGCAGCCGTTCCTCCTGCGGAACCATATCGCCGCTGCCGCGGCAGCCGGCAGATTTCGTCCTCTGGACGGATTTCTGCGCATAATTTATGGCCGCGAGAGATTTCCTCCGCCGCCACTTCTTCCTGAGTATTCTATCCTATTTTAACTGGAATTGCAATGAGAAAAGCCGCTGCATTTCCTCTGTACAAAGCAGTTCACACAGGCCTGCGCATTTCCTGTTCTGACCGCAAAACAAAGAGTTCCGCTTGCGGAACTCTCGCGCCGAGCGCGGTCGCTTTAGCGACAGATTTCTGCTTCGCGCGGGATGCGCAGTAGAAATTCAGCCGGATCCGCACATTTCCTGTGCAGACCCGGCTGAACTGTTATGGGATTCTGTAGTTATGACCGCTCCACTTTCATCATCCACGGCAGCTCCCCAAACTGCTCCGCGTATGGACGGCAGTCCTCGTATGCGTTGGATTGAAGAACGATGTTCAGGATCCGGTATGTGCAGCCCTGCAGTTCCCCGACCGTCAGCCGGCCGTCTTTCACCGCCTCAATCAGCGCTTCAGTATTTTTCCGGCAGCCCGGCATCTGCAGATCGTTTCCCGCTCTGACGCAGCCGTCCGGCGAAGAATAGCTGTATTTCAGCTGACCGAAGCCGAAGATGCTCCGCATATCCTCCGACGTTCCCCAGTCCGTCATGATCACACCTGCAAATCCCCACTCATCCCGCGCCGCTGAGGTCAGCAGTTCATAGTGATTCGCCGTATGGGTTCCGTTCAGAAGATTATAGGAAGTCATAATGCTCATCGGCTGTGCAGTCCGGACTGCAATCTCAAAGCCTTTCAGATAAATCTCCCGAAGTGCTCTCTCACTGATATGCGCGTTGGTGAACATCCGGTTGTCTTCCTGATTATTCGCCGCATAATGTTTGATGGTTGTACCGAGTCCCGCATGAGACTGTACGCCCTTCGTGTCTGCGGCCGCACACATACCGCTGAGCAGCGGATCCTCCGAATAGTACTCAAAGTTTCTTCCGCACAGCGGATTTCTGTGAATATTCATACCCGGAGCCAGCCACAGAGTTACGTGGAATTCCTCCATCTCACGTCCGACGATCTCTCCCACCGTCTCGATCAGCTCCATATCCCAGGACTGAGCCAGCGTCGTTGCAATGGGGATCGCTGTACAGTACTGGTAATAATCGGTGGTTCCCTCCTTTGTCTCTGCGGCCGCAGATGCTTCGCCGCCTTCTCCCATTGCCGCGGCGCACGGGATCATCGTTCCGTCTTCCGCCACCTGGAAGTGCGGAATCAGCCGCAGGCCTGCCGGGCCGTCTGCAAGAATAATATTCCTGATCTGACGGTCGTACAGAAGAAGGGAAGTCGTATCTCCCGCCGCCCCGGGAACCGCTGCGGAAGCGGAACCGATCACAGATTCCTCATTTTCCGCTATGCCGCCTTCCGCCGCGCCGTTGCAGATCACTGCCATCTCCTCGACAGTCAGCTGTGAAACCAGGTCCTCCAGCGACGCCTTACCGCTCTTCACGTCTGCCGCCGTCAGCTTCCCGTTCCCCTTATAGGCCGGGAATTCCACGGTGCCGTCAGAGTAAAACGCCTCTTTGCAGGCGATGGCGGAACCGTCCACAGACAGCTTTCTCGCCGCTGCTTTCTGCTCCTCTTCTTCCGGGTAACTGTACGGCTGCACACCCTGTCTGCTGAGTTCCTCCAGCGGAGTTTCATCCCGGAACAGATTTTTCAGCTGTTCCGTCACAACTTCCTTTGTCAGTTCGAGGGCCGCCTCAATCCGTGTTGTCCTGGAACTGCTGCCCACGCGGATATAGTAATTTCCTGCCTCCAGCACCCAGGCAGCTCTCTTCTCGCTGTAGGACGCCATCTCACGGATCGGCCAGGAAATTGTCAGTTCCTCGGATTCTCCCGGCAGAAGCAGCTTTGTCTTGGCAAAAGCCGCCAGCTCCTGGTAAGGCTTCTCGATCTGTCCGTCAGGCGCGGAATAGTAAACCTGCACCACTTCTTTTCCCGGATATTCGCTTCCCGTATTTGTCACCTTCACTCTGACGGAAACGTTGCCGCCATCCGTTGTCACATCCAGTGTTTCGATGGAGAATTCCGTATAGGAGCTTCCGTAGCCGAAGCAGTACAGCGGCTCCACATTGAACGTATCGAAATAACGATATCCTACATAAATACCTTCCTGATAATATTCATCGTTGAGATCCCCGTTGTTGTGGCTGAAATTCCGTGAAGAGGCATAGTCTTCATAACTCTTTGCCCAGGTATCCGTCAGTTTTCCCGACGGCCAGGATTTTCCCAGCAGTACGTCTGCAGTCGCGTATCCTCCCGTATTTCCGGCCTGTCCAGCCAGCAGAACCGCGTTGATTCCCGGAATCTCCAGCAGCTGCGACAGATCGATGACATTTCCTACATTCAGTACTACAACCGTCTTCTCATAATTTGCCCCGAGAAATGTCAGCGCCTGAATCTCATGATCCGTCAGGAGATAGTCGCCCTTTCTGCAGTAGCGGTCCGCACCTTCACCGGAATTTCTCGCAATCACAAAGACGGCCAGGTTTGTATCCTCCGCTTTTTCGGAAACTTCCGGAATCTCCGGCTCCTGAAACGGGGAGTTGAACTGGATGCTGAACTCCGGCATTCCCGTCTCCTCCGACTGCTTTTTCAGATTTCTGTCGTACTCCGCCCGGGCTTCCGCACGGATCTCATCATAACGACTCAGCCATTCTTTGCTCTTAACCTGAAATCCCGCATCCTCGAGACCATCCTCAATCGACACAACATATCTGGAATTCACGTCTCCGGAACCGGTTCCTCCCTTTACCGTCCGGCGGGCGCCGCTTCCGTACAGAGCCACGTTTCCGGTCTCTTTCAACGGCAGTGTCCCGTCATTTTTCAGAATCGCCATACATTCTCCAGCCAGCGCCCGGACCCGGTTCATATGATCCTGCTCTCTCTGGCTGACTGCTTCTGATGTGGATGCAAAATACTGTGCCATATACACAAACCTCCTGTATCATATTTTTCGACTTTTCTTATATTTTAGCACCTCCTTTCAAAAGCTTCTATCATTTTTACGACTAAAAATTGTATTATTTTGCTACCGTTCCCTATATCATACTCAAATGCAAAACCGCCTTTATTTATGATACGGTACTTCATAGCGTTTCATAAATAAGGGCGGTTTTAATATTAAGCAATTCTTTCTTTACTTCTTTTTAATTCATAAAGAACAAATGGATCGATGTCAATACAGGCACTTTCATTACATCCACCGTATAATCTTCATATGGTATTACCTGTACAACACTTGGAATATAAGCAGACATTTATTATCACCTTTCCTTTTATACCAACGGGGTGATTCTGTTTAACGGCTTACCGTCTTTTGTTTATCCCATTCATATGCCAACTTTGGTTTATTCTCATTTGTCCAGAAATAAATCCAGTATTCCCCCATTCTAAAGATTTGAGGTATTCTCAAAGCCCCCTTCCTGAGAGAATTCAATAATAAGATGAGCGGTTGATCTTATTATCTCTTCAAATTGCTTAATCTCTTCTTCTGAAAAATGGTAAATATCTTCCCATGTGTAATCGGGAAGCCAGCATGTAGCATGTTTAAATCCATATTTTTCATCTGGTCTCTCAATATACACTTTTACTCTTCCATCATTCTGCATATCGGAATGAACAATTTCTGTCTCATCATTCAATGTCATTAATGGATACATCATATCATCATTCCTCCCTGCTTCTTATAAGCTTCTTATTGTTTATATTATATCTCATTGAGAATATTTTTAATTAGGATTTGTCATACAAACCGGAAACTGAAAACTAAAACTCATACCTTGTTCCATGTGAAAGTAACAGTCCATCAGTTAATTCTACACATAAAATTATAGTATTCTCATCATCAAAATTATTATGTCCATTGTCGATCCACTCAGAAAATACATTTTTCAATTTCCCGGCAATCCAGTAATTTTCCTCTTTCCCGAAATATCCCAAATTGATACTCCTTCCATGTGCCGTGAACCATTCACCAGCTATTGCAACAGTAGAATTGCTTTCCATATGCTTCATTTTATTTGAAAGTGCATATGTAATAATATAAAATGCACCATTCTCATAATAGGCATTTACATAACGCACAAAAGGTATCTCATTTTCTACTGTTGCCAATGCAATAATGGTATCTTTTCCAAATCGTTCCGCCATTATTTTTTCAGCATCTTCACTTAATTTTTTCACAAAGTCATCTCCCTTACCGATTAGGATTTGTCTCCCTATTTATGTTCCATAAATCCAATGAACGAAAAAATCAATCCTACAACTTAAAACTCTCCTTTGCAACTTCTAATCTGTCGACCTGGTTTTACTTCATTGTACCAAGCCGCTAGCGCGGCGGCTAGCCCTAAGTACGTAAAACCACCACTTTTTCAAAAAAAGTAGCAGTTTTTGAATATATGTTGTATTGTTAAGTTACCACACGAAACATCCCACATATACAC
>DWWU01000017.1 GCA_019119555.1 Candidatus Fusicatenibacter intestinigallinarum | reverse complement strand
AGGTCTCCCAGCTGACCGTCCGCGGCCTGGTACAATTGGAAAGAATCACATTCAGAGCAGTTTTATCTTTTGTATAGAACTGCTCTTTTTGTCTGCTCTGAATCTGATACTTTCCTAATGAATTATACCATTCGTTTATTTCCCTGTCATTGTCTTTCTTACCCATACGAAAAGAGAGCGGAACATCATCTGTCCACTCCCAATACTCTACATAATTCATTACTTCATACCATATTACAACCAAATACGAAAAACCACCCTTATTTATGATACGGCTCCGCGCAGCGAGATAGCTTGCGAAAATAAACAAAAAAGGCTATACTGATAAAAACACAGCAACAGCCACTATGCTTTCATACATTCCGTGCAGGAAATACATGGACAATGAAAAAGAAGGTGAACTCCATGACATATAAAACAGCGGTCTGCGACGATTCTGCCGCGGACCGGCAGTATCTCTCGGACCTGGTACGGCAATGGGCCCGGTCCGCCGGTCATACCGTCACTATTGCCGAGTTTCCCTCTGCGGAAAGTTTTCTGTTCCATTATGCAGAGGAAAAGGATTATGACATCCTGCTGCTCGACATAGAGATGGGAAACATGGACGGCATTACGATGGCCCGGCGGCTGCGCAGGGAAAATGATACGGTTCAGATCGTGTTTATCACAGGCTATTCCGACTATATCGCCGAGGGCTACGAGGTGGACGCGCTTCATTATCTGATGAAGCCGACAGGCCGGGACAAGCTGTTCTCCGTTCTCGACCGGGCGGCGGAAAAGCTGAAAAAGAATGAAAAAGTCCTGACCCTTGAGACCGGCGGCGAAACCATCCGTATACCGGTTTACCAGATCCGGTACGCCGATGTGCAGGGAAACTATGTGACGATCCATGCATCTGTGGACGTCACGGTAAAAATGACGCTGCGGGAACTGGCGTCAGAGCTGGACGACCGGTTTTACCGGGCAGGGCGCTCGCTGATCATCAATCTGACCCGGATCAGCCGCGTGACAAAAACGGAAATCAGGCTGAGCGACGGAACTGCGCTTCCGCTGCCCAGAGGCGCCTATGAGGGCGTCAACCGGGCCATCATCAACATGTGAGCACGCAGCAACCCCTTCCGCCGGCGGAACGGTTACCGTGCGCAGCTGCACAGCATACGAAACGAGGAGGCAGATATGAAGCTATTTTCCAGACTTCTGGACCGGAGGATCGCATCCTACCAGCAGGAACTGATTGAAACCCATTACCGGGAGGTCGACAATATGTACCGGCAGATCCGCGGCTGGCGGCACGACTACCGCAATCACATCCAGACGATGAAGGCATACGCCTCCGCGGGGGATCTGGAGGCAATCCGCCGTTATCTCGATCTTCTGGACCAGGATCTGACAACTGTGGATACCGTGATCAAGACGGGAAATCCCATGGCGGATGCGATCCTCAATTCGAAAATCTCCCTGGCAAAATCCAAGGGGATTGCCGTGAAGGCTGACGCCCATATCCCGGTGAAGCTGAAATCCTCCGAAATTGATCTCTGCTGCATTATCGGAAACCTGTTTGACAACGCCATCGACGCCAGTCTGAAGCTTCCGGAGGAACAGCGTCTGATCCGCGTATACATGGATATGAAAAACACACAGCTGTATCTTTCATTCACCAATTTCACCGCCGAAAAGAAGCTGACAAAAACCGGAACACGGTTTCGCACCACCAAAGGGGAGGGACACGGGCTGGGGCTTGTCCGGATCGACGCAATTGTGGAACGCCTGGACGGCTATATCAGCCGTAACAGTGAGGACGGCGCATTTACCACGGAAATTCTGCTGCCGCAGGTATGAAAGCATGCAGCAGTTCATCCCCAGAAAGAGACAATTCGTCCCCGAAAACATCCGGGGGCGATTTTTTGTAGTATGATGGCTTCGAAATGAGGTGAACTTATGAGAAAAGAAAAAATAACTTACGGCGTATGGCAGAACATCTGCCATATGGCAGCCTGCGCCTGGAAACACGCTCCGGGCGTTCTGTGGCTGTGTCTTGTTTCGGCCGCCCTTTCTGTCGGCATCAGTCTGACGCAGCTCTATCTCCCGCCTGTGGTGCTTGCGAAAATCGAAACCCCTGCACCTCTGTCCGAGCTTCTGAGTACTATCGGTGTTCTCACCGCAGCGCTGGTACTTTTGAACGGCCTGCTCGGCTATGTGGCCGAAAATACCCTGTACGGGAGGATTGAGGTCCGCTCCGCGATCATCAGCGATATCCGGGAGAAAACCTGCACAACCTCCTATCCCAACATCATTGACCCGGAGATACAGAAACTGAAGGAAAAAGCCATGGACGCCTGTTCCAGCAACGCAAAGCCGGCCGAACATATCTGGGAAACCCTGACGCTTCTGCTTCTGAACGTTTCCGGATTTGTCCTCTATCTTACCCTGCTGTCCGGGCTGAATCTTTTTCTGATCGCAGCGGTCCTTGCAACCTCCTGCATCGGCTTTTTTCTGAGCAGCCATATGAATCAATGGGGCTATCTTCACCGGGATGAAGAGGCAAAATATCAGCGGCAGCTTCTCTATGTACAGGAAAAGTCCGAATCCATCGCGCTTGCAAAAGATATCCGCATTTTCGGTCTTGCGCCCTGGCTGGCTTCCCTGTATCAGAAGACGCTGAACCTGTACGCTGCGTTTGTCACACGCAGAGAACGCAGATATGTCTGGGCCTGTGCCGCCGACGCTCTTCTGGGCGTTCTGAGAAACGGCATCGCTTACGTGTACCTGATCCTTCTCGCGCTGGACGGCGGTCTGTCCGCTTCGGAGTTTCTTCTTTATTTCAGCGCTTTCACAGGATTCTCCGCCTGGGTTACCGGGATTCTGCAGGGCATCTCTGACCTTCACCGGGAAAGTCTGGATCTTTCCACCATCCGGGAATATCTGGATCTTCCGGAACCGTTCCGCTTCGAAGGCGGCAGGCAGCTTCCAACGGCGGACACTTACGAACTGAAGCTGGAACATGTGTCTTTCCGCTATCCGAACACAGAAAAATACATCATCCGGAATATGAATCTGACGATACATCCGGGAGAAAACATTGCCATCGTAGGGCTGAACGGCGCCGGCAAGACGACGCTGGTAAAGCTGCTCTGTGGATTTTACGATCCCGACGAAGGGAGGATTCTGCTGAACGGAACAGACATCCGGGAATTTAACCGGAGAGACTATTATTCCCTGTTCTCCGCCGTTTTCCAGGAATTCTCAGAACTGGATATCACGGTGGCACAGACCGTGGCGCAGGCAGTGTCCGAAATCGATATGGACCGTGTAAAGGACTGTATCCGGAAGGCAGGCCTGACCGAACAGATAGAGGCGCTTCCCAACGGATATGAGACACATCTGGGAAAGAATGTTTATCTGGACGGCATTCAGCTTTCCGGAGGGCAGACCCAGCGTCTTATGCTTGCGCGGGCGCTTTACAAAGACGGGGCGTTTCTGGTCCTGGACGAGCCCACAGCCGCTCTGGATCCCATCGCGGAACATGACATTTATATGAAGTACAAGGAGATGACAGCAGGAAAGTCTTCTGTGTTTATCTCGCACCGGCTGGCATCCACCCGGTTCTGTGACCGGATTCTTTTTCTGAAAAACGGCGTCATCGCCGAGGAAGGAACCCATGAAGAACTGCTTGCCCGGGGCGGCTGCTACGCCGGCCTGTTTCACCTGCAGGCACGCTATTATCAGGAAGGGAGAGATTTTGATGACGAAGGAATCGAGTAAAATCACACTGCGGGAAACTCTCCGCATTCACTGGAGAGCGTTTCAGGATGTCCGGCGCTGCTGCTCCGCCGCTTCCTTCGCCGTCCCCGCCCTTCACGCGGCTTTCAGTGCTCTCAGCCCCTATGTAACCGTTTATTTCTCGGCACAGATCATCAACGAACTGGCCGGCCAGCGCCGCGCCGGTGTTCTCTGGCCTCTGGTCGCACTTACCCTGGGCATATCGGCGCTTCTGACCTTTCTGACCGGCGCACTGTATCGCTGGCGGGAAGTACTTTACGCAAAATATCCGTTCCAGGAAAACCGTCTTTTTACGGAAAAACTGCTGTCTATGGATTTTTCCCAGCTTGACAGAACAGAGACGCATGATCTCCTGGCACAGATCCGCCAGAGCGAAAACTGGATGTCATGGGGACTGAAGCAGGTTTTCTACGGTTGTGAAAAACTGGTTCAGAGCGCAATGGGAATTCTGGGCGCCGCCGCGCTGACTGTGACATTGTTTACGCTCCCGGTTCCCGAAACGGCCGGCACACTGGCCTTCCTGAACCACCCGGTCTTTCTGCTTTTTCTGGCAGCGGTGCTCCTCCTTGCAACCTGGGCGGGCCCCGCCTTCCGCACCAAAGCAGAGAAATACATAACCAGACTTTCGGAAGAGGCCCGCTTTGGAAACCGTCTGTTCCAGTTTTTCGGTTACGTCAGCATGGAACAGCGCAGAGGGATGGATTGCCGGATGTACAATCAGCAGACAATCTGCCGCCATTATGACAGATTCAGTCCTTTCGGCATACACGGAACCTTTGCCGTATACGCCCGGGGACCGATGGGATTCTGGGCTGCCCTCTCTTCCTGTGTCAGCGCTGTGCTGACCGGAATAATCTATGTGTTTGTCTGTCTGAAAGCCTGGGCCGGAGCATTCGGCGTCGGATCCGTCACCCAGTATGTAAGCTCTGTCACAGCCCTGACCCGGAATCTTTCGCTTCTTCTGGAAACCCTCGGAAAGCTGAAAAGCAACGTTCCGTTTCTGCGCACCGTCTACGAGTTTCTGGATATTCCCAATGAAATGTATCAGGGCAGCCTGACCACGGAAAAACGGTCCGACCGCCAGTATCAGGTGGAATTCCGCGACGTATCCTTCCGATATCCCGGCACGGACCGGTGGGCGCTCCGCCATGTAACCCTCAGTTTTCAGATCGGAAGCCGGATGGCTATGGTCGGTGAAAACGGCAGCGGAAAGACAACCTTCATCAAACTGCTCTGCCGACTGTATGATCCCCAGGAAGGACAGATCCTGCTCAACGGTATCGATATCCGCAAGTACAGGTATCATGACTACATGGAACTCTTTTCCGTTGTCTTCCAGGACTTCCAGCTTCTGTCCCAGCCGCTTGGCGCGAATGTGGCAGGCTCTGCGAAATACGATGCGGACCGTGTCCGCCAGGCGCTGACAGACGCCGGATTCGGAGACCGTCTCGCAAAAATGCCGGACGGCCTGGATACCATGCTTTACAGAGAATTTGCCGAGGACGGCGTCGACGTATCCGGCGGAGAGGCACAGAAGATCGCTATCGCCCGCGCACTGTACAAGGACGCGCCGTTTATGATTCTGGATGAGCCCACCGCCGCCCTGGATCCCGTGGCCGAGGCGGAAATCTACAGCAGGTTTAACGAGATCGCCGGCGACCGTACATCCGTTTACATCAGCCACCGGCTGTCCTCCTGCAAATTCTGCGATCTTATCACCGTATTTCACGACGGCCGCGTGGTCCAGCAGGGAAGCCATGAGGAACTGCTGGCAGACAAAAGCGGAAAATATTATGAACTGTGGAGCGCACAGGCACAGTACTACACAACCCCGGATATCTCGCAGTGATGCGCGAGGATATCAACCGTCAGTGGTGAAATCAACGGGCTTGCGCCCAGGCCCTGACGGTTGGCCGGCCCGCCCGGCTGCGCTATTTTATCTTTGGCATTTGATCCGAATGATTTATCAATTTCTGCAATTCGTCTATAAAATGGCAGACATGAAACCCATCACATACGGCGTGATGAACCTGGATTGCCAGAGGCATAAGAACACGTCCGGCTTCCTGATAATATTTTCCCATTGTGAAAACAGGCTTCAGATAGCCATATTCTTTTTGCAGGTTCAGGTTAAATCCTTCAAATGTCGCCCACGGTATCATTGACACCGTGAAACTGTTGCCTGGAACATTTGGTTTGGCCATCATACCTTTTCGGTTTCCTGTACATAAAAAAACCTGTAAACATCAGTCTACAGGTTTTCAAAGCTCCCCGAGTTGGGCTCGAACCAACAACCCTTCGGTTAACAGCCGAATGCTCTGCCATTGAGCTATCGAGGAATACGATAAAATTATATTTGCAAATAACCCAACTTCCTGTCATCACAGACATTCCATCGGATCATTTTCGAAGATATTGATATACCTTCAAAACCGCATACACAATCGGTACATCCGATATCATAACACATTTTCCTTCAGAACACAAGACCTGACAGGCTTCTTTTTCCCTGCCTTCTGGTCAAGCCCTCGACCGATTAGTAACAGTCAGCTCCACACATTACTGTGCTTCCACCTCTGCCCTATCTACCTCGTCGTCTTCAAGGGGTCTTACTGCTTTCACATGGGATATCTCATCTTGAGGGGGGCTTCACGCTTAGATGCCTTCAGCGTTTATCCCGGCCCGACTTGGCTACCCGGCCGTGCACCTGGCAGTGCAACCGGTCCACCAGCGGTCAGTCCATCCCGGTCCTCTCGTACTAAGGACAGCTCCTCTCAAATATCCTGCGCCCACGCCGGATAGGGACCGAACTGTCTCACGAC
>DWWU01000016.1 GCA_019119555.1 Candidatus Fusicatenibacter intestinigallinarum | reverse complement strand
ATTGTAGGAAAATCCAAAAGTTTAGATTTTCTCAAAATGCTTATCTTTTGGTCTTTGGTTCGGAATAGTGTAGTGCTGGCGGTCTATCTATTGTTTTCGGTTGCTTGCTTCTTTACCGTACATGAGCATTGTTTCCTGGGATAAAAAAACGCTCCGCGGGATGCGTACTGGCGCGGAGCAGAAGTTTGTCGCTAAGGCGACTAATGGGATCAGGTGGTTTGCTGTCCGGCTGCATTCTTTCTGTACTCTCCGGGAGAACATCCACACACTTTTTTGAACACGCGGTTAAAGTAGCAGATGTTCTGGAAACCTGCCATGTATGCGGCCTGCTTTACTGTCATCGCGTCGTTGGTGAGCAGGTATCTGGCTTTCTGCAGTCTCGCCTGAAGAAGTTCTTCTTTGGGAGAGCTGTGAAAATACATTTCATAATACCGGTAAAACTGACTTTTTCCTATATTCAGAATGCCGCACAGCTGTTCCACGCTCCAGGGCTGGCTGCAGTTCTGAAGCATATGGGAGCGGAGAGACAGTAGTTCGGGATAAATATTCTGCTGACGGTCCGTGCGGCTGCCGAGACTCTGCCGGCTTCGGTGAAGCTCAATCAGAAGTTGATGGACATAGTGGTGAATCATCAGGGAGGAACAGTCGAAGCGGTTGATGGATTCGTGGTATATATTTTTGATCAGCCAGTTGAGGTTATCGGTGCTTTCCGGGTAAAACAGCCGGTTGCAGATAAGCTGGTAAGGAGCCAGTTCGTCTTCTTCGCAGAAAAAGTGGACATAGCTGTTGAAAAATACCTTTTCCGCCTGATAATGCTGGTATACGCCGGGAGTATAAAGAATACAGGCGCCCGGCTCGGCCCGCACCGGTTCCTGCTTCTCCTGAAAGGTAAAGCGCATGGGAGAGAGAACAAGAAGAAAAAGATAGCTGGAAGAACCGGACGGCCGGAAAATCAGATCCCGGTCGGGGTTATGGGTGTGATATCCGCAGTATTCAATCGTAATCATGCAATCGCCTCCTGGTTTGTCATGGGATTACTATATCACGGACAAAACCGGAAAAAAAGTCAATATTGTAAGAAATTAGTTCATTTATGTCCGCCGGCTTCCTGCTATAATAAAAGCACATGAATCAAAGACATAAGAACACAGAGGCTCCGCGGACAGAAGCGGGCCGGGAAATTCTGAAAGGAGAATGGGCAGATGAAAAAGGCGGACTTATGGATTGACAGACACTGTATTGTGGGAGATGTGGACAAAAGGATTTACGGCTCTTTTATTGAACACCTGGGACGTGCGGTATACGAGGGGATTTACCAGCCGGACAGTCCGTTTGCGGATGAGCAGGGGATGCGAAAAGATGTTATCGATCTGATCCGCAGGCTGAATGTGCCGGTTGTGCGCTATCCGGGAGGAAACTTCGTGTCCGGATACCACTGGGAAGACGGCGTGGGACCGAAAGAACAGCGCCCGGAAAAGCTGGATCTCGCATGGACCGTGATTGAGACCAATCAGTTTGGACTGAACGAGTTTATGGACTGGACGAAAAAAGCGGACACGACGGCAATGATGGCGGTGAATCTGGGAACGAGAGGGCCGGAAGATGCGAAAAATCTGGTGGAATACTGTAATCTCAAAGGAGGAAGTTATTACAGCGATCTGAGAAGGAAACACGGCTATGAACAGCCCCACAATATCAGGCTGTGGTGCCTGGGCAATGAGATGGACGGTCCCTGGCAGATGGGACATAAAACCGCGGAGGAGTACGGACGGATCGCGGCTGAGGCCGGGCGTATTATGAAAATGGTGGATCCGTCGGTTGAACTGGTGGCATGCGGAAGCGCTTCTCACATGATGCCGACATTCGGAACCTGGGAGGATACGGTGCTTTCTGAGTGCTATGACCAGGTAGATTATCTGTCTCTGCATCAGTATTACGGAAACCAGGAAAACAATACCCAGGAGTTTCTGGCTAATACCGTGGATATGGATCATTTTATCAGCGAAGTGCTTTCGATCTGCGATGCGGTAAAGGCCAAAAAGCGTAAAAAGAAAACCATCAACCTGTCTTTCGACGAGTGGAACGTGTGGTATCACTCCAACGAACAGGATAAGAAGCTGGAGCGCTGGTGCAAGGCGCCTCATCAGCTGGAGGACGTCTATAATTTCGAAGACGCCCTGCTGGTTGCCGGAATGATGATTACCATGCTCCGCCATGCGGACCGTGTGAAGGTTGCCTGCCTGGCGCAGCTGGTCAATGTCATTGCGCCGATTATGACTTCTGACACAGGGGCATGGATGCAGACCATCTATCATCCGTTTGCGCTGATCAGCAATTACGGGCGGGGAACTGTCCTGAACACATTGGTGAATGCTCCGGTCTATGAGAGCAGACACGGGGACGCGCCGTATCTGGACGCCGTATGTGTCATGAACGAGGAAGACGAGACGGTCACGATTTTCGCCGTGAACAAAGATCTGGAGGATTCCATGGAGCTGACCTGTGATCTGCGTCAGTTTGCAGGATATCAGGTAAAAGAGCACATTATGCTGACGCACAGCGATGTGAAAGCGGAAAATACCGAGGAGAATCCCGATAACGTGGCGCCTGTGAAAGTGGAAAATGAAAAGGTGGACGGAGGAATCCTGAGAGCTGTTCTCAAAGACAAGAGTTTCCATGTGATCCGCCTGGGCCGATAAAGCGGCAGAGAATAATGCTTCCCTCGCAAAATAACTGTACAGCCGGCTGAACGGCAATCTTAGAGAACGTTCTTTTGACAAAAAACGTTGACTGCAATATGACAGTGTGCTATGCTGTAATAACATGTTACAGTTCGGCTGGCCGAACGGTTACAATAACATACGGCTGCCGGGAAAGGCGGCAGAGAATGTTCCGGGCCGACGCAGAAAGAACGTAACGGTTCGCTGGCTGAACCGTTACGAAAGAGCAGTGGTTATCCGGAATTGTGAGGGAGGAAACAGAGAACAATGGAAAAGAAACGTGGAAGTTTTACCGGAGGGCTTGGATTTGTTCTGGCAGCGGCCGGCAGCGCGGTGGGACTGGGAAACCTGTGGCGTTTTCCGCCGCTGGCGGCGCAGTACGGCGGCGGGATTTTTATCCTGGTATATATTGTACTGGCGCTGACTTTCGGTTTTGCGCTCATGACAACGGAGATTGCGATTGGACGAAAGACAGGGAGCAGTCCTGTGATGGCATATCAAAAACTGTGCAGGAAGTTTAAATTTCTGGGCTATCTGGCGGCGGCAATTCCGGTCATCATTCTTCCATATTACTGCGTGATCGGCGGATGGGTGCTGAAATATATGATGGTCTATCTGCAGGGAATGACTGCGGAAGCAGCCGGGGACGGCTTTTTTGCGGCGTTCACAGGTTCGACTGTGTCCCCGCTGATTTATTTTGCGGTTTATCTGGTTGCCACCTGGCTGATCGTTATGGGCGGCGTGGAAAAGGGAATTGAAAAAATCAGCCGCATTATGATGCCCCTTCTTGTGCTGCTGAGCATCGGAATCTGCATCTATATTCTGACGCTGCCGGGAGCGCTGGAAGGGGCCAGATATTATCTGCTCCCTGATTTTTCAAAATTTTCCCTGAAAACCATCTGCGCGGCAATGGGCCAGATGTTTTTCTCCATGAGCCTTGCGATGGGAATTATGGTCACTTACGGCTCATATACCAAAAAGGAAGTCTGCCTGACGAAATCGGTCAATCAGATTGAACTTTTTGACACGGTGGTCGCCCTGCTTGCCGGCCTGATGGTAGTGCCTGCGGTTTATATTTTCAGCGGGGAGGAAGGAATGTCTTCCAGTGGACCGGGTCTGATGTTCGTGACGCTGCCGAAGGTTTTCGGAGACATGGCAGGAGGAAGGGTGATCGGCTTCCTGTTCTTTGTCCTGGTTCTGTTTGCGGCGCTGACCAGTTCAGTCTCCGTTATGGAGGCGATCGTCTCTGTACTGATGGAGCACTTCGGGATCAGCAGGAAGGCGGCGTGTACGGGAACCCTGATTTTTGCGCTGGCTGTAGGAATTCCGGTCTCTCTGGGAAACGGCATATGGTCCGGCATTCAGATCCTCGGCATGGACCTTCTGACCTTTTTCGATTATCTGAGCAACAGCGTGCTGATGCCGCTGGTGGCACTGTTCACCTGCATTCTGGTGGGATGGGTGATCGGAACGAAGACGATCACAGACGAGGTGACAAGAAACGGTGAGAAATTCGGGCGGAAACGGATCTATGAGATTATGATCAAATACATTGCGCCGGTATTTCTGGTGATTATTCTGATTTCCTATACGTTGGCTCAGTTCGGCGGTATCACTCTGTGAGAACGTCGGACAGTGAATTTTGCAGCCCCTGCATTTCGTTTTGTGAAATTGCAGGGGCTGCGTTTTATCTTTCTGAAGAGGTATATCGGACCCGTTTTCGGGCGAAACTGAAAGTATCAGTTCCGGATGCCCGCAGGCACTATACTTTCCTGCGGTCTGTGCAGTGGATGCACAGACCTGGCGGAACAGTAACCCGGCGAAACAAAAATTGGCAAATAGTCATTGAATTTTTATGTAAAGTATATTAGAATAAAAATGATATTAATAAATTGAGGACGTGAAGAAACTATGTCAGGAACGAGCAACACACAATATTTTAAGGTAAAAACAGAGCCGGAGATCCAGGTGAAAGAGGTTCTGAATGTAGTCTACAATGCAATGGCTGAGAAAGGGTATAACCCGGTCAATCAGATTGTGGGATATATTATGTCCGGAGATCCTACGTATATTACCAGCTATAAAGGCGCGCGCAGTATGATTATGAAGGTTGAGCGTGACGAGCTTGTGGAGGAACTTCTCAAAGAGTATATCAGGAACGAATCCTGGAAAAGGAAATAGTCTGATATGCGGATTATGGGACTGGATTTTGGTTCAAAAACGGTAGGGGTAGCTGTCAGCGACCCTCTTGGCCTGACTGCGCAGGGTGTGGAGATCATCCGCAGAAAGTCGGAAAAGAAACTGCGTCAGACGCTTGCCAGGATTGAAGAATTGGTTGACCAGTATAAGGTAGAGAGAATTGTACTGGGTCTTCCGAAGCATATGAATAATGATATCGGAGAGCGGGCTGAGAAATCGCTGGAATTTCAGAAAATGCTGGAAAAGCGGACAGGCCTGCATGTTGTCATGTGGGATGAGCGTCTTACGACGGTTGAGGCGGACAGAACCATGATGGAAACAGGGATACGGAGAGAAAACCGGAAGGAATATGTGGATATGCTTGCGGCTGTTTTTATTCTGCAGGGATATCTGGATTATCTTGCGATGAACCGTCAGGAATGACAGAGTATGGAGCGGAATTCCGGGCCGATGTGCAGCCGGCCGGAGCGCGCAGTTATCGTAACAGTCCATTGAAAATCGCTTCGCGATGGGCCGGGTGCCCGCAGGTTCTGCGATTTTATACGGTCTGTGCAGTGAATGCACAGACCTGGATGAACTGTAACAGCCGGTTATTATATAGAATTATCGAAGGAATATTGTATGGAAAAAATTACATTTACAGCAGATGACGGAACGAAAGAGGAATTTTACATAGAGGAGCAGACCAGGATCAGCGGAATCAATTATCTTCTGGTCTCTGATTCTATGCAGAGTGAGGCGAATGCCTATATCTTAAAAGAGCTCCCGTCGTCCCAGGGAGAGGAAAGCGAGTATGTGATGGTGGAAGACGAGGTCGAGTTTGAAGCCGTGTCCGGAGTGTTTTCCCAGATGCTGGAGGATGATGTTGAGTTCGAGTAACATGACATTCTTTGTGTTCGGAAAAACAGGGAGGGGTGCGCCCTCTCAGACGGAGGTGCTATTTGAAAAAGGATAATACAAGTAAATTAAAGATCATTCCGCTCGGCGGACTGGAGCAGATCGGAATGAATATTACTGCCTTCGAGTATGAGGACAGTATTATTGTTGTGGACTGTGGACTGGCTTTCCCGGAAGATGATATGCTGGGAATCGACCTGGTAATCCCGGATGTGACCTATCTGAAAAATAATATTAACAAGGTAAAGGGATTTGTCATCACCCACGGTCATGAAGACCATATCGGAGCGCTGCCATATGTTCTGAAGGAGGTAAACGTTCCGGTTTATGCCACAAAACTGACCATTGGTCTGATTGAGAATAAACTGAAGGAGCATGGACTGCTGCGGACGACGAAGAGAAAGACAATCCGCCACGGGCAGTCCATTAATCTGGGGGCATTCCGGATTGAATTTATCAAAACAAATCACAGCATTGCAGATGCGGCGGCTCTTGCGATCTATTCGCCGGCGGGCATCGTGGTTCACACCGGTGACTTTAAGGTGGATTACACTCCGGTATTCGGCGATGCGATTGATCTTCAGCGTTTCGCGGAGATCGGAAAGAAGGGAGTGCTTGCGCTGATGTGCGACAGCACCAACGCGGAGCGGCCCGGATTTACCATGTCGGAGCGCACCGTAGGCCATACGATCGACGGACTGTTTGCGGAACACCGGAACAGCCGGATCATCATTGCCACGTTCGCGTCCAATGTGGACCGTGTGCAGCAGATTATCTATTCCGCGTATAAGTTTGGCCGCAAGGTGGTGGTGGAAGGCCGCAGTATGGTCAATGTAATCTCCACTGCCCAGGAGCTGGGCTACATTCAGATTCCTGAAAATACGCTGATCGACATTGAGCAGATGAAAAATTATACAGATGAACAGCTGGTGCTGATCACCACCGGAAGCCAGGGAGAGTCTATGGCGGCGCTGTCCAGAATGGCGGCTCATCTTCACAAAAAGGTATCCATCAAGCCGGGAGATACGGTGATTTTCAGCTCAAACCCGATTCCGGGCAATGAGAAGGCTGTGTCGAATATTATCAACGATCTGTCGGAGCAGGGCGCGGACGTTATCTTCCAGAATGTCCATGTGTCCGGACATGCTTGCCAGGAAGAAATCAAACTGATCTATTCCCTTGTGAAGCCAAAATATTCGATTCCGGTTCACGGTGAGTACCGTCATCTGAAGGCTCATGCGGGAATTGCCCAGAGCCTTGGAATACCGAAAGATCATATTTTCCTGATGCATTCAGGGGATGTGCTGTCGCTGGACGACAGCGGAGCAGAACTGGCGGAAGGTCAGGCGCCCACAGGAGCTATTATGGTCGACGGCCTTGGCGTCGGCGATGTGGGAAATATTGTACTGCGTGACCGCCAGCATCTGTCGGAGGACGGTATTATGGTGGTGGTTCTCACGCTGGAAAAAAGAAGCAATCAGCTTCTCGCAGGTCCGGATATCGTATCCCGCGGTTTTGTCTATGTGAGAGAATCCGAGGATCTGATGGGCGAAGCCCGTGAAGTTGTGGAGGAAGCGCTCGATTCCTGTCTGAACCGCCGTATTTCGGACTGGGGCAAGATAAAATCGGCAGTAAAGGATGCGCTTGGAGATTTTGTGTGGAAACGCACAAAGAGAAGACCTATGATCCTGCCGATTATTATGGAGGCATAAAAAAATGGATAAGGTGTCAGAATGTCTGGACAGCCTGATTCTGGAAATGCAGGAAAGCAGGGAATATCAGAATTACCTGTGGATGGAGCAGGAAATTTCCAGGGATCCGGAACTGAAAAGAAGGATTGACGATTATCGGATAAAAAATTATCATCTGCAGCAGTCAGACGACGTAGATCTTTTTGACGCGGTGGATGCTCTTGAACGCGATTTTTATGATCTCAGAAAGAATCAGAAGGCCAATGCTTATCTGGAAGCGGAGCTGGCGGTCTGTAAGATGATCCAGAAGGTTCAGCAGCGGATCACAGATGAGATTCATGTGTTTGTGCCTGAGTATTAGAAGGAGTGTCTATGGGCAAGAAAAAGGATGCCGGCTATCGCGCGGCAGTGACCGGAGCGAGGGGGATACTGAAAATCCTGATTTATATCTGTCTGCTGCTGGTGCTCATCTTTGCAGGGAAGACGGCCTATGAATTCGGGTTTGATATTTTTAATCAGCAGCCGGTGGCGTCGGCTCAGGAAGGGACGGAAGTTACGGTTGAAGTTACGGCGGAGATGAACGAGGGAGAGATCGGCGAGATGCTGATTGAAAATGGGCTGATTGACGAGGATCTGCTTGTATTCCGGGCGCAGGTACTCTTTTCCGGATATCATGGAAAACTGCTGCCGGGTACGTATATTCTGAACACGTCTCAGACCGTGGATGAAATGCTGGAAATTCTGTCCCAGAATAATACAGAAGGGCAGCCTCAGCAGGAGGAGGCTCAGGAGTAAGGAGAAGCAGAAAAACCATGATCACAGAGGAACGCATGAATGCGTATATTAATTCTCTGGATACGGGACATACACCGTTTCTGGAGCGCCTGGAGCAGAAAGCGAAGGCGGATCGGGTTCCGATTATCCGCCGGGAAATGCAGAGCTTTCTGAAGATGTTTCTTGCCGTCCAGAAACCGGAACGGATTCTGGAGGTGGGAACCGCTGTGGGATTTTCTGCGATATTGATGGCGGAATACGGAAGACCGGATGCCAGGATCACAACGATTGAAAACTATGAAAAACGATTCTCTACAGCGGAAAAAAATTTCCGGGAATCCGGATATGCGGACCGGATCACGTTTCTGAAGGGCGATGCGGCGGAAATTCTGAAAGCGCTGGAAGGGCCTTATGATCTGATTTTTATGGACGCCGCGAAGGGACAGTATCTTCATTTTCTCCCGGAAACGCTGAGACTTCTTGGTCCGGGCGGCGTTCTGATTTCGGATAATGTGCTTCAGGACGGGGACGTCATTGAATCCCGTTTTGCTGTGGAGCGCAGAAACCGTACGATTCATAAGAGAATGAGAGAATATCTGTATGAACTGAAGCATGATCCTGGTCTTCGTACTTCCATCATCCCGCTGGGCGACGGGATTACTGTCAGTGTAAAGGTGGAAAGTGGCAGAGACTGACCGGGAACAGGTGATCTGCTGACCGGAACACGGAAAGCAAACAGAGTGTATTGTAAAAAGGCATAAGATACAGCGGCTGCTGTAAAAATGCCTTTTTCTTTTTGAGAATGGAGGAAAGTATGAAGAAAAAACCGGAATTGCTGGTGCCTGCCAGCAGTCTTGAGGTATTGAAGGTTGCGGTGGTTTTCGGGGCGGATGCTGTTTATATCGGCGGCGAAGCTTTCGGACTGCGTGCCAAGGCGAAAAATTTTTCAATGGAAGAAATCAAAGAGGGGATTGCCTTTGCCCACGCCCATGGCGTCCGGGTCTATGTGACGGCCAATATTCTGGCCCACAACAGGGACCTGGAGGGAGTCAGGGCATATTTTGAAGAACTGAAGAACGTGGGGCCGGATGCGCTGATTATCTCGGATCCCGGCGTGTATCAGATTGCGGTGGAGGTGTGTCCGGAAATTGAGCGTCATATCAGTACGCAGGCCAATAACACCAACTACGGGACCTATCTGTTCTGGCACCGGCTCGGGGCAAAGCGCGTGGTGTCTGCGAGAGAACTTTCTCTTGAGGAACTGAAGGAAATCCGCCGGCAGATTCCCGACGAGATGGAAATTGAGACTTTTGTTCACGGAGCTATGTGCATATCCTATTCGGGACGATGTCTTCTGTCAAATTTCTTCACGGGAAGAGACGCAAACCAGGGGGCATGTACACATCCGTGCCGCTGGAAATACGCGGTGATGGAAGAATCCCGCCCGGGCGAGTATTTTCCGGTATATGAAAATGAGAGGGGAACCTACATTTTCAATTCCAAAGATCTGTGTATGATCGAGCATATCCCCGACCTGGTGGAGGCCGGAATCGACAGCTTTAAAATTGAGGGGAGGATGAAGACGGCGCTCTATGTGGCCACTGTCGCCCGCACTTACCGGAAAGCCATCGATGATTATTTTGAGGATTCAAAGCTCTATGAGGAGCATATGGATTGGTACCGGAGCCAGATTTCCAACTGTACGTACCGGCAGTTTACCACCGGCTTTTTCTATGGGAAGCCTACGGATAAGGCGCAGATCTATGACAGCAACACCTATGCGAAGGATTATACTTATCTGGGTATCGCGGGGGAGAGGGATGACAGAGGCTGCTGCAGAATCGAGCAGAGAAACAAATTCAGCGTGGGTGAGAAAATTGAGATCATGAAGCCGGACGGGGAGAACCGGACGGTGACCGTAAAAGCGATTTATGATGAGGACGGAACTCCGATGGAAAGCGCGCCGCACCCGAAACAGAAGCTTTGGGTGGATCTGGGTATGGAAACGGAATGCTTCGACATTCTCAGAAGACGTGAGATTGAGTGACAGACAGCTGTAAAGAGCAGGTTGCAGCAGGTAACAGTTCAGCTGGCTGAACTGTTGAAGGACAGCGATGGGAGCGGGTAGGAGAGCAGTATGACGATTCGTCATTTTCGGATTTTTATTGCGGCGGCCAGGACAGAGAGTATCACGAAAGCGGCGGAAGAACTTGTGCTTTCGCAGAAAACGGTCAGAGGCGTGCTCCGTGAACTGGAGGAGCATTACGGGACATATTTTTTCCGGCGCACGGGTCAGCGTATGAGACTCACTGAGGAGGGAAAAAAATTTTTTAAATATGCGGTTCAGCTGATCGATCTTTACGACGGCGCGGGACAATCTGACAGGGATCCTGATGTGAGAGGAACTCTGTGGGTGGGAGCGAGCGTCAGTGTGGGTATTTATTATATACCGGCGCTGACACGGGAATTCAACAGAAAATTTCCGAATATTACCGTGCAGGTGAAGATAAACACAACGGAAGCGCTGGAAAAACTGCTGTTGGAAAATCAGCTGGATCTGGCGATTGTGGGAAATGTGATTCAGTCTGGGCTGATACATGTGACTTATCTTTTTATGGAAAGACATCTTGCGGTCTGCGCGCCGGATCACAGTCTGGCCGGACAGGTTCTTACGCTTCGGGAGTTCCTCGAGCAGCCGCTGCTGTTCCGTGAACGGGGCAGCGGTGCGTTCGAGAGTTTCCAGAAGGCGGTTGCACAGGCAGGCTGTACTGCAGAACCGGCCTGGGAGAGTTCCTCGCCGGAGGCCCTTCTGGAAGCGATTCGCTGCGGGCTTGGGGTAACCGTGCTCCCGGAAAAATTCGCCAGAGAAGAGATGAAAGCGAGAAAGCTTTCCCAGATTTATCTGTCCGATTTTGTTTTTGAAAACAAAGTCTGTCTTGCTTATCACAGAAAGAAGTATCTTTCCTCAGTCATGAAGTACTTTATGGATACTGCGAAGAAAATTATGGTCTAGTACAGTGTTCGACAAATAACCGGATCAATTGCGCAGAATGCTTTTTCGAAGGTCTGCGTTTCACCCGAGCAGTTTGCCGCTGCTGTCGAGACCGTAGCCGTAATCGTAGCTGTGGCCTTCCCCGTCCACATAAGGCTCCAGGTCAAAGGCGACGTCCTCGCAGTGACGTTCGACGGTATCCATATCCCGCGGCAGCTGAACAGGAAGACGGCCTCTGAAAGGCGAGGCGCCTGTGATCAGATCCAGCAGGGCTCTGCGGCTGACGCCGAAATCTGCAAGGATGGCGTCGGCATAGGGTTCGAACTCGGCGCATACGGCCGGGTTGTGCATGGCGATGCAGACGATGACCGGCTTCTCACCCATGATTTTTTTTGTCTGAATGACCAGATCCAGATCCTCCTCGTTGGCGGTTGTCACTGTTTTTCCCTGATAGGAACGATTGAGATCTTCCGGTCTCCAGGTGCTTCCGGCAATGCTGGTTTCCCGGGCGCTGACCGCCTGGTAGGGGCGGTACTGCAGACTGATGGGAACGTAGCCGCCGTTTTCGTAACCGCCGTTGGTCAGAGGGCTTTCGATCAGTACGATAGCAGCGTCCGCTTCCTCCGGATCGGAAACCGGTTCAAAATACTCTGACAGCAGTTCTGTTTCGATGGGACGGCAGAACCGTTCTTCTTCCATCTGCCGGAAAAATCCTTTCATCGGACGAATGTGACGGTCGGGAACATAAACTTTCCGGTGCTTTTTCAAAGGAAGTGTGAGATTCCGGTTTTTCAGGAGAACAACCGAATCCAGCTGTGCCTGGTAGCCTGTCTGAACAAATTCGCGGCAGCCGACGGTGCGGACGCTTTCCTCCTCATCCAGATACGGGTTATCAAACAGGCCGACGCGGAAGGTGTTGGTCAGAATGCGGACGGCAGATTCTTCCATACGTTTCCGCATGACTTCTTCTCCGTAACGTTCACATCCGATCCGGTAAGCTTCAAGAATCGGCGCTTTGTCGTTGTTTCCGCCGAATTGATCGACGCCGTTCATGATAATTCTCAGGTGGCGTTCTGCCACAGTAAGGTCTTCGGTTCCATAGCACCTGCTGCCGAAGGCATCCAGCTCTTTTGCGGGATCATCGGTGATTCCCCAGTCGGTGCAGACCACTCCGTCGTAGCCGCAGGAAGTCCGCAGCAGATCCCGGATCATATATTCACTGTAGGAATTCCCCACGTTTTCATGATTTTTCTGATCCTGGTTCCAGGATACGGTATAGTAGGGCATGACAGCCGCCGCTTTTCCGGTGGGACCGTCCAGGGCGAAGGCGCCTTCTGTGAAGGGACGCATATGCTCTCTGAACCGGCCTCCGGGATAGACCGCAAACTGACCGAAAGCGTAGTGGGCGTCGCGGCCGCCTTCGCCGGTTCCGCCGCCGGGCCAGTGTTTCACCATGGCATTGACGCTCTGGCTTCCCCAGCCGGTTTCGGAGTCCTCTGTGGTCTGAAGGCCGTCACAGTAAGCTTTCGTCATGCGAATCGTCATTTCGCAGTCGGGTCCCATGGTATCCGGAAGCCGCATCCACCGGGGTTCTGTGCAGAGATCAATCTGAGGTCCCAACGCAGTGGTGATTCCCAGCGCGCGGTATTCCCTGGCGGCGATGCGGGCAAACGTACGGGTACGCTCCGGGTCAAAGAGTGCGGCCATACCGATCCCCTCCGGCCATTTGGAAACTTCACAGCTTCCGCTTTTATATTCTGCTCCACTGTCCGCGGAACCGTGCCGCGGGTCGGAAGAAAAATTCACGGGAATTCCGTAGGGGAGTGATTCGGCGTAAGCCTGCATGGTATTCTGCCAGCGCACGGCCGTGCGGATGTCCTGGAACCGGGTCACAAGTACATGGCGGATGTTGTCCTTCTCAAGAAATTCTTTCTGCTGATCGCTCATATCCCATGGCTGACAGCCGCTGTCCGGGAAAGCTTTTCCGCCGTAGGTGGCCGGGAACGAAGTTCCCGGAAGCGCAGCAGGTATCATCTGATGACTGGAATAGAGCATCAGTCCTGCAATCATATCCACCGAAAGCCTTCCGGCCAGATCACGGGCGCGGGCGGACGGCTCCAGCCGCCAGTCCTCATAGGGCAGCAGTGTGCCGGTTCCCGCCAGATCACGGAAAATCAGGCCGTCCTGTTCCAGGACGCTGCCGTTGACTGTGCCGATCACACAGCCATCTTCGTTTTTGTAAAGCGTATAGCCCTGCTTCTGAATTTTTGTGTAAGCCATAAAACCCTCCTGTGTATGTTGTGATTTCAGTTACAGTTCAGCCAGGTCTGTGCATTCACTGCGCAGACCGTGGAAAAGCATAATACCTGTGGCATCCGGCCCATCGCGAAGCGGTTTTCAATGGGCGGATGCAGTAGCGGCTCAGCTGGCTGAACGGTTCTGATTCTATAAAAGGTTGTGTTATTTCTATTTTACAGGATTGAAAAACAGGAAGCAACAGAGAAGCGATTTTCAACGGCCGGATGCCCGCAGGTTCAGGGATCCGAACAGAGTTTTCCCAGAGATGCGGCGTAGTCCCTGATTTCCCGGAGGGCTGCCGCCATGCCGGTCATTTCCTCCGGCGGGAGAGTACAGAATACAGCCCGGCACTGATCCGCAAGCTGTTTCATCTGTTCTTTTTTCGATGTTTCTATGGGATGAAACGCTCTGACACTTACCACCTGAGCCGCCAGGGCACGGGCTGCCGGATAATCCAGATCGTTTTCCCAGAGAATGCCGACGGCGAAGGGGCGCTGTTCCCGCTGAAGCTTTCGGAACAGAGAGGTGCCGGTGCCGTTTCCGGCAATTACCAGGAGTTCCGGTTTGCCTTCCGGACGCGGAAGTTCCAGATCTCCGGTTCGTCCGTCGTAGAATCCTGTGGTCATCTGATACAGTTTCGGAATGTATCCCTCAGTAAAAATCTCTTCAGGTGTTCCGAACCGGTCAATTTTATCTCCGCTGACACAGGCGATTTTGTCCGAAATTCTGCCGGCCAGGTCGAGTTCATGCAGGGACATCAGAACCGAAAGGTTTTTTGTTCTGGCCATGGTCTGAAGGATGGACAGAAATTCCAGCTTGTAGCGGATATCAAGAAAGGACGTCGGTTCGTCCAGGACGATAATATCCGGCTGCTGACAGAGGGCTCTCGCCAGCATGACCCGCTGTTTCTGGCCGTCGCTGATTTCCAGGAAATCCCGGTCTTTCAGCTCCAGAATATGAACCAGTTCCATGGATTCCCGTACGATGTGCCGGTCCTCGCTGGTGAGTATGCCGAATGTTCCGGTATAAGGGTAGCGGCCGGTGGCCACCACATCCTCGCAGGTCATCATTTCCGGGCGGATTCTCTCAGTCAGCACAACCGACAGTTTCCTGGACAGTTCCCTGCCGCTCATTTTTTCTGTCTGTTTTCCGTCCAGCCAGACGACGCCGCCAAGAGGTGCAAGCTGTCGGATGATGCTCCGAAGAATAGTGGTTTTTCCTGCGCCGTTTGGTCCGATCAGAGTCAGAATTTCCCCTTTTTTCATATGAATTCTGATATTTTTGACCAGCGGGACGCCGTCATACCCAACGGTCAGTCCCTCGGTATAGAAGTAAAAATCCTCCATGCTGTCATTCAGCCCTCTCTTTCTTTTTGTGTATCATAATATAAATGACGACCGGAGCTCCGAAAACCGCGGTCACGGTACTGATGGAAAGTTCTGTCGGCGCAAACATGGTTCTGGCAAGAAGATCGCAGAACAGACAGAAGACCGCGCCGCCCAGAAAGCAGGCGGGGATCATCAGCAGAGGACGTACGGTGCCCAGCAGACGTTTTATCAGATGCGGTACGGCAATTCCCACAAAAGACACGGGACCTGCGAACGCTGTGACACAGGCGGAAAGAATGCTGGACAGAATTACAAGAAGGATACGGAAGGTCCGGACATTCAGTCCCATGTTCCGGGCATAGGCTTCTCCCATCTGATAGGCGCTGATGGGCTTGGACAGCAGAAAGACGCAGAAGGAAGCGACGGCTGTGACAACCGCCATAACCGCCACATTCTCCCATGTGATCCCTGAGAAGCTTCCCTGAGACCAGTTATGGAGATTTACGATATTTTCATCATCGGCAAAGGTGACAACGAAATCTGTGACGGCGGAGCATATGTATCCGATCATGACTCCGCTGACGATCAGCATAGCCATATGACTGATGACACGGGAGGCCAGGATGACGAAACCCATGCAGAGCAGAGAGCCGGCAAAGGCTGCAAAAATCATCATCCATGAATTGAGATGAAAAGAAAATCCGAGAGAAGCCACCATAACGAGAGCCACCACCAGTTTGGCGCCGGAAGAGATTCCCAGGGTGAACGGACTGGCGATGGGATTGTGAAAGAAGGTCTGCAGCAGATATCCGGACAGGGCAAGCGCTCCGCCCAGAATACCCGCGGCCAGTGCACGGGGGGCCCGGATCTGCGTTATAATATCCCTGGATACCGTGTCGGCGCTGTCTTTTCCGAGAATGTCCGGAAGCTCTGTGAACGGAGTTGCTACGCTGCCGATACAGAGATTCAGCGTCAGAAGAAAAAATGCCAGGAGAATCAGGATGATAAAGGCTGCATAGTATCTTTTGTGTTTCAGCATGTTATGTCACTCCAGCTTATAAATATAGGTAAGATTGTCGTTGCCTCCGTTCAGCATATTGTGAATATCAGCGATGATAGAACCGAGTTCCATCGTTGACTGGTACAGGTTCTTTGATGTGCAGTAGACATTTTTGTCCTGAACCGCTCTGAAATTGCTGAAAAGAGGGTTTTTGGCGATCAGGTCTTCGACAGAGGAGAGTTCTCCGTCAATCGTGCTGTTGTAAATAATGTAATCCGCATCTCTGGCCTGTGCATAAAATTCTTCCATTTCCATGCTCATCGTGGAGGAGGTACCGTCGTCGCCGGTATCCTGGAAAATATATTTTCCGCCAGCCATTTCAATCATTTTCGGAAGGTAGTCGGTGGCACGGCGGACATTTACCTGACCGCTGGCGGTCACGTAGAAAAACGCAACCGTTTTTCCGGTCTGTTCCGAGCCGCTGACAGATTCGAACGCTTTTTTTTCGGATGCAAACGCCGCCTGTGCCTCTTCTTCCCGGCCAGTCAGCAGTCCGTAGAGTTTTACCCATTCCGTCCTTCCCAGCGGATGCTCTTCATAGCTGGAATAATCAACAAATACGGGAATTCCGAATTTTGCCAGCTGTTCTTTGACTTCAGGTGTGTGAAAAATCATTGTATTTTCGATTGCAAGCCCGCATTCGCCGTTCAGGATCTGTTCGTAGTCGGGCGCAGAATATTTTCCGGCGTACAGAATACTGCCTGTCTCCATCGCCTGCTTTGCCGGTTCAATATACCAGCTGTCCTTTTGAAGAGAACTGAAACGGATGGTATCCAGAGCGTCCACAGAGACAAACATATCCATGACAGCGGATGCTGCCAGATAAATGTTTTCCACAGGCTGGCAGAGAGGAATAATGTCTTCCCCGAGATCTTCGGGAGCTTTTTTTCCTTCGGGAATGAGCAGATACTGCGTCCCGTCAGAGATGGAAATCAGGGAATAGCCGTCCTGATAATAGTCGACCGAAAATTCCTGTGCGTAATCCAGTTCCATACTGCTTCTGTAATTCAGTGAGCGGCTGACCGACGATGGATCGCGGTTTTCCAGAGAAAAAGATTCCTGTGAACTGCCGCAGGCTGTGACGAAGCAGCCTATCAGAATGCAGAGGATGCAGCATCCTATAAAAGATCGTTTCTTTTTCATTGCTTCTCCTTCCTGACACACTTGCTGCGTCATCATGATGTTTTTGAAGTTTATGTTCCGTTCTTTTTCCCCCGGCTGTGCGTTCTGTGTCTGAAAAGAAAATACAGGAGAACAGCGGCGGCACACAGAACAGCGGCGATGATCACGCCGGGAAGAAATGCGGATCCCGGGGCGTCTCCGCCTGCTTCAGGAACAATGGAAGCTTCCGAAAAAGTCAGCGTGTATTCCACTTCATGGGGAGTACTCATTGCCGTCGTATCTCCGATGACTGTCACAGGCTGGTCAAAAGCGCAGACCGGAATTTCAAATACGGAATTTCCTTCTGTATTGACCGGGAAATAGGTGTTGTCCTCCACTTTCATGTAATCATAGGCGGAACTGCTCCACTCGATTCTGGCAAAAGCCTTTCCTTCACGGATGATCAGGAGAGCGGGGGAGGAGATGGAGGCTCTTCCGCTTCCTCCTTCCAGCGTCACATCGACAGAGTATTCCCCGTCTTCCAGCGTTGTCTCTACCGCATGTTCCCATCCTGGAAGATCTGCTTCGGAAGAAGCCTCGGTGCCGCCGGACTGGGCGGCCATACAAAGAAGCGGGGAGGAAAACAGGGCTGCTGCGGCGATAAGGAAAAGAGCTGCGGATTTCAGCTCAGAGAGTTTTGTTCCGCAGAGACGAAGGCTGCGGAGTTTTAATGTATGGAAGACTGTCTGATAAAGTTTTGCTGTGTAGAAAAAGATCTTTTTTTTCATATTGGAATATCACTTCTCAAAAAGATTCTGTCATATCAGAAAGAATTTTCGTTACAGTTCAGCTGGCTGAACTGGTGCGGATTTTCTCTCCGATATGACAGTTGCTGTTGTTATAAAGATGTTTTCTGAAGCGTCTGCAGAGGCGGCCTGTCCGGGCGCCTCTGCAGAGAGGCTTTTATTCTGTTTTCTCAGGGTTTGAAACAATGACTTTATGGTCATACCAGGTTCCTTTGCTTCCTACGAGCGCAAGATCGAATTCTTCGTCCAGAGCCGGAACCGGTACGTCAAAGCCATAGACTTCTTCGGAGATACCGTCGCTGTAGGTGACGGTATCGACGGTTGGCGAGAGAAGTTCTGCCCCGTCTTTCTGAGCGTCTTCGGCAAGTCCGGGATAAAGATTCACAATATTTTTGGACGCCAGGGAAATATGTATGGTCATTGTTCCGTTTTCAACAGTGAGGGTTCCTTTTCCGTCACAGGCCTCGCTTATATGGAACATGCTGCTGTCTGTGCTGAAATCAGCGGAGTAAACGCCGTCCTCCAGGACAGACCCTGAGGTTTCCGAACGGGAGGCGGTATCCGCCTCCGAAGAAACGTTTGCGGCATCTCCCGAGGAAGAACGGGAAGCTGTTTCACTTCCGCAGCCGGTGATCAGGGCGCTGAGGGACAATGCAGCCGCCAGAAACAGAGAGATTCTCTTTCCTTTCATATCTGGTCACCCTCCGATCACTGCTGCAGTATGTGCCACATAGATATCCTGGATGGCGCTGATTTCACCAAGTCCGGCAATCTGAGTATCTACGCGTTCGAAGTTTCCGGATGCCTCAAACATGCTGAGCCAGGAATCTTCGTCCTCGCCGGCCATATCATTGTTGGCATGGTCGCCTGCGACAACCATCAGCGGGCGAAGAACTACTTTTTTATATCCGGCCTGAGAAACCGCGTCAATTACCGCCTCGCAGGCAGTCTCTTCCGGTTCTCCCTCGACGGTTCCGATAAAGACATTGTCATAGCCCAGGCTGTTCATCTGCGTCTGCATCTGGCTGTAGGAAACCTTGGCCGTATGGGAGGTTCCGTGGCCCAGAAAAACAAAAGCGGTTCCGTCGGCTTTTGCAGAATCCAGGCTGTCATATCCGGCTTCCGTGACAGCGGCGGAGGTTACGGCTTCCGCTACAGCAGCTTTGTCATCGTTGATGACCGTGGCGTCTGATCCTGCTTCGCCCAGAAGCGGTTCTGCAATCTGCACGGAATCAAACTGATCTTTGTATTCTTCCACGGCTTCCGCCAGTTCGTCGTACTCGGCGCCGTGCATCAGATGGGTAGGCTGAATCACAAGATTTTTTACACCGTTGGAGACAGCGCGTTCCAGCGCCTGCTGCATATTGTCGATTTTTTCGCCGTCACGGGCCTGGATGTGGTTGATGATAATCTGTGCGGTAAACGCTCTCCTGACGGACCAGTCGGGGTAAGCCGACTGCAGGGTGTCCTCAATTCCTTTGATGTCGGAGACACGGCTGTCATTGAAGGAGGTACCGAAACTCACCACCAGAAGCTCATTTTCTCCAATATCGTCTCCATTGCGTGGATTGTCGGCAGAGGCATCTCCCGTATCACGGCCGAAATAATCCGGATCCGCGTATTCGCCGGACACAAGTTCTTTCTGGAGGTCGGTGAGCGCGTCCCAGGCAGCCTTTGCCTCTTCGCACTGAGCGTCAGTGTCTTCGGTACGTTCCTGTACATAAATGGCGTCGATCAGTTCTGCCACATGATCGGCAGCCGCCTGATCGGATTCTGCATCGTCGGAAGAACTGGCAGAAGAAGCGCTGACAGAAGAAGTTTCACTGTCAGAAGCTGCCGAAACAGATGAGGGAGCGGAATCCGGTGCGGATGTTCCGCATCCCGCAAACAGAGAGCACGCCACAGCGGCGGCACAGAGAAGAGATACAACTTTTTTTCTTTTCATTTTTCTTTCTCCTTTTTTATAAACTTGCAGTTTATCTGAAAATAAATAAAAAAAGATACGGAAAAAAGAAATCCAACGCATAAATGCAGTTGGATTGTCGTAAAAATTGCCGCGGTCTTTCTGGAGCAAAACGTGCGGAATACGCAGGCGGCTGCGCAGACACACAGATCTGTTCTTTCAGAACCGGACAAAGTATTTCGGTACAATCAAACCTCGTGATCTGGAATTCGAAATCCCCGTACCACAGCTGGCAGGTCTCCTGGCTCACAGATCAACACGTATTGCAGCCTTCCCGATTTCTCAGTGACATTTTTTGCAACACGCTACTGCATACAGTGACGAGATCGCACAGGCCTTTCACCTGTTTCCCTATTCTCCGCAGCGCTCTGCCTGCGGCACCAACTGTTTATTTAGTTGTCAAATAAATTGCTATGATCAGTATAGCACCACATCCGGAAGAAGGCAACTGATTTTCTGCGCTGCCGGGGAAAAAAGAAAAAAGCCTGTGCAAACGAATTCACGTTTTCACAGGCTTCTTTTCAGAGGCGCAGACCGGATTTGAACCGGTGAATCGAGGTGTTGCAGACCTATGCCTTACCACTTGGCTACTGCGCCGTATAGTATGAAATAAACTTCTGTAAAACAGAAGATGACTCCGACGGGAATCGAACCCGTGTTACCGCCGTGAAAGGGCGATGTCTTAACCGCTTGACCACGGAGCCGATTGGCGTTGTTTTCGCTGCCGAACTTGGCAACAAATGTATATTATCATATGTCCCTGAATATTGCAAGCACTTTTTTGAAAAAATAAAAAAAAAGAAAACAGGGTTACAGTTCCGCCAGGTCTGCCCGGTTCCCGCACAATCCGGATAAGACACAGTGCCCTCAGAAACGGTAAACAGTCTCCATTTACCTGTCCGCTGATCTGTGTTAAAATAGCGTAAAGGAGGATTGCATATGTCGGCAAGAGAGCAGCTGAATACAATCGAAATCGTATGGGAACTGATCAACGGAACAACGGGACATCTGGGAAGAACCGATTTCACACCGCAGAAAACGGAGATATCCCCGGCGCCGGACCCTTCGTGCTTTGAGGCGGCGACTCCCGAAAGCCAGGGAATCTCCAGCGAGTATCTCGCCGCAATGCTCCGGGAACTGGCGGACAGCATTCAGACGGACATGCACCATCTGATGATTCTGCGGCACGGGAAAAAGATCTGTGAATGCAACTTCTCGCCATACCGCAGCGGAATCTGGCACGCCACCTATTCTCTGTGCAAGAGTATTACAGGAATGGCGATCGGTTTTCTGGAGGCGGAAGGAAAAGTGTCTCTGGATGAGGATATTCACAGTATTTTTGACGGACGGATGAAACTGCTGCAGAAAATCTTCCGTCCGACGATCACGGTTGAAGATCTCCTGACCATGCAAAGCGGCGTAGATTTCAATGAGATGGGCGCTGTGTCCGGAAATGACTGGGTGGGAGGATTTCTGGAAGCTCCGGTCAGAGGAACGCCGGGAACTGAATTTGAGTACAACAGCATGAATTCTTATATGCTGTCAGCAATCGTGACAGAACGGACGGGAATGTCCATGATGGAATATCTGAAATCCCGTCTCTGGGAGCCTCTGAACATCAGGCGCATTTTCTGGGAAACCTGTCCTGCGGGAATTACCAAAGGCGGCTGGGGTCTGTTTCTCTGCCCGGAGGATGCGGCGAAGCTGGGACAACTGTATCTGCAGGACGGAATCTGGCAGGGGCAGCGGATTCTCCCGGAAGGCTGGGTGGAGCGCTCCACAACAGTCCATTCCAATCCTCAGGAGCGAATGGGCAGATATGGATACGGCTATCAGATCTGGATGGATGAGCGGCCGGGAAGTTACGCGTTTAACGGGATGCTGGGACAGAATGTGCTGGTGCTCCCCGACCTTGAAATGGTTCTTGTGACCAATGCGGGCAGCAATGAGCTGTTTGTAAACTGTGAACTGCTTCGGATTCTGAGAAAATATTTCGGAAAGGAATTTCAGGCGGCAGACAGCCTCCCTGAAATTCCGGAGAAGAGAAGAAAACTGGAAGTTCTGGAGAGACAGCTGGAGGGAATCCGCCATGATCGTCTACCGATTCGGCGCGGCGGATGGAAGAACCACTCTCCGGGACGCCGGAACGGGACCTCGGAGGCGGGACGGCAGGAACTGATTTCCGGCAGGATGTACCGGATGGAAGACCGCCATGTGGGGCTGTTCCCGCTGGCAATGCAGGTATTCCATAACAACTTTTCCAATGGAATTGAAAAAATGGGATTTCAGTGGGAAAACGGAAAGCTTTTTCTGCTGCTGAAGGAAGGAGAAGACCGGCATAAAATCGAACTGGGAAAGGACCGGGCCGCAGTCAGCGTGGTGGAAGTGAACGGGGAGAAATATCTGGTCGGGGCAGTGGGAGAATTTGCGTCGAACGAGGATGGAGTCTGTGTCCTGAAAATCGGGATCGCATTTCTGGAGGAAGCCATGCGAAGAACCCTTCGGATCTATTTCCACAGGGACAGAATCGAGGTTAGATGGAAGGAATCGCCGGGCCGTGCGCTGATTATAGAGGGCCTGGAGAGCATTATGTCGGAAATGGCAGGAAAGTTTCTGAATCTGCTCAAGGAAAACGGCGGTGAAGATATGATCCGCATCCTGATAGAGCGAACCATCGAACCGACGGTGTATGGCGTTCTGGAAGAGTCGGAAGAGACGGAAACGGAAGAAAAAGAGGAGTAATCAGGAGAACGGATTCCGTGAAACGGTCAGGAACTGCATCCGCGGAGCCGGAGAATTCCGGTCAGGGGATGCAGTTTCTGATGTTGTATACAGAGAAAAACACCGGACGGTCCGGGAATTTTCCGTCTGGTCAGATGCCCAGAGACATATCGCCTTCCCGGATCAGTCCTTTCTTTCTCATGAATTCTGAGAAGAGAAGGGTGAGGACTGCCGGGAGAATGAAATGCAGAAGCAGAATTTTGATGAGAACCGTGGAAGCAGGATCATAGGCGATCATCGTCTCATAGGTAGTAAGCTGTCCCACCAGTCCGGCCGATCCCATACCGGAGCCGGTCGCATTGTTCTGCATGTTTGCCGCCATCGTTCCGACGGGTCCGAGGATAGCGCTGGAAAGAATCGCAGGGAGCCAGATCTGAGGATGACGCATAATGTTCGGCACCTGGAGCATGGAAGTGCCGAGTCCCTGGGCGATCAGCCCGCCGAAGCCGTTTTCACGGTAGCTTGCGACTGCAAAGCCGACCATATTGCAGCAGCAGCCGATGGTAGCCGCTCCGGCAGCCAGGCCTGAGAGATTGAGAATGATTCCCAGGGCTGCGGAACTGATCGGAAGCGTGAGAACCATTCCCATTACCACAGACACGATGATTCCCATCAGCAGCGGCTGCTGTTCGGTTCCCCAGTTGACGATGCTTCCCAGGCCGGTCATCAGTCTGGAGACAGGAGGCCCCGCCAGAAGTCCGGCTGCTCCGCCGAAACCGATGGTGACGACAGGCGTCAGAATAATATCCAGTTTGGTTTTTCCGGAGATCAGGTGTCCGACGGTAATTCCGATGAAAGCGGCGATAAAAGCGCCGAGAGGTTCGCCGGGACCGGAAAAGATCACGTTTCCGTCGACGAAAAAGGTACCTGCGAGAATCTGTGTGGCATATCCGCCAATCACAGCTGCAATTCCGGCGGATACGGTAACCAGTGAGCTTTCCTGGTATTTGACGGCAACGCCGACGCCGATTCCGGCGCTCGTCAGTGCGGCTGCAATCTTTCCGGCCTGAAAGATCAGTGCGCCGGGCTGGCCGCCGATCAGAGTTCCGATCTGCTGCAGAATTGTGCCGATGATCAGGGTTGCGAACAAGCCATGGGTCATTCCGCCCAGACCGTCAATGAAGATGTGTGTGCACACTTTTTTCAGAGTTTTCATAGTGTGAGTTCCTCCCTCAGATTGTTTTCCCTGCAAAACCATTTGGTTTACAGTAAAAGTTTACAGTGGTAACCGGATTGTAAAAGTCTACCATAGAACCGGCGGGAAATCAAGAGAGGACTGATTTTTCTGACAGTTTGTCATTGACACAGAACGTAAATAGAACTATAATATATAATATAAAGACGTCGCGGGGTGGAGCAGTCTGGAAGCTCGTCGGGCTCATAACCCGAAGGTCGCAGGTTCAAATCCTGCCCCCGCAATTTTTTTGTGAAAACTCCGGTGCCTGTCCGAAGAAGCAGGTACCGGAGTTTTTTATATAGCAGGAAACCTGTTTCCTGCTATATAAAAATGCCCCGCGGGATGCGCACTCGCGCGGAGCAGAAATCTGTCGCTGAAGCGATCGCGCCCGGCTGCATATGCTTACGGAGTCTCATCTTCCGCGTCCTTTGGAAGACTCTGCATATAGGCATCCATTGCTTCTGCGACAATTTTGGAATGAGCGACCGCTTCCACAACAGTGCGCGCGCCGTTGACAACGTCACCGCTGGCGAAAATTTCCGGACGGGAGGTGTGGCCTTCCTCGTCTGCTTCGAGAAGTCCGCGGCTGTTGGCTTTCAGACCCTTGGTCGTATTGACCAGTTTGTCAGCCGGTCCCTGGCTGATGGAGATGATGACGCTGTTGGCGGGATACAGTTTTTCTGTTCCGGGGATCCGCTCGACGGAGCCGTCTTCCTTTTCCTCAGCGTCCGCAAAAATAACGCCTTCATCCACGATTTCCACTGGGATTTTGCAGTAGATAAATTCCACTCCTTCCAGAACGGCGTAATCGAATTCATGCTTGCTTGCTGCAACCGTGGAGGTACGGGAGAAGCACTGGAGGTAGCGGACGCCCTTTCGGAGCGCTGTACGTGCCACATCCATTGCGGCGTTGCCTGCGCCGATTACAATGACGCGCTCGCCGAGATGGAAACTGTCCGGATTGTTCAGGTAATTGATCCCGAAATGTACGTGGCCAAGCGTCTCGCCTTTGATGCGCAGCGTGTTGGGACGCCATACTCCGGTTCCCACGAAAATTGATTTATAGTCGTCACGGAGCAGATCGTCGATGGAAATGGCTCCGCCAATTGTCGTGTTCGGGCGTACTTTGATGTCTTTCAGAAGCAGATGGCGGTATTCAAAGTCGTCGAGAACACTTTTCGGAAGCCGGAAATCCGGAATTCCGTAGCGGAGAACGCCGCCAATCTTGTCTTTTCCTTCGAAAATGGTAACCTGGTAGCCTTTGCGCGCAAGGAGTACCGCGATTGTCAGGCCGGCAGGTCCGGAGCCGATGATCGCGACCCTCATCCCGTTGGACGGAGCCGGTCCTTTGACCATTTTTGTGCTGTAGGTGGTAGAAATATAGCTTTCAATAGAAGAAAAATGAACGGGGGCTCCTTTGCGGCCAAGCACACAGTGGCCTTCACACTGGTTTTCGTGGTTGCAGATCAGACTGCAGACAGTGGTCAGCGGGTTGTTTTCAAAAAGCATCCATCCGGCTTCGTCCAGCTTGCCGTGAAGCATCAGCTGGATCACGGTGGGGATCGGTGTGTGGATGGGACAGCCCTTCTGACACTGGGGAACTTTACAGTTCAGACAACGGTTCGCTTCATCTAATACATGAATTGCCATAGAGTCCTTCCTTTCAAAAGAATGGTGCCGGATATTCTGAAAAATATACGGCATGGTTAAAACATTCCGACGTTTGGTCGGGAAAGACAGATATCTTCGGGACAGACGGCGGATGTCAGAGTTGTTTTCTGATACCTATTGTACTATGAAAATGCAGGAGATGTAAAGCAAAGGAAAAAATACAGTGACAGGATAGTTACAGTAGCAGTTCGGCCCGTTGAACTGTTACTGCATCCGGCAATTGATAATCCCTTCGCACTGTGGGTTGACAAGTAAAAAGGAGATGGAATAAAATAAAGCAAAAAGGAGAAAACCGGTCGGGATACATGCGGGGATGCATGTGTGCGGGCCTGTCTGAGAGATAACGCTATGGCGAAAAAAAGTAAAAAAAAGACGCGGGGCACATCCGGAAGCATCCTCTGGAAACTTCTGTTTGTTGCAGCCCTGTGCGTGCTCGTGTTTTCCGCGTACAACCTGATAAAAATCTTTCTTTCCTATAAAGAAGGAACGGATGAATACAATGAACTGAGACAATATACGGTCCAGGTAACGCCGGAACCGTCGAAGGAAGCTCCGGATGAAAATGGCGGGGAGCCGGAGCCTGTGCAGGCCCCTCTGACCGTGGATTTTGCTTCGCTGCAGGCAATCAATCCGGATGTGAAAGGCTGGCTGTACATAGAGGCGCTGGATATCAGTTATCCTATTGTCCAGGGGGAGGATAATGAGGAATACCTCCACACCACCTATGAGGGAAACAGCAATTATGCAGGATCCATTTTCGTGGATTATCAGAACAATGACAATTTCTCTGACTGCAATACCATCGTCTATGGACATAATATGAAGAATCAGTCCATGTTCGGCAAGCTGAAGCAGTTCAAGGAGCAGGAAAAATATAAGGACAGCGTTTATTTCTGGATTCTCACGCCGGAGGGCGATTACCGGTATCAGGCTTTCAGCGCATTTTATACGGATGCGATCAGCGACGCCTACACCTTGTTTTCCGGTCCGGGAGAAAGTTTTACTCAGTATCAGGCGGACATGGCCGCAAGGAGCGAGGTGCCCCTTGAAGTGCCGGCAATGGATCAGAACAGCAAAATCGTCACTTTGTCCACCTGTGCGGCCCGCGACTCCTCCCGGAGGTTTGTCGTCCAGGGAGTCAGGATTTCGTAAGCCTTCCGGAGGATACGGAAAAAACGCCAGGAAACATACTCCAGGAGGGAAAAGAATGGATAAGATTGAAAAACTGCAGGAACTGATTGACCGCCATGAGAGGCTGGTGTTTTTCGGAGGAGCGGGGGTTTCCACGGAGAGCGGAATTCCTGATTTCAGGAGCGTGGACGGGCTCTATCATCAGAAATATGAGGTTCCTCCGGAGACTATTTTGAGCCATACGTATTTCATGCGCCATCCGGAGGAGTTCTTCCGGTTTTACCGGGACAAGATGCTGGTGCTGGATGCGGAGCCCAACAGCGCCCACAGAAAGCTGGCGGAGCTTGAGCGCGCCGGAAAGCTGAAGGCTGTGGTGACTCAGAATATTGACGGCCTCCATCAGGCTGCGGGAAGCAGGATCGTATATGAACTTCATGGGAGTATACACAGAAATCATTGTATGAAGTGCGGAGCCTTCTACAGCGCGCAGGAGATTCTCGCCACCGAGGGGGTTCCCCGATGCCCGGTCTGTCAGGGGATCATAAAGCCGGATGTGGTTCTGTACGAGGAGCCGCTGGACCAGAATGTGATGGAACAGGCTGTACAGGCAATTGAGGAAGCGGATCTGATGCTTGTGGGAGGCACCTCCCTGGCCGTGTATCCGGCGGCAGGACTGCTCCGCTATTTTCATGGAGACGCGCTGGTGGTCTTGAACCGGAGTGCGACACCGGTGGACAGCAACGCAGATCTTCTGATTGAAGAACCGATCGGGCAGGTGCTGGCCCGGATAAAAGTGAGGGAACTATGAATTACGAAATTGGAGATATTGTAAAACTGAAAAAACCTCATCCCTGTGGAAGCAGCGAGTGGGAAATCCTCCGGGTAGGAGCTGATTTCCGGCTGAAATGCACCGGATGCGGACACCAGATTATGATTGCACGCAAACTTGTGGAAAAGAACACCCGCGGCATAAGAAAAAAAGAAGCCTGAAAGTATCTTTTATAGTACAAAAACTTCAGCAGTATCGCCGTAACAGTTCAGCTGGCTGAACTGTTACCTATCGCTGGAAAAAAACTCCGTCATCCTCTTGTAATTGCGGGAGGATTATGTTAAAATTGGAGTCTGTGATATACAAAAACGGATTCCTTGCTCCCTGTCGTTCAGGGGGCCAAAGACCAGAAGGAGGGAAAGCATGAACAAGTACGAATTAGCACTGGTTGTAAACGCCAAGCTCGAGGAAGAAGAGCGCAATGCCGTTGTGGAGAAAGCGAAAGGCTATGTAACCCGTTACGGCGGAACGATTTCCGAGGTGGAAGAGTGGGGCAAAAAACGCCTCGCATACGAAATCCAGCATATGCGTGAAGGCTATTATTACTTTATTCAGTTCGAAGCTGAGACAACCGCTCCGGCAGAGATCGAGCGTCATATGCGCATCATGGACAATGTACTGAGATACCTGGTTGTAAAGAAAGAGGCATAAGAGGTAGATCAATGAATAAAGTCATTTTAATGGGACGACTGACAAGAGACCCGGATGTGAGATATTCCGCTGGTGAAAGTGCGACGGCAGTGGCCCGCTACACACTCGCGGTGGACAGACGATTCAAACGCGATGGAGATGCGACGGCTGATTTTATCGGCTGCGTTGCTTTCGGCCGTCAGGCGGAGTTCGCAGAGAAATATCTTCGCCAGGGAACAAAGATCGCCATCACAGGACGTATCCAGACCGGAAGCTATACCAACCGTGAAGGCCAGAAGGTTTACACGACAGATGTGGTTGTGGAGGATCAGGAATTTGCAGAGAGCAAGAGCGCAAGCGAGCGCAACGGAGGATATTCCTCTTCCTATAATGCCGCGCCGAATGCCGCGCCTTCATCGGCTCCTGCCGCACCTTCCCACGATATGGGCGGTATGTCCGCAGATGGATTTATGAATATTCCGGATGGAATCGACGAGGAACTTCCATTTAACTAACATGATTTTGGGATAAAGGAGAGTGTGAACATGGCATACAATAACAGTGAAAAACCGGCATCCAGAAAACCGATGCGCAGAAGAAGAAAAGTCTGTGTATTCTGCGGCGGTGAGGAAATCAGCTACAAGGATGCAGCGAAACTGAAAAAATATGTATCTGAGCGCGGAAAAATTCTGCCGAGACGTGTGACAGGAACCTGTGCAAAGCATCAGAGAGCAGTGACAGTGGCAGTAAAGCGTGCAAGACATATGGCGATTATGCCGTACGTGGATGATTGATTTTTCCGCTGGCGATACGGTCAGGCCTGTGTGAAACCCAGCCTGGCAGCGCCGCTGGAAGGAGAAGACCGCCGTGTGTCGGCGGGCATACATTGAGTGTGAATGAAACCGGATACCCCGCAGCTTGCTGCGGGGTATTTTGCTGCAGATTTCAGTATACGGATTTCACTCAGTCTGAACAGGAAACCGTCCCGCAGTTTTCTGTCCGGACCTGATGCACCGGTATCCGATGCGACAAAAAAAGCTTTTGCTTTGACGGATTTAGTGGTATAATACAAGGCGTAATGTGGACAAATATCTATTCTGAAAGGTGTTTGTGTGGATGAACGATAACAATAAACTCAAATTTGCCGGGCGGATGAAGCGGTATATGATCTGGCCGATCCTGCTTTCCGCGCTCCTGATTGCCATGAATGTGGCGATGTATTTCATTCAGGTGAAAGCCGGAATCTGGTTTACCTTCTGTGTCGGAGTCTACGTGGTGATTGCGCTGTCGCTCTATTTCAGGAGCAGGCCCAGGATTCTGAACGAGATGGTGACGTTCGCCGCCGAGTACGGACAGGTGCAGAAACGCCTGCTTCAGGAACTGGAAATTCCGTATGCGGTGATGGACCAGCAGGGAAAGCTTCTCTGGGTCAACCTGGCATTCACAGAACTGACCGGTAAGGATAAGCGGTATCACAAATCTGTTACGTCTGTTTTCCCGGGCATTACACAGGAAAAGCTTCCGAAGGACGGAGGGGAAACAGAGCTTCATATTACGTATGAAAAAAGAAATTTCCGTGTGCTGCTCAGGGCAGTGTGCATCGATGAGCTTCTTGAGAGAAGCCAGGTTCTGGAAGCGGAGGAAAGCGGCTGCTTTATCCAGGTGATGTATCTGTTTGACGAGACGGAACTGAACGAGTATATTCTGAAATGCGAAGACGAAAAGATGGTCGCGGGACTTCTCTATCTGGACAATTATGAAGAAGTCATGGAAAGCATCGAGCCGGTGCGCCGTTCTCTTCTGGCGGCACTGGTGGAGCGTAAGATGAACCAGTATTTTACCCGCATTGACGGAGTGATACGGAAACTGGAAAAAGATAAATACCTACTTGTCATGCGCAGGAAATCTCTGGAGATACTGAAGGAGAAACGGTTTGACATTCTGGAGGAAGTCAAAGCGGTCAATATCGGAAATGATATGGCTGTGACGATCAGTATCGGTATCGGATACAATGCCGATTCCTATGTGAAAAATTCCGAGTACGCCCGTATCGCCATCGATCTTGCCCTGGGCCGCGGCGGCGACCAAGTGGTCATGAAAGACGGAGAGAGTATCCAGTATTTCGGCGGCAAAACCCAGGCGGTGGAAAAGAATACAAGAGTAAAGGCGCGGGTGAAAGCCCATGCGCTGAAGGAGTTCATGCTCAGCAAGGATCGCATTGTGGTCATGGGCCATAAAAATCCGGATGCGGATTCTTTCGGATCTGCCATCGGAATTTACCGGGCGGCGAAAACCCTGAACAAGACAGCGCACATTGTTCTGGAAGGACAGAACAATTCTATCCGGCCGCTGATGGAAGGGTTTCTGAACAATCCCGATTACGACGACTCCATGTTTATCGACCGCCACGAAGCCAGAGAGCTTGTGGATGAGAATACGCTGGTCGTTGTTGTGGACGTCAACCGGCCAAGCTACACGGAATGCGAAGACATTCTTTATATGACAAAGACCATCGTCGTTCTGGATCATCACCGCCAGGGCAGCGAGGTGATACGCAACGCGGTTCTGGCTTATGTGGAACCGTATGCATCGTCCGCCTGCGAGATGGTCGCGGAGATTCTGCAGTATTTTGCCGACGGCGTCCGGATCCGCAACATAGAGGCGGACAGTCTGTACGCGGGTATTATGATCGATACGGACAATTTTCAGCAGAAGACAGGTGTGCGTACTTTTGAGGCGGCTGCGTTTCTGCGCCGCTGCGGCGCGGATGTGACCCGCGTGCGCAAGCTGTTCCGGGAAAACATGAACGATTACCGGGCGAAAGGCGAGACGATCAGCAATGCGGAGATTTTTCTGGACTGCTTTGCGATTTCGGAATGTCCGGGCGATTATGTGGACAGCCCTACGGTGATCGGCTCTCAGGCGGCCAATGAGCTGCTGAATGTTATCGGAGTCAAGGCTTCATTTGTGCTGACGGAATACCGGGGTGTGATCTATGTGAGCGCCCGTGCGATCGATGAAGTCAATGTCCAGATTATCATGGAGCGGATGGGGGGCGGCGGTCATCTGAACATGGCCGGCTGTCAGCTGGAAACAGGTATGAATGAGGCAAAGAGAATTTTGAAAGATACACTGACAGAAATGCTTGAGGAAGGAGAAATCTGATTAAATGAAAGTTATCTTACTGGAGGATGTAAAATCACTGGGAAAAAAAGGGGACACTGTCAATGTCAGCGACGGATATGCCCGCAATATGCTGCTGCCGAAAAAACTCGGCGTGGAGGCGACGGCAAAGAACCTCAATGAGCTGAAGCTTCAGAAAGCCCACGAGGATAAGGTTGCGGCGGAGAAGCTGGAGGAGGCGAAAGCTTTTGCCAGGGAGCTGGAAGATAAGTCTGTGACCGTGTCGATCAAGGTCGGGGAAGGCGGAAGGGTATTCGGAAGCATTTCCACAAAAGAGATCGCGGAAGCGGCAAAGGAACAGCTGGGCTATGAGATTGAAAAGAAAAAGATGCAGCTCTCCGCACCGATCAAGGTTCTGGGAACAACGGAGGTTGCGATCAAACTGCACCCGAAAGTAACTGCGAAACTGAAAGTGATCGTAAAGGAAGCGTAAGATACAGATGGAAGAGGCACTCATTAAGCGGATTTTACCGCATAGTATTGAGGCGGAACAGTCTGTGATTGGCTCCATGCTGATGGGAAGAGAGGCGATCATGGCGGCATCCGAGATGCTGACCAGCGATGACTTCTACCAGCATCAGTATGGAGTCATTTTCGACGCAATGGTGGAACTTTTCAACGAAGGAAAACCGGTGGATCTGGTGACGCTGCAGAACCGCCTGAAAGAGAAGGATCTGCCGCCGGAGATCACATCCATGGAATTTGTCCGCGATCTGCTCAATGCGGTTCCCACCTCGGCCAACGTTCGCCATTACGCGACTATTGTCAGCGAAAAAGCGGTGCTGCGTCGTCTGATCAGGCTGAGCGAGGAGATAGAGAACGAATGTTATCTGAATAAAGAACCTGTGGAGGTGATCCTGGAGGAGACGGAGAAACGGATGTTTCAGCTGCTGCAGCAGAGGAATTCCGGGGATTATGTGCCGATCCGCCAGGTAGTCATGAATACGCTGGAGAACATCGAGCGGGCGTCAAAGACCAAAGGAAGCGTGACCGGGCTGCCGACAGGATTTACCGATCTGGATTATAAGACTTCCGGTCTTCAGCCGTCGGATTTTATTCTGATCGCGGCCCGTCCGTCCATGGGAAAGACGGCCTTTGTCCTGAATATCGCCCAGTATATGGCCTTTAAAAAGGATAAGGCGGTTGCAATCTTCAGCCTTGAGATGTCGCGGGAGCAGCTGATGAACCGGTTGTTCTCCATGGAATCGAAGGTGGATTCCCAGAATCTGCGTACCGGAAATCTGAAGGACGAAGACTGGAGCAAGCTGATTGAGAGCGCGGGAATGATCGGAGAGTCGAAGCTGATTATCGACGATACTCCCGGTATCTCCATCGGAGAGCTGCGTTCCAAGTGCAGAAAGTATAAGTTGGAGCATGGCCTGGATATTGTGATCATCGACTATCTGCAGCTGATGACAGGAAGCGGGCGGAGAACGGATTCCAGGCAGCAGGAGATTTCGGATATTTCCCGGGCACTGAAAGCGCTGGCCCGTGAGCTGAATGTTCCGGTGGTGGCGCTGTCCCAGTTGTCCCGTGCGGTGGAGCAGAGGACGGATCACCGGCCGATGCTGTCCGACCTGCGTGAGTCAGGAGCGATCGAACAGGATGCCGATGTGGTAATGTTTATCTACCGTGACGACTATTACAACAAAGACTCCGAGGACAAGGGAATTGCCGAGATCATTATTGCAAAACAGCGTAACGGCCCCATTGGTACGGTCAATCTGGTATGGCTGCCGGATTACACAAAATTTGCCAATATTCAGCGTTGAGAAAAGATACAGTGGCCGGATGCGGCAACCGTTCAGCTGGCTGAACTATTACGGAACAGGGTACAGTGAACCATGGAACCGGAGATTTCGGGAGGAAATCCGGAGGATATTTATTTTGATACGATGGGAGTCTTCTCCCGTTTTGTCAGGGAATATCAGGAAAGTTTCGGAAGCTTCGGGTTCGACCGGGAATGGTGGACCTGCCGTCAGACGGGGCTAAAACTGTTCAGAATCGTTTTTTGAAAGATATTTTCCGGAGTATGCGGACTGCAGCTATATCTGCGATTCCTGGCTGCTGTCTCCGTATCTGAGGGATCTTCTGGATGAAAATTCAAAGATACTGAAATTTCAGCAGGAGTATGAGATCCGCAGCGTAGATCCGGAGAGCAGAGAGTATATGCAGTGGCTGTTCCGGAACAGAGATGCGGATCTCTCGGAAGTTCCGCAGACCACGTCTCGCAGAGACGTGCAAAATACTGGCTGGAGGCCGGCGGAAAAATCGGAAGCGCCTTCGGGGTTCTGAAACGGAAAAACAGAACATCCTCTGAGACCGTTGTGTGACGGTTTCAGAGGATGTTTTTTAACTTGATAGGGAAACTTGCGTTCCCTGTTATTAAAAATGCTTCATAGCACTCAGACGCCGCACATGTTTGAGGCGGTCACCAGGGTTTCCCAGAGATTGTGGGTGGTCAGGGCGTCGTCACCGGTGAGCGAGGGATCGTAAGGCAGGCGGGGATCCTCCAGTTCCGGAATGGAACGGATCTCACCTGACAGCCAGGCGTCCACGCGGCGCTTCGCGGCTTCCAGCCTTGCGGTGACGCCGCTCATCCGGATGTTTACGACCTCGAAGCCCTGAGGACGTACAAGATCCATCCACAGCTTTTCCCGAAGCGCAAGAACTGCCCGGGAATCCTCGATACAGGAAGGCAGAACTTCCTCCGACAGGAGCGAAAGGGCGTTCCGGTTTCCCGCAAGATAGGCGCCGGTCAGTTTCTGTCCAAGCGTGGCCTTCCGGGACAGCAGGGAAGCAAGCTGGTAATAGTACAGGAACAGAGACCGGAATCTGTCCGGAATCCGGGGGAGCGCCTGTTCCAGGTCTTCGGTGAGACGGCGGTACCACTGTTCCAGATCCAGATGATGCGTCTGAGCGTCAAACAGCCCGAGAAGAGGATCCTGATAGAACAGCATTTTGGAAGGATTTGCGGCTCTTCGGTTATCCGGAGCAGTCCCGGGGACGGCATCCAGACGATCCAGAAGCATCCAGTCCGCAAGGGAGACGCCTGTGTGAAACAACAGACGGCTGTTTAAGAGAGCATCGTCCACTTCCTCATGAAAACCGAACTCGGAGAACAGAATTGCGGAATAAAGCCCTGCCGTCTGCGGCGTCTCGCTTCCGTTGTCGCCCCACAGGGTACAGAATGCCTGTCGGAGACCTTTTTCGTGGAGCACATGCATTGCTTTCCGGGTGGTGTCTGTAGCGCGGCTGTAGTTGGGAGAAAGGCCGTTCCAGATCCATCCGCCTCCGGCAAACACAAGATGAGAGGCAAGTCCCTGGTGCAGGCGCACCATTTTTCGGTATATGGATTCGTCGTGGCTGTAGTAGTCCCAGTATACCAGGGTCAGTTCCTCCGGCGCTTTTTCTTCCTCCTTCCACTGGTAATCCTCCGGAAGATCATAATAGCTTTCACTTTTTCCCGCAAGCTTGAAGTACATATCACTCCAGATCATCGGCCGGAAGTCAAACTCCTTACAGTAGTCCATGACGTGGACCAGATGCCGCTGAAGGATCTGAATCGGATCCTGATAGCCGTTTTTCAGCAGGTAGCGGCCTGTGCCGAGCCCTTCCGCCTCATCCATGCCCAGATGAATTCTGTGAGTGGAAAGACACTGGCGCAGGGAACGGAGCATGGCCCGGATCAGACGGTAGGTTTCCGGATCCTCCGCCATCAGGATATTGTCTGTATCGCGGAGGGGATCGGAATCCGGCCAGCGCAGAAAGGTGCGCATATGAGCCAGGGTCTGGATGCAGGGAACCACTTCGATTCCGAAAATTTTGGCGAAGGCGTCGATCTCCCTCAGATCCTGCTGGCTGTAGCGGCCCCGCATCTGTCCGAAATACGGGTATTCCGGAATCTCATAGGTATCCTCCAGATAAAGGTACAGCGTGTTCATTCCGGCAAACGCCATCATCTGCAGATATTCCCGGACAAAATCCAAACGATAGACGGCATTTCTGGAACAGTCCAGCATCAGTCCGTTTTCATCCAGCCAGACGGTTTCCCGGCAGGAATAGGTGCTGTCCTCCGGATGCTGGAGCACAAGGCTCATTCCCCGGAAAAAATGCACGGTCTGACAGTATCCGATTTCCACACGGTCGCCGGTTCTGGAGACGGTAAGCGTCTTTTCCGGATGAGGCGCGGGGACAATGGAGATTCCCCCTTCGGCCAGCTGATGGCCTTTTGCTTCCAGCAGGAGCTGCAGTCCCTGTTTCAGAGCCGCTTCCTCCCCGGTCAGTTGAAATTTCATGAAAAAATCCTCCTTTCATTGCCTTTCGGTATCTGTTTTCTTATTGGCCAGCCAGTGATTCAGGCGCCTGCACAGGACGAAGACCTGAGGCGGAGATTGGTCCGCTGCACCATGAACCGGAAGGACAGATGCCTGTGGCGCTTCCTTCGGCTGAACGGTTGAAGTTAATATCATTATAGGGGATAAAAAGAAAGACGGCAAGCAGAGAATACATGGGTTTTTTTGTCCTTTTTGTCAGTCTGGAAGGGAAATTGGCGAACGGATTTTCTTGCGGGACGGGGATGGGGATTCTATAATAAAAGACAGAATGGTTTCTCTCCCGGAAGGCATCCTTCCCTCGGAGGATCTGGCTCCGGCTGAGAACCGTGAAATCGAGAGGCAGCTGTTTCAGAAAGCGTAGGACAGCGAGTGCGAAAGGGGTTAAGGGATGGAACATAAAATCTATCAGATATCGGAAGCAGAGCAGCTGACGGGAGAAAAGGCGCATGTACTCCGTTACTGGGAAGAAGAGTTGGGAATTACGATTGGAAGAAATGCGATGGGACATCGGTTTTATACCGCAGAGGACATACAGATTTTTCTCAGCATTAAGGAACTGAAAAAGAAGGGCCTTCATCTGAAAGCGATTCGGGAGCTTCTGCCGAAGCTGCGTCAGGCTGCGGAACAGGCGGCGCAGGAAAAGGATTTCCGGGATGTTCTGGAGGTTGAGGTGCTTCCTGCCCGGTCAAAGCTGCCTGCAGACTGTCAGGAGCTGCAGGAGGCAAAAACCGTCGAGGTACGTGAGGTCGGAAGTCCTGTGGGAGAGTTCAAAGAGACGCCGGAGCGGAAGGAAAAGCAGAACGAACAGAAAAAAGCAGGAGACAGGAAGGAAAAGGAAAAAACGCCTGCGAAAGAGGAAAAAAGCAGGGAGGAACGGCAGGAACAGTTTTATCAGATTCTGGAGCGGCTGATGCGTCAGATGATGCTGAAAAAAAGACAGGAAGAACGTTATAAGAGAGTGGATGAAGCAATACGGAAACATCAGAGGTCGAGAAAAGAAGCGGCTGTCACTGCGGAACAGCTTCCGAAAAAGAAAAGGAAAAAAAGAAAATAAATTATGGGCAGCCGTTCCGCTGACGGAATGACTGCCCATTTCTTCAGCCGTTTCATCCGCATCCAGCCGTTGAAAATCGCTTTGTGATGGGACGGATGCTCACAGGAAATATGCTTTTATACGGTCTGTGCAGTGGATGCACAGACCTGGCTGAACTGTCACGCAGGTTTTTCTGTATGCTGTTTATTTGCTGGACAGATAGTCGTTGATCTGCGCTTCCAGAACGTCCGCATCGATTCCGTGTACCATAGCTGCTTCAGCCAGAGATTCCCCCTGAGCGGACGGGCATCCGATGCAGTGCATACCCGCGCGCATCAGAATTGCAATAATGTTCTGATCCAGTCGGATCAGTTCGCCGATCGTCATATCTTTGGAAATTTTCATATATTGATTCCTCCTTGATCATTTCTGTTTCTGTGACAGAGTCTATTATAATACCACGGAGGGACGGAATGCAAGCCCCCGGCAGGATTGTATGAAAAATAGTACTTGTATTTCCGTATGCAATCGTTTAAAATGTGGTTAGTACCTGATAAGCGTCCTCGTTTCCAACGGAACGGATGGCGGCAAAGGTCAAAAACGTACGTCGCAAGACGAAAAAACAAAAGGAGGAAAAGAACATGGCATATGTAATTACCGACGAGTGTGTAAGCTGCGGAACATGCGCAGGAGAGTGCCCGGTAGAGGCAATTTCTGAGGGAGACAGCAAGTATGTGATCGACGCTGATACCTGTGTAGAGTGCGGAACATGCGCAAGTGTCTGTCCGACAGAGGCGATCGTAGAGGAGTAATCCGTTTCCGCTGGCATGAGGGCTCAGGCTTTTCTGAACGGCTGTCTGCCGGCTACATACGTGAGCGAAAAAAGCGCCGCGTCCGTCACCCCATTGGGGTGAGCAGACGCGGCGCTTTTTTCATATAACAGGAAACTGCGTATCCTGTTATATGAAAACGCTCCGCTTGCAGGAAATGTTATGCCAGCCCGGAAAGCTGCTGAAGCGCTGTGTCGCGGATCAGAACTTCACTGTGTTCCATGAGAGCGGCTTCTCCGATGCCGGAAAATGCTTTCTGCCGTCCGTACTCGGAAAGAATGTTGCAGATTTTGTTGAAATCCTCCGGTGAGCAGCCTGATTGATGAAGGATCAGTTGATAACAATTCTGCGGTTCCACCTTGTACAGGGAATTTTTTCCTGAAAAATAATGGTTCAGTGCGCCTGCGGAGGCAATCACTTCATCCAGTGTATAAAACTGGAAAGCACGGACAAGATCAACGGGAGCAGAAGCTTCCGGAGATTCCTCTGTTGGAGTTTCCGGAGATTTTTCCGTGTCAGCCGTCTTTTTCCTGTCGGCTGCTTTTGCTCTTGCCTCGTACAGTTTCTGGAAAAGATCGATGATATCGTCCGCACCGGAATACTGAACCGGTTCGGCATTTTCGTCGTCGCTGGAGGGAGCGAATTTCGAAAAACGGGTATCCAGCTCCTGGGGATCGTCTACTTTCGTGATAATCAGAACGATGCTGTCCGGAGCAACCGGTATCGCTTCCACCATCAGCGGTGCATTGTCATAGTTAAAGCCGAACTGAGCGTTGGCTTCCACCATCATATCCTGAAACAGGTTCCTGGCTTTTTCGGTTCCGTAAGCCAGTTCGCTGAGCTTAATTTTTCGGTTTGCCAGATCCGCGCTGGTCAGGGTACAGCGAATCTGATTGTCATTGAGCTTTTCAATTTTCAAAACCGTCACATCCTCTCGTAAAGGTTAAAAATATCAGGCTACTACCTTATAGTATAGCACATCGGGCCAGGATGTAAAGAACTTAACACTTTTTTCATAATTTGAGGGTTGTTTTTTCGGCTTTCTTCGGTATAATGAAAGAAAGAACCAATACAGCAGTACGGGTTTCGGGAAAAGGTGCATCTTCTCCCGCCTGTGATTCCTGCTGGTCTTGTTTATCAGAAATTTTCGCAGCGTTCCGTTGGGTGAGCGGCTGCAGATTCTTTGTGACCGTTTTGCTTCTTCGGTATTTTCCCGCAGTATTATTGACGATGCATGCCGGTTTTGCCAGGTCTGTATCTTTGGTTTTACGGATCCACTGGCTGAGTTGCTGCTTTCGCGGGCAGACGGCAGAGCTTTTACGAAAACTGCTGTGGGAGTTCTTTGGAAACTATAAAAATAAGGGAAATCTGCAGAACAGAGTTCTGGCGCGTTACCGTTCAGTAAGGTCTGTGCGTTTTCTGCATGGACCGCAGGAATACATATTTCTGTCGGACAGCGGTGAGAGAGCCGCGGCGCAGAAAAAGAGATTTTCCCGGAATGGCAGCTTTGTCTGCTGTTTTTGTATATCACAGAGTCGGAAACGGCAAAGACAGAAAAGACTGTCAGGCACCCGGAGGCAGCTGGCGATGTTTGGTCCCTTGCGCATAACTTGTTGCTAACGGGTGCTTTTTTTGTTATACTGGAGCTGTTATGACAGGCAAAAGAATTCTGTGCATTAAGAACAAATGGAGAGAAAATCCCCACAGGGGAGGACGGAGGATGAACAATGCAGAAGAACAGGAAAAAGAAGGGGAGAGTTTCGCCTGTTCTGGTGGTAATCCTGCTGATCGTTGTGCTTGCGGCGGCGGGATGTATTTCTTTTCTGGTGCAGAGATATACGCCGAGCACAGAACAGATGGATCAGAAAGCATACTTTCAGCTGAACGACGATACGGAGGCCGCGCTGGTTATCAACGGCAGTGTCAGCGAAGAGAAAGGCCGGATGATTCAGGGTGAGATCTATGCTTCGGTCAGCTTTGTTTCCAGTGAACTGAACAGTGGTTTTTACTGGGATCAGGAATCCCAGGCTATTTTACTGACAATTCCTTCCGGTGTGATGACGGTTGCTCCGGGAGATACGACATACAGCACTTCGGGCGGACAGGCGGCTGTGCAGATGGAAGCGGACGGTACCGTCTGTATTGCCCTGGAATTTGTGAAGCAGTATACGGATATGGATTATGCGTTCTATACGGATCCGAACCGTGCGGTGTGCCGGACAGAGTGGAACGGTCTGACTCAGGTGGAGGTTACTGCCGATGAGACTCCCGTGAGGTATCGGGGAGGAATCAAAAGCGAGATTCTTACATCGGTCGCCGGAGGAGAGATTCTTTATCTGCAGGAAACGCTTGACGAATGGATGCAGGTGGAGACGCAGGACGGATACATCGGTTATGTGGAACGTCAGGATGTCTCTGACGCCCGGGAAGCGCCGTCTCATGCACAGGACGCCAGCCTTGTGTTTGCCGGAATCCGACGGGATCACAAAATCAATCTTGCATGGCATCAGACGACTTCGCAGGCGGCCAACGATGCGCTGGGATCGGCGATTGCAAATGTGACAGGAGTCAACGTGATATCGCCGACCTGGTTTTCTGTGGTGGATAACACGGGAACCCTGTCCAGTCTGGCCAGCGCGGATTATGTCAGTCAGGCCCACGGAGCAGGCATGGAGGTGTGGGGGCTGGTTGACAACTTTAATGAGAATTTCAGCACGGAAACGGCTCTTGCCAGCCATTCGGTGCGCACCAATATCATCAGCCAGCTGATCCAGGCCGCACAGCAGACAGGGATGGATGGAATCAATGTGGATTTCGAGCAGCTGACGGAGGCGTCGATTCCCCACTATATTCAGTTCCTGAGAGAACTGTCAGCGGCAGCCCATGCGGCAAACCTTGTGGTGTCTGTGGATACGGCTGTGCCTCAGCCGTTTACGGAGTATTATAACAGGGGAGAACAGGCAAAGACCATCGATTATATGGTTATGATGGGATATGATGAACACTACGCCGGCAGCGAGGAGGCGGGTTCTGTAGCGTCCCTTCCGTTTGTGGAGAGCGGAATTCAGACGCTGCTGGAGGATATCCCCGCGGAAAAGATTATCTGCGCGATTCCGTTCTATACGCGGATCTGGACGGAAAACTTTGGTCAGGTGGGCGTGACCAGCGAGGTGCTGGGTATGGACGGCGCGGATCAGTATGTGACACAGATGGGAATGACAAAAACCTGGGATGCGTCTGTAGGACAGAATGTGGCGACGGTTGAGACAGACACTGCCCGGTATACCATATGGATGGAAGATGAACAGTCCATCGAGGAAAAAATGAAACTGATTGAAGAGTATGGCCTTTCCGGCGTCGCGGAGTGGAAACTTGGATTTGAGCGCGCAACGGTCTGGAACATTATCTCCAGTCATCTCACGGAATAACAAAAGAATGGAGGAGTATCAAATGGCAGCAGAACTGGATGAATCTTTATTTAAAACCACGCTGATGGGGGGATTTGACAAAGAGGACGTTATGGCAAAGTTCCGGGAGGCCCGGGACGAGGCCGATGCGGAGAGGAAAAGCCTGGAGGAGCAGATTGCAGAGCGCGACAGTCTGATTGAGGAGCTGCGGCAGTCTGTCAGGGCAAAGGAAACGGAGATCGAACAGCTCCAGAAAGACATCAGGGAAAAATATCAGAGCTATATTGACAATTATGACAGCATCGGAAAACTGGTGTTTGACGCGAAAGTTCGTTCCGACAATATGATGGCGGAAACGAAGGAAAAATGTGAAAAAATGCTTCAGGAGACCAAAGAGGACTGCGCGCGGCTGGTGAAAGAAGCCCGGGAGAAAGAAGAAGAGGTTGTAGCGGTTTACGAAGCCAAGATTGAGCAGCAGGCGAAGGAAGCGCAGCAGTTTATGCAGCAGCAGATGGCCCAGGGTTCCAGCGGTTACCGCATGGTACAGACAGAAGTGACGCAGATTATCCGGGCAATGGACGCGCTGCAGAAAGGATTTCTGGAGAGCTATAAGAAGGTGCGCATGGTAAAAGACGCCCTGGACAGATCCTCTGACAGGATGGAGCCTTTTTTCAGAGAGCTGCAGGCAAACGCGGCGAAAGAGGCCGGAAAGCAGGAAAATAAGCAGGACGGAAAGGAACAGCCGCAGGTCAGTAATCCGCAGGAGAAGCAGGAGGGGAAAACGCCCGGCGCTGAGGAGAAGAAAGCGGAGACGGCAGAATTTCTGGACGAAGATATGGAGTTTGATGAGGAACTTGAAAATGAGATTCACCGCCTTCTGAAAGACGATGAGGAATCCTGATACATCCGGCTTGTTCCCGGTGCGGAGGTTTGAAACGGCCCCCCCGCTGCATATACATAGGTAGAGTATATGCAGCGGGGGTTTTTTGTGCTGAAAAGAAAGACGATGGAAGTTCTGATGGCGGTATTGTTTCTGATCGCCGCTTACTGCCTGTCGCGGGAGGGGGCTAAGCTGGTGGAAAACATCAATGGGGAAAAGAAAACAGTTGTTGTGGACCCGGGGCACGGAGGGATGGATCCTGGAAAAATCGGAATCAATGATGTGGAGGAAAAAGAGATCAATCTGGAAATTTCTCTGATGCTGAGGGATAAACTGGAAAAACAGGGAATTCAGGTTGTGATGACCCGGGAAACCGATCAGGGTCTGTATGATGAAGATTCCTCCAACAAGAAAGTTCAGGATCTGCAGCGAAGGGTGGAACTGATCCATGAGGAACAACCCGTCTGTGTGGTGAGCATACATCAGAACAGCTACCCGGACGCCTCGGTGAAGGGGGCGCAGGTTTTTTACTATGAGGATTCCACAGAGGGGAAGAAGCTTGCCGAAGAACTGCAGAATGCACTGATTGCGCAGGTAGATCCCGAGAATCACAGGCAGGCGAAGGGGAATACCACTTATTATCTGCTGGAGCGGACTGATGTGCCGCTGGTTATCTGTGAGTGCGGGTTCCTGTCCAACCCGGAGGAAGCGGAGCTTCTCACCGATCAGGCATATCAGGAGACACTCACAGATGCGATCGTCAGCGGTATCCTGGAATATCTTGGCAAAGACAGCGGAATATCATAAATGCAGACAGCATGAAATGGACTTTCTGCGCCGCCCTGCTACCACATGCGGAAGTCGCTGCCCTTCAGCATCAAAAGGGCTTCCAGATAGAAATAGTCGCCGTAGACAATATGAAATTCGTGCGTTTTGTCATGGTATGCAGCGGTACAGTTCCTGAGAACACCGTCAGTGTCGGGATTGTAATCACAGTTCCGGCTGTCCAGCGTTCTGAGCAGTTTCACAGCGGCCTTCCGGTAGAGATCTTTTTCCAGCGCAGGCACAAGGTCTGCAAGCTCAAGAAATCCGCATGCAGCAATCGCGGCGGCGGAAGCGTCTTCATAGAACGGTTCCACCGGAGCGCGGAAGTCTGTGGGAATCCGTCCATCTTCCGGGATATTGGAAATAAAGTAGTGGGCGATCCGCTTTGCTGTGTCGAGATACTCCGTCTTTCCGGTATGAACATAGCTCAGCGCAAAACCATAGATGCCCCACGCCTGGCCGCGGGTCCACGAGGAACCTTCGCCGTAGCCCTGACCGCCCAGGGAGCCGAGAAGTATTCCTGTTTCCGGATCGAAGGAGACGATGTGGTTTACGGAACCGTCCGGGCGTACAAATGCAGACATGGCGGTATCGGCATGGAGCATTGCGATCTGGCGGAAGCGTGGATCGCCGAGTTCGTCGCTGGCCCAGTAAAGAAGATTCAGATTCATCATACAGTCAATGATCGCCCATCCGGTCGTGTCGCGTCCGTCGCCCCAGTCGTTCCAGGCACGGATAAAATTTCCTGCAGGATTGAACCGGCCGGCGAGAAGACATGCGGCATGAAGTCCCCGCCGTCTTCCTGCCTGTGAACCGGTCAGGCGGTAATCAGCAACGGCGGTGGGCTGGTAAACAAAACCCAGATCATGGCTGAGATCATAAAATTCATCAAAACAGGTGTCCAGCTGTTCTTCGGAAAAGCGAGCGATTTCAGCATACCGTTCCTCTTTTGTCTCGTGATACAGCAGCCACATCATACCGGCCCAGAAACCATTGGTCCACCAGCCGATCCCCATGCTCTTTTCTGCTGCCAGTGTGGAATTATCGTCATATTTTCCGTTTTTTGTGGTGTAGGGAATTTTTGTACATGCACGCTCGCGCATGACAGTCATTTTTAATAGAAAGCGTTCCAGCGCTTCGGACGCCCAAGTCTGATCCTGTGAATACAGCATAATCCGTTATCCTCCTGTTTTGTGCAATAAGGTTTTTCGGTAACAGTTCAGCCAGCTGAACTGTTGCGGTATCCGGCCATTGAAAATCGCTTCGCGATGGGCCGGATGCCCACAGGCGCTATGCTTTCATACGCTCTGTGCAGTAAATGCACAGACCTGGCTGAACTGTAACGTTTTTCGTTACCGTTTCAATATAGTACATTGACGGTCCGGCAGCAATGACTTAAAATATGAATAACTGACGGATTCTGCTTTTTCTGCGGAAACGGATGCTCCGGGCGCAGGCACTGGGCTTTCCAGCAGGTCTGCGCAGTGAATGCACAGATCCGGCTGAACGGTAACGCAGAAACAGATCAGGTGAGGAGGAGACGATGCTTCGGTTTATTTACGGAGGATATGACGCGGTACATGCGCATCCTTATGAGATGCTCCGGCAGACGGGCGTGCCCGATTATACGCTGCTGCTGGTAAAATCACCCGCTTACTTTTATCTGAACGGCATCCGGACGGAGACGGAGCCACAGACGGCAGTTCTTTTTCTGCCGCATGCTCCGGTGCGTTACGGCTCAGTCGGGACTCCCTACAAAGATGACTGGCTGCATTTTGTGGCGGAAGGAGAGGAGGAACTGTTGGGAGAATTGAATCTTCCGGTGCAGACGCCTCTGGCGCTTCCGGATCTTCCGTCTCTGTCCGGATGTCTGCGTGTTCTGGTGAGAAAGCGGCGGGCAGGCGGAAGGTATCAGGCGGAAGCGGAAGATGCGCTGCTGAGAGGACTGCTGTACGGTCTGTCGGATCAGATACAGGAACAGTCGGACAGACGGTGGGAAAGGCCGTATTTCCGCGCACTGCAGGAGCTCAGAACGGAAATATACAATACGCCGGAGAAACACTGGCAGGTTCCGGCGATGGCATCGCAGCTTCATCTGAGTGTCTCTTATTTTCAGCATCTGTACCGGGAGGTTTTCGGAATTTCCTGTATCCGTGATGTGATTGAGGCAAGAATGGAGCGGGCAAAATTTCTTCTGGAGACTACAGATCTGGCGGTGTGGATGCTGGCGGAAGTCTGCGGCTATGAGTCAGAACTTCATTTTATGCGTCAGTTCCGGCAGAGAGAGGGGATGACGCCGACCGAGTACAGAAAAGCGGCGGCTTTGCGGCTGCCTCAGAACGGAGATCATTGATTCCCGTTCAGCTGGCTGAAAGGTTGCGATCATCGAGGAACGGTAAGTTGCCGGAGAAGTTTTCTGTGATTACATAGAAAAAACGTGCGTCTCAGGCGTCTCGGTTCCGCATGGAACAGTTCCATCTGCAGAACCAAGGCGGCCGGAACAGGACGCACGTTTTCACATAAAATCAGAACGCTCAAATCAGAACTTTTCCAGACGATCCATCGTCAGTTCAAATACGGTACAACCGCCTGCAGTTGTGTCGATGGGAACAGAGTAGCCGGCGCCGGAATAACCGGTTCCGCCTTCTGCGTGAGGCGTCGAATAGGTGACGGATTTCCGGAGCCCTGCATATTCGCGGAGAACATTCAGTGCGATAGGGGCGTTAGCGTCTTCGGTTCCGATCATCAGAGTTGTATTTTTTTCCTGAAGAAAACCGCCGGTGGTAGCCAGTTCCGTGACAAAAATCCCTTTCTGGTTCAGCGCTGCGATTGTGTCAGTCTTGTCTTCTTTTTTCATGATAGCAATTAAGAGTTTCATAATATGTATCCCTCCCTGTTTCCCGCCGAACCCGGAAAGAAGGCTATGCTGCATGTTCTGCAGGCATTCCCGTAAATGCAGAATTTTCCGGCAATTTATTTCCTGTCGGCGTTCTATAGTACCAGTTATATATAATATTGCCGGCAATGTCAAGTCAATTAGAGAAATTTTAGGTAATTTTAAGTTACCGTTCGGCCGCCTTGCGACAAATTTCTGCTCTGCGCGAGTACGTATCCCGCAGAGCGTTTTCATATAGCAGGGAATGCGGTCCCCTGTTATATAAAAAAGAGCCCCGTGGGCAGATCAACGTGTATCTGCCGCACAGAGGCTCTTTCCGGCAGCCGTTTGGCGGGCCAAACGGCTGCTTCTGCATTCTTCTTATTTCGTAAAGAAATAGTTGTATGCGTTGTTGTAGCTGATGTTTTTCACCAGATCCTTCAGGAACTCCGGATGATTCGGGTACTCGCCGTTCTCTACCCAGTTTCCGACTACATTGCACAGAATGCGGCGGAAATACTCGTGACGCGGGAAAGAAAGGAAGCTTCTGGAGTCTGTCAGCATTCCGATGAACGGGGAGATCAGGCCGATGCTGGACAGTACAGTCAGCTGAGCCTCCATGCCCGGTTTGTGATCATTGAACCACCATGCGGTTCCGAACTGCATCTTTCCACGGATGCCGCCGCCCTGGAAGTTTCCTGCCATGCTGGCGAGCATTTCGTTGTCGTTGGGGTTCAGAGAGTAGAGAACCGTCTTCGGAAGCAGATTTTCCTTGTCCATTTCGTTGAGCATTGTGCTCAGATAGGAAGCATATTTGATATCGTCCATGCTGTCGAAGCCGGAGTCCACGCCGATAGCTGCCAGCTGACGGGAGGAGTTGTTGCGCAGTGCGCCGATGTGCAGCTGCATAACAACGTTTTTCCGTGCATACATCTTGCCCAGGGCGATCATAACGTAGCCTTTATACATACCGCACTCTTCAGCGGTCAGCTCCTGGCCTTCCAGGCGTTTCTTCATGACGCGGTCCACATCCTCAACGGTTGCAGGATGATAGAAGCATCCTTCCAGGCTGTGGTCAGTTACCACGCAGCCCACACTGATGAAATAGTCCATACGGATTTCCAGAGCTTTCATCAGGTCGTCCACATTCTTAATGTCCACGCCGGAAACTTCAGACAGTTTTGCGATATAGTCTGCATACGCGGGTTTCTCGATGGCCATCGCCTTTTCCGGACGGAACGTCGGAAGTACGGTGCAGCCGAAGTTCTCTTCCTTCAGAGCCTTGTGGCATGCCAGGTCGTCTGCCGGATCATCGGTGGTGCACATATATTTAACATTCTGACGAAGAATCAGATTGCGAACGGAAAACTCTTTGGTGCGCATCTGCTCGTTGGCGCTGTCCCAGATCTGTTTTGCTGTCGCCTCGGAGAGCGGAGCGGTGATGCCGAAATAACGCTGCAGCTCCAGATGTGTCCAGTGATACAGCGGATTTCCGATGGAATTTTCGATGGTGCGCGCCCATGCCAGGAATTTGTCATAATCTGCGCCGTTTCCGGTTATCAGTTCCTCCGGAACGCCCATTGCGCGCATTGCACGCCATTTGTAATGGTCGCCGCCCAGCCATACCTGGGTCAGGTTATCCATCTGCTCGTCGTCCAGAATCGCTTTCGGGTTCAGATGGTTATGGTAATCGAAAATCGGCATGGTCTCTGCTGCATCGTGATAGAGCATTTTCGCGGTCTCAGTCTGAAGCAGAAAATCAGAATCCATAAAATTCTTCATGATGTTCTCCCTTCTTGTTTTTCTGCGGATTGCGAAACCTGTGTCCGGGTTCCGCAATCCTGTTGCTTTTTGACGCTGCCGTAACCGTTCAGCGGGCTGAACGGTTACATGCCGCTGTAAAGGCTGCTGCACAGCGCTTTACAGTTATGCCAGATGTTTCTCCAGAGTAGCGGCAACTGCGCCAGGACCAGCCAGCATTTCAGCGAATGCGGTCAGAACCTTGTCGCACATGCCGATCTCGCACAGATCAACGCCAAAAATAGAAGCGTTGGAGAGCAGGCCGGACAGCTTGGAAGCCAGTTCCTCTTTTGACGGTACTTCACCCAGCTTGAAGTCTTTGACATACGGGCAAACAGTATCCAGCAGCGGATCCGGGCTCAGTTCGAACTCATTTCCGTTGTCATCCACGCCCATCAGATAACGCAGCCATCCTGCAAATACCAGCGGGATGCCGTTCAGGTCGTCCAGGTTCAGGCTGTCGTCCGCCTGATAAGCCTTGATGGTCTCGCCGAAACGGATTGCAAGTTTCTGGGAGGTATCGGTAGCGATACGCTGCGGGGTATCCGGCATGAACGGGTTCGGAACACGAACGTTCAGAACTTCGTCGATGAATGCTTTCGGAGAAAGAATTCCAGGATCTGTAACAACCGGAAGTCCTTCCACGTATCCGATACGTTTTACCAGTTTAACGAGAGTCTCATTTTTCATTTCATCTGCAATCAGGTCATATCCCAGCAGGCAGCCGAAAACAGCCAGTGCGGTGTGCAACGGATTCAGGCAGGTGCAGACTTTCATGCGCTCTACCTTGTTTACGGTGTCTCTGTCGGTCATGTAAACGCCTGCTTTTTCCAGAGCCGGTCTTCCGTTCGGGAATTTGTCCTCGATAACCAGATACTGGGGCTCCTCAGCGTTTACAAACGGAGCGATATAGGTTCTCTTGGAGGTGATGACCGGAGCAACATCCTCAACGCCTGCTTTTTCCAGCTCTGCGCATACAGAATCCGCCGGTCTCGGAGTGATCTTGTCGATCATGGACCACGGGAAGGAAACCTGATTTTCATCGGTCAGGTACTCGATGAATCCGTCGTCTACAAATCCTTTTGCCTGCCATTCTTTTGCCATCGTAACGATGGAGTTCTGCAGTTTCTCACCGTTGTGAGAGCAGTTGTCCATGGAAACGACAGCCAGAGGCAGTTTGCCTGCTTTGTAACGTTCGTTCAGCAGCGCGCATACGATTGCCATTGCCGCACCCGGTTTTTCCGGACCATTGTCGATGTCAGCCTGAATAAACGGGAAATAGGTTCCGTCAGCGGCTTTCAGCGCATATCCTTTTTCTGTGATTGTGAAGGAAATCATCTGCAGCTCTTTGCTGGTAAAGATTTCTTTCAGTCTGTTCCAGGTTTCCGGAACGTTTGCCTGCGCTTTGATGGCCTCGGTCAGGGAACCCAGCACTTTTTTGTCTGTGGAGCCGTCTGCCTTCAGGGTGACAGCCAGCACCAGATTGTCGTACGGATCGTAGATTTTGTCTACCACGTCGAAGTCAAAGGTCTCGACGCAGGTGATGCCCTTGTCGGATTCTCCGTTGGAGATCAGGGTGTCTGCCAGACCGCCGATGAAGATACGGAAAATGTTTCCGATTCCGAAATGTACCCATGACGGAGCTTTTTTCGTGTTTTCAACAACTTTCTCAATGTCGTAGGAAGGAAGGGTGATGCCGGCTGCTTCCCATTCACTGCGGTTTTTGATACCTTCTAATGTAAGTTTCATAATTCTCTACGCTTCTTTCTTTTTATATGTCCGCAGCAGAACAGAGCAAACCCACGCCTCTGGCTGCCTGCCGGATACGGAGCGGTTCGCTGCTGTTTCGGATTCCGGCGGATGACGCCGGCAGGCTGCGGAAAATAACGGTTACAGGATGAATTATTTTGCTTCCTTTGCGTCTTTCTCGATGGACTCCCACAGTCCGCACAGGTAAGCGGCGCCCAGCGCACGGTCGTACAGACCATAGCCCGGCATTGCTTTCTCACCCCAGATCATACGTCCGTGGTCCGGACGGATCGGGCCTTCAAAACCGGTCTCATACAGAGCCTTCATGATTGCATGCATGTCGAAGGTTCCGTCAGCGCTCAGATGTGCGCTCTCCTCGAAGTCGCGCATACCGTCGTTGAAACGAAGGTTGCGAACATGTGCGAAGTGGATTCTGCCTTTCAGCATATGGATGGTATCGATCAGGTCGTTGCCCAGGTTTGTTCCGTAGGAACCGGTACAGAAGGTAACGCCGTTGTGTTTGTTCGGAACCATTTCCATCATACGTTTCAGGTTTGCCTGTGTGGAGATGATACGCGGCAGACCGAATACGCTCCAGGAGGGATCGTCCGGATGGATCGCCATGTTGATGTCGTATTTGTCACATACCGGCATAATCGCTTCCAGGAAGTATTTCAGGTTGTCCAGCAGTTTGTCATCGTCGATGTCTTTGTACAGCTCGAACAACTCTTTTACCTTCTCCATACGCTCCGGCTCCCAGCCCGGCATGATGGAACCGTTCATGTCGTCTTTGATGCTGGAGAACATTGCTTCCGGATCCATCTTGTCGATGGTGTCCTGATTGTAAGCCAGAACCGTGGAGCCGTCTGCTCTCTTGCGGTCCAGCTCGGTTCTTGTCCAGTCGAATACCGGCATGAAGTTGTAGCATACCATATGGATATCGGCTTTTCCGAGATTTTCCAGAGTCTCGATGTAGGCAGCGATGTCTTTGTCACGCTCCGGCGCGCCTGTCTTAATGGCGTCGCTGACATTCACGCTCTCGATACCTGCCAGATGAAGGCCAGCATCCTCAACTTCTTTTTTCATTGCCAGGATCTCGTCCAGCGTCCATACCTCTCCCGGCATTTTGTTGTACAGTGTGGTGATGATGCCCTTTACGTAGCAGGTCTGGCGAATCTGCTCCAGAGTTACGGTATCATAGTCTTTGCCGTACCAGCGCATTGTCATTTCCATAGTTTGTAAACTCCTTTCTTATGGATCATTGATTTGTTATTTACTATTTTATCGTAATTGGAGAAAGTTACCATAGACAAAATTGTGCTATATATTGCAAAAATTGCGGTATTGCGGTATTATGTAAGAAAAGAATGTGTATTTTATAGAAAAATCATACAAAATAAACGAAAAATCGGATGGATACAGGAGATGAGATATGAAGAGGCAGCTTGAGACGGAGTGGAAGAAACGGCAGTATATGGAGGAGAAGGATTACGAAATCTACTATTATAATGACTATAACCTTTCTCCGGTACGTGCGCATTCGCACAATTATTATGAAATCTATTTTTTTCTGGAGGGGGATGCGGAGATGAACGCGGAGGAGCAGGTGTTCTGGCCGAAGCCGGGAGAAGTTCTGGTGATTCCGCCGGGCATCGTCCATTTTCTGCGAATTCGGAATCATGAGAAACCTTACCGGAGAATTGTCCTGTGGATTTCGGCAGGCTATCTGGAAGGACTTCTGCTTCAGTCGGAGGATTACGGATATCTGTTTGAGCGTGCGCAGCTGAAAAAGCAGTTTCTGTATCAGTTCGACACGATTCTGGCGAATCAGCTTCAGGGCATGGCATTCCGGATGATTGAGGAGCAGTGGGGAGACCGGTATGGGAAAAAAGCGTTCCTCTATCTGAAACTGAATGAGATTCTGCTGGTGATGAACCGGATGGTTTATGAGCAGAACCATAAAAAAGTAGCCAAAGGCGAGGAGGAGACGTATCAGATGATCTGCAATTTTATCGGATCTCACCTGGAGGAGGATCTGTCCCTGGAACGGCTCTCCAATCAGTTCTTTCTGAATAAATATTATATTGCTCATCTGTTTAAGGACAAAGTGGGGATGTCAGCCCATCAGTATATTACAAGAAAACGGTTGGACGCCTGCAAGGACGCGATTCTCGGGGACGAGCCCATCGGACAGATCTGCCAGCAGTTCGGTTTTTCGGATTATACCAGTTTTTACCGCAGATTCAAGCGGGAATACGGAGTTTCCCCGAAGGAATACCGCCGGCAGCATCAGATAGAAGTCCTGTAAAAAGTCCCGCAGTGCAGACAGCGTCTCTGAAGTGAGAGCAGCGAAAGAATATGAAAAAATAAAATCTGCCGTAACCGTTCAGTCTGCTGAACTGTAACAATCTGCCAGCCGCGCCGGAGTGGAATATCGGCGGAAGAAATAAGAGATACTGGAAAAAGACAGTGTCTCTTATTTTTTGAGTATCATTTGCCATGTCGGGAAGGAGATTCGGATGACGGGATGGAAGAAAGAATTCTGGCGGTATCTGCTGTTGTTCCTCGCCGGTTACTGTGTATATCTGGCTATTGAAGTGACGTTCCGGGGATACAGCTTCCGGCTGATGGGACTGACCGGCGGAGCCGCGATGGTGATCCTGGGATTTCTGCTGCGCCGCGGAATGGGAAAGCTGCAGCTGCCGGTCCAGATGCTGATCGGGTCTGGGGTGATTACGGGTCTGGAGCTGGCTGCGGGGCTGTTTTCGCTGGAGGTGCTGGGAATCCGGATGTGGGATTACGGAGACGAATGGATGAGCCTGTGCGGGAATCTGATCTGTCCCAGATACAGTGTGTACTGGTATTTTCTGTCGGGGGTGGCGATTCTTTTCACAGACGCGGTGGATTACTGGATGTTCGGGACCGGCCGGCGGCCGCGTTACCGGATTTTCCGCTGGTATGTTTCGCTTCCGGAACTCTGGCGGATGTCCCGGGAAACGTCCGCGGAGCGCGGGGAAGCGGAGAATCCGGAGAAGGCCGGAAGAGAGCGCGCAGGCAGAGAATATTACCGCAGCCATGGAAAGTGAAGGATCCTGTCTCCGCAGAGATGCGATGGGAGCTTCGGGGGCTTCTCTTTTTGCGGTAACCGTTCGTAACCGTTCAGCTGGCTGAACGGTTACGTTTTATGAAAAGAGGGTATTTACATAAGGAAGCGGTCGGGTTTATAATAGATCATACATGTCGGAACTGCCGGATGCAGGCGCCTGCGGGAAATCCGCGGAGCCGCACAGAGGCAGAGTTCTGAATCATAGTTACAGTTCAGCCAGGTCTGTGCATTCACTGCACAGACCGTATGAAAACGCAGAGCCTGTGGGCATACGGCCCATCGTGAAGCGATTTTCAATGGCCGGATGCCGTAACAGTTCAGTGGGCTGAACTGTTATAAAAAATAATCAGAAGAGGATGAAAGCAATGAAGGTTTCAAAATTAGTTGGTGAGAGATTCAAGGAAAAGCCGGCGGACTGTGTGGTCGACAGCCATGCGCTGATGATCAAAGGCGGATATATCAAGTATGTGGCAAATGGTATCTATTCTCTGTTTACCCCGGGGAAACGGGTGACTTCGAAAATCGAGCGGGTTATCCGCGAGGAGATGGACGCCATTGACGGACAGGAGGTCATGTTCCCGGTGGTTCTTCCCGGTTCTCTCTGGGAGGAATCCGGAAGATTCCAGAGCGTCGGACCGGAGCTGGTACGTTTCCGTGACCGCAACAACAGCAGCATGGTGCTGGGAATGACCCATGAGGAAGCATCGGTGCAGCTGGTGAGAGAATATGCAAATTCCTACAGCAAGTATCCGTTTATGATCTATCAGATTCAGACGAAATTCCGGGATGAGGCGAGACCGAGAGCCGGATTGATCCGTGTGCGTGAGTTCACGATGAAGGACGCCTATTCCTTCCACACCTCCCAGGAGGATCTGGAGCGGTATTATGAGATCTGCTATGACGCTTATCTCCGCATCTTCGCGAGAGTCGGCGTTCCGGAAGTGGTTGCCGTAAAATCCGATTCCGGTATGATGGGAGGAAGCATTTCCCATGAGTATATGCTTCTGACTCCGATCGGGGAGGATTCCATCGCAATCTGCGAGGCGTGCGATTACAAGGCGAATATGGAGGCTGCGGACAATCTGGTGGACAATTCGGGAAATACCAGGGAGGCCGCGGCGCTTGAGAAGTTTTACACGCCGGATCTCAGCACGATCGACGATGTGACGAAAGCTCTGCAACTCCCCATCGAGAATACCTGCAAGGCTGTCGTTTACCAGAAAAACAGCGATGACAGTTTTGTCGTTGTGTTTATGCGCGGCGATATGGAGGCGAACGAGACGAAAATCACCAATTACATCGGGGAAGGCATTCACCCGGCGAATATCGAGGATGACAGCGTTCTGGTGGCGGGATTTATCGGGCCGTATCAGCTGAATCCGGATGTGACGGTTCTGTATGACCGGTCATTGAAGGGAATCGAATACATGTCCTGCGGCGCAAACGAAAGAGATTACCATTACATCGGGCTGAACCTTGCGCGTGATCTGGGACAGGAGCCGGAGTTCCACGATTTTACCAAGATCCGCGACGGCGGCATCTGCCCGAAATGCGGAAAGCCGATGATCAGGGTGCATCGTGGAATCGAGGTCGGAAATATCTTCCAGCTGGGCACAAAATACACGAAAAGCATGGGAATGAAATACATCGATAAAAACAACGAGGAGCAGTATCCGATCATGGGCTGCTACGGAATCGGAATCGGCCGTCTTGCCGCCTCTGTGTGCGAAGCACATCACGATGCGTACGGCCCCATCTGGCCCATCACCATTGCTCCGTGGGAGGTGCACATCTGCTGCCTGCGTGTGGATGATGAGGAGTGCAGAGAATATGCGGACAATCTGTACCGGAGTCTGCAGAGAAAACAGGTGGAAGTCATCTACGACGACAGAGATATCCGTCCCGGAGCCATGTTCTCCGATGCGGATCTTCTGGGCGTTCCGGTGCGGGTCGTTGTCAGCCCGAGAAACATGAAGGAAAATCATGTGGAGATCGTAACCCGGGACAAACGCTATCAGTTTATGGCAGAAAAAGAACAGGCGGAAGAGAAGATCCTGGAGCTGATCGACACGCTGAAACGCGAGATCACGGAAAAGGTTCCGCAGTAACGGAAGTGTTGCAACTGCAGGCGCTGTGGCTTTCTATGATATGCACACACCGCGCCGGGGAAAAACTGACCGGAAATCAGCCCTGTGCCGTACGGGGATACCGACGGCGCAGGGCCTTTTTCGGCTGTAAGGGAAGACAAAAAGTGGTTTCCATTTTTCCCCGGCGATGGTATAATCAAAAAAGAACATGAAAAAGAGACAGGGAGTGAACAAGATGAAGGCATGGGTTGCCAAGATGACAGAAGAACACCTGGATGAGGATGCCATACGGAGAGCCGGAGAAATTTTAAAAGACGGCGGTCTGGTGGCGTTCCCCACGGAAACCGTGTACGGTCTGGGCGGTAACGCGCTGGACGCGGAGGCTTCCCGGAAAATCTATGCGGCGAAGGGCAGGCCAAGCGACAATCCTTTGATTGTACACATTGCCCGGATGGAGGATCTGGAGATCGTAGCCCGCAACATTCCGGACAATGCCAGAAAACTGGCCCAGGAGTGCTGGCCCGGCCCGCTGACGATGATTCTGGAGAAAACGGAAGTGGTGCCTCTGGCAACGACAGGCGGTCTGAACACAGTGGCGGTGCGCTTTCCCAGAAACAGAATTGCGCAGGCGCTGATACAGTCGGCCGGCGATTTTGTGGCCGCGCCGAGCGCCAATACCTCCGGAAGACCAAGTCCGACCACTGCGGCCCATGTGATTGAGGATCTGGGCGACAGGATCGACTGTATTCTGGACGGGGGTATGGTGGAAATCGGTCTGGAGTCCACCATTGTGGATTTCACGGAAAAGACGCCGATGATTCTGCGGCCCGGATATCTGAACCGTGAACGGCTGGAGCAGATCCTCGGAACTGTGAAGGTGGATCCGGGAATCCTTGCGGAGGAGCCGGCGGTCCGTCCGAAAGCGCCGGGAATGCGTTATAAGCATTATGCGCCGAAAGCGGATCTGACCATTGTGGAAGGCCCGGAGGAAAAGGTAGTGCAGAAAATCCGGGAACTGGCAGAAGAGCAGATTGCCCGGGGGCTTACCGTGGGAATCATTTGCACAGATGAGACAAGGCGGAAGTATTCCGCCGGGGATGTGAAGAGCATCGGCGCCCGGTCGGAGGAAGCGTCCATTGCCCGGCATCTGTATGGGATTCTGCGGGAGTTTGACGGCGATCATGTAGATGTCATCTATTCGGAGGCGTTTGACACACCGAAGATGGGACAGGCAATTATGAACAGGCTTCTGAAAGCGGCGGGACATAAGCTGATAGAAGCGTAGGCAGAGGTAAGGAACGTGAAATTGTATAAAAAGCTGATTTTTGTGGATGCAGACGACACATCCAGGGCGCCGATGGCAAAGGTGATCATGAAGACGAAGCCGCTGTTTCGTCCGATAGAGATTGATTCCCGGGGGCTGGTTGTTCTGTTCTCGCAGCCCATCAATCAAAAGGCAGAGGCAGTTCTGATCAGCAACGGTTATTCCGCCAAAGGCCATGCGTCCACTGCGTTTTCCTCAGAGGATCTGCAGGAAGGCAATCTGATTCTGACCATGGAGGAAGCGCAGAGAGATAAGATCCGGGAAGAGTATCCGGATGCGGAGGACATCTATACCATCTCGGAGTTTCTCCAGATGGAAAAAGAGGTGGAACCGGTGTTTGGAGAACCGTTGACGTCATATGGTAAATGTTATGAAATGCTGGAAAACATCATTTCCGGCATTGTGGAAAAACTGAATGAGGAGGAACTGAGACGATGATAGCGCTTGGATGTGATCATGGCGGATATGAACTGATGCAGGAGGTAAAGGCATATCTGGACAGTAAGGGACTGGAGTATAAGGATTTCGGATGTCACAGCACAGAGGCGGTGGATTATCCGGTCTATGCAAGAAAGGTTGGAAACGCTGTTCTTGACGGCAGCTGCGATAAGGGAATTCTGATCTGCGGAACAGGAATCGGAATATCCATCGCTGCCAATAAGATGCCGGGAATTCGCGCGGCCCTCTGTAGCGACTGCTTCAGCGCGGAAGCGACCCGCCTGCACAATGATGCAAATATTCTGGCAATGGGAGGCCGAGTGGTCGGACCGGGACTGGCGGTGAAGATCGTGGAGACTTTCCTCAACACACCGTTTTCCGGCGAGGAGCGCCATCAGAGAAGGATTCGTCTGATTGAGGAACTGTAAAACAGAATGCGTCGGGAGGAGGAAAAAATGGCAAAGACAATCGTCATGGATCATCCGCTGATCCAGCATAAAATCGGAATTATCCGCAGAAAAGACACAAGTTCCAAAGAGTTCAGAGAAATGATCAGCGAGGTTGCGATGCTGATGTGCTACGAAGCGACCAGGGATCTGCCGCTGGAGCCGGTGGAGATTGAGACGCCGATCAGCAGGATGACGGCCCGCCAGCTTGCGGGAAAGAAGATGGCGGTTGTGCCGATTCTGCGCGCCGGCCTCGGAATGGTTGAGGGTATGCTGGCGATGATTCCCGCGGCAAAGGTCGGACATATCGGTTTGTACCGGGATCCTGCAACCCTGGAGCCGGTGGAGTACTACTGCAAGCTCCCGTCGGATATTGCAAGCAGAGAGGTATTTGTGACGGATCCTATGCTGGCGACCGGCGGCTCTGCGACAGCGGCTATTACGATGCTGAAACAGAAGGGTGCGAAGAAGCTTCACTTTATGTGTATCATTGCGGCTCCGGAGGGAGTGAAGCGGATGCAGGAGGAACATCCGGATGTGGATCTCTTTATCGGCGCACTGGATGACCGGCTGAATGATCACGGCTATATCGTACCGGGACTGGGAGATGCCGGAGACCGTATTTTCGGGACAAAATAATGGGAGCAGCCGTCCGGTCAGACGACTGCTGCCGACGGAAAGGAAGGAGAGGCATGACTGGTAAAAGACAGGATTATCTGACATGGGACGAATATTTTATGGGAGTCGCAAAGCTTTCCGGACTGCGCTCCAAGGATCCCCATACGCAGGTGGGCGCCTGCATTGTCAGCGCGGACAACAAAATTTTATCCATGGGATATAACGGGTTCCCCATCGGATGCTCCGACGACGAGTTTCCGTGGGCCAGGGACGCGGAAGACCCCCTGAAAAGCAAGTATCTGTACAGCACGCACAGCGAGCTGAATGCGATTCTTAATTACCGGGGAGGAAGCCTGGAGGGCGCCAAGATTTATGTGACCCTGTTCCCGTGCAATGAATGTGCAAAGGCGATCATACAGTCGGGAATCCGCACGGTAATTTATGAATGCGACAAGTATGCGGACACCGATGGCGTGATTGCGTCCAAGAGAATGATGGATGCGGCAGGAGTAAGGTACTATCGTTACCAGAGCACCGGCAGAAAAGTGGAGGTCAGTCTCTGACCATGTGAAAGCATAGTGCCTGTGGGCATCCGGTCCATCGCGTAGCGATTTTCAATGGCCGGATGCCGTAACAGTTCAGCTGGCTGAACTGTTACCAGAAATCTGCCGCTATACATACAGCCTGTATGAGAAATGCCCGGGAAGGGGATTTCCGTACAGGCTGTCGTTCCCTGTGAGAACCGGGACGGAAAGAAAGAGACAAAGGAGTGAAAAGGAATTGAAGATAAAACTTCCGGCCAGTGTGAAAATGGTCATCGACAGTCTGCAGGCGAGAGGATACGAGGCTTATGCTGTGGGGGGCTGCGTCAGGGACAGTATTCTGGGGCGTACGCCGGACGACTGGGATATTACCACATCGGCGACGCCATATGAGGTAAAGAAAATTTTTCAGAAGACTGTGGATACCGGGCTGAAGCACGGCACAGTGACTGTGCTTGCCGGCAGCCGCGCCCATGAGGTGACGACTTATCGGATCGACGGAGAGTATGAGGATTCCAGGCATCCGAAGCAGGTGGAATTCACCCGGAATCTGGATGAAGATCTGAAGCGCCGTGATTTCACAATCAACGCGATGGCCTATAACGACCAGTCCGGCCTGGTGGATCTGTACGGCGGGATAGATGACCTTCAGAAAAAGAGGATCCGCTGTGTTGGCAACCCTGAGGAACGGTTCGGGGAAGACGCTCTGAGGATTCTCCGGGCGTTCAGATTCAGCGCTCAGTTGGGATTTCAGATCGAAGAAGAAACCAGAACCGCAGCCCGGAAGCTTGCTCCTTCACTGAGACAGATCAGTGCGGAGCGAATCGCCGTGGAACTGACAAAGCTTCTGGTTTCCGACCGGCCGGAATATCTTCGAAACGCCTGGGAGGCGGGGATTACAGAAATTGTGCTTCCGGAGTTTGATCTGCTGATGAAGACGCCTCAGAACAACCCGCACCACCGCTTCAGCGTCGGCGGGCACACATTGGAGAGCCTGCGCTACGTTCCTGCCGACAGGGTGCTGCGCTGGACCATGCTGCTTCACGATATGGGAAAACCAAAATGCCGCACCACAGATGAAGAAGGCGTGGACCATTTCAAGGGGCATGGACGGGCAGGCGTGGAGTTGGCGAAGGAAATTCTGAGACGGCTGAAGTTTGACAATGATACGATACGGAAGGTAACCGTACTGATTCAGTGGCATGACTGCAGAATGAACGCGGAGGAGAAGGCAGTACGGCGGATTATGAGCCGTATTACGCCGGAACTTTTCCGTCTGTTGATGGATGTGCAGTATGCGGATGCGATGGCACAGAGTGAATACCGGCGGAAGGAGAAACTGGAACGGATTGAGAAGGTGCGGCGGGTCAGCCGGAAGATCCTGGAAGAAAACCAGTGCCTCAGCCTGAAGGATCTGAAGCTGAAGGGACAGGATGTGGTCGACCTGGGAGCGAGTCCGGGACCGGTGATCGGAGAGGTGCTGAAAGCGGCGCTGTATGAAGTGCTGGAGGAGCCGTCCCGCAACGATCCGGAAATTCTGAAGAAATTTGCCAGAGGATACCTGGAGCGCATCTGAGATGCGTCGGGATTGCCCTCTGGTCTGCCAGGAGGAAAATGTAACATTGAAGACAAACAGAGAGTCAAATAAGGAACGAAGAAACAATTACGAATATGCGAAGGAAAAAATTCGCCCGGAATTTCTGAAATACGATCAGGAAGCCATGATCCGCCGCTTTTCTCTGAAATACGACAGGGAATTTCTGTATCTTCCGTTTATCGGAACGGAATACCGGGTCAACCGCCAGTCCGGCGAGGTGGAACGGCTGATCCCGACGACGTCGGGAAAGACAGAGATGCTGCAGCCGGAACCGGCAGATTATATGGAGGCGTTATCCATCTACGACATTCTCTGCTACGCAAAACCCGACGCGGCGCTCAGCGGCCGCTGGTGTCTGGTCAACAGCCTGCCGGGCGTGGGACAGAACAACGGGCTGGGAGACAATGCCGTGACGGAGGACGCCCGATACTTTGACGGAAATCCCGCCGCATATCAGGCTGCCTGCCGGGAGCTGGGCGGAAAGGAAATTCCCTGCGGCGATATCGGTTATGAAATTCCCGTTTATCCGTTTTATCCCGTGCGCCTGCGGTTTTATCTCTCCGACGAAGAGTTTCCCGCCCAGCTGTCGGTTCTCTTCGATGAAAACACCCTGCGCTATATGCATTACGAAACCACCTACTACGTGGTCAGCTGCCTGATGCGTGCGATTCGGAGCAGGATGCAGAAGCTGCCGGTTTAGAGCAGAACTGAAAAATCCTTCCTGGGGTACGCCTGGTCTCGCTAACATTTTTTCTCACATCCCCGCATACTTATAGTAAGACGAAATCGAAAAGGGGGAGCTATCCTTGTACGACAACGGAGTGGGAGTATTGAGTCAGTACGGCCTGACCGCCAGAACCGTCTGCCGCGGCCGCGGGGCCATGCTGTGTGAGACAGAGACGGGATGGAAGAGCATCCAGGAATTCGGAGGGGCCAGAAACAAGCTGGAGCTTCAGTGCCAGCTCCAGGAACAGATCGCCCGTTCCGGAGCGGTGCAGACGGACTGCCCGGTGCGCAACGAAGCGGGGGAACTGGTTTCCCAGGGAGAGGACGGATTGTTTTATGTGGTGAGAGAGTGGTATCCCGGAAAAGAATGCGATACGCGCAGCGTTCCGGAAATCCGAAGAGCCGCCGCCGCAATGGCGCGTTTACATAAGGCAGCCCACCTGCCGCTCCGGAAGGAATATGAGAAGGAATCGCTGATCAGCGAGTGTGCCCGCCATAATGCGGAGATCCGGAAAATCCGGAAATATATTTCCGGAAAACAGAAGAGAAACACCTTTGAAAAACTGCTCTTTTCCAGTGCGGAGGAGTTTCTGGAACAGGGGGAGGCGGCGGTGGAGGCGCTGAAGGGTTCCGGCTATGAGCAGCTCCGGGAACAGGCGCGGCGGGACGGCTGTGTCTGTCATGGAGAGTTTAACCAGCACAATATTCTGTTCTGCGGAAACGGACAGGATACGGTCATTCACTTTGACAAATGGAATTTTGATCTGCCCGAAGCGGATCTGTATCAGTTTATGCGGAAGATTCTCGAAAAACATAACTGGGATCTGCAGATCGGCGCGGAAATTCTGGAAGCGTACGGTAGAGAGCGCCCGTTGGAGGACGCGGAACGGGAGAATCTTCGGATTCGTCTGTCTTATCCGTGGAAATACTGGAAGCTGGCCAATCATTATTATGTGGGGAAAAAAGCCTGGATGTCAAAAAAGAATGTTGAGAAGCTGGAACAGATAAGAACTCAGAAGAAAAGCTGGCTAAATTTTATAAATAATATGGATTTCTGAATGATTTTTTGGTAGAATGTAACTTAAAGAGCGACTGTTCAACGGAAAGGGGCGGAACTGTTGCTCAAAGGAAAAACTGAAAGTATTCAGGAAATCATTGGAGGTACGAAATGGATTACAAGGAAATTTACGAATCATGGTTGAACAATCCTTATTTCGATGAGGATACCAAAGCGGAACTGCGCGGGATTGCGGATGATGAGAATGAGATAAAGGAGCGTTTTTACACAGAACTCGAGTTCGGAACCGCAGGTCTGCGCGGTGTAATCGGTGCGGGAACCAATCGCATGAATATTTATGTAGTGCGCAAGGCGACCCAGGGTCTGGCGAACTATATTGCATCTGTGAACGGACAGAGCAAAGGTGTGGCGATTGCCTATGATTCCCGTCATATGTCTCCGGAATTTGCCAATGAAGCAGCCCTGTGCCTGGCTGCCAACGGAATCAAGGCATATATCTTCGAATCCTTACGTCCGACGCCGGAGCTTTCCTATGCAGTAAGAAAGCTTGGCTGTATTGCAGGAATCAACATCACAGCCAGCCACAATCCGCCGGAGTACAACGGATATAAAGTGTACTGGGAAGACGGCGCACAGATTACCCCGCCCCATGACACGGGAATTATGGCCGAGGTAAAGGCAATCACCGATTACAGTACCACAAAGACCATGTCCAGGGAGGACGCTGTCGCTGCCGGTCTTTATGAAGTGATCGGACAGGCAATTGACGATTCCTATATTGAGGAGCTGAAGAGCCAGGTGCTTCATATGGATTCCATTCAGGCCATGGCGAAAGAACTGAAGATCGTGTATTCCCCGCTGCATGGAACCGGAAACATTCCGGCGCGCCGTGTGCTGAAAGAGCTGGGATTTGAGAACGTTTATGTTGTGCCGGAGCAGGAGCTTCCGGACGGCGATTTCCCGACGGTAAGCTACCCGAATCCGGAGGCTGCGGAGGCATTTACGCTGGGTCTGAAGCTGGCGAAGGAAGTGGATGCGGATCTGGTACTTGCGACAGACCCGGATGCAGACCGTCTCGGCGTTTATGTAAAGGATTCCAAGACCGGCGAGTATCATTCTCTGACCGGAAATATGTCCGGATGCCTGCTGGCTGATTATGAGATCGGACAGAAAAAAGAACTGCAGGGACTGCCGGAGGACGGTGCGCTGATCAAGACGATCGTTACGACGAACATGGCGGATGCGATTGCGAAATATTACGGTGTGCGTCTGATCGAAGTGCTGACGGGATTCAAATATATCGGACAGCAGATTCTCGGATTTGAGACAAGCGGAAAAGGCACGTATCTGTTCGGATTTGAAGAGAGCTACGGCTGTCTGATCGGAACGCATGCGAGAGACAAGGATGCGATCGTTGCGACGATGGCGCTGTGTGAGTGCGCGGCATACTATAAGACGAAAAACATGACTCTGTGGGATGCGATGATCGAGCTGTATGAGCGTTACGGCTATTACAAAGACAGCATCAAGTCCATCACGCTGAAAGGCATCGAAGGACTGGCGAAAATTCAGGAGATCATGGATACACTGAGAAAGAATCCGCCGACACAGGTGGGCGATTATAAAGTTACTTCCTTCCGTGATTACAAGGAAGATACGGTTACGGATCTGGCGACCAGAGAGGTTACCACAACAGGCCTTCCGAAATCCAACGTGCTCTATTTCGATATGACTGATGATGCATGGCTGTGCGTTCGTCCGTCCGGAACAGAGCCGAAGGTAAAATTCTATTACGGCGTAAAAGGAACTTCTCTGGAGGATGCAGACGCGAAGTCTGAGAAGCTGGGACAGGAAGTTCTGGATATGATTAACAAAATGATGTAAAACAATAACAGAGATTTCCGGAAACGTATATGGTATATGCGGAATGTGCAGGGCGGACAGTGTTTGCTGTTCGCCCTGCGGCGATAAAGGGGAAACAGCAGAGATGAATGAGAAAAGAGAAGACAGACAGAAACAGAAGGCGCTGGAAGCGTTCAGTGCATTCTATGATGTGGTAAAAGCGCTGCGCGGAGAGAACGGATGCCCCTGGGATCGTGCGCAGACACACAGCTCTCTGAAACCGTTTCTGATCGAGGAGGCCTATGAAACGGCAGACGCTGTCACGACGATGGAAAATGGAGGAGGAGACGAAGATCTTGTGGAGGAACTGGGGGATCTTCTGTTTCAGGTCATGCTCCACAGTGAGATCGGCCGACAGGAGGATGCTTTTACATTTGCCGACGTGGCCGACGGGATCCGAAGGAAAATGATTCATCGCCATCCCCATGTATTTTCCGATGCGGAGGGAAGAACGCAGAAGAAAGACTGGGAGACGCTGAAGCGGGAAGAAAAAGCTCCCGAGACGCCCCAGGAAGAGATGGAACGGGTTCCCCACTGTTTTCCGGCGCTGCTCCGCACGCAGAAGGTTCAGAAAAAAATGCAGAAGTACGACGGTACCGGTTCGGATTTCCACATGTCTGTCCGGGCAGTCCGGGAACTGCTGCAGAGAGCGGAGGAGGTCGGTTCCGTGACGGATGAGGACGGCGGAGCGATTCTCTATGAAATCAGCAATGTTCTCCGGCTGTCGGGAATCAACGGAGAACAGGCGCTGAAAGATACATTGGAGAAGAGACTGAGGCAGAGAGACGAAGAAAAGCCGGTTCACTGTCCGGAATCACAGGAGATGTGAGGCTCTGGACGGCAACTACGTTTTCCCCGAAAAACACTCATTTTTCTTGACAAAAAGGTGCATAAGCGGTATATATATGGAGAGAGTCGATTCTGTCAGGAAATTCCAATATTGCGCTGATCGCCGGAATAAGCACGGTTCAAATGCCAGATACTATTGGATGTACAGCGATCCGGCAGAGCTGTACAGAAGTACTGACGCAGAGGTTGTCTGTGGAAATCATCGGAAATGGCAGAAAATGCGCAGAACCAGAATATCAGGATTCGGCTGGAATTTCGTATTCCCGAAGAAAAGAGGCGGCGGTCTCGGAGAGTGTCCGGGCTGCTGAGGACCAAAGACAGGCAGACTGAAAAACAATCGCAAGAAAGAAAACACAGGAGGAGTTTACTCATGAACAAAACAGAATTAGTTGCAGCAATGGCTGAGCAGACCAATTTATCCAAAAAGGATGTAGAGGCAGCGTTAAAAGCATTTGTTGATGTTGTCGCAGAAGAATTAAAGAAAGGTGAGAAAGTTCAGCTGGTAGGCTTTGGTACTTTTGAGGTTTCCGAGAGAGCGGCCAGAGAAGGAAGAAATCCGCAGACAGGCGAGACCATGCAGATCAAAGCTTCCAAGACTCCGAAATTTAAAGCGGGAAAAGCTTTAAAGGATATGATGAACTAATTGAAGGTCTATGAGATTAGATAAATTTCTGAAAGTTTCCAGACTGATCAAGCGCCGTACCGTAGCCAACGAGGCCTGCGATGCGGGGCGTGTGCTGATTAATGACCGCCCTGCAAAGGCGTCGGCACAGGTAAAAGCCGGAGATATTCTGGAAATCCAGTTTGGCAGCAAAGCCGTCAGGGTGGAGATTCTCAATGTGCAGGAGACAGTAAAGAAAGAAGAAGCGCAGGAGCTGTACCGCTATCTGACATAAAAAAACAGGCCCTTTCATATAATGGAAAACAGACCATTATAGGGAGGGCTTTTTTGTATGGAATCGGGAACAGCAAAGCCCCATGAAATGAGATTTCTGGATCGGGGACAGGGAAAAATGACGGGGGTATCCGATGTGTACAGTTTTGACGATCACGAGATTCTGCTGGCGACGACGGCCGGTATGCTGACGATCCGCGGGAAAGAACTGCATGTGAGCCGGCTTTGTCTGGAGGAGGGAGAAGTCGAGGTGGAAGGACAGATCGACAGCCTTGTGTATTCCGATTCCGGAAGAAAAAACCAGAAAGACAAGGCGCTCATTGCGCGTCTGTTCCGCTGAGATGAGCCGGTATATGAGCCATGAGCTGAGTGCGTTTGCCAGAGCGTTCTTCCATGGCGCCGTACTTCTGTGGCTGTATGACGGACTGACGATCTGGCGGCTGGCAAGGAAGAGCGGACGCATTGCGGTGGATCTGAGAGATCTTCTGTACTGGATCTTTGCAGCGCTGTATACCTTCCGGTATTTTTATACGGTCAGCAGCGGGAGCCTCAGAGGGTATCTGTTTGCAGGGATTCTGTTCGGCGGTCTGGCCTGGAAATATTCCCTGAGCCCGTATTATGTCAGGTTTGGAACTAAAGTGTTGAAAATGATCGGAAAAATACTGGATATCCCTCGAAAGGCACTGAAAAAGTTGGGAAAGAGGTTGAAATTTTATTTCGGGAAATGTAAAATAAATTTATATAAACTTTTTCAAAGGCTTTTCAAAGGGGATCGGGTATGAGTAAAAAGGGATGGAAGAGGCTGAAAAAAATCTTTCAGCACAGAGGAAGAAAAATGCGCGGCCGGGAGAAGCAGGCGGTACTGGTGATGAGCCTGATTGTGGTTTGTGTCGGCGTTGCAGCGGCGGTGCGGGGGAATGAACTGAGTCAGGAGATCCGGCAGAACAGTCTCCGGGAGAGCGCTCTGGAGCAGCAGCTGGAGGAAGAGACGCAGAGAACCCAGGAGATCCAGGATCTGGAACAGTATATGCAGAGCGACGAGTACATAGAAAAAACAGCGAGAGAGAAGCTGGGGCTTCTGAAGGAGAATGAGATTCTGTTTCGGGAAGAATAGAACGGTTGTGGACGTCGGAAGATTTTGACGAAAAATTTTTTTCTGTCCGGTGTCTTTTTCGACATTGTTTCATAGAGAAAACGGCTATAATACTCCCTTGAGAAAGACTGTGGGAAAGGGGAGTTGTCAAAATGCCGGAATGGGTGGTTGCCATGTTCGTGATCAGCCTGGTGCTGATTGTCAGGGACATGGCAAAAACTGTTTTAGAAGCCAGAAAAAGCAGGCGGGAAGTCGCGGTTTACGACAATCATCCGCAGAAAGTGCGGATGGAACGGTATGCGGAATCTTTCCGGTCTCTGGCGGATACTTTTTACCGCATGCCGCGAAAAAAAGAGCATCTGACCAGAGATCAGGTGGACAGGATACTGGAACACCAGAGAGAACAGCTGTGTGAGCGCTGCCCGAAGGCTTCCTGGTGCTGGGAGCAGTACGGCCACCTGACGACTCAGCAATGTCTGGAGGTTCTGGAGGCGTTTGCCCAGGGGGATGAAGAGCGCCAGAACCTGGCGAAGGGCGACTGGATTTCCCACTGTCTGAGCGGCGCCCGGTTTCTTGAACTTCTGTATGGAGAATATGCGAAAATGCGTCAGAATATGATCTGGAACAATAAGCTGATCGAAAACCGTCTGGCAGTGGCCGAGCAGCTGAATGAGGTGGCAAGGATCATGAACCGTACGGCGCAGGATATCTACAGCCTGAACAGCGTGCCGGAAGAAATGGAGGAAAAGCTGGAAAAGAAGCTGCGCAGGAGCGGTGTGACGGTTCAGAAAATATGGCTTCAGGAAAAGCCTCAGGAACACCTTCAGATTTATATGACCATGCGTGCGAAGAAAGGGTGCCAGATGACGCTGCACCGGGTCGCGGATCTGCTGTCGGAATTGTGCGATGCAAGAATGGTCGCGGTAAGGGACGGAACAGGGGTGCTCAGTCAGGAAATGCAGACTGTGCTGTTCATCGAAGATACGGGATTTCAGGTTCTGCACGGGGCTGCCCGGGTGACAAAGGAGGGCGAGAGTATTTCCGGGGACAATTACGGATGTATCTGCGAGGACGGTCGGTTTGTGCTGTGCCTTTCCGACGGAATGGGCTCCGGTCTGGCGGCCAGCCAGGAGAGCGAGACGGTGGTGGAACTGTTCGAGCAGTTTCTGCGCTCCGGGTTTTCCAGAGAGACGGCGGCCCGGATGATCAATTCAGCTCTCGTGCTCCAGCGGGGGGACGGGATGTTTTCCACTGTGGACATCTGTTCCATTGATCTTTACACCGGCGTCTGCAGCTTTCTGAAGGCCGGGGCGGCAGCCACCTTTATCCGCCGGGATACCTGGGTGGAGAGTATTGTTTCTACAAGCCTGGCGGCCGGGCTGATGCAGCAGCTGGATTTTGACACGGCATCGAGAAAGTTGTATGATGGAGATTATCTGATCATGGTGACGGACGGCGTGCTGGATGCGCTGGAATTCGGGCGGGAGGAAGAAATCATGAAGGAGCTGATTCTGAAAATTTCCGCCCAGGAGCCGAAGGAGTTTGCCCGTGAGCTGCTGGAACACGTTCTGCGCCTGGGAGGCTTTCAGGCAAAAGATGATATGACGGTTCTCGCAGCCCGGATCTGGAAAAAGTGATGGAACGTGCCGTACCGTGCCACCGACGGAGCGGCTTCCGGAACACAAAGGAGGAATATCGGTGATAATTGACAGAGTGGCGGAGTTTATCCGCAGATATCAGATGATCGTTCCGGGGGATACGGTTCTGACGGGATTTTCCGGCGGAGCGGATTCTGTACTGTTGCTGGAGCTGTTGCTGGAGCTTTCGGAAAAGGGCGGATTTCGTGTGCAGGCAGTCCATGTGCATCACAATCTGCGGGACAGGGAAGCGGATGAGGACGCCAGGTTTGCGGAGCAGTTCTGTGCGTCCCGGGGAGTGCCGTTTTTTCTGTATTCCTGCCCGGTGGAAGCAGTCGCAAAGGAGCAGCGCCTGAGCCTGGAAGAGGCCGGGCGTGTGGAACGGAGGCGGGTCTTTGAGGAATGCAGACAGGCCTGCGGAGGAACCAAGGTTGCACTGGCACATCACCGGAACGACCTGGCGGAGACCATGATTCATCATCTGGCGCGGGGAACCTCTCTTTCGGGGCTGGCGGCGCTTCGCCCGGTACGGGGCTCTCTGATCCGCCCGCTGCTCTGTCTGGAGCGCCCGGAAATTGAGGAAGAGCTGCGGCGCCGGGGAATTTCATGGCGGGAGGACAGTACCAATGCGGCGGACGAATATACGAGGAACGGAATCCGCCATCACGTGATCCCGTACCTGGAACAGAAAGTGAACCGGAGAGCCGTGGAGCATATGGCAAAGACTTCCCTGGATCTGATGGAGGCGGAAGAGTATTTCTCTGCGCAGGCGAAACGCCTGTTCGAACAGTATGCTGTCCCCGGGGCCGGCGAGGTGGAGCTGTCGGAACAGATCTGCCGGGAGCCGGCGATCCTGCAGCGGTATCTGGTGAGAGACTGTCTGGAGCTGGTGGCGGGGAAACGAAAGGATCTGGAGCGGGAGCATCTGGAAAGCGTACGGAATCTGCTGGAAAAGCAGACAGGAAAGTATGTCTGTCTTCCGTACGGTATGAAAGCGGTTCGCGGATATCACGGCATTGTAATCCGGAAAACGAAACAGGGATCTTCCGGCGCATGGAAGGAAGAAAAATTGGTGGAAATAACCGGCGAAGGCATCTATGACTGGAGAAACTGGCAGGTGAAAGTTTCCATTGGGAAGAACGGAGAGCCGGCGCGGCAGCCCGGTCCGGCAGCTGTTCGGCCGTCTGGAGAGGGATCAGATTTCGAACCGGTTCAGCCGGCGGAACGGTTGCCAGATTTCGAAAGAATTTCCGAAAATAAGTATACGAAATGTTTCAATTATGATAAAATAAAGGCTGGTCTTGTGCTTCGCACACGGGAGCGCGGCGATTTTCTCACGGTACGGTCAGACGGCGGAAAGAAAAAGCTGAAAGATTATATGATCGACGCAAAGATACCGCGGGAACAGAGGGATTCGGTTCTTCTGGTGGCCGACGGACCGGAGATTGTCTGGGTCGTCGGGTATCGTGTCAGCGAAAAGTACCGGGTGAGAGAAGGAACAGAAAAAATCATACAGTTAGAGGTGTCAGGAGGATATACAAATGAGTGAAAAAATTCGTGTCCTGCTCAGTGAAGAGGAAGTGGACAGACGGATACAGGAAATCGGAGAACAGATCAACAGGGATTACGAGGGAAAATCGGTACATCTGATCTGCGTCCTGAAGGGCGGCGTGTTCTTCATGTGCGAACTGGCAAAAAGAATCAAAGTTCCGGTGAGCCTGGACTTCATGTCTGTGTCCAGTTACGGCGACGAGACGAGTTCCAGCGGAGTCGTCCGTATCGTGAAGGATCTGGATCAGCCGCTGGAAGGAAAAGATGTGATCATTGTTGAGGATATTATTGACTCCGGACGGACACTCTATTATCTGATGGATATTCTGAAGAAGAGAAATCCGAAATCCATGCGTCTCTGCACGCTCCTGGACAAGCCGGAGCGAAGAGTCAAGGACGTGAAGGTGGATTACACCTGCTTCAATATTCCGGATGAGTTCGTGGTGGGCTACGGTCTGGATTATGCGCAGAAGTACAGGAATCTTCCGTTTATCGGAGTGGTGGAATTTGACGACGCGGACAAGTAAGTAATGTAAAATAGCACAGGAGAGAAGAAAGTTGGAGAGACAGCGTAATGGAGCCGGAATGTTTTTCATACCGGTGATTTTAATTGTGGTTCTGCTGTTTTATATGCTGAACAGCATGGGGCAGCAGAATACTCTGAGTTATCAGACGTTCCAGAAAATGGTGGACAACGGCGATATTTCCTCCGTGGAAATCTATCAGAACCGGGAAATTCCCACCGGACGGTTAACTCTGCATGATACGGACGGAAATGTGGCCTATGTCAATGTCACAGACGTCAACGAAGCGACAGAACTGCTGGAACAGAAGGACATCGACTATACTGTTCGGCCGGTGGCGCAGGAAAATATTTTTATCCGCTATGTGATGCCTGCGCTGCTGATCGGAATTGTGCTGCTGCTGGGATTTTCGCTGATGACCCGGTCTCTGAGCGGAGCCGGCGGCGGAGGGAACAACCGAATGATGAACTTCGGAAAGAGCAACGCGCATCTTTCCTCGGAAAACGATAAGAAGATTCTGTTTCGGGATGTGGCCGGACTGGAGGAAGAAAAAGAGGATCTGGCGGAAGTGGTGGATTTCCTGAAAGCGCCGGAGAAATACACGCGTGTAGGCGCAAGGATTCCGAAAGGCGTTCTGCTGGTGGGACCTCCGGGAACCGGAAAGACGCTGCTGGCGAAAGCGGTGGCTGGCGAGGCGGGAGTGCCGTTTTTCAGTATCTCCGGTTCTGATTTCGTCGAGATGTTTGTAGGCGTCGGGGCATCCCGTGTCCGTGACCTGTTTGAAAAGGGCAAGGCCCATGCGCCGTGCATTATTTTTATCGACGAGATCGACGCCGTGGCGCGGCGCAGAGGAACAGGAATGGGCGGCGGCCATGACGAGAGGGAGCAGACCCTGAATCAGCTGCTGGTGGAAATGGACGGATTCGGCGTCAACGAGGGAATTATTGTGATGGCGGCCACCAACCGTGTGGATATTCTTGACCCTGCGATTCTTCGTCCGGGACGTTTTGATCGCCGCGTGGTGGTGGGACCTCCTGACGTAAAGGGACGGGAGGAGATCCTTTACGTCCATGCGAAAAATAAACCGCTGGGCGAGGATGTGGATCTGAAACAGATCGCTCAGACCACCGCCGGATTTACAGGAGCCCAGCTGGAGAATCTGCTCAACGAAGCGGCGATCATAGCCGCCAAGGAAAGCAGAAACTATATCATGCAGAAAGATATCCGCCAGGCGTTCATCAAAGTCGGCATCGGAACGGAGAAGAAGAGCCGCGTGATCTCGGAGAAGGAAAAGAAAATCACCGCATACCACGAGACAGGACACGCGATTCTGTTCCATGTGCTGCCGGAGATGGAGGCGGTCTACACGATCTCGATCATTCCGACGGGCCCCGGGGCGGCAGGTTATACGATGCCTCAGCCGGAGAACGATGAAATGTTCAATACCAGGGGAAAAATGCTTCAGTATATTACGGTCTGCCTGGGAGGCCGGGTGGCGGAAGAACTGATTTTCGATGATATTACAACAGGAGCGTCCCAGGATATCAAGCAGGCGACGGCGACCGCGCGGGCAATGGTCACCCAGTACGGAATGTCCAGCAAGCTTGGACTGGTAGCCTATGACGACGACAGCGACGAGGTTTTTATCGGACGCGACTGGGGACACACGAAAACCTACAGTGAGAATGTGGCGGCATCGATCGACGAGGAAGTGAAATCCATCATTGAGGAGTGCCATGAGCGGGCAAGAGCGATCATCAAAGAGCATTCCTACGTCCTGCACACCTGTGCGGCGCGGCTGATGGAAAAAGAAAAGCTGACCCGTCCGGAGTTCGAGGCGATTTTTGACGAAGAAACTGCAGGGGCGGTTCTTCCGGAACAGCCGTCCGCAGACGCCTGAGAGGTGGAAAAACGGCAGGATTTGTGCAAAATGAAATTGAAATTCAGAAATTCCGGCGGAACCTGCCGTTAATTTGAATAGAAATGGAAGCGAAAAAAAAAGCAATTTGTGCACACTTTTTGCCACCTCTATGATATTATAATTACTGTAAAAACCCCCCAATACATTATATAGTTTTTGCTACACCCCATAAGAAGAAATACCTTCTCCAAAAAAGCCAGCTGCCCGCTGGCTTTTTTACTGTCCTTTTATAACAGTTTCGCAGCGGAACGGTTATCTGGCGGAATTGTTCCCCCTCCCAAAAAGATGTTGTAACCGCCTGCGGAAAGGGGTATAATTATACTAATTACAAAGATTGTGAGGCTTACAGTATATGGATAAGGAAAAAGCACAGCAGTATGTTTCACAGATGCGTGGAATGTTCAACAAGCATGCGCTTTACAGTGACGAATCGCCGCAGTACCAGTTTCCGTTTGAGCCGAATCCGGGAGATATTGTGACCATTCGCTTCCGGACGGTGCGGAATAACGTGGATGCGGTGTATTTTATCAGCGGAGCGATCCGTGAGGAGATGGAAGTGCGGACCATCCGCAATGGTTTTGATTATTATGAGATTGATATTCCGGTGGGAACGGAAACGATCTTTTATTATTTTGAAATCCGTTATGGAAAGATGGTATGCTATTACAACAAGCTCGGTGTGACCAGAGAGCTTCAGGAGACGTACTCCTTTGGTATTGTGCCGGGATTCCGTACCCCTGACTGGGCGAAGGGGGCGGTGATGTATCAGATCTATGTGGAGCGTTTTTTCAATGGAGATCCGTCCAACGACGTTCTGAACGGCGAATACTGCTATATTAAGGAAAAGGTAAAAAAGGTTGAGGACTGGAGCGCTCTGCCGGAACCGATGGACGTGCGGAATTTTTACGGCGGTGACCTGCAGGGGGTGATGGATAAGCTGGATTATCTGCAGGAGCTTGGAGTCGAGGTGATCTACCTGAATCCGATTTTTGTGTCTCCGTCCAACCATAAATACGATATCCAGGACTATGATTATGTGGATCCTCATTTCGGAAAGATCGTCGAGGACAGCGGAGAACTTCTGAATACCGGGGATATGGATAATACCCATGCGACCCGCTATATCAACCGTGTGACCAATAAGGCAAACCTTGAGGCCAGCAATGAGCTGTTTGTTCAGCTGGTGGAGGAGATTCACAGACGGGGAATGAAAATCATTCTGGACGGTGTGTTCAACCACTGTGGTTCCTTCAATAAATGGCTGGACAGAGAACGGATTTATGAGAATCAGGAAGGGTATGCGCCGGGCGCCTTTGTGTCTAAGGACAGTCCCTATCATACGTTCTTCAAGTTCTTTAATGAGCATGACTGGCCCTATAATGAGTTTTATGACGGCTGGTGGGGGCATGACACGCTCCCGAAACTGAATTATGAGGATTCGCCGGAGCTGATGAAGGACATTATGCGGATCGCGGCGAAATGGGTATCCCCGCCGTACAATGTGGACGGCTGGCGTCTGGATGTGGCGGCGGATCTGGGGCACAGCCCGGAGTTCAATCACCGTTTCTGGAAAGAATTCCGCCGGGTGGTAAAGGCTGCAAACCCCAATGCGATCATTATGGCGGAGCATTATGGAGACGCCAGAAGCTGGCTGCAGGGAGACGAGTGGGATACGGTAATGAACTATGATGCGTTTATGGAGCCGGTGTCCTGGTTCCTCACTGGTATGGAGAAGCACAGCGACGAGTTTAATCAGGGACAGTTCGGGAACAGCGAAAGCTTTTTGGGCGCGATGCGCTACCATATGCCGGCTTTCTATGCGCCGTCCCTGTATACAGCGATGAACGAGCTGGATAATCACGACCATTCCCGCTTCCTGACCAGAACCAACCACAGGGTGGGAAGAGTCGGGACGCTGGGATCCAAAGCGGCGGAAGAGAATGTCAATAAGGCCGTGCTGCGGGAGGCCGTGGTCATCCAGATGACCTGGCCCGGAGCGCCGACGATCTATTACGGAGACGAGGCGGGCGTCTGCGGATTTACGGATCCGGACAACAGGCGGACGTATCCGTGGGGAAAAGAGGATAAGGATCTGATTCGTTTCTACAAAGAGATCATAGGAATCCATAAGCGGTATCCGGTGCTTGTGGACGGCTCTCTGATGGCGCTGTACAACGATTACAATATCCTGGCCTACGGAAGATTCAATATCACGGAACAGATGGTGATTATTCTGAACAACCGGAACGAACAGGTGCATGTGGAGATCCCTGTATGGCTGACCGGGATGAAGCGCAGCGAGGAGACGGAAATGGTGGAAATTTTCCGCACAGATGCGGTATCGTTCCGGAGTATGAAAGGCGTACACGAAGTAAATGCGGGAATTCTTGAGATGGATCTGCTGCCGCTTTCCGCTGTGATCCTCCACCGGGAGGAAAAGGCGCCGCTGGAGGAAGTCAGCAGTTACCGGTACGATTCCCGGCGGAAAGAAGAATAAAACAGGCTCTTTTTTATGAATATGAGAAAATGAAAACAACCGTTCAGCCTGCGGAGCGGCTGCGATACGGCAAAACAGCCGGAAACAGTGAAATCCCCGTTTTCAGGGATACCCACTGTTTCCGGCTGTTTTTCATTTTTTATTTTCTCACGGCATTGTCCTGAAAGCGGAAGTAATCGGGGCGGTGCCGCGACTGGGTAAATTCAAACATCACTCCGTCGCTGTTATACGTGTGACTGGACACCACAGCCATACAGTTGTAGTCGTTGGCGTCCATATGGAGATACTTTTCATCGATCTGGGTAATCTTTTCCACGGTCATCACTCTCCGGCTGTTGACGATCGTCATATGCAGCGTATGTTCCAGGTAATCATAAATCGAGTGCGACGCGATCTCCGGGGTCAGGCCGGGAACTGCGCTTTTCAGAAAGTAATTGTGATTGATAATCAACGGCTTTTCGTCCAGATAGTGAAGCCGCTGAAGATAATACAGTTCTGTGCCGACCGGAAAATCCGTCCACCGGGAGATTTTTTCGTCTGCAGTCAGTTCCATGAAACAGAGAACTTCCGTGCGGCCGGTCTGATGGTTTCTGGCGGCGGATTCCCGGAAGGATTCGATGCCTCCGATGGTGAACGAAGTCTGTTCCACCGGGCGGAAAATGTTCCGGACGCCTTTTCCCTGGAGCGTCTGGACATAACCGTCCGTGACCAGCTGTGAGATGGCCCGGCGGATCGTATTCCGGGAGCAGCCGTACGTCTGAACCAGTGTGTGTTCGGACGGGAGGAGTTCCTGGTAGGAAAACTCTTCGTTTTCAATTTTCTGTTTCAGGTCCTTATATATCAGCTCATACTTGTTTTTCGGCATTGTGTCACTTCCCATCTTGTTTAAACATCCTGAATTCTATTATAAAGAAAACAGCAGGAAAGTCAAGATTTATTGTTGATATGTTTCAACAAGTGTGGTATTTTATGCTTGTTCAAACAAGTTGCGGGAATAAAAATTCCTGATCTGGAAACAACAAAGGAAGGACATAACAGCGAATGGACAGGAAAAAAGGAGCAGGAAAAGGAGAAGGGTATCATGGCAAAGTATGAAAATGATGTGAAGCAGCTTCTGACCCTGATCGGAGGGAAGGAAAACATTCAGGCTGTTTCCCACTGCATGACGCGGATGCGTTTTGTGCTGGTGGATCCGAAGAAAGCGGATGAGAAAGCGATTGAGGAGATTCCGGCAGTGAAGGGGACCTTCACCCAGGCCGGTCAGTATCAGGTAATTATCGGAAACGATGTCTCCGAATTCTACAACGAGTTCACAAAATACGCGGGCATTGAGGGCGTAAGCAAGGATGCGGTCAAGGCGGCGGCCAAGACCAATCAGAATCTTCTGCAGAAGATCATGGGAACGCTGGGCGAAATTTTCGCACCGCTGATTCCGGCCCTGATCTGCGGCGGTCTGATTCTGGGTTTCCGGAATATTATCGGTGAAATTAATTTCTTTCATGACGGGACACAGAGTCTGGCGGATATCTCCCAGTTCTGGGCGGGAACCTACAATTTCCTGTGGCTGATCGGTGAAGCCGTCTTTCATATGCTTCCGGTGGGTATCATCTGGTCGATCACGAAGAAGATGGGTACAACGCAGATCCTCGGTATTATCCTCGGACTGACTCTGGTTTCCCCTCAGCTGCTCAACGGCTTCAGCGTAGCGACCACAGCCCCCGAGGATATTCCGGTCTGGGATTTCGGTTTCGCACAGGTGAGAATGATCGGATATCAGGGACAGGTGATTGCCGCGATGATGGCGGGCTTTGTGCTGGTATATCTGGAGAAGTTCTTTAAAAAGCACTGCCCGGAAGTGGTCAGCATGATTGTGGTCCCGTTCTGTTCCCTGGTTCCGGCGGTGATTATCGCCCATACGATTGTCGGACCGATCGGATGGAGAATCGGAAATGCCATTGCGGATGTGGTTTACGGAGGACTGATGTCTCAGTTCGGATGGCTGTTTGCAGGTCTGTTCGGTCTGTTGTACGCGCCGATTGTCATGACAGGTCTGCACCATATGACCAACGCCATCGACACCCAGCTGATCAATTCCTACGGCGGAACGATTCTGTGGCCGATGATCGCGCTTTCCAATATCGCACAGGGTTCCAGTGTGCTGGCCATGTCTCTGCTCCAGAAGAAAAACGAACGTGCACAGCAGGTGAACGTTCCGGCATGTATCTCCTGTTACCTGAGCGTAACTGAGCCTGCGCTGTTCGGCGTCAATCTGAAATACGGGTTCCCGCTGGTGTGCGGTATGATCGGATCTGCGGCCGCAGCGATGATTTCCGTGGGCTCCGGAGTGCGCGCTCTCAGCATCGGCGTCGGAGGACTTCCGGGAATTCTTTCCATTGAGTCGGATTATTATCTCAATTTCCTGCTTGCGATGGTTGTGGCGATTGTGATTCCGTTTGTCCTGACGTATCTTGTGGGACTGAAGAAGCTGACCAGGGAAGAGAGAGGACTGGCGGGCGCCGGCGCAGAAAACGGAGAAACCGTTTTGCAGACCGGTATTCAGGATGCTCCGTCTGCACAGACAGAACAGGACAGCGTATCCAATGCGTCTGCTCCGGAAACAGCCGAAAACAGACAGACGGAATCTGCGGAGGAAGGAAAGGCTGCGGATGTCAAAGCGCCTCTGAGCGGAAAGACACTGCCGCTGGAGGAGATGCCGGATGAGGTATTTTCTCAGCACATCATGGGCGATGGTCTGGCAATCGAACCATCGGAGGGAATTGTGGTCGCGCCGGCGGACGCGGAAGTATCAGCGGTTATGGAGGAATCCCGTCATGCCTGCGGGCTGACGCTCTCCAATGGAATGGAACTGTTGATCCACGTGGGAATCGACACGGTGGAGATGAACGGCGATGGCTTTGAACTGTTCGTAAAAGAGGGCGATCACGTGCATACCGGCGACCCGCTGATCCGTTTTGATATGGAGAAGATCCGCGCGGCAGGACATCCGACGATGACGGCGGTGATCGTGACCGATGAAGGAAATGCACAGAACATTCAATACCTGACGGGCAATCAGGCGGACGCCGGAAAGACGCCGGTGATCACCTTTGAATAGGGAGGAATATCACTATGAAAGATTTCAGAAAAAGCGTCGTATACCAGATTTATCCCAAATCCTTCCGCGACAGCAACGGGGACGGAATGGGAGACTTAAGAGGCATTATTGAAAAGCTGGACTATATCAGGGATCTTGGTGTAGATTATATATGGATGACGCCGTTTTTCGTATCGCCGCAGAAAGACAACGGTTATGACGTGGAGGATTATTACCGGATTGATCCGCGCTACGGAACCATGGAAGACTTTGAAGAACTTTCCAGGGAGGCGGAAAAAAGAGGGCTGCGACTGATGCTTGACATGGTTTTCAACCATACTTCCGACCGGAACCAGTGGTTTCAGAAAGCTCTGGAAGGCGACGAGGAGTACAAGCGGTTCTACATTTTCCGGAAGGGAAAGGCGCCGGGTGTGCCGCCGACCAACTGGCAGAGCAAATTCGGGGGGAGCGCCTGGGAGTATGTGGAAAAATTTGACGAATACTATCTGCATCTGTTCGACGTTTCTCAGCCGGATCTGAACTGGGAGAATCCGCGGGTGCGCCAGGAGATCCAGAAGGTCGTAAAATTCTGGATGGGAAAAGGAGTCAAAGGATTCCGTTTTGACGTGATTAATCTGATCAGCAAGGGCGCTTATGAGGACGATGAGGAAGGCGACGGGCGCAGGTTCTACACGGACGGTCCGAAGATCCATCAGTATCTGGAAGAACTGAACGCGGCCACGTTCGGCACGGATGCGGAGATTGTCACAGTGGGTGAAATGTCCAGCACCTCGCTGGAAAACTGCTATCAGTATGCCAACGGAGAGGGCACGGAACTTTCGATGGTGTTCAGTTTCCATCATCTGAAAGTGGATTTCATGGGCAATGAAAAGTGGGTTCTGGTGCCGTATGATTTCAGTAAACTGAAGAAGATCATGTTTCAGTGGCAGACCAGCATGGCGGAGCACAACGCATGGAATGCGGTGTTCTGGTGCAACCATGATCAGCCGAGAGTGGTGACCCGGTTCGGCGATGAAGGGAGATACTGGAAAGAATCCGCGAAAATGCTCGCGACGGTCATTCACTGCCTGCGGGGAACGCCGTATATTTATCAGGGCGAGGAGATGGGCATGACCAACGTGGATTTCCGGGAGATTTCACAGTTCCGGGATGTGGAGAGCCTGAACTATTATCAGATTCTTCAGGATAAGGGTCTGACGCCGGAGCAGGCGTTTCAGATCATCCGTGTGCATTCCAGAGACAATGGCCGGACGCCGATGCAGTGGAGCGACGAGTGGGAAGCAGGATTTACCGATGGAACTCCGTGGATCGGAGTCAATGAAAATTACCGGTATATCAATGCGAAGACAGAACAGAAGGATGAGAATTCCATCTTCTTCCACTATAAAAAACTGGTGGAAATGCGGAAAACATATGATGTGATCGCATACGGCGATATTCAGCCGGTGGCACAGGAGCATCCGCAGGTTTTGGCCTATAAGAGAACATGGAAAACGGAAGAACTTCTGGTGGTAAATAATTTCTATGGAAAAGAGACTGTCTGGGATTCCGGAATGGACCTGGACGGATATGAGTGTATTCTGGAAAATTATCCGGAATGCCGTAGGGAGGGAAGCACTTTTCACCTTCGCCCCTATGAGAGTGCAGTATTGCTGCGCAGTTCCGCCTGCTGAGCGACGATCGGTGCTTTGCGGGGCGTATACAAAATCATATGATTCAGGATGGACAGTGTCCCGGCCGGCTGAAACGTAAGAGCCGGCGGCCGGACACAGGAACCATAAATATTTTTCAGAAAAGGAGAACAAAATAATGAAGAGCTTTACTTATGTTATTCAGGACGAAGTGGGAATCCATGCAAGACCGGCAGGTATTCTGGCAAAGGAAGTGAAGAAATATTCTTCCAGAATTACAATTTCCGGAAACGGAAAATCTGCGGACGCGGGCAAGCTGATGGCAGTCATGGGAATGGGAATCAAGAAAGGCATGGAAGTGACCGTGACGGCAGAAGGCGACGACGAAGATACGGCGATTGCAGAGACAGAGAAGTTTTTCAGAGAAAACTTCTGAAGTCCCACAGGGGAAGGAGAGCGAACGTCTGGAAGTAAACTTCCAGATTTACCTGGATGACGCAGCAGGTGCGTCAGGAAAGAGGAAACTATGGAAAAATTTGAGGGAAAGTCGATTCTGAAGGGAGTCGCCATTGGAAAAATCCATTATTACTCCAAGGGAGAACAGGTTGTGCAGAGAGTCAGTGTGGAGGACACGGAGGCAGAACTGCAGCGCTACGAGACTGCAAAGGAAACGGCGCTGGAACAGCTGCACGAATTATATGAGAAGGCGCTGAAGGAAGTCGGCGAAGTGAACGCAGCGATTTTTGACGTCCATGCGATGATGCTGGAAGATGATGACTTCAATGACTCTATCCGCAATACGATTTCATCGCAGAAGGTAAATGCGGAGTACGCAGTGGCCACCACCGGCGACAACTTTGCGAAGATGTTCGAGGAGATGGACGACGAATATTTTCGTGCGCGCTCTGCAGATATCAAGGATATTTCAGAGCGGGTGGTTTCCGTGCTCCACGGAGCCACGGCGAAAAACGCTCTGGGCGACGAGCCGGTGATTCTGGCAGCAAAAGATCTGGCGCCCAGCGAAACGGTTCAGATGGACAAGACAAAACTTCTCGGATTTGTCACAGAGTTCGGCTCTTCCAATTCCCACACAGCGATTCTGGCCCGCACGATGAATATTCCCGCACTGATCGGAATACCTGTGGATGAAAAACTGGAGGGAAGAACCGCGGTAATCGACGGCGTCACTGCCACACTGATTCTGGATCCGGATGAAGAGACGCTGAAGCTTTACCAGGAGAAGAAACAGGAAGAAGAGCGGCAGAGAGAACTGCTGCAGGAGCTGAAGGGCAAGGAAGATGTGACGCTGGACGGAAAGCATATCCGTCTCTATGCCAACATCGGAAGCGTGGGAGACACGGCGAAGGTTCTGGCCAACGATGCGGACGGCATCGGCCTGTTCCGCAGTGAATTCCTGTATCTGGAAAAATCGGATTATCCCACCGAGGAGGAACAGTTCCAGGCCTACAAGACCGTCGCTCAGAATATGGCAGGCAAGAAGGTGATCATCCGTACCCTGGATATCGGCGCGGACAAGCAGGTGGACTATTTCCATCTGGATCACGAGGACAATCCGGCCATGGGATACCGCGCAATCCGGATCTGCCTGGACCGGGAAGAGATTTTCCGTACCCAGCTTCGGGCGATCCTGAGAGCCAGCGCCTATGGAAATATTGGCATCATGTATCCGATGATCATTTCCGTGGATGAGGTCAGAAAGTGTCGGGAGATTCTGGAACAGGTCCGCAGGGAACTGGAGCGCCAGGATATTCCGGTGGGCGAGATTGAACAGGGAATCATGATCGAGACGCCGGCGGCGGCGATGATCAGCGATCTTCTGGCGGAAGAAGTGGATTTCTTCAGTATCGGAACCAATGACCTGACGCAGTATACGCTGGCCATTGACCGCCAGAATGCAAAGCTTGATTCCATCTATGACTCCCACCACCCGGCTGTGCTCCGGATGATCCGGATGGTGGTGGAGAACGGCCATAAGAGCGGATGCTGGGTCGGTATCTGCGGGGAACTGGGAGCGGATACGACGCTTACAGGCGAGTTTCTGCGGATGGGCATTGATGAACTGTCGGTGACGCCGGCAAGCGTGCTGCCGATCCGGAAAATTATCCGGGAATCTACAGTAAAATAAGAGGTACAGTTCAGCTGGCTGAACTGTTACAAATAAGATGCAGCAACCGTTCCGCTGAAATACGGGATCTGCAGCAGAGGCCGCAAAGACAGAAACGATGATAATTCTGTCTTTGCGGCCTTTTTGAACCCGTTCGACCAGTCGGAGTCAGCGGAACAGTTACGGTATCCGGCCATGGAAATCCGCTTCGCGACGGATCGGATACAAAATATCAAATTACCTTCTGTTCTGCCGCACGAAAATCGTATATAATAAATACAGTTCAGACAACGAAAAGTACAAGTGCAGGCGGGCCGCCGAAAAAGGTTAACGTTCAGCTGGCGGAACGGTTGCAAAAAAAGGAGAAGGAGGAAAAGCAGTATGGAGTTTCAGGGGAAATGGATCCGTCCCAAGGCAGATCTGGGGGATATCTGCCCGGTGTTCCGGAAAGAGTGGAAGAAAGAAGAAGAGACAGAAAAGGCGGAACTGCTGATTACCGCAGTCGGTGTCTATGAGGCGCGGCTGAACGGAGTGCGTGTCGGCGACTACGTGCTTGCGCCGGGATGGACGTCTTACCGCACGCGTCTGCAGTATCAGGTATATGATATTACGGAACTGCTGAAAGAGGACAACTGTCTGGAAATTACCGTCGGCAAGGGCTGGGCGCGGTCGCCTATGCCGGGATTTGTGGAAAACGAGGAGAAGAGACAGCGACAGGCGCAGCCGTGCGGAGTGTTTGCGGAGCTTTATCTGACGGATTCCCGCGGAAACCGGACGGTGATCGGAACAGACGGAAGCTGGCAGTATGCAGAGAGCCCGGTGAGGTTCAGCGAGATTTATGACGGAGAATGGTATGACGCGCAGGTCCGCCCGATACAGTGGCAGAACGCCGTGGTGTTTGAGAAACCCTGCGACAATCTGATTCCCCAGGAAGGAGAAAAAATCTGTGAGAAGGAACGTGTCCGGGCAAAACGCGTCTTTGTAACGCCGGCAGGAGAGACGGTTGTGGATTTTGGCCAGGAAGTGACCGGATATGTGGAGTTTACTGTGGATGCACGGGCCGGACAGGAGGTTCGGATTCTTCACGGAGAAGTGCTGGATGCGGAAGGCAATTTTTACAGGGAGAATTACCGGGAAGCGAAGGCGCAGCTCCGGTATATCTGCCGGGAGGGAGTGCAGACCTGGCATCCGGTTCTGACTTTTTTCGGATTCCGCTATCTGAAGCTGGAGGAATTTCCGGGAGAGGCGAAGCCGGAACAGTTTACGGCAATTGCAGTCTATTCGGATCTGAGGCAGACCGGCCGTCTGCGCTGCGGCGTCCCGGAGCTGAACCGGCTGTTCTCCAATATTTTCTGGGGACAGAGGGGAAATTTCCTGGACGTTCCCACGGACTGCCCTCAGCGGGACGAGCGTCTGGGGTGGACCGGGGATGCGGAAGTGTTTGTGAAGACGGCAAGCTATAATTTCGATGTGGAAAAGTTTTTCATAAAATGGCTTCACGATCTGGCGGCGGATCAGTATGAGAACGGTGCGGTGGGACATGTGGTTCCGGACTATCTGCAGAATTCCACGCCCAGCGCTGCCTGGGGCGACGCGGCGACGATCTGCCCGTGGCAGATTTACCAGACTTACGGCAGTCAGAAGGTTCTGGCAGACCAGTTTGAGAGCATGAAAAAGTGGGTGGATTACATCACCCATGCGACGGACACTCCCAATCTGTGGACCGGCGGAACCCACTACGGGGACTGGCTGGGACTGGACGCGCCGTCCGGAAGTTATAAGGGATCCAGCAGGGAGGAACTGATCGCATCTGCCTTTTACGCACATTCCACGCAGCTGGTGATCCGGGCGGGGCATGTGCTGGGAGAAGACGTGACAGAGTACGAGGCGCTGTATCAGGCGATTGTCGCCGCTTTCCGGGCTGCCTATCCTGAGTACCGCACGCAGACGGAGTATACGGTTGCAGTCTGGTTCGGCCTGGCGGAACATCCGCAGAAATCGGCAGATGAGCTGGCGGAACTGGTGAAAAAGGACGGCTGTCAGCTGCGGACAGGGTTTGTGGGAACTCCGTTTCTTCTCCATGTGCTGAGCAGCTACGGCCATGCGGATCTGGCCTACACGCTGCTGCTGCGCAGGGAGTACCCTTCCTGGCTGTATCCGGTGACGAAAGGAGCGACGACGATCTGGGAGCACTGGGACGGAATCATGGAGGACGGCGGTTTCTGGAGCGCGGACATGAATTCTTTCAATCATTATGCCTACGGTTCTGTGGCGGACTGGATCTACGAGGAAGCGGCGGGAATCCGTCCTCTGGAACCCGGTTTTGCACAGGCCCAGGTGGCTCCGAAGCCGGACCGCCGTCTCGGATGGCTGGAGGCCTCCATTGAGACGAGACACGGTCTGGTGCGTTCCCGGTGGGAGTACCAGGACGGCGGTATCCGCTATGAGATTGAAGCGGAAATGCCGGTATCTGTGGTGATCGACGGGACAAAGCGGCAGGTTCCGGCAGGAAGCTATATTTTCTGGGGAAGCGAAAAGTGATGTTGCAGTTCAGCCAGCTGAACTGTTGCGAAATGCAGGCAGACAGGGAGGAGGAAACAAGCAAATGGAGCAGACATGGCAGACACGGAAAACAGAGATGGCAGAGCCGGCGCGCAGCGAGGACGGAAAGCTGCAGTGTGTGGAGCGCTGGGGAGTGTTTGAGACGGCGTGCGGCGGACCGTCCGACGGAAATCCGTTTACCGAACAGTGGATCAGGGGAACCTTTTCCGGAAAGAATGAGACGGTCATCGCAGACGGATTTTATGATGGGGACGGATGCTACAGGGTGCGTTTCATGCCGTCGTTTGAGGGCAGGTACACCTACCGGCTGGAGGCGGGCTTTCTGGAACAGCCGATGACCGGAAGTTTTCAGGTCCTTCCCGCGGGCAAAGGGAATCACGGGCCGGTCCGGGTGGCAAATACCTACCACTTTGCCTATGAGGATGGAACCCCTTATTATTCCATCGGAACGACCTGTTATGTGTGGGCGCTTCAGTCGGATGAGCGGATCGCGCAGACGCTGGAAACCCTGAGAAACAGTGCGTTCAACAAGATCCGTTTCTGCATCTTCCCGAAGCATTATGATTATAATCTGGGGGAACCCCGTTCGTATCCCTACGAGGGGACTCCGATGGATTCCAGTGTGCTGACCAGCGAAAATTTCTGGCAGTTCCAGGGGAAGGCCGAAGGGAACGACTGGGATCTGGAACGCTTCCATCCGGAGCATTTCCGGCATCTGGAATGGTGTGTGGAGCAGCTTCGTGACATGGGGATCGAGGCGGACCTGATCGTCATGCATCCCTATGACCGGTGGGGCTTTTCCTGCATGACAAGGGAGCAGGATGATCTGTACTGGAAGTATGTGCTGGCGAGATTTTCCGCCTACCGCAATGTCTGGTGGTCGCTGGCCAATGAGTATGATCTGCTGCGGGCCAAGCGTGTGGAAGATTGGGAGCACTATGCGGAAATCATCTGTGAAAAGGACCCTTACGGGCATCTGCGCTCGATTCATAACTGCGGACCGTTTTACGATCACAGCCGTCCCTGGGTGACCCACTGCAGCATTCAGCGCCAGGATATGTACCGGACGGCAGAATACACGGACGAATGGAGAATCCGGTGGAAAAAGCCGGTAGTGCTGGACGAGATCGCTTACGAGGGAGACATTCCTCACGGCTGGGGAAATATCACCGCAGAGGAGCTGGTGCGCCGGTTCTGGGAGGCGGCCTGCCGCGGCGGCTACGCGGGACACGGAGAGACTTATCTCAACCCGGAACATGTGCTGTGGTGGTCCCACGGAGGAACCCTCCGCGGAGAGAGCCAGAAACGCTTCCGGCTGCTGCATGAGATTCTCCGGGAGACTCCGGGCATCGGCCTCCGTTATGACGGAGATCATTTCGGGGAGGTGCGGGCCGTTCCGGAAGAAAGCTGGGCAGAACAGCCGGTGAAAGACTATTATCTGATCTATTACAGCTTTATGCGTCCGTCGTCGAAGGAATATTATTTCGACGATACCACCAGGTTTCATGTGAAAGTTATCGATACCTGGAATATGACGGTGGAAGACAGAGGCGTCATGAAAGGAAGAATGCACATTGATCTGCCGGGAAGGCAGTATATGGCGGTACAGCTGAAAAAAGTTGTGGAAGAGTAAGGATACCTTCCGCCCGCGGGAGAATTACTTCTGAGCGGTATCTGGCGGGATTGATTCCCACATACTTTTTAAAAACCTTCCGGAGTTCACGACACACTCTGCGGACCGATTTCGGCAACCTGTCCGGCGTCAATTCTGCGAAGATGCCCGGAGGCCAGACTGTATCTGGACCGCAGCAGCGCGGAACTTGTACTTTGACTCAGAGCCGGAGGCAGATGGTATGCATATCATCTGCCTCCGGCTTTTGTCGTTCAGCCAGCTTGTCACAGTTCAGCGAGCTGAACTGTGACGCCCTCTTTCTGTTTTCTTCAGAATCCCTTTTGCAACTGTGATATTTTGTGCTATAATCAGAACATATATGGTATTCAGTAGAGAGGAAAGGACAAAAACATGACAGTTGACAATACATTTATGATCAAAAAAATCCAGGCGATGAAGACGCTGTTTGCAATCTATTCTCCCCTGACCAAAATGCCCTACATTCAGTGTGACGAGGAAACCTTCGACGATGAGATTCATCTGTTTACGGAACTGGAGAATGCGAAAAAATTCTGTCAGGAGATGATGAAACAGAAAATTCCGCTGGCGATCCGCAAGCTGGAAAATGAAAAAGCGATTCTGCAGTTTTACAACGAGCTGTATCAGGACGGAGTAAACGCGGTGCTGTATCATGACGAGATAAATGTGACCCGGATGGACCTGGATAAGATTGTAAGGCTTCCCGAACCGGATCAGAACAGACAGAAGCCGGTGTCCAATCCGCTGCTGCAGCTGACCGCTGCCTATTTCTTCCAGGAGGCGCGCCGCCCGGACCAGTCGAAGGACGATCCCCAGAGAAACCGGCGGCTGCATGAACTGGAGGAAGAAATGCTTGTCAATATCGGCCGCTCCACAGTGATCCTTCCGGTGATTGAAAATCCGAATCCGGAGGGAGAGGAGAGCAAAGGGAAGCAGCTGGGGGCTGTCGTGCTGAAAAACAATAAAAATGAAATTTTTCAGCCGGTGTTTACGGATCTCCACGAAATTATCCGGATGTATCCCAATTCCGTTCAGAAGTTCCGCGCGCTCAATCTGCCTTTTTCCAAACTTCCGGCACAGGTGCTGAAAGATTCCAAAGGCTTTGTGCTGAATCCGGCGGGCTTTAATCTGCTCCTGAACAGGGATCTTCTGAACCTGATTGCGCAGCGGTTTGTTCCGCAGGAGGAAAAAAACAGCAACAACTGAACTGCTGTGTAGAAAGGAATCAAATGGCAACCGTTCAGCGGGCTGAACTGCTGCATCAAATGAGACAGAAAGGAAGACGAAGGCTTATGAATATAGAAAACTGTCCGGCATATGAGCTGATCAAGGAAGAGGAAATCCGCGATATCCATGCGAAAGGGTATCTGCTCCGCCACAGAAAGAGCGGCGCGCGGGTACTTCTGATGGAAAACGACGATGAAAACAAAGTATTCAATATTGCGTTCCGCACACCTCCGGCCAACAGCACCGGCGTGGCGCATATTCTGGAGCACAGCGTGCTGGAGGGCTCCAGGGAATTTCCGCTGAAAGATCCGTTTGTGGAACTTGTCAAGGGGTCGCTGAATACATTCCTCAATGCGATGACGTACCCGGACAAAACCATGTATCCGGTGGCAAGCTGCAATGATACGGATTTCAGAAACCTGATGCATGTATATCTGGACGCGGTTTTTTATCCGAATATTTACGAGCGGAAAGAAATCTTTCTCCAGGAGGGATGGAACTATCAGCTGGAGAGCGAGGATGCTCCGATCAGCTACAACGGTGTGGTATATAACGAGATGAAAGGGGCGTTCTCCTCTGCGGACGAAGTGCTGGAGCGGGAAATTTTCAACAGCCTGTTCCCGGACACGCCCTACGGAGTGGAATCCGGCGGCGATCCGTCCTGTATTCCGGATCTGACCTATGAAGAATTCCTGGATTTCCACAGAAAATATTATCACCCGTCCAACAGCTATATCTATCTGTATGGAAATATGAATATGGAAGAGTATCTGGCATGGATGGATGAGAAATATCTCTGTGCGTTTGAGGAGATCCCGGTGGAATCCCAGATTCCGATGCAGAAGCCGTTCGACGCCCCCAGGGAGCTGCGGATTCCGTATCCGGTGCTGGAGAACGAGACGGAGGAGGACAATACGTATCTCTCCTGCAATATGGTGGTCGGAACAGCGCTGGATGTGCGTCTGTGTCTGGCATTTTCAGTTCTTGAGTATGTTCTTCTGGATGCGCCGGGAGCTCCTGTGAAGCAGGCGCTTCTGGACGCCCGGATCGGAAAAGACGTGTACGGTTCCTATGAGGACGGAATCCTGCAGCCGTTCTTTTCCATCGTGGCGAAGAATGCGAAGGAGGAGAACCGGGAGAAGTTTCTCGAAATTATCCGCAGCACACTGCAGAATATCGTAAAAGACGGCATCGATCAGAAAGCGGTGGAGGCGGGAATCAATTATTTCGAATTCCGTTTCCGGGAGGCGGATTACGGTTCTTTCCCGAAAGGCCTGATTTATGGCATCGACCTGTTTGACAGCTGGCTGTACAGCGAGGAGCAGCCGTGGAGCTATCTGAAACAGCTGGACGTCTATGACGAACTGAAGACACTGGCCGGTCAGGGTTATTTTGAACGTCTGATTCAGGAATACCTGCTGGACAATCCGCACTGTGCCATTGTCACTCTGTATCCGGAACCGGGTCTTGCGTCCAGAAGAGAGGAAGCGATTGAGAAAAAGCTGGCGGAGTACAAGGCGGGACTGAGCCGGGAGCAGGTTCAGGAACTGGTGCGCCAGACTGCGGAGCTGAAAGCTTACCAGGAGGAAGAGGACAGTGAAGAAGTAAAGAAAAAGATTCCGCTTCTGAAGCGGTCGGATATCCGGAAGGAATCCATCCGTCTGTATAACGAAGAACACCAGGTGGACGGCGTACAGGTGGTTCACCATGACCTCTTTACCAATGGAATCGGATATCTGACGCTGCTGTTCAACACAGAGCGCGTGCCCAATGAGCAGATCCCTTATATGGGAATTCTGAAATCGGTTCTGGGATATGTGGACACAAAACATTACAGCTATGGCGAACTGTTCCATACCATCAACGCAAACAGCGGAGGCATCAGCTGCGGCCTGCAGGTATTTTCAAAGCCGGAGGAGGAGAAAGACTGCTTCCGCATGTTCGGAGTGCGTGCGAAATATCTGTATCCGAAGACGGAATTCGTCTTTTCCATGATAAAAGAGGTTCTGACAACCTCGAATCTCAGGGATGAGAAGCGGCTGTATGAGATTCTCGCCAGCCTGAAGTCACGGCTGCAGGAAAGCCTGGCAAGCGCGGGCAATTCCACTGCGGTGATGCGTGCGTCTTCCTATGATTCAGCCATGTCCTGGTTCCAGGATCGTACGGCGGGCATCAGCTTTTACAAGCTGGTGGAAGATCTGGAAGCCAACTTCGACGAGAGGAAGGAAGCGCTGTGCAGGACGCTGGAAGATCTGGCAAAAGAAATCTTCCGCCCGGAGAACCTGATGATTTCCCTGGTGGCGGACAAAGAAGGGCTGGAGCGGATGAAACAGGAGGTCCCGAAGCTGAAGGAAAGCCTGTATACAGGGCCGGCGCCGTCCGGGTCGATCAGCTATGACTTTTCACAGAAGAACGAGGCGTTCTGCACGTCCGGCCAGGTGCAGTATGTGGCTCTTTGCGGAAATTACAGGAAAGCGGGATTTGAGTATACCGGCGCGCTGCGGATTCTGAAGGTGATTCTCAGCTACGATTATCTGTGGAACAATATCCGCGTAAAAGGCGGTGCTTACGGCTGCTCTGCAGGATTCCAGAGAAAAGGAAATGTTTATTTCGTCTCCTACCGTGATCCGAATCTGTCCGGAACCCTGGAAGTCTATCGGCACTGCCCGGAATATATCCGCAGCTTTGACGCGGACGAGAGAGAGATGACAAAATATATCATCGGGACGATCAGCGAGCTGGATGTGCCCATGAACCCTGCGGCGAAGGGCCAGGTTTCGATGAACGCATGGTTCACAAAGCTTACGGAAGCGGATTTCCAGAAGGAGCGCGACGAGGTGCTGTGCGCGACGGCGGAAGATATCCGGAAAACCGCGGATCTGGTGGAAGCGGCGCTGGCTCAGAATCATCTCTGTGTCATCGGAAGCGAGGCGGCGATCCAGAAAGAGAAGGATCTGTTCGGAGCGATCGACAAGCTGTAAAAGGAAACCGTACCGCCGGCGGAACGGTTATGCAAATGATCCGGCCCGGCGCCGGACAAGTTCAGATAGGGAGAAGAGCGAATGAATGAACAGTATAAATCAGGTTTTGTGGCGCTGATCGGCCGTCCCAATGTGGGGAAATCCACACTGATGAATCATCTGATCGGACAGAAGATTGCCATTACGTCCAGGAAGCCGCAGACGACCAGAAACCGGATTCAGACAGTGTACACCTGCGAGGAGGGACAGATTGTATTTCTTGACACTCCGGGGATTCACAAGGCGAAAAACAAGCTCGGCGAATACATGGTCCATGTGGCAGAGCGGACGGCCCGGGACGTGGATGTGGTTCTCTGGCTGGTGGAGCCTACGACGTTTATTGGCGCCGGTGAGCGCCATATCGCGGAGCAGCTTGAAAAAATTTCTGTTCCGGTGATTCTCGTCATCAATAAAGTGGACACGGTAAAAAAGGAGGAGATCCTTTCGTTTATCAATACTTACCGGAAACTGTACGAGTTTGATGAGATCATCCCCTGCTCTGCGCTGAGAGGCATTAACACGGAGGATATTATTTCCTGCATCTTCAAATACCTGCCCTACGGTCCGCAGTTTTATGATGAGGATACCATCACGGATCAGCCGATGCGTCAGATTGTGGCGGAGCTCATCCGGGAAAAAGCCCTCCATGCGCTGAGTGAGGAGATTCCTCACGGAATCGCAGTGGTGATTGATTCCATGAAGGAGCGGAGCGGAGGAAAAATCACGGATATTGACGCAACCATTATCTGCGAGAAGGATTCCCATAAGGGCATTATTATCGGAAAGCAGGGGGCAATGCTGAAAAAAATCGGCAGCAACGCCCGGTATGAAATCGAACGGCTTCTGGAGCAGAAGGTCAACCTGCAGCTGTGGGTAAAAGTGAAAAAAGACTGGCGGGACAGTGATTTCCTGATAAAAAACTTTGGCTATGACGCAAAGAAGCTTGAGGAATAGATTTGAAAAAGGAGGCGAGCGGAATGGGGGAAGCAATGCAGGTGACGGGGATGATCCTGTCTGCAATGCCGATCGGGGAATATGACCGGCGTCTGGTGCTTCTGACCCGGGAGCGGGGAAAACTTACGGCTTTCGCCCGTGGAGCCAGGAGGATGAACAGTCCGCTGATGGCTGCCTCCAATACGTTCGCCTTCGGTACCTTTACGATCTATGAGGGCAGAAACAGCTTCAGCCTTCAGCAGGCGTCCATACGGGAATATTTTACAGGCCTGGCTGCGATGCAGCCAGGCGTTTACTATGGATATTATTTTATGGAGCTGGCGGATTATTATGGGCGGGAGGAGAACGATGAGACACAGATGCTGAATCTTCTCTACATTTCGCTGAAAGCCCTGATCAGAAACAGAATCCCCGTCCGGCTGATCCGCAGGATTTTTGAGCTGAAAGCGATGGTGCTCAACGGAGAATATCCGGATCTGTTTGCCTGCGCCGGATGCGGGACGACGACGGAACTGAAAGTGTTTTCCCTGCAGCACGACGGAATGCTCTGCGGCAAATGCGCGTCTGCCAAAAGAGGCGGTCTGGAGCTGTCGGAATCTGCCCTGTATACCTGTCGGTATGTGATTGCGTCACCGCTGGAAAAGCTGTATACTTTTACTGTGACAGAGGAAGTCCTCAGAGAACTGGAACATCTGATGAATCTTCTGTCCGGAAAATATATGGACAGAAAAATGAAGAGTCTCCAGATTCTGGAGACAATGTCTGCAGATTTATGGTAACAGTTCAGCCAGCTGAACTGTTACGATTTATGAAACGTTCTGACTGATCGCTGAGTACACGGGAAAAGGAGAATCGCATGAAGAAGAGACGATGGCTGGCTTCACTGGCGGCTCTGCTTGTCCTTGCGGCCGCGGGAGGCGGAATCGCCTGGACGCTGGCAGGCAGGGGCAGCAGAACTGCCGCTGAAACACTGGAGGCATACACGGAAGCGCTGAATCAGAGGGAATACGGAACCATGTACCGCCTGCTGGACGAGGAAAGCCGCAGGGAGACCGACGAAGAGACGTTTACGGAAAGAAACGGAAAGATCTATGAGGGAATCGAAGCGGAGAATATCACGGTGGAGATTCTCAGTGAGGGAAATGAGAACAGAACCAGCGGAAGAACCACGCAGAGTGTGACGTATCAGATGACGATGGATACGCTGGCCGGAGAAGTGTCTTTCCGTCAGACGGCGGTGTTTCACAAGGACGGACGGGAGGACTATCTGCTCTCCTGGAATGACGGGCTGATTTTTCCGAATCTTCAGGAGGAAGACAAGGTCAGAGTGGAAACGCTGAATGCGCAGAGAGGCAGTATTTATGACCGGAACGGGATTCTCCTGGCAGGGCAGGGAGTTGTCTCCTCGGTGGGTCTGGTACCGGGGAAAATGAGCGGGGAGCCGGAGGATCTGCAGAGACTGGCGGAGCTTCTGGATACCACGGTGGATGCAATTCAGAACAAGCTGTCGGCATTCTGGGTGAAGGATGATTCCTTTGTTCCGATCCGGGAGATTAAGAAAAGCGGGCTGGATATGGAGGTTCTGGGAAAAGCATCCATGAACGAGCCGTCGTCGGATTCCCTGGCGGGACAGCTTCTTGAGATTCCGGGGGTTATGGTTACGGATGCATCGGAACGGGTATATCCTCTCGGGGAAGCGGCGGCGCATCTGGTAGGATATGTGCAGAATATCACAGCAGAGGAGCTGGAAAAACATGAGGGAGAGGGATACACCACTTCCAGCGTGATCGGAAAAAGCGGCGTGGAGAGCCTTTACGAGGAAGAACTCAGGGGAAGTTCCGGCGGCCAGATCATGATTGTCGACGAAGACGGAGCGGATAAAGAGCTGGTCCTGCGGAAAGAAGCGGTTGACGGGACGGATATCACCCTTACCGTCGATGCGGAACTGCAGAGACAGCTGTATGAGGTGTATCAGGAGGACCAGAGCGTATCTGTGGCAATGAATCCAAGAACCGGGGAGGTGCTGGCGCTGGTGAGCACTCCCGCTTATGACAACAACCTGTTTGTTCTTGGAATGTCGGAGAATACCTGGAACGCCATCCGTGAGAATGAGGCGCAGCCGATGCTGAACCGGTTTCGGGCAACCTTTGTTCCTGGATCGTCCTTTAAGCCGATTATCGCAGGCATCGGCCTCAGTACAGGTACGCTGGATGCGGAGGAAGATATGGGAGCCGCCGGCACCAGCTGGCAGAAAGATGAAAGCTGGGGCAATTATTATGTGACGACGCTTCACGGGACGGATCCGGCCAACCTGGAGAATGCGATGGTTCTGTCTGACAACATTTATTTTGCCCGCGCCGCGCTGAACATGGGCCAGGAGACGCTGACAGAGCAGCTGGATCGTCTCGGCTTTAACGAGAGAGTGCCGTTTGATATCTGGACGACCGAATCCACCTATGCCAATGAAGAGGGGGAATGGACGGAGATTCAGCTGGCGGACAGCGGATACGGACAGGGGCAGATCCTGGTCAATCCGCTGCATCTGGCCGCAATGTATTCCGCGTTCGTCAATGGCGGAGATATGATAGAACCTTATCTTCGTGTCACGGAGGACCGTCAGCCGACGGTCTGGGTGGAGAACGCGTTTACGGAGGAAGCCGCTGAGACGGTGAAAAATGATATGATCCAGGTGGTGGAGCAGCCGGAGGGAACCGCTCACGGGTGCCGGATGGAGGGAGTCACTCTCGCGGGAAAGACAGGAACCGCCGAGATCAAGGACAGCCAGGAGGACACGGACGGCATAGAGCTGGGATGGCTTGGGATTCTGACGCCGGACCGGGAGATGGAGGATTCCTTCCTGTTGATGACAATGGTGCAGGATGTCAGGGATCGGGGCGGAAGCGGCTATGTGGTCTCGAAGACCATGGAGGTTCTGCCCGGGATTCTGGGAGAACAGGCGGTACAATGAAGATACGGAAGATACGTTTCTGCCATGAGTGACGCGTGAAATGCGTCAGAAAGAGGTAAGTATGAAAAAATGGATTGTAGTACTGGTGTGTACAGTCGTTGCAGGAGCCGCGGCAGGAGGGATTGCAACCCGGGCGGCAAGGGAGATAAAAACAGAGACGCTGGAGCGCAGAGGGTGCAACCTGGTGATCGGAAATGATTCAGAGGATGTGATTTACGCGATCAGCGTCAGCTATCAGAAAAACGGAATACCGCAGGAGGCGGTGAACAGCCAGTATATGAACCCGGGGACGGAAGCGTATTTTTCCGTGAGCCCGTCCGGGGGAGAGGACTGTGTTGTGACCATCCGGCTGGACAGCCACCAGACGGTGACTGCCCGACTGGGAGAAGAATTTGAACCGGATGAGATGAACATTTACTGGCTGACCGAAGAGACGGACGGAGAATACGTTCTCAACGTCAGGGATGACTGAACGGTTAGAACGCCCGCCGGCGTTCTTCGTTCCTAAAGGAAAACAGGGACACCGGGAACCAGACGGCGAGAATCAGAGATACGCCGATCAGGAAAAACAGAAGGATTCCGGAGAGCGCGTCCAGAGAACCGATATAGTAAAGCACCGATAAGACTGCGCTGCACAGTGTGGCGGCAGTGCGCATATGCAGCAGGCGTGCGGAAAAACGGGGAAGACCGTGCGCACTGGCCACTGACGCCAGATCTGTCAGAAACTGAAAATGAAAATACAGGGTGAGGACAGAAGCGATCAGTTGCAGCAGCGGAAGCGAAAGCGTCTTTCCGGTGAACAGGGAAGCGGTCCAGTTGACTGCGTCGAAGATGCCGAGGAGCACGACCACAGGCCTGAGAAGGGCTGCGGTGCGCTCCTCTTTTTCAATTGCCGGAAGCGCCTGAAAAATCAGAAGGTATCCGATCCAGTCCGGAAACAGATTTACGGACACAGTACGGCTGTTCGCCGAAAGATTCAGGAAAAGAAAAAGGTAAGCCCAGGCAATACGCGTCAGAGAGTCGAGGTAGCTGTTGGATTTCATGAAATCACTCCTTCCTTAACAGTAAAGAACGCAGTTTCCTGCAGAATGCCGTCAAGAGAAAGATCCATTCTGCAGAGAGTATCCGACGGAAAGGAAACAGAACCGCCGGTCTGGCCGAAAGAAGAACTGCCGCCTGTGTACAGTTCCCTGTTCCAGGAGGCAGAAGCGAAGTCGCTGCCGACGGTAAAAAAGTCACTTTCCTCATAATTTTCCACAGGATCCAGGCCGGAAACTGTCTTGCTCAGGTCAGCGGGCGCGTCGGCCGTTTCATTGGTAAATGTCACATATAATTCCGCATGGGACGCTGTCCGGGAGGCGAGAAACGTTTCGTCGGGCGTCCATCGGAAATTCCGGCTGCAGAAGGCGGAGGCGAAAACGGCGTCCGTATCCGGAAACGGGGTGAAATAGGATTCCGGATTTGTGATTCCCGTCAGAAATTCGGGAGAGCCGGCTTCCGTATCCCAGGACTGCTCCACCGTGTAGATCAATTGAAAGCTTCCGAAAAATGTGCCGGTGTCCCCTTCCTTTTCGGCTGACATGGCCGGAAGACTGTCGGAGCCGCAGGCAAAACCGAAAGCATCATCGGCAAGAAAGCTGAGATAATCGCCGGTAACTTCCACGGTCCAGGTTCTGTGGGCGCTGCAATGCAGTCTGACGGGAAATACATAACAGCCCGTATCGGGGCTGGCGGCGCCGACAGAGGAACGGCTGTTTTCCGCAGATACAGAATCTGAAGGAAACACCAGGAGCAGGCGGAAACTTCCGTCTTCCTGAAGTTCGGGATTATAGACATAATAACTGCCGTCGAACACCAGACGACCGGTTTGGATGGCGTCCATCAAGGCTCTTGTCTGCTCCTGTGCCAGGGCGCCTCCGGAGGCCGTGAGCCACACAGGATTCAGATCCATCACTCCCTTTGCGAAAGTATCCAGAGCGCCGGCGGCGGTGGTACAGCTTACCAGATGCGCTGCGGCGATCTCCCGTGAGAAAGCACCTGTCCCGGTTCCGCTCCCGGTCGGGAGTATCACCCGGGATACGCCGGACAACAGCGGAAAAAACAGCGTTGCTCCAATGCACACGGAGACAAGCCCCATGCCCCGGGGATATTTCTGGAACCGGGCGATCGCTTCGATGCGCCTGCGGATATTTCTGCCGCCGTTGGAGAGAGAGGTTGTTCCGGGCGCGCGGGGGTAGCGGTCGTTGGTCATGTCCAGCAGGATTTTCCCATACCTGCGCCGTTCCTCCCCTTCCAGCCGCTCCAGGACCCGCTGGTCGCAGAGGGACTCCATGTCGTTTCCGATCCGGTTGAAGACATACTGAAGAAACGGATTGCACCAGTGTACCGACCGGAAAAAGCTCCAGAGAATACTCTGAAGCGCATCCATCGAACGGCGGTGCAGCAGTTCATGGAGCAGGATTTTGTCGTCAATCTCTTCCGTCGGCAGCACCAGTACCGGCGAACACACACCGCAGATAAAAGCGGACGGAGCTTCCGGCAGCATCACTGCCCGGCAGGGCTTCAGGTGATAACGGCTGCATACGGCATCCAGCTGCGCCTGCAGTTTCGGAAGTACAGGCCGCCCGCCGCGAAGGAGAAGCCTCAGACAGAGATAGGAGAAAAAATACCGTCCGATGCAGAAAACCACGCCGGCCAGATAAATCACGAACAGCCAGTCTGTGATGCTTCCGGGTCTGCCGGTGATCCGGGGAAGACCAAAGGAAACGTTCACAGGAGCAGCGGCGGTACAGAACCGGGACGAGAGTGCGGATTCCGCACTTTCCCGCAGAGTCTGCAAAGCGACCACAGGAGACGTCAGAAGATATCGGCCTGTCACGCCGGCGGGAACCAGAAGGCGGAGAAAAAACAGGCTCCAGATTCCATACTGCCAGCGGGGAGAAAGCTTGTCGGACAGCAGACGTTTGATGATCAGCAGAAACAATGCCGCCCAGGAAGCTTCCATTGTCTGTAAAAGAAATCCCCATAGATCTGTCATATGCAGCACCCCCCTGTCTTATAGATTCCGCAGCGTCTGTGCTTCAGACTTCCATGTCATCCAGCAGTTTCCGGAGCTTTCTGCGCTCCTCCTCGGAGATTCTGGATTCTTTCAGAAATGCAGTGATCAGATTTCCGGCGGAGCCTTTGTAAACCTTATGGAGCAGAGAAGAACGCTCCTCTCTGGCACAGGTTTCCCGACTGACGGTGAACGAATAACGGTGCGGACTGCAGGACTTATCGATCGTTACAAGTCCTTTCTTTTCCATCCGTGTCAGATAGGTATAAACCGTATTCTGTCTCCAGCCCATGGAATCGGCCAGAACATCTGAAATTTCGCCTAAGGTACAGGAATTCCGCTCCCACAGAACTTCCATAACCGCCCATTCCGCATCTGATAAATGATTCATGACAAAACCTCCCTACAACTGTAGTTTTTTAATTTCATACTACAGCTGTAGGGAGATTTTGTCAAGATCCATCGTGAAATTTGTCACTGAGGTGGTTACAGTTCAGCCCGCTGAACTGTAACCACCTCAGTTACTTATCTTCCGCTGTATCAGAGGATAACAATGCCGCCAGTTTTTCTTTCGCATCCTCGTATCCGAGAAAGTGTATCGGGTGAATGCCGAAGGCGGCAGCCCCGTCCACATTTTCTTTCATGTCATCGATAAACACTGTACGCTCCGGCACAAGATCGAACATTTCAATCAGCTTCCGGTAGATCTGAGGCTGCGGTTTTACCATCTGAACGCGATAGGAAAACAGCGTGCCGTCCATCAGAGGCAGAAACTCCATTCGGTCCTTTGTCTTCTCGAAGAGATATTCGGAATAATTGGACAGAATCAGAACCCGGCATCCCCGTTCTTTCAGAGACTGCACCCATTCCACCGAATAAGGGAACAGGTGAATACAGTTTTCACAGCCGCCGAAGGCCGTCCGGATTTCCTGCTCGTAGTCCGGGGCCATGCGGATAAAGGAGACCAGCGCGTCTTCCGCCGAAACAGTTCCCTGATCCAGAGAGTTCCAGACAGGATTCTGGAAGATAGCTTTTACCACTGCGTTTTTTGTCTCCTCTGAAAAACCGAGTGAATCCAGATAATCCAGGTAATTCCATTCCACCAGGACGTTTCCTACATCGAATACAACCGTATCAATCATAAATACATACCAGCCTTTCCTATCAGACGTTCTCTCCGGGAAAGAAGATTCTGCCTGAACTTTTTTTATTTCACTGAACTCTTTTCGCCCGGATTTTTCTCCGGCTTCTGTTCCTTTGTCTGTTTTTTTTCTGCATCATCGTCAACGCCCCTGCCCCGCAGTACCTTTGCCACAAGCATCATAAGATAAATAAAAACAGGGATCACAATCGCGCAGAACAGAGAAGCGCTCAGAGCCTGCCGGGCCCACGGCGCATCAATGAATGAAAACACCATAGCCGCCACTGCAAATCCCAGCAAAATCACGATCCCGGCAATTGCACCAATCCTCTTCAGATTCATTGCAGTTTCCATCCTTTCCATTGCCTTTCCTTATCCGGAAACCGACAGGGATTCCGGCCATATAAAGTTGTTGGGTTCAAAAGGTATTTTGCCCCCATGATGCCACGGATTTCTCCGCACTTCGTGCTCCCGAAATCTTAAAACACCTCAAAGTCGTACTTTTTCATGCAAGCATGAAAAGTACGATCTTTTGACCCTGGCATCATATAAATACTCTAGCATAAATCCCCTGCCAGTGCCACAGGTTTCTGCGACGGAAGATAAAATTTAGAAAAAATTTATCGGGAGAACATTGAATTTCCTGCATAAACGCGATAGAGTATTAGGTATAATAAAATGAAGGATGTGTAAATGATTATGAACAAATTCAGAGAATGGCTGTCGAATTTTATGTACGGCCGATATGGTATGGATCCGCTGGGGAATTTTTCCCTCTGGACGGCGATTATACTTATGATTATCGGGCTCATCACAGGAAGCAGCCTGATTTACTTTGTGTCTCTCCTGCTCCTGATATGGTGTTATTTCCGGGTATTCTCCAGAAATCACGCAAAACGCCTGGCGGAAAATGACAAATACATGGAGATCAAGGACCGGATCACAGGCGTCTTCCGGGGCGGATCAGGAACCCGCCGGGACAAAAATTACGCGTATTTCCGGTGCCCCCACTGCCGGCAGAAGGTTCGGGTTCCCCGGGGAAAAGGAACCATCGAGATCCGGTGCCCGAAATGTAATACGAAATTTATCAAACGCACCTGAAAGGGATTGAATACCGCATGTTTGGATATGTTACGGTCAGAAAAGAAGACCTGAAAATCAAGGACTATGAAAAATATCATGCTTATTACTGCGGCGTCTGTCAGGATCTGAAGGAAGCCTACGGCATGAAAGGGCAGGCAACGCTTACATACGACATGACGTTTCTTGCGATTCTGCTGACGGGCCTGTATGAGGACAAAACCGTCCGGGAGGAGCATCGCTGCGTTGTGCATCCGGGCAGAAAGCATGTCTGCCTGCGCAACGAATTTACCCGTTACGCGGCGGATATGAATATACTGCTCACTTACTATAATCTGCTGGATGACTGGGAGGATGAGAAAAATCATGCGGCGCTGATCGGAGCGAAAGCGCTCCGCGGTTCTTTTCTGAAGGTAGCGCAGGCATATCCGAGACAGACAAAGGCGGTTAAAAATTATCTGAAAAAAATTCATATCTGTGAGGCGGAAAATTCCAGAAATCTGGATCAGGCAGCAGGATATACGGGAGAAGTGCTGGCGGAGATCTACCAGCTTCGGGACGATATCTGGAAAGAGGATCTTGGGCGTCTGGGATTTTATATCGGGAAATATATTTACCTGATGGATGCCTATGAAGATGTGGAGAAGGATAAAAAAACGGGAAATTATAATCCTCTGATTTTTCTTCAGGAGACAGAAGGGTTTGAGGACATCGTGGAGAAGATTCTGCTGATGATGACGGCGGAAGCTTCCAGAGCGTTTGAGAAACTTCCGATACTGGAAAATGTAGACATTTTGAGAAATATATTGTATGCTGGTATCTGGACAAAATATGAAGTGCTCAAATACAAACGCGAAAGTGAAGACGAGGAGAAGAAACATTGATGACAGATCCATATGAGGTGCTCGGGGTATCCAGAGACGCCAGTACGGAGGAAATCAAAAAGGCCTACCGAAAGCTGAGCAGGAAATATCATCCCGACGCCAATATCAATAATCCGAATAAAGCAGAAGCAGAGGAGAAATTCAAACAGGTACAGCAGGCCTATAAGCAGATTATGGAGGAGAAGGAAAACGGTACTTCCTCCTATCAGCAGAGTGGTTACGGAGGAAACTACGGCGGTTACGGAGGAGGTTATGGATATGGAACCGGTGGTTACAGCGGCGGTTATCAAAGCGGCAGCAGCGAGGACGCAGAGCTTCGTGCGGCTGCAAATTTCCTCAACAACATGAGATATCAGGAGGCAATGCGCGTCCTGAACAATATTTCAGGCCACAATGCACAGTGGTATTATCTTCACGCGATAGCCAACGCGGGGCTTGGGAATAACATCAGCGCTGTCCAGGATGCACAGACCGCTGTCAATATGGAACCCGACAATCTGCAGTACCGACAGCTGCTTTCACAGCTCCAGGGCGGCGGACAGTGGTATACGGATATGGGCGAAGGATATGGATACGAGCGTACCGGAACCGATATGGGAAAATGGTGCTGTGAATGTCTTGCAATCAATGCGCTGTGCAACTGCTGCTGCTACGGGGGCAGAGGATTTTACTGCTGCTGACGGCAAAACAGGCAGGCGAAGCGGCAGGAAATTCTGAAAAAAGCAGAACGCTGTGTATAAAAGACAGAGGGGAGGGCATAATAGAGAATGTCCACTGGATCCCCCACCAGGGACAACTTCACCAAAGATAACTTTGAAATACTTATCCTCCCCTTTTAAGAGGGCTGCCGGGAAAATCAATTCCAGGCAGCCCTTTTTTTGAAATCTGTTGCTAAGGCGACCGCGTTCGGCGCAAGAGTTCCGCGGGCGGAACTCCTTGTTCCAAGCCCAACGGCCGCCTGCAGGCCTGCGTGTGTCAGTGTTCGCAGGAAGGATAGCGCAGACCGAAACCGGAGCGGTAATAGTTTCCGTCGGCGTCGCAGTATGCGTAGCTGCTGCCCCTGACTCTGGCAAGAATTTCCGGATCGATATACGGATCCTTATCATAGCCCGGCACATCGTTGGGAGACGCGCAGATCTCGCGGACAACGCCGTTGATTTCCTTTTCGGTGATCGCGATGACGTCCGGAGAGGATACCATCGTCAGGCTCATTTTTCCGGTAGGATTGTACGCCCCTGACAGAACGTCCATCTGGGATTCCAGCGCATTGTTCATCGCCACCGGTGAAACCGTATACTGGAATGTGAGACCGTCCACGTACGGCTCCAGTCTGTCCAGAATCCAGGGATTGCTGACCACGCAGGTGGCGATGACTTTGCCGCCGGCGGCATGAACTTTTTCCGCGAGCTCAGAAATCCGGCCGACGCCGCGCAACGTGTGGACAGGAATCTTCCGGCCGGTTTTCTTCTGGCTCTTGTTGACTTCGCGCTCGTCGGTCAGTTCTCCGTCCACCAGTTCCAGCACCGGCATTGCAGACTGAAGGAATACGATATTGTTCTGTTTCGGCCATACATGGAGGTAAGCGTAATCGCATTCTTCCGGCGTTTCCACGACCTGGTAGCCCCTTGCGGTGAACATGTCTGCCAGCTGTCCGCGCAGCGCTTCGTTGCTGGAATCGCCGGCAACTCCCGCGCCCATGGACTGAGCCAGGGCAGCCCCCGCATCGTCGCCGGAAAATACAGCAATATATACTTTCCGGCCTTTCTCCATCGGCAATACGCCGTCGTGATTTTTCGCCAGAACGACTTCTTTCTGGCAGGCCTTGTAGGCAGCCTTCTTTGCGTTTTCAAAGTTTTCGGACCGCACACGGTCTGCGGCGTCCGGATCAAGGTAAGGATTGTCCACGCGTTTCTGTCTGAACAGACTCAGCAGACGGCGGTAATTGGCACGATCCAGATCCTTTTTCGGAAGGAGTCCCTGCTCGACGGCCGCGACAATATGTTCGGAATCGGAATTTCCGCCGATCACGTCGGTGCCTGCGGAGATCGCTTTTGCATAACGTTCCGGAACAGACAGATGCTCCACGCCGTAAATCTGAACGCTGGTGATGCCGGAATCAGAGTTGACATAACCCTCGAAGCCCATGACGTCCCGTGCCAGATCGGTGATCAGTTCTTTGGAGTAAGCGGACGGGACTTCCTCCGTGGAGGTCAGTCTGCCTCTGTAGTACTGGGGTGTGCTGCGTCCGTCGGTGCTGATGCGGGAATAGTCGGGCATGATCGCAGACGCTTTTTTGTCGAACGCTGCCTGGAACGGCGGCAGGTGGTATTTTTCCATGGAGCCTGGCGTGGGATAGAGTCTCCACTGTCCGATGGGCAGGTGAGGTTCAAATCCGTTTTCGGCAGGACCGTCGCCGGGAAAGTGCTTCACCGTCAGTACCACGGAACCCTCATTCAGACCGTCGGAACCGTTCTGATATCCTTCCACCAGGGCGCTGGTGATCCCGGCTGTGATGTCCGGCCGCTCCCCGTAGGTTCCGCTGTTTCTCGGCCAGCGGGGGTCTGTGGACACATCCACCTGAGGTCCGTACATAATATTCAGGCCGCAGGCTTTCATCATTTTCCGGTCCGTATCCGCCATCTCGTATACCAGATCAAAATTTCCGTCTCCCAGGCAGGCCGCGCCCATTCCCAGAAAGTCGGGATAGCCGATATTGATCGGATTGGTATGCAGGGAGTAGGGGATTGCCACGCCGCCCTGGCAGGCTTCGTACTCCAGCATCTGGGTTCCGATGTTGTGATACAGTGCGGCTACCCCTGCTTCCGCGCGCATCTCGCCGCGGTATACGCCGGCGGTCAGCTTGCGCTCCAGCACATCGGAATCGTCGCAGCGCATGGAGACGCCCGGAAGCGGAGAGCTGGGTTCCGGTTCTTCGGGATCGTACCGTTTGAAAATCTTTCCCGGAACGATATTGCCATTTTCGTCTTTGGCCTCTTCCCGTGTGAAGGAAAGAGGAGTGTTCCAGAGGGTGTTCAGCACCAGACCGGCCTGCTGGTTCAGAGGCAGATGAGCCACCATATCCCTGGCGCGGGTTTCATCGTCGTTGCGCCAGTCTTCATAGGGAGACAGGACGCCGTCGTTGTCCATATCTTTGAAAAACAGACCGTCCTTTACGATGACACCGCAGGTAGTGACGCCGATGGTTGGACCGCCCGGATTGTGAAACAGTACGGGTTCCAGGTAAAAGTCATTGATGTTTTCACCTTCCTCCAGCTGATAGGGCGCGGGAATATAGCCGTCGCGCACCGGTGGATTCAGGAAATCATCCAATACAGTTTTTTTCATGCTTTGCTCCTTTTCTGTGAGTTATGATAACACAAATATAACATACTTTTCTCCCTAAAACAAATGAATGTTTCTTGTGTTCTGAGGAGGAATCGGATATAATGATTACATAATCGTTTGGGCCGTGTTTCGGACAACAGGGCAGTGGCAGGGGGTGCTTGGTTATGGAACAGGTTTTTGAAAAACTGGAGAGATGTCTGGAATCCTGCAGGGACAGGATTCCCTTTGTGCCGAAGACAGCGCTGGTTCTGGGATCAGGGCTGGGAGATTACGCGGAACATTTTCCGGTGGAGGGAGAGATTCCTTACCGGGAGATCGAAGGGTTTCCGGTTTCCACGGTGCAGGGACACAAGGGAAGATTTGTGTTCGCCCATGTGGGGGAGGTTCCCGTTGTGATGATGCAGGGACGGGTTCATTATTATGAAGGATACCCCATGACGGATGTGGTGCTTCCGATCCGGCTGATGCGGAGGATGGGAGCGGAGATTCTGTTTCTGACGAATGCCGCCGGGGGCGTGAATTATGACTTTCAGGCAGGGGATTTTATGATGATTACAGATCAGATTTCCAGCTTTGTTCCGTCGCCGCTGATCGGGCCGAACAGTGAGAAACTGGGGCCGAGATTTCCGGATATGAGCCGGATTTATGACAGGGATCTCCAGGAGATTCTCAGAAATACGGCGCGGGAGCTGGGAATCCCCCTGCGGGAAGGGACATATCTGCAGCTGACCGGGCCGAATTTTGAATCCCCCCACGAGGTGAAAATGTGCAGAATCCTCGGCGCGGACGCTGTGGGAATGAGCACCGCCTGCGAGGCGGTTGCGGCGAACCATATGGGAATGAGAATCTGCGGAATCTCCTGCATCTCCAATCTGGCCTGCGGAATGACGGAGCAGCCTCTGTCCCATCAGGAGGTTCAGGAGGCCGCCGACCGGGTGGCGCCTCTGTTCCGTCAGCTGGTGACGGAGAGTATCCGGAACATGTGCCGGTAAGCGGGACACAGGCGGCGCCGTCCGGAAAAGCCGGAAGAGCAGAGGGAAAGGAGGAGTCGGGAGTGAAGCTTCGAATTTACCATGCATGGATTCTTACGATGGAAGAAAAAAGGCCGGTCTTTGAGGGAGAACTCCATGTGGAGAACGACCGGATCACCTATGTGGGAGAAAATCCCGGCAGGGAAGCGCTCTCAGCAGAAGGACCGTTTGACCGGGAGATTGATGCCGGAGGAAATCTGCTGATGCCCGGCTTTAAAAACGCACACGCTCATTCTGCGATGACGTTTCTCCGCTCCTATGCCGACGATCTGCCGCTGGACGAATGGCTGAACTGTCAGGTGTTTCCCATGGAGGCAAAGCTGGATGAGGAGAAGATTTACTGGCTGGCGCAGCTGGCATTTCTGGAGTATCTGACCAGCGGGATTACCGCGGCTTTCGATATGTATCTGATTCCCGATGCAGTGGGAAAGGCAGCCCGGGATTTCGGATTCCGCACGGTTCTTGTGGGAGCGATGAATAACTTCTGCCAGTCGCCGGAGGATGAGGAGAGATGCTTCCGGCTCTGGAACCGGCCGGGAGATCTTGTCAGCTATCGCCTGGGATTTCACGCGGAGTATACCACCTCCAGGGAGCGAATGGAGGCGCTGGCGGATCTGGCGCACAGATTCCGGGCACCGGTGTTTGCCCATAATTCAGAGACGGAGAAAGAGGTCAGAGAGTGTATCGGAAGATACGGTAAAACTCCGACCCAGGTGATGGAAGCGCTGGGGCTGTTTGATTACGGCGGCGGAGGATATCACTGCATCTGGCTGGCTCCGGAGGATTTTGAGATTTTCCGCAGACGCGGTCTCTTTGCGGTAACGTGCCCCGGCTCCAATGCGAAGCTGGCCAGCGGCATTGCTCCGGTGGCGGAGTTCCTGTGCCGGGGAATTCCGGTGGCGGTGGGAACCGACGGCGCGGCCAGCAACAACTGTCTGGATATGTTCCGGGAAATGTTTCTTGTGACGGGTCTTTCCAAGCTCCGGGAGAGGGACGCTTCGGCAGTGCCGGCGAAACAGGTGCTGCGGATGGCGACGGTCGGCGGAGCGCGGGCGATGGGGCTGAAGGAATGTGAGACACTGACGCCGGGGCAGAAGGCGGACCTGATCATGATTGATCTGCATCAGCCGAACATGCACCCGCTGTCGGATCCGGAGAAGAACCTGGTGTACAGCGGGAGCAAGCAGAACGTATGCCTGACGATGGTCGACGGAAAGATTCTCTATGAGAACGGAAGATTCCGAACGGCGGTGGATCCGGAACTGATTTATGAGAAGGCGGAGGAGATTCTGAGAGAAACGGCGGCAGCTCAGTAAACAGGAAACGGCGCGAACATCCGGAATGTTTTGCATGTTTCCGGCGGAAGGACACAGGGGCAGCATCTGTGAAAGAACCAAAACCGGCGTTTTGATTTTTTCACAGGTGCTGCGCTGAAAGATCGCGTGGCAGTTGCAGCCGTTCAGTCGGCTGAACTGTTGCGGGATATCTGCAGATTGCAGCAAAATTAAAAAAAGGAGAAAAGTACAATGGAGAGAAAGACATCATGGAATGACTACAAAAAGAAAGAACTGAAGAAGATGAATAAGCTGTGTGACGCTTACCGGGAATTCCTGGATAAGGGAAAAACGGAGCGTGAGTGTGTGACGGAGATTATCCGTCAGGCAGAGGAGGCAGGCTATGTGGATCTGCAGACCTGCATTCAGGAAGATACTCCGCTGCACGCAGGGGACAAGGTATATGCCGTATGCATGAAAAAATCTGTCGTACTGTTTCAGATCGGCAGCAAGCCGCTGACGGACGGTATGAATATTCTCGGAGCACATATCGACTCCCCGCGTCTGGACGTAAAGCAGAATCCTCTGTATGAAGATACGGGATTCTCCTATCTGGACACACATTATTACGGCGGAATTAAGAAATATCAGTGGGTGGCGCTTCCTCTGGCAATCCACGGCGTTGTGGTAAAGAAAGACGGAACTGTGGTTGACGTCGTAATCGGAGAGGACGAAAAAGATCCGGTATTCTGCGTGACAGACCTTCTGGTACATCTGTCCGGAGAGCAGATGGAAAAGAAAGCGGCGAAAGTGATTGAAGGAGAAAATCTGGATCTCCTGATTGGAAGCCAGCCGCTGGAAGGGGAAGAAAAAGAAGCTGTGAAAGCAATGACCCTGAAACTGCTCAATGACAAATACGGCATGGAGGAGGAGGACTTCCTGTCCGCTGAGCTGGAGATTGTGCCGGCAGGAAAAGCAAGAGAGACAGGTCTGGATTCCAGCATGATCATGGCATACGGCCAGGATGACCGTGTGTGTGCGTACACATCACTGGTTGCCATGCTTGAGGTGACGAACGCGAAGAAAACCACCTGCTGTCTTCTGGTTGACAAAGAGGAGATCGGCAGCGTCGGCGCTACCGGTATGCAGTCCAGATTCTTTGAGAATGTCCTGGCTGAGCTGATGAATCTGACCGGCGACTATTCGGAGCTGAAGCTGCGCCGCTGCCTGGCAAATTCCAGAATGCTGTCCTCCGATGTGAGCGCAGGCTATGATCCGTTGTACGCGCAGGCGTTTGAGAAGAAGAACGCCGCGTTCTTCGGAAAAGGAATGGTATTCAACAAATTCACAGGCTCAAGAGGAAAATCCGGTTCCAATGATGCGAATGCGGAATATCTGGGAGATCTGCGGAGAATCCTGGACGATGCAGGCGTGGCATGGCAGACGGCTGAGCTTGGAAAAGTAGACGTAGGCGGAGGCGGAACCATCGCTTACATTCTGGCACTGTACGGTATGGAAGTTATCGACTCCGGCGTTGCTGTGCTGAATATGCACGCGCCGTGGGAGATTACATCCAAAGCGGACGTCTATGAGACAGAAAAGGGATACGAAGCATTCCTGAAAAATGCGTAAATCTGCTCTTGACAGAATACGCTTTATAATATATTATGTACATTAAAAAACAAAAATACAACTGTTCAGGTCAGGCCGGATCACTTGCGGATGAGACCGCAGGAACATGATTCAGGCGTGAGAAAGCCCGGGCAGCGAAGCCGATTTTCAGTCACAGTTCAGCTGGCTGAACTGTGACGATTTTCATGGGATTACGGCTCGCAGCTGCGAAGGGACGGAACAGTGACCCCAAAAAACATATTTAGGAGGAATGATTTTCTTGGACGGTGACATAGCAGGCAGTCTTATACTGCAGATCGTATTGATTGCAATTAACGCAATTTTTGCATGTGTGGAAATTGCGGTGGTTTCAGTTAACGACACGAAGCTCGAAAAAATGGTGAGTGATGGAAATAAGAAGGCGATCAGACTTCAGAAGCTGACGTCGCAGCCTTCCCGCTTCTTGGCAACGATTCAGGTTGCGATTACACTCTCCGGTTTTCTGGGCAGTGCATTTGCGGCGGATAACTTTTCGGAGCCGCTGGTCGCATGGCTGTTGTCCATCGGCGTACCGATTCCGGAGAGAACGCTGGATACGATTGCAGTTGTCCTTATCACTTTGATTTTATCTTATGTTACGCTGATTTTCGGCGAGCTGGTGCCGAAGCGTGTGGCGATGAACAAGACAGAGGCGATTGCCCTGGGACTTTCCGGGCTGATTACCTTTTTCTCGAAACTCTTCGCTCCGCTGGTATGGCTGCTGACGGCTTCCACTAACGGCGTTCTGCGCATCCTCGGAATTGACCCGAATGAGAAAGAGGACGAGGTGACGGAGGAA
>DWWU01000015.1 GCA_019119555.1 Candidatus Fusicatenibacter intestinigallinarum | reverse complement strand
GCTAATCGCTTCAATATCTTTTTCATAGCTTTTAAAATTCTCCTTTCGTTTGGATATAGAAAAAGCCGTCCATTTCTGAACGGCTGGAAATAGAAAAGGAACGTCAATATCGGCGTTCCATAATCTACTTGCGATATTTAATTTTTCAATTTGTGATACTGATATACTGTGGCAAGAAAAGGTAGCTATCTGCTGATTGACACCAATTTTGACACCAATTTTTTATAAAATGACGATTTCTGACGAGTTGAGATAAAATCATAAAATCCGAGAAACACCCATAAATAGGCACTTACGGCACTCTATGAAGTTAGACAAAAGCCACACTGCGATAACAAGAAGTGAGTGCTAATTTATTTGTGAAAAAAGTGTGAAGTTTTGGGTTGGGCTGGGTTTGGGGGGATTGTTTACTGGATTTATGGCAAGCGCCAAATAGGTTCTTTCCAAATTTAGTTGATATCGTTGTAAAAAGTAATATAATAATGCTGGGTGATAGTTTATGAAACAAGAAATCATAAGCTCATTAAGTCCGGATCTTGAGTGTATCTGCAATTTGTGCCGAGTGGCCACTGGTGCGTTTGCCAGTGGCCACTCGGCGGAGTACAACGTCCACCTTTATTAAGGGTTTTCGATAGGCTGAATGACAACAATGTAGTGCTTCGTTGCCCTCTTTATTATAGCGTTGGCCGATACTTCGTCATTCATAATCATTGCTTTCCAACTCCCTGGTTCACGCTGAGAACAGACGATGGTACTTTTGGATGCTTCAATGCGTTTTTTAAGGATTTCCATCAATACTTTGACTTCCCGTTCATCCATGATTGTACTTAACAAAAAATCATCCAGGATCAGGAGTTGAAACCCAAGAATCTTTTTTATTTCACGCAGGTATTTTGTATAATCTGCAGATTTCGCAGCAATAAGGCGTTCCAATAATTCGCTGCAATGGCAATAATTAACGCGGTATTTCTCACAAGCAGCCACACCAAGGCTTTTTGCCAGGAACATCTTACCGCTGTCTGATAGTCCAAGTATGCAGACATTCAGACCGTCTTCAATAAACTGGAAGATTGACAATACTTTCGGTGCATCGGTTGGCTCTTGTTGTTTTATCTTCGTATTCTGGTTTCAGAAGTGATGATACCATCTCCAGCCGATCCATGGTAAAAAAATCTGATGACCGGGATAGCCATATAGAAGATATCATGCGTGATGCGATCTTCTTGATTAATCCTGGTAATTTTATCCTTTGTGTTGTTATGAATTAATGGTGAAAAGATTAACTTTTTACAATTAGTGCCTTGCTGTCGAGCGACATTTTCTGGTAGCTGCAAACAGCATTTTATAATCGCCAACTTTTCCAGAAAAAAAGCACAATCGCATCTCAACGACACGATCATGCCTCTTTTCCCACATTTTATCAACTCAATGCCTGGTTATTGATCGCTGCCAGCATCACCTCTGCATCGATCACCTTCTTCTCCATCTGACTCCCCAAAGTCATCGCATCCGTCATCACATTGTCGATCAGCCGTGGATTTCCCTGACTGTAGCTGTGGATGGAACTGATCGCTGCCGTATCAATGATCTCCGGGCTTCCTCCTGCATTCCGGATCTTCTGCCAGATATAATCAGGCACTTCCTGGTCTGTAAGTCCGTGGAAGTTATAATGGACCACGATCCTCTGCCTCAGCGCCTCATTCACCTGTTTCTCCAGGATGTGGTTCAGATAGGGTTCCCCGCACAGGATCAGGGAAAAACAGTTCACGGAATCATACTTCTGGTTCATCAGCATTTTCAGATCCCTCAGGATACTGCTATTCAGGTACTGGGCCTCATCCAGGATACAGATGAACGGCTGCCGTTTCTCTTTGTACAGGTAATACAGCCGTTCCTGGATCGACTTGAACATCTGGCTCTTTCCAAATCCGGATTCCAGCCCCAGTGCTTCACACAGCTGGCGGTAGAATTCCTGCACGCTTACGGTTGACAGGCACAGATAGGCGCACTGGTACAGGTTCGGGTTCAGTTTCTTCGAAAAGCACCGCAGTGCGAACGTCTTTCCCATTCCAGGGCTTGCCGTAAACACCCCGATCCCACGGATTTCCTTCAGGTATTCCAGCCGTGCGGTCATCTCTCGGAAATCTTCCGACTCAAACGCGTCTTTCTCTTTTACCATCTGTTTATCAAACGGGTTAAAACTCAGCCCATAATAATCAGTGTACATCTTCCCCACCTCCAAGTACTGTGCTGTAATCAATCGACACCGGATTCTTACGCTTTGTTTTTCCGTTCTCCGCCCGGTCCGTCAATCGCATCGGATACTGCTTCCCTTCCGAAAATACCCATACTTTCTCCGGGTCATCCGGAAGGTACCGCACCTCTACCTTCTGGCCGATGAACTGCATCGGCGCGTCATAGCACCGGGAATCCAGTTCCACCGTGGCATCCCTGGATACCCTGCGGTATCCGACCCGGATTTTCCCGGGATACCTTTTCTGCATCAGCGCTCTCACACGGATGCAGCGAGCGGTAAAAATATCCTGAATAATATCCGGAAAAAGCACAACGAACTCATTGTCCCAGGTACGATAAACGCTCGAAATGCCAAAGGTATTGTCCAGCGTTTCCGTAATATAGCTCAGAAGCTTTTTTCCGTATGAAAATCCCTTCGTGCTGTTCAGCGCAGACAGCTCCGGCACATCCACAGCCAGAGCGCCCATGGTACTTCTCTTGTCCAGATTCAGCGCATAAATCATATTGTCAAAATCTTTTCTGTTGGGGAGTGTATTCAGGATATCCTCCGCCGTGCCGTTGGCCCTGTTTCTCTTCTCTCTCCGGCCGAACCGCTCCGGTTCCCTTTTCAGGCAGGGCGCCATAAGTTCCAGCAGGCCGCTTTCCCTGACATATGCATGGGCGTTCTCCACACAGAGAAATCCACTGATAATCCCGTCATCCAGAATCGGATAAACCATAAATCTCCAGTACTGATCCTGATCTGCATCGCTGCCTCCCGGCTTCTCCACGAAAACAGCTGTTTTCTTCTGAATACATCTGGCAAGCACCGGAATCCGCTTCACCTTCATCCGCAGAACCGACTGCCGGATGCTTGGTTTTCCCCGAAGCATCCATTCATAAATCATCGCCACTTCCAGATGATCCTCTGACAGAGTCATCATATATACCCGGTCTGCCTGGTAGTATTCACCGATCACCTGCAGCGCATGTCTCATGGAAGATTCCAGCGTCTGCGCTTCCAGCATGGCCGCCGCACATTGAAACGCCGCATTCTGCTCTGCAGCTTTCCCACTGAGAGCTCCTTCCTCTCCCTGCACCAGCAGAATCCCCTCCTCACCGGCAACTTTCCATCCGGGATCTCCATGTTCTTCCGGAAAGACAACGGTATCCATCGACGAGTTTCTCCAGATATTGCACAGATCGGATACCTGCGTCAGCATTCTGCCGAAATCCGTCTTTTCCGAAAACTCTGCAGTCACTGCGGCGATAAAACGCAGATTCTCCACACCGGGAAGATCGCCGGTGCTGACCCGCACATAGACAAATGCATCTTCCAGTCTGTGTTTGATGTCAAAACGTGTTCCTGCGTCCGGAAAGAATACGAGCAGCCTGTCTCCGCTGTAACGCGCCACGAGACAGTCCGTTCCCAGCGAAAGCAGGTACGCCGCGCCGAGGAAATCCTGAACTCTCTGCCCCGGACGGCTGCCCGGTCCGGCCATCCGCTCCACGCCTCCGCTGATATGGATCATGGCCATCGCACAGATTTTGTCAGAATGTCTTTCCATCAGCTTCCCTGTCAGACTGCGAAATGTTTCCACCGTGTAAAGCTGTCCGGTTTCATCATATTCAATATTGCCCTCATCCAGCGGATATTCCCTCCGACGTCGATCCCCCGATAATTCCTGATCCACCAGCGTTTTCCCTGTTCATAAGACTCCAGAAGATGTTCCGGCTGAAATTCCTGAATAATCTCATCCCCTGTGCCAAAAGGAAATACCTGTATCTGCTGATTCTTTATCATCTCGGAATAAGAATATTCCCGGGTCCATTCCGGCCATTCCCTTCCTTCCGTCCACAGCTCCTCCACCCGGTCGTCGGTCAGATTGACACGGATTCTGGTAATCATATGATGTCTTACCGCCTCCGGCAGCGGTCTTCTGTCGTAGATCGTTGAATATGCGCCGGGCGCTGTCGTCTCAGCGACAAATTTCTGTTTCGCGCGAGTGCGCATCCCACGGAGCGTTTTTGTATCACAGGGAACGAAGGTTCCTGTGATACAGAAAAAGACTGGCGCAGGCGGGACGGCAGTCGATATGTGTCTTATGTTACAGTTTTTCTGCGAAAAATCTTTCAATCTCCGCCCAGATCTCTTTCTGGAAAAACCGGAGGTCTGCATGATCTGCGTCCTGGATAGCAAGCAGAGTCACATCGCAGCCTGCCTTCTCCAGAGCATCGTGAAGCAGTTCGCTCTGAGAAAACGGAACCGTATGGTCCTGTTCTCCGTGGATAATCAGAAACGGCGGCGCATCCTTCGTCACCAGACTCACCGGACAGTATCCCAGCGCCTCTTCCTGATTGCACATCACATTTTTTCCAAGCAGCAGGGATTCCGGAGCGGCTGCACACTGTTCCGCCGACGCATAGGGGAATCCCCGGAAATCCGTGGGCGGATACCACGGGCACGCCGCCTGTACGCTGCTGGAATATTCCAGATACTCTCCCACGTCATAGGACGGATCCTTCGCCAGCGCAGCCATGCAGGTCAGATGCCCTCCGGCGGATTCTCCCATAACGCCGAATTTTTCAGAATCGATATGGTATCTCCCGGCATGGGCTCTCAGATAGCGGATCGCCGCCTTCACATCCTGCAGCTGCGCCGGAAATTTCGCCTCGTTGCTTGTCCGGTACTGAACCGATGCCACGACAAATCCCTTCCTGGCCAACTCCGTCAGGTACGCCAGATGCGCAGACTTGTCCATCGTCAGCCACGCGCCGCCGCAGATCCATACGATGCACGGATACTCTTTTTCTGCATCATAAGGATAAATCAGATCCAGCTTCAGATCCTGTCTCGTATGCCCGTACCAGGCGTCCACCTGCGCGAAAGTGACATCTGTGGTCACAATATACTGAGGTTCTCTTGGTTCTACCTGAATGTTTCTTCTCATTGCCGTTACCTCCTATTTTCCTCCCGCTGCATACTCCCGCAGCAGCTCCAGCATCTCATCCTCCTCCGGATAAAAGCCATCATGGTGTTTGCTGTACGAAAGCCAGCGGAAAAAATTGTTCATAAACTGCCCGAATCTCCAGTCCGGGAAATTCTGTTTGTGAATCTGCTTCAGCTCCTCATAAAAATCATTTAGTCTCTCCGGATCCCTCATAACCTTCTCCTTTCCATCTGCGAATATAGCGCCGGCATCCTCCATTGAAAATCTTTTCTCTTTCCTTCATCATACATGAAATTTCCCAGCAGAGCAAACCTTATCTTTACGTTATGCAGCGCAATATTTATTTTCTGATTACCAGTCTTGAGAAGTGCATAAAAATTCGCTATAATCAAGAATGTGAAATTTATAACTACTGTTCTATAGCAGACACGGAACACACTGCAGCCCGCGACGCACATCCTGCAGACAGCAGATTTCAAATACGCTCCAAAGCAGCGGCTTTCCGTACTGCTGTAAGTATATGCTATCAGGGAGAGAAAAAGAAAATGAAAATTGTATTGGAACACCTGACAAAAAAATTCCCTTCCCGCGGGAAAAAGAATCCCGGCGACGTTACCGCAGTAAGTGATTTCACCTGCGAAATCCCGGACGGTGAACTGGTGGGTCTGCTGGGTCCTTCCGGCTGCGGAAAGAGCACTACATTGAACATGATCTGCGGCCTCGAAGCTCCCACCGGAGGAAAAATCTTTTTCGGAGAAGAGGATGTGACAAAGCTTTCCCCGGAACTGCGGGGCGTCGGCATGGTTTTTCAGAATTATGCTCTCTATCCTCACCTGAACGTCCGCCAGAACATTCAGTTCCCTCTGGAGAACCTGCGGGGCAAAGACCGTCTCACAAAAGAGGAAATGGAACAACGGGTCTCCGAGACCGCGCATCTTGTACAGATTGAGGATCTGATGGACCGCAAACCGGGAGAGCTGTCCGGCGGCCAGCAGCAGCGTGTGGCGATTGCCCGTGCTCTTGTAAAATTCCCCAGGGTTCTTCTGCTGGACGAACCTCTGTCCAATCTGGACGCCCGCCTGCGCCTCCAGACCCGGGAAGAGATCCGGAAGATTCAGAAGAAAACCGGGATTACCACCGTTTTCGTCACCCATGACCAGGACGAGGCCATGAGTATCTGTGACCGGATCGCCGTGATGCAGAACGGAGTCCTGATGCAGCAGGGCCATCCCCAGGAGGTTTATGACAATCCCTCCAGCCTGTTTGTGGCAAAATTTCTCGGCACCCCGCCGATCAACGTCTTTCAGGGAAGCGTCCGGAACCAGATGCTGTACATCGGCGAACAGCCGGTTCTTCCGGTCAGCGGCGCAGCCGACCAGGAAGTCTGGGCGGCGATCCGTCCGGAAGGATTTCTTCTGCAGCCCGACGGTCCTCTCGCCTGTCATCTGGAACGTGTGGAGGTTATGGGACGGGACGTCAGCGTGATTTCCTCCCACAGCGCCTGCACCAGCCAGACCCTGCGCTCCATCATCAGCGCAGAGACCCGCGTAGACACCGCATCCCCAACCGTACGTTTCGCTCTGAAGCCCGGAAAGGTATTTCTTTTCGAAAAAGAGACGGAAAAACGGATTCCTTTTGGAAAGGAGAATTCCTGAACATGAAAAAAAACAGCGGAAAAGCCTGGCTCTATCTTCTGCCGGCGCTCCTTTTTCTCATCGTTTTCATGGTCTATCCGCTGATCGACGTCTTTATCTATTCTCTAGAGGAAGGCTTCAACTTTGCCTCCCAGACGTATTCCGGCGTAGGCCTGTATAATTTTTCCTATGTACTGCATGATCCCTATTTTCTTCAGGCAGTAAAGAACACCTTTCTCCTGGTAATCATCACCGTGCCCGTCTCCACAGGACTGGCACTGCTGATTTCCGTGGGATTAAGTTCCATCAAACCTCTGAGAGATCTCTACCAGACCATATATTTTCTGCCCTACGTGACAAACACGCTGGCGGTCGGACTGGTATTCATGATCCTGTTTCAGAAGACAGAGTATACGGACGGTCTCGTAAATCTGGTCATCGAATGGTTCGGCGGAAGTTCCGTGGATTTCATCGACGGCCCCTACTGGGCGAAAATGTTTGTCCTGTGCTTTTATACGATCTGGGTGGTTATGCCCTTTAAGATCCTCGTGCTCACCAGCGCCCTGGCCTCCGTCAACCAGGATTACTATAAGGCTGCCAGAGTGGACGGAACGCCGAAACTCCGCATATTTACCAGAATCACGCTGCCGATGATTTCCCCGATGATTTTTTATCTGGTCATCACCGGATTTATCGGCGCGTTCAAGGCATACAGCGATGCGGTGGCCCTGTTCGGAACAGACCTGAACGCCGCCGGCATGAACACGATTGTTGGATACGTTTACGACATGCTCTACGGCGACAGCGGCGGCTACCCATCCTACGCCTCGGCAGCCGCCATCCTCCTGTTTGCCATCGTCCTGACTGTCACCTGCATCAACCTTCTGGTCAGCAGAAAAAATAAAGTGAGGTAATCAAATGGAGCAACAACTTGATTTTGAAAAAATACAGAAAAAAAACAACCGGCGCAGTCAGATCCGGAAAATCGCCGTCTACTTTTTTCTGAGCCTGTGGGCCCTCGTGGTTCTGTTTCCGTTTTACTGGATGGTACTGACCTCCGTGAAAAGCTACGGCGCATACAATGCGGAGCACGTTCCCGCTTTCTTCACCCTGTCCCCCACGCTGCAGAATTATGTGGACGCCTTCACCACCGTGCCGCTGATGGGATATCTGCTGAATACGCTGATCTTCGCCGTTGCAACGACGGCGATCATGGTCGTGGTCAGCACGCTGGCTGCCTACGCGTTTGCCCGCCTGGAGTTCCGCGGAAAAAATCTGCTGTTCACCCTGTTTCTGTCCCTGATGATGATTCCCAGCGAGCTGGTGGTGATCACAAATTTTGTGACCGTCACCAACCTGGATCTGCGCAACACTTTTGCCGGGCTGATTCTTCCTTCGGTCACTTCCGTCTTCTATATCTACCTGCTGAAGGAAAACTTTGAGCAGGTGCCGGACGAACTGTACCGGGCTGCGAAGGTAGACGGCACCTCGGACCTGAAATATCTGTGGAAGGTAATGATTCCCATCTGCCGTCCGACCATCGTGACGGTGACGATCCTGAAGATCATCGAATGCTGGAACTCTTATGTATGGCCGAGACTGATCACCGATGATCCCTCCTATTATCTGGTGTCCAACGGAATTCAGGAAATACGGGAAAACGGATTCGGACGCGAAAACATTCCGGCCATGATGGCCGCCGTCGTCGTGATCTCGGTTCCGCTGATTATTCTGTTTCTCGTATTCCGGAAAAAGATCATGGCAGGAGTTTCAAGGGGAGGACTGAAAGGATGAAAAAAATCAGAAAGACACTGGCTGTCCTGTCCGCAGCTTTGCTTTGCCTGCCGGTTCTGTCCGGCTGTCACGGCAGACAGGAACAGGCCGCCTTTACGGTTCCGGAGGAATTCGACGCTTCAAAAGAGTATGAAATCACCTTCTGGGCCAAAAACGACACAAACAAGACGCAGACGGAAATTTACCGTCAGGCAATCGATGATTTTCAGGCGCTGTACCCGAACATCACCGTAAACCTGCGGCTTTACACGGATTACGGCGATATTTACAACGACGTCATCACAAATATTGCCACCAACACCACGCCTAATGTGTGCATCACCTATCCGGACCACATCGCCACCTACCTTACCGGGGATAACGTGGTGGTCCCGCTGGACGATCTGATGGCGGACGACCAGTACGGTCTGGGCGCGGACGGACTGCTCTTCGACGCACCCACGGAATCCCAGATCGTTCCCCAGTTCCTGGAGGAATGCCAGCTGGGAGACCATTATTATGCGCTCCCGTTCATGCGGTCCACGGAAGCCTGCTACATCAACAAAACCTATGTGGAAGAGCTTGGCTACACGCTCCCGGACACGCTGACCTGGGATTTTATCTGGGAAGTTTCGGAAGCCGCTGTCCGGAAAAATGCGGACGGCACTTACGTTCTCAACGGCGGAGACGTGATGATCCCGTTTATTTATAAATCCACGGACAATATGATGATCCAGATGCTCCGTCAGCAGAACGCCGGATATTCCACCGACAGCGGAGAGGTTCAGATTTTCAACGACACCACAGATGAAATTCTGAAAACCGTCGCAGAGCACACGGCAAGCGGCGCCTTCTCTACCTTCAAGATCTCCGGCTATCCGGCCAACTTTCTCAACGCCGGACAGTGCGTTTTCGCGGTGGACTCCACCGCCGGAGCCACCTGGATGGGAAGCGAAGCCCCGCTGGTAGACATTGCAGAGGAATCCATCACCGACTTTGAAATCGAAGTGATGCCGGTGCCCCAGTACGATCCGGAACATCCGCAGATGATTTCCCAGGGTCCTTCTCTCTGTATCTTCAACAAGCAAGATCCGCAGGAAGTTCTGGCCTCCTGGCTGTTTGCCCAGTATCTGCTGAGCAACAAGGTTCAGATCGCCTACTCCGGAACGGAAGGGTATGTGCCGGTTACCCTTTCCGCTCAGGAATCCGACGAGTACCAGGATTATCTCTCCCGCGCCGGAGAGGATAACGACACTTACTATGACGTCAAGATCAAGGCAGCGGAAATTCTTCTGGAGCATGCGGACGATACTTTCGTCACACCGGTCTTCAACGGTTCCGCCTCCCTGAGAAACGCGGCGGGACAGCTGATCGAAGATGTGGTAAAATCTGTCCGGAGAAAACAGACGGTGGACGACGCCTACCTGGAAACCCTCTACAGCGACGTCAGCGCTCTCTACCACCTGGATGAAAATTCCGCCTTGTCCGGCCAGCGGACAGATCTCGGGCCTCTGCCCACGACGGCAAAACTTCTTCTTGGAGGTCTGGCCGGCGTATGGATTCTGATTCTGCTGTATCTGGCCGTGTCAAAGCTTTCCGGCAGAAAAAAAGAATGAAAAACAATTGATTTTTCGTCTTTTTGGATTATAATGAACTTGTTATAAATTTATCATTGAAGAATGAGAGGAGAATCATTTATGAGAAGAAAAACTTTATCCATGCTGCTCGCTGTCTCCATGGTTGTCGCACTGAGCGGATGTGCAGGCGGAAACTCCAGCACTTCCGGAAGCAGCGCTTCTAACGTATCTGCATCGTCTTCTTCCGTTGCAGACGCTTCTTCCGCATCCTCTGCATCCGCAGAAGACCAGAGCGGCGCAGACACAGCTTCCGCTGACGTGCTGACCCATGAAGAGTATATGGCTGCCGACCTTGACAGCGAAGTCACCATCGAGACATATGTACAGGCAAAACAGTCCTGGTGGGAAGACGAAGGTCAGGGCAAGGCCACTGTTTACGGCCAGAGTGAGGACGGCGCTTACTTCATGTATGATATGGCATGTTCCCAGGAGGACTATGAGAAACTGGTTCCCGGAACAAAGATTCAGGTGACAGGCTACAAATCCGAATGGTCCGGAGAGGTCGAAATCATGGACGGTACCTTTGAGATCGTCGACGGAGACGAATTCATCGCAACACCCCTGGATGTGACAGAGATGCTCGGCACCGATGAACTGATCGACCACCAGAACGAGCTGGTACAGTTCAAGGGCCTGACCGTTGAGCCGGCAAATCCTGACAGCGGCGACACTTCCACCGCTTTCTTATACAACTACGATGGATCCGGAAGCGAAGGAGATGATCTTTACTTTAACGCTTCTTACAACGGACAGACCTATACCTTCGTCATCGAGTCTTATCTGTGCGACAGCTCCACAGAGGTTTACTCTGCGGTAAAGAATCTGCAGGTCGGACAGACCATTGATATGGAAGGATTCCTGTACTGGTATGAGGGTGTAAATCCGCACATTACTTCTGTGACAGTCGTGGGCTGATTTTCCCAGACTGCAAAACTCTGATTCACCATATCAGAAAAACCGTAACCGTCCGCCGGCTAAACGGTTACAAACCGCTGCAGTTCCGCTGGCTGAACGATTAAGATAAACCGGCCGCAGGCATGAAAAACGCCTGCGGCCGGTTTCTGTTTTTTACTCAAACGGACGAATCTTTCCCTGCAGAAGCAGATGCATGTTATGTACGATCTCGTCCAGATTTTCGGTATCTTCCTTCGTCCAGGACTGCAGAATCCCTATGATCGCACCGCTGTGATACCGGAGAACGAATTTTCGCTCTGAATAGCTGAGGTGCGCATAGCGGCCTGTCCGTTCCATGAGCTGCTCAAAGAATCCATAGATAAACTCAATCAGCAGCTGCGCCAGCTCTTTTCCATAGTTTGTCTGTACGCCTATTTCCACGTAGGGACGCAGCCCGATGGCCACAGTCAGCAGATATTTCAGAGCGCTCTCTTCATCCTCCCGTGCCAGACATTGCTCCATGAGCCGCTTTGAGTCTTTTTCCATAATCCACCGAAACAATTCCGGAATTCCTTCAAAATGGTAATAAAACGTCTGACGGGTGATATGACATTCCTCCACGATATCCTTTACCGTCAGTTTTCTGACCTTTTTTTCAAGTAACAGTATCCTCGCAGCTTCTGCGATTGCCTCCTTCATGTCTATCGCCACGTTGATTCCTCCATCCGTTTTTTTCGTTCCGTCACGTCCCGTCGAAAACAGTTTCTCCCAAAAGACGGCTCTTTTGCTGCTCAGGCACGTTCCAGACTGGCGAAGAACATCTCGTAAAAATCATCTTCGCCCTCCAGCATCGGCGAATTTTCACCGCCGCCGTTGGTGCTTCTCTTCATCTCCGCATAGAACTCTTCGCCCGCATTGATCAGATCCATCTCATAAATTTCATATCCCAACTCTCTGCATTTTCTGCAGAAAGCCTCCAGCGGATGAGGATCCTTTCTTGTGCTGAGCAGTTCTTTTCTCAGCGCTTCGTCCTTCAGAGCTTTTTTCTGCAGTTCGTCCATCATTTCCAAAACATTCATACGATTCCTCTTTTCGCTGTTTATGATTCAAACAACCCTTTCAATACTTTTACACAACCTTCAATGCCAAGCCTTGAAGAATCCAGAACCAGATCATACTGTTTCATGTCGTTCCAGTCGTTTCCGGTATTGGCACGATAATATCCGGCTCTTTTCTTGTTGTAATACTTCCGGGTGCCCTCTACCTCCTCCGGTTTGATTCCATAATCCTCTACAATCCTGTTTTTGATTTCCTGCTCGTTCTCAGAATGAATAAACACCTTTACGACGCCTTTCTGTGATTTCAGCGCATCAGATGCGCAGTGTCCCAGAAAAATTGCCGGGCCGTCCATCGCCCGTCTGCGGATTTCCAGCTGCTCATCCAGAAATACTTTTCCTTCCGGCGTCAGCATATCCGGATCCCCGGCCTGCACACGGCTCATGACAAACATCGTATACAGCAGGCTGCTGGTCGCCTTCTCCTCGTACTGGTTGATTCTCTCCACCGGAATTCCCTGTTTTTTGGCTACTGCCTCAAGAATTTCCTGTCCGTAGCAGGGCACGCCTGCGACCTCGGACAGTCTTCGCGCAATCTTGCTTCCGCCGCTTCCGTACTCTCTCTCAATGGTAACATAACGAAATTTCATTATCATACCTCCCTTATAAATTTCGGCTTTTCCGGAGCGTATATGAAAAATCTCTCCAGGAGTATGTTTGAAAATTTCAGACACGCTTCAAAACTTGCTGATTATACTACCACATATTTTATCATATTCAGACGAGAGTGTGTAAAGAAAATTGTTGTAACAGTTCAGGGTCCTCCAAAGGACTTCTTTCTGCGCCTCCTCCTCCGAAAACGTTTCCTTCTCTCCGCCTGCTCCATCATCAGTTCCAGGCGCTTCTCCGGATCTGTTTCCGTATCCAGTTTCTTCTGGATTTCACCCTTCCGGAACTCCGCCAGAAGCTCACCGACCCTGCTGTAATCGCGCTCAAAAAGAATCTCGCTGACCTGGCGTCGGATCAGCGCTTCTTCCTCCGGATCCGCTGCCTTCTCCGCGATTTTCTCACAGACAAAAGACTTGCTCCTGTCTTTGTATTTCGGCATCCCATTCCATTCCTGGATCTGTGCCAGCTCCGGACGCCATAAAATCGACAGCTTTCTCTTCCAGTTCATCTTCGGATTTTTCTCCGGAAGCCGCAGAATGTAAAAATCCAACCCATCCTCTGCAGGTTCCACCGTGATCACGCCCCAGTACTCCGGCACATGCTCCCGGATATGCAGGCCATGACTGGAACCGACCACGACAATATTGCAGTCATAGGAAAGGTCATAATCTTTGACCTGCCTGGAAAGCCGGGCATAGGTGTCAGCGTCGCTTTTAATCTCTATCCCATATAAAGAATCCGGCAAAACCATGACAAGATCCGCGCGGGATCTCCCTGTGGTTTTTTCTTCTATGATCCGAACCTTTCCGAAATATTCTTCCAGGAAATCAAACAACGGTTCCCGGATATCCCTGTCACGCAGCATATTGTACCGCTCCTCTGTCCATATGACGATCTTCCTTATAATCACTCTTAATGATTCTCCAGCCGGATTCGCATGTCGCAGGAATCACACCCAATCACAGTCCGTCCGCCTTCTCTTTCCATCATTCCAACATCGCCTCCGCAGAAAGGGCATTTCCACTCCACCTTACGGCCTGCTTTTACAGCCTCCATCTTATTGACAAACGCAGCAAGATCCACATTTTTACTGCTGCAGTTCTTCGTCCACTCCCCGTCAGCCGCTTTTGCCGGATTCCCGTCCGCGTCAAAATAAATTCTGTCGCCTTCATTGATTTCTCTCTGATATAAGAGCGCATCCTCTACCTGCTGACGGGACTGCACGCCCTTTTCATCCACCAGAGTCAGCAGCGCCTGCGTCGGAGCTCCTGCCTCCCGTTCTTCGCAGCCATAATCGGCCTCGTCGATTCTTATCACTGTATAAATCATTTCTTCTTTCCCGCCTCCCAGCATGCAATCTCTGTACATTTTATCTTTCCATTGATGCGTTCTGACTTCATCAGCGAAAATGCCGTCACTTCCATACTTTCCCTGGGAATCCGAACGCGAATCGGATACGCTGCCTGTACCCTTCTTGCCACAGTAATATGCGCCCTGAACTTCTTTCTGTCATAAGCAATCCCGTTGTCATCCAGCACACGGCGAATGTTCTTCACCAGCTGCTCCAGCAAGGGTTGCTCAGCCAATCCCACCCAATATAATTCTCCAAAATGTCCAAAGCCTTCCATCTTCAGCTCAAAGGGCTGAAACTCTACTTCATCCAGAGCCTCTTCGATCCCCTCCACTCCGGGCACTTCTCCGAGAAACGCCAGCGTAATATGCATATTGCAGGGGAGCGAATAATTCCCTTTGGCTCCGCTCCTCTTCATGTCACGGATCACATTTTCCAAAGCATTTCTCATTTTTTGAGTCAGACGAATAGACAGAAATACTCTCATAAATCACAGGACCTCCGCAGAAGGCCATATATATTCTACAGTTATTAATCAAATCAAGTATATCATGCACCGCCTGCCCGATCAATTTGAAATTCTCTTTTCGCCTCACCAATACCTGTTCCAAACGATTTGATAATGCTCATGCAGCCGTTTCCCAACCATTTCCACGAATATTATGTGATAGGTTTTGTAGAAGGCGGGGAACGCTGTTTATCGTGCAGAAACCAAGAATACACAATCGGCAAAGGCAATGTCATTCTGTTCAATCCGGGCGATAGCCATGCGTGCGTTCAGACAGATGACGGTACATTGGATTACCGGGGATTTAATATCACAAAAGAAGTCATGCTGGATCTGGCAGAAGAAGTCACAGGGAAACGGGAACTGCCGGGATTTTCGCAAACGGTAATCTGTGATGAAGAAATTACTTGCTATTTGCGACCACTCCATGAACTTGTAATGAACGGTTCCCTTGAATTTGGAAAAGAAGAAAGCCTGCTTTTAATGTTGTCGCTGCTTATTCAACGATACGGACAGCCTTTTGAAGAGTGTATTCCCGAATGTCGGGAAGAAATAGAACAAGCCTGCGCTTTTATGGAAGAACACTTTACAGAACGCATTTATTTAGACCAGATATGCCGTCATGCTGGATTGAGCAAATCTACCTTATTACGGGCTTTCACCAAATCAAAAGGTGTCACTCCTTATTGCTATCTGGAAAATATCCGTATCGGAGCAGCAAAAAAATTGTTAGAGCAAGGTGTGGCTCCTATTGAAGCAGCTTTGCAGACGGGATTTTCCGACCAAAGCCACTTCACAAATTACTTTAATCGTTTTATTGGTTTAGCTCCCGGTGTTTACAGGGAAATATTTCTGAAAGGCGACGGGACGGGAGGTGAACAACATGACGAATAGCACAGCGAAAGGTCATTTGGCGGCTTTGATTACTATTCTGATTTGGGGAACAACATTTATCTCCACAAAAGTGCTGTTAGCAGATTTTCAGCCGATAGAAATATTGTTTTTCCGATTTTTGATGGGATTGCTGGCTTTGTTGATTGTCTGTCCCCACCGATTGAAAGGAACGACAATTAAGCAAGAGAGTGTTTTTGTCGCAGCGGGTTTATGTGGAGTGTGCCTATACTATTTGCTGGAAAATATCGCCCTTACATACACAATGGCTTCAAATGTAGGCGTGATTATTTCAGTGGCCCCTTTTTTTACAGCCATCCTGTCTCACGTATTTTTGAAGCAAGACGAAAAGCTGCGGGCAAATTTCTTCATTGGATTTATTGTTGCAATGCTGGGGATTGGGTTAATCAGCTTTAATGCTGCTTCCTTGCAGCTTAATCCTATCGGTGATTTATTAGCGTTGCTGGCTGCGTTTCTATGGGCGTGCTATTCTATTCTCACAAGGAAGATCAGCAGCTTTGGCTACAATACGATTTTGACGACCCGGCGAGTGTTCTTTTATGGCATCCTGTTTATGATACCGGCGTTGTTTCTGTTTGACTTCAAATTGGATTTGAGCCGGTTCGCAAACATGACCTATCTGCTGAACATTCCGTTTTTGGGATTAGGAGCGTCTGCGCTTTGTTTTGTCACATGGAATTTTGCTGTAAAAATATTAGGAGCAGTTAAGACGAGTATTTACATTTATCTGGTTCCTGTTATAACCGTAGCAGCTTCTGTTCTGATTATTCACGAACTCTTTACATGGATCACAGGGATTGGAACTGTTTTGACATTAGCAGGGCTGCTTATTTCCGAAAAAAAGCATATGAGAAAAGAGGTTGAAAGTAATGGATTTACACAATGAAAAATGCGTCATGGTAATTGATGAACACTTGCCATTGGGGATTATAGCAAATACGGCAGCAATTATGGGAATTACATTAGGGAAGAAAATGCCGGAAGTAGTTGGTGCAGATGTTACCAACAAAACAGGAAAGGAACATTTAGGCATTATTGAATTTCCTGTTCCTATTTTGAAAGATAATGCCGAAAGCATAAAGACAATCCGTGAAAGACTTTATGAACCAGATTTTTCCGATTTGACAGTAGTTGATTTTTCCGATTTGACAGTAGTTGATTTTTCCGATTTGGCGCAAGGCTGTAAGACCTATGATGAATTTACAGAGAAGATGAAAGAAGTATCTGAAATTGATTTGAACTACTTTGGAATCGCAATTTGCGGGTCAAAAAAGAAAGTAAATAAATTAACAGGTAGTATGCCATTACTGCGATAATTTGGATAGCCTTTGTGATTACATCCTATGAGGGAGAGGAATTTTTCGTAGTTTACGAGTATCTCCTCCCACAAATGGTTATATGAAAAAGGACCTTGAAAGAGATCACTCTCTCAAGGTCCAAACTGAAAATAATACCGTTATTCCTCTGCAAAATTTTCCATATAAATAATGTAAAGGTACATTTTCAGACTTTTCTCCTAAACGGAATACACCCCGTTTTAGTACAGCTTCGCCCCTGCCGGAATCCTGTCATCCACCATCAGCAGATTCAGTCCTTCACGTCCATCGTACTCATATACCGCGCTGATCAGCATGCCGCAGGAATCAATTCCCATCATCTTTCTCGGCGGCAGATTCGTGATGGCGATGCATGTCTTTCCGACCAGCTCTTCCGGTTCGTAATACTCGTGAATGCCACTTAAGATCACACGGTCTGTGCCTGATCCGTCGTCAAGGACGAACTTCAGGAGTTTCTTACTCTTCGGCACTGCCTCGCACTCTTTGACCTTCACCGCACGGAAATCGGATTTGCTGAAGGTGTCAAAATCAACGAACTCCTCGAACAGCGGCTCGATCTTCACTTTGGAGAGATCCAGTTTTACAGCCGGTGTCTCTGCCGCCGGTGCATCCTGTGCCTGTGCGGAAGACTGCGCCGCATTGTTGGCCTCGTTCTTTGCCGCTCCCTGGCTCTTCATGGTCGGGAACAGCAGAACGTCACGGATTGCCGCGCTGTCCGTCAGCAGCATGCACATACGGTCGATTCCGAATCCGATGCCGCCGGTCGGAGGCATACCGATCTCCAGTGCGTTCAGGAAGTCCTCGTCCGTGTGGTTCGCCTCCTCGTCTCCCTGAGCAAACTGCTCTTCCTGTGCCTGGAAGCGCTCTCTCTGATCAATGGGATCGTTCAGCTCAGAATAAGCGTTCGCCATCTCCCAGCCGTTCATGAAAAACTCAAAACGCTCCACATACTCCGGATTTTCCGGTTTCTTCTTGGTCAGCGGAGAAATCTCGATGGGATGGTCCATTACGAAGGTCGGCTGAACGAGATGTTCCTCCACATACTCCTCGAAGAACAGGTTCAGAATGTCGCCCTTCTTATGTCTCTCCTCAAATGCAATGTTATGCTCCTTCGCCAGCGCTCTCGCCTGCTCCAGAGTCTCCACCTGATTCCAGTCCACACCGGAATACTTCTTCACCGCATCCACCATTGTGATACGCTCAAACGGTTTTCCAAGATCCATCTCGATTCCGTTATAGACAATCTTCGTGGTTCCCAGAACCTCCTGGGCAACATGGCGGTAAAGATTCTCTGTCAGGTCCATCATTCCATTATAATCCGTATACGCCTGATACAGTTCCATCAGCGTAAATTCCGGATTATGTCTCGTATCCAGTCCCTCGTTGCGGAATACCCGGCCGATCTCATAGACTCTCTCCAGGCCTCCGACAATCAGACGTTTCAGATACAGTTCCAGAGAAATGCGCAGCTTCAGGTCTTCGTTCAGAGCGTTAAAATGCGTCTCAAACGGTCTTGCCGCCGCTCCGCCTGCGTTTGCCACCAGCATCGGAGTCTCGACTTCCATAAAGCCCTGGCCGTCCAGATATTTGCGGATCGCGCTGATGATTTTCGAACGCTTGATAAAAGTATCCTTTACCTCAGGATTCATGATCAGATCCACGTATCTCTGGCGGTAACGAAGGTCTGTGTTCGTCAGCCCGTGGAACTTCTCCGGGAGGATCTGAAGGCTCTTGCTCAGAAGCGTCAGGCCGGTTACATGGATGGAAATCTCGCCGGTTTTCGTCTTAAACACCGTACCCTTCACACCCACGATATCGCCGATATCCATTTTCTTGAAGTCTTTGTAGGATTCCTCGCCGACATTGTCGCGCGCCACGTAGCACTGAATGCCGCCCTGAAGGTCCTGTACATTGCAGAAGGAAGCTTTTCCCATCACACGTTTTGACATCATACGCCCCGCCACGGTGACTTCTTTGTCTTCCAGCTCCTCGTAATTGTCTTTGATCTCCTGGCTGTGATGGGTCACGTCATATTTCGTGATGACAAACGGATCCTTTCCGCTTTCCTGCAGCTCTTTCAGTTTATCCCGGCGCACCTTCAATAACTGATTCATATCCTGTTCCTGTGTCTGCTTCTGCTGTGCCAATCTTTCTCACTCCCTTTTCCATTATTTTTTATCCGCGGAACGATACTGCTTCCGCCGTCCGCAAAACTGTGCTGACGTCTGCCGTCAGTGAATCTCCATTCCCGGCAGTGTTCAACCTGCCATATGACGGGGCGGAGAATCAGACGTTTCTCTGAATTTTCAGCACTTTATACTGAATCATGCCGGTCGGGGTTTCCACCTCCACCGTATCGCCGATATGCGCGCCGATCAGCGCTTTTCCTACCGGAGACTCATTGGAGATTTTGCCCTCCAGGCTGTTTGCCTCTGTGGAACCTACGATCTGGAATTCAATCTCCTCATCAAACTCTACATCATAGACGTCTACCTTACATCCTACATTGATTCTGTCGGAGTCTACCTCATCCTCTACGACAACTTCGGCATTTTTCAGGATCTTTTCGATCTCCTCGATACGTGCCTCAATGTCTCTCTGCTCATCCTTCGCTGCATCGTACTCTGCGTTCTCGGACAGGTCTCCCTGCTCTCTCGCTTCCTTGATTTTCTCAGCGACTTCTTTTCTGCGGTATACCTTCAGATCATGAAGCTCCTCCTCCAGTTTCTGGAGTCCTGCATAAGTAAGAATATTTTTCTTCTCTGCCATGTTTCTGCACCCTTTCCTTATCTTTATCTATCTTCTGTAAACGCTTTCATCTCATAAGGACAGACTACTCCTATCCTAACAATTACAGTAGTATAAATGAAACGCCCGGCCTTGTCAAGAAAAAAACCGGAAGCCGTTATCGAAGTTCTGTTGCAGTTCATCCAGCTGAATTGTTACGAAACTCTTCCAGCAGTTCCTCCAGCTCCGCGAGCGTATTTACTTCGTTTACCTTCGAGCGCAGGCGCGCAGAATGGGGAAGACCAGACGTATACCAGGCCACATGCTTGCGCATTTCCCGCATTCCGGTCTGCATGCCTTTATATTCCACCTGGAGGCGTGCATGGCGAAGAATCATTTCCCTGACTTCCTCCATCGACGGGCGCGGCAGCTCCTCCCCGGTTTCCAGATAATGGCGGACCTCCCGGAAGATCCACGGGTTTCCCCTGGCCGCTCTTCCGATCATCACGCCGGCGCAGCCGGTCTCCTCCAGCATCCGCACAGCCGCTTTCGGACTGTCCACATCGCCATTGCCGATCACGGGGATGGATACCGCCTCGCGAACCTGACGGATGATCTCCCAGTCGGCTTTTCCGGAATAATACTGTTCTCTTGTCCGCCCGTGAACGGCGATGGCGGAAACACCGCAGTCCTCCAGAATTTTCGCGATCTCCACTGCATTGACATGTTCCTCGTCAAAACCTTTCCGGATCTTTACCGTCACCGGTTTCTCTGAATGCTTCACCAGACTGGAGGCAATCTCCCGGACCAGCTGCGGCTGCTTCATCAGCGCGGAGCCCTCATGATTGTTGACCACCTTGGGCACCGGGCATCCCATATTGAAATCCAGCACATCAAACGGCCGGTCCTGAATCTGCGCGGCAATCTGACCGAGAATTTCCGGATCGCTGCCGAACAGCTGCAGAGCGATCGGATGCTCTGCCGGCGCAATCTCCATCAGGGATTCCGTGTTCTTATTTTTATAGAGGATCGCTTTGGCGCTGACCATTTCCATACTCAGCAGACCTGCTCCCATTTCCTTGCACAGCAGACGAAACGGCAGGTCCGTCACACCCGCCATCGGCGCGAGCACCACCGGACAGTCTGCCGTCACATTTCCGATTTTCAGATTTTTCATACGCTGCTCTCTCCGTCCGTGTCTTCCATGTTTTCCGGCGCTCCCGCCGAAGGGTTCGCATTCTCCCCCTCTTCCTCGGGAATCTCTTCCCCGAGGACAAAGACTCTGTAATACAGTTCCAGGGATTCCAGCAGCTCCCGTTTTTCCTGCTGCAGCTGTTTGATTCTCAGCGCGCCGCCGATCTCATCGTACATCGCATCCGCATCCACAGCCTCCGTCTCAAACTGCAGATTTCCTTCTCCGTCAAACCACAGTGTAAAAATCCCGCCGATTTCCACGGTAAACATGACGCACATCACATGCAGCTCGTCCTGCACGGCCTGGGGAAGACTGGAAAAGTCCTGATTAAAATAATATTTCTGCTCATAGGCGCTGGCGCCGCAGAGCACTACTTTCTCGTCGTCTGAATACATCCGAATTCCTTTCTACTTGCCCGTATATCGTAACATAAATACCCGAATTTATGTTACGATATATTATTTTCTTTCTGTCAGTATATCAAATCATAGATAACTGCTGCCTTCGCGCAGAATTCTCTTATATATAGGAATACAGCCCGCGAACGGAAACCTCTCCCGCATAGACCTCCGAGATACTTCCATCCGCTTTTTTCACAAGGAGCTCTCCCCGGGCATTGATTCCCAGAGCCACACCCTCATAGGGCTCTTTCGGATCCAGCACCCGCACCTGACGGTCTCTGTTGGCCAGGATCTCATTGTAGGCGTTCAAAAGTCCTGTGAGGTCTCCCGCCGCAAGAAAACTCTCGTAATTTCGCGCAAAGGCCCGCAGAACCGCTCCGATCACCTCTGCCCGGTTCACCCTGTGACCCGTCTCAATCAGAAGAGACGTGGCAATGTCCTTCAGTTCCTCCGGAACTTCCGGGAGATTTACATTGATCCCTGTTCCTACCACAACATAATTGATGTAATCAATCTGCGCGCTCATTTCCGTCAGGATGCCGCAGAGCTTATGTCCGTTCAGCACTGCGTCGTTGGGCCACTTGATCTGAACCGGCAGTTTCAGAAGCTCTTTCAGCCCCTGCGCCACGCTCAGTCCCATGACGATCGTCAGCATCGAAGCCCTGGCCGGTTCCAGATCCGGCCGCAGAATCAGAGTCATGCTGATATTTGTGCCTTTCGGCGACTGCCAGCTTCGGCCGCGCCGTCCCCGTCCCTGCGTCTGTTCATCGGCCACCACCAGCGTTCCATGAGGCGCTCCCTCTTCCGCCAGCCGCTTCCCCCAGGTATTCGTCGAATCCACTTCCTCCGCAAAATATACCTGTTTTCCAATCCATCCTCCGTCCAGCCTGCTCTCAATCTCACTTTTGCTGAGAATATCCGGCACAGTTAAGAGGCGGTATCCCCTGTTCTGGACCGCCTCTATCTCGTAGCCTTCCTCTTTGAGTTGTTTCATGATTTTCCACACGGCTGTTCTCGAAACGGAAAATTTTTCACACAGTTCCTGCCCGGAGATATATTCCGTGGATTCTCTGAGCAGGCGCAGAACCTCTGCTTTCTTATTTTCCCGCATCTCCGTTCTGTTATTCCTTTCCAAAGGCTCCCAGCGTTGCCGCCATAACCGCCTTGATCGTGTGCATCCGGTTCTCAGCCTCCTCAAATACCTTGGACTGCTCAGACTCGAACACTTCGTCGGTCACTTCCATCTCTGTCAGCCCGAAACGCTCACCCATTTCTTTTCCGATCTTTGTGTCAAGATCATGGAAAGACGGCAGACAATGCAGGAAGATCGCCGTATCTTTTGCGTTGGCCATCACTTCCTTCGTCACCCGGTACGGCGTCAGCTCCCGGATCCGCTCTTCCCAGACGGAATCCGGCTCGCCCATGGAAACCCATACATCCGTATAGATCACATCTGCGCCCTTTGTTCCTTCTGCAACATTCTCAGTGAGGGTGATCGTCGCTCCGCTTTCCTTTGCATACTCGCGGCACTGAGCTACCAGTTCCTCGTTGGGGAAATATTTCTCCGGCGCGCATGCCACAAAGTCCATGCCCATCTTTGCGGAGGCAATCATCAGAGAATTTCCCATATTATAGCGGGCGTCTCCCATGTATACCAGCTTCACGCCCTTCAGATGTCCCAGCTGTTCCCGGATGGTCAGCATATCCGCCAGCATCTGGGTCGGATGATACTCGTTGGTCAGGCCGTTCCACACCGGAACCTTGGAATACTTCGCCAGTTCTTCCACAATCTCCTGTCCGAATCCCCGGTACTCAATTCCCTCATACATTCCTGCCAGCACTCTGGCGGTATCGCGGATACTCTCTTTCTTTCCGATCTGGGAACCTGTCGGGTCAAGGTAAGTGGTACCCATGCCAAGATCGTGGGCAGCCACCTCAAAGGCACACCGGGTTCTCGTACTGGTCTTCTCAAAAATCAGCGCCACATTTTTTCCGCGCAGCACATCCACCGGAATTCCCTTTTTCTTCTTATCCTTCAGCTCTGCAGAGAGATCCAGCAGATAACTGATCTCTTCCGGCGTAAAATCCTTCAGTGTCAAAAAATCGCGTCCCTGTAAATTCATGGGTATCTCCTCCTCTTACTGGTATATCGAATTTCCATTTCTTTTACACCGTTCATTATACCTCATTCTTTTCCATTCATCTACTGTTTTTATTTCTGTTTCTTTTCCCGGGTAACAATTCGACTGGCTGAACTGTTACTTTTCCCGCATAGCAGCTCAGGCTTCTGCACTGTTACGGCATCCGACCATTGAAGATTATCTCCCCAGACCAGACCGCCGCTGCATCCTGTAATCCACAGACACACAGAAACTGTATATCATACGGGTACAAGATACAACAGAAGGCCTTCTGCAGCAGTTCCATATCCTCCACTGCTGCAGAAGGCCTCCCTTCAGAGTTCTTTTCTTTCATCTGTGAATTTTCCCGCAGGCTCCATGGTTTTCAGACGGCCCGTGCAGGAAATGCAGATACCGGACCGAAAGATCACGCTTTCTCTCCATCGGAAATGATTTCTTTCAGCGACGTCGCAAGGCTCGCAAGTCCCTGGAGATCCGACGGAACGATAATCTTCGTCGCCTGCCCGTTTGCCAGAGTGCCAAGCGCCTCCAGACTCTTCAGCGTCAGAACCGCTTCATCAGCTCCCGCCTCCTTCAGGGCGCGGATACCGTCGGCGTTGGCCTGCTGCACCTTAAAGATCGCTTCTGCCTGGCCTTCCGCCTCCTTGATCCTTCTCTCCTTCTCGGCTTCCGCCCGGAGGATTGCCGCCTGTTTTTCCGCCTCAGCGTCCAGAATCGCAGACTCCTTCTTACCTTCCGCCACAAGAATCGTAGATTTCTTTTCGCCTTCCGCAATCAGGATGGACTCACGGCGCTCACGCTCCGCCTTCATCTGCTTCTCCATCGCTTCCTGAATGGCCGCCGGAGGCATGATATTTTTCAGTTCGACACGGTTCACCTTGATTCCCCACGGGTCGGTGGCCAGATCCAGCGCAGACTGCATTTTTGTATTGATGATCTCACGGGAGGTCAGCGTTTCATCCAGTTCCAGATCACCGATGATATTTCTCAGTGTTGTGGCCGTCAGATTCTCAATGGCCATAATCGGATTTTCCACACCATAGGCAAACAGCTTCGAATCTGTGATCTGATAGAACACAACGGTATCGATTCTCATCGTAACGTTATCTTTTGTGATTACCGGCTGCGGCGGGAAATCCACCACCTGTTCCTTCAGGTTCACCTTTCTCGCCACACGCTCAATAAACGGAATTTTAAAGTGGATTCCTGTGGACCATGTGGCCCGGTAGGCTCCCAGACGTTCCAGGACGATCGCGTTGGCCTGGGGAACGATTTTAATACAGGATGCGGCAATAATCAGCAGTACCGCAAGAACCAGTACAATAATAATACCTGTCATCACTCCATCACTCATTTCTCTTCCTCCTTCATCTTAACGATCAGCTTTACGCCTTCGACACGGGAGATCTCCACAACAGCTCCCTCTTCGATGACGGTTCCATCCTCCGAACGTGCGGTCCAGAGGACATCGTTCAGCTTCACTTTTCCGGTTGCTTCCAGATTATCGATCCGCTCAGAAACAACTCCCACTTCTCCGGTCAGTGAATCTACGTTTGTTTTAAGGGTAGACTTGTTCATATACCGTAATGCCGCCGGCCTTGTAAAAATCAGCAGAAGCAGCGATACCGCCAGAAAGATTCCCAGCTGTACCCAGACATTCGCACCCACAAGAGCCGCAATCAGCGCAATCAGCGCACCGCCTGCAAACCAGATCGTTGTCAGACCGAGAGTAAGCGCTTCCGCAAGCAGGAGTATCACCAGAGCCGCCAGCCAGATGATTGCATACATTCCTTATCCCCCTTTCCCAGAATCGTCTTCTCCATTATATGCACAATCCGGGCAAAACCATTAAAAATCTGGAAAAGCCTGGAATTATGACAGATAAAAACGCTTCTGTTCTCTCTTTTGTATAAGCAAAATTGCTTTTTATCATAATACTATATTTCCAGTGAAAATACAAGCAAGAGATTGTGAATTATCTGACAGAAAGTAACAGTTCAGCCAGGTCCGTGCAGTGAATGCACAGATCTGGCTGAACTGTTTCGGCAGAAAAAAAGGACCTCCCGGCAGATCCTCCGCTTTGCAGCGGCATCACAACCGGGATGTCCTTTTTATGTAAACAGAATTTAATAGAAATGCTGATTTCCAATCTGAATTCCACGTCCGGAACCACTGTTGAAATACAGACAGTTCCCCACCGGATTCTCTCCTGCCAACGCCGCCGACGCCGCTTCGTAGCAGTCGCTTCTCGCGCCTCTGGAAAGAACATTCTGGAATTTTCCACTGGATACCGGTGAAAACTGACCGGACTGATAAATGACCTCTGAAATGCTGTTCGGGAAGGAACCGCTTCTCACGCGGTTCAGAACAACTGCTCCTACCGCAACTTTTCCGGTATAGCTCTCGCCGCCTGCCTCACATTCAATCAGAGCCGCCAGCATTGCCAGATCCCCGCTTCCCGCGGACACCACTGTACTGCTCTGTGTGGATGCCGCGCCTGCTTCTTCCTGCTTCTGAAGTTCCTGATACTCCTCGACGGTCATCGCACCCTGCACGGAGTCTTCCAGATCGACATAATCGGAATGCACAAATGCGTCTGTCCCTTTGTATTCTACCTGGTACCATTCGCCCTCTGTTCCTTCTATTCTGATCTGGCTGGAATTTCCCAGACTTCCGATTGTCTCAGCCTCCAGAGACGGCTGTGTTCTGACTCTCAGACTGCTGGCGGTGACGGTTCCGGTAAATCCGCATACATTTTTATAATGAACGCGGGCCTCCTCCCCGAATACCAGAAGGTCTGTTCTGATATATCCTTCAATTCCATCAGAACTTACTTTGCTCCAGTCGCCTTCCTGTCCCTCCACATTTACTGCATGGCCCGGCAGAAGAATGCCGGTCTGCCCGGAATCTGCGGACGCGGACACGCGGATGTTTGCGTAACTTTCCACGTTTGCCGCCGCTTTATCATTCCAGCTTTCTGTATATAAAATACTCTCCTCATTCGTAGTCGCATCGGTTAAAGTGTCTGCATATGCCGGTACAGCCATGATTGCCGTCATTGTCAATGCTCCCCCAAGTGCGCCAATCATGTGGCTCCGTTTCAATGTCATACTTGCCTCCTGCTAATTATTACGTTTTTGTTACGATTTGTTACGAACTGATTCTATCAGCATTACAACTTTTTGTCAATCATAACTTTCTTACAAGTTTTGGCAAGCTACACCTTATTTTTCTATAATAATCCACAAAAATCCCCCACTTTCGTGGAAATTTCCACATTCCTGTCGAACATTTCCTCCACTTTTATACCCGCGAGCAGAAAGCCAGGCGGACATACCTGCATGTCCATCTGGCGTTGCTGTGTGCCGGCGTTGCCCATGTGCCGCCAGGCGCACGTATATAAAAGGACCTGTGAAAAAACGAATTCACGTTTTTTCACAGGTCCTTCGTCCGTCATTCTTCTGCACAGACCGTATGAAAGCATATTGCCTGTGGGTATGGCTCATCGCGAAGCGATTTTCAATGACCGGATACCGTAACCGTTCAGCTGGCCGAATGGTTATTACATTACTGGAGATCATAAAGGGACGGATCCGTCGGACGCCGGGAATCCCATACGCTCGCAGCGTCAAAGAGATCGCTGGTTCGGGTTCCTCCGTTGATGGCGTCCTGATAGAGACGGTAGCCGTCCAGATTTCTCCGGCCCATCCGCAGGTAGTTGTCCCTGCACTGTACAAAGTACTGGGAGGAATCCACATTGCAGTAAATATTAAATCCTTTGCTCTTCAGATAATTGAATTTCTCATTGTCGGCCTGATAGTCATGCCAGTCGGCAAGATCCTGACCATGCGCAAAGATAATGGTATCGCTTCCGCCAATCAGCGGCGCGACGTCCTGCAGCCAACGCTCGGTGTCCGTCTGGATATGCTCCAGAGACGCATCTCCGATTCGGATATGTCCCCAGGTATGACTGGCAAACGTCCAGCCGTCAGCCTTGATCGCATCCGCTACTTTCTTTGCTTCCTCACACTCTTTCTCCCAGTCAAAGTCCGGGTGCTCCTCCAGCCATTTCACCTGATCGTCGCTGAGGTTTTCACGGGTCCTGTACGCGCTGTCGGTGCGGTAACCGAGGATTCCGTCATATCCGGTCAGCGCGATGGTTCCTTTCGCTCCGTGATAAGCTGCGTCCGGATGCTCCTCCAGGAACTGATCCATCAGCGGAACACAGTCGTATGCGCCGGTTACCACGGTACCGTCGTCCTGGGTGTATTCACAGGTAGGTTTGCCGTTCTCATCAATCACCATTTTGGTGGCAATTCCACGTCCATCATAGGAATGATAATAAGACAGGTCGTCCAGGGACAGCACGTACGGCTTTTTGCCTTCCGGAAGATAAATATCCCCCTCGGTAAAATGTACGGTTCCGTTTTCATCTACCGTCTGCTTTACCAGATCGTGGAGCGCTACCAGAACGTAACCGTTGTCATACATCTGCTGTGTGATCCGGTTAAACTCCTCGACGGTGGTCATCCATTCACAGAAGCCCTCTGTCTGTTTGTTATCCTGGAAAAATGCTTTCTGCGGATCGACAACCAGAGAATGATAAAAGATATGCGTCACCTGATTGATATCCACCCGCACGCAGGCATCTTTTGCCGTCGTGTATTCTGAGATCTTTGCGATCATATCCGAATCTGTCGCGGAGCCTTCTGCACTTTTGAGCAGTTCAATGGCTCCGTCGTAATCGTAGGTCGCCGCCAGCGCGTCCGCCTGAGCGATCAGATCTTCTTTTGTAACCGTTTCCTCTGCGGAAGAATCGGATGTACTGGCTCCATTCTGCTCTTCGCTGTTGGATGCAGAGCCGCCCTTTCCTCCGGAGCCAAGTCGCGGACTTCCTGCCAGAAACCAGACCGCCACGCCCAGAACAACCAGCAACACACACAATGTCGCGGTTTTGATGATCAGAATTCTCTGCCGCCGGCGGCGTCTCATTTCCTTTCTGCTCATTTTTCTTTTATTCGCCATTTTCTTTCCCCCTGTAACAGTTGATCTGTACCGCCTGCCGGTCTCTGTCCGGACCTGGCAGTGTTACAAAGCGTACCTCTGATCAGACGCACATTCCGGCAACCGTTCCGCATACGAAACGATTACATGTTTTCCAACGTGCATCCTTTTTTTCTTTGGTGAATTTTCACAAATACGCCTCATCTGTTATTTTAATAGAAACAGCGAAAAAAGTCGATAGCTTTAAAGAAAATGTAATAAAAATGTGGGAAAAGCGAACATTCTCAGTTTCTCTGTCCGTGCACCTCATACATCAGAACTGCTGCCGCAATCGCCGCGTTCAGGGATTCCACCCGACCTTCCATCGGAATCCGCACCAGACGGCTGGCAGCGGCAGCCAGCGCATCGCTGAGACCGTTCCCTTCATTTCCGATCAGGATTGCCGTCGGACCCGTGTAATCCTGCACCCGGTAGGATTCCTTGCCCCTCAGATGCGCCGCATAGCTTTGAATTCCATGGGCGGACAATCTCTGAAGAAACGCAGCGGGATCGTCCACCTCAAGGATCGGCATCCGATAGATGGATCCCATCGTCGCGCGGATCGTTTTGGGCTGAAACAGATCGGCTGTCCGGCGGCTTACAACGATTCCCGTCACACCGGCGCCCTCCGCGGTCCGGAGAATCGTGCCCACGTTTCCGGGATCCTGGAGATCCTCCAGCACAATCAGAAACGGGTTCTCACCGCCGGTCACCTGCTCCTCCGTATAGGAAGGAATCTTTATCAGGGACAGAATCCCCTGTGGCGTTTTTGTATCGCAGGCCGACGCAAACACATGGTCCTCCACTACTTCATATTGTATACCGTCCGGCAGAATTTCATTCTCTTTTTCAAAAAAGGACTCAGACAAAAAGACCTTCTCAATCCATTCCCCCGGCGCCTCCAGAAACATTTTTCTTCCCTCTGCCACAAAAAGCCCCTGCTCTCTGCGCGCCTTTGCCTTTTTATTCAGCAGTACAATATTTTTGATCTGCTGATTGCTGCTGCTCGTAATCATACCGTTCCTCCTTGCTCAGATATGCGGCATAAACATTGCCTTACGGATGTAACCGTTCCGCACAGCCGGATGGTTCGAAAAAAAAGAACTGCCGCATTCATGCGGCAGTTCTTTTTCTGCAGACGAAAGCCACCTGCAGTCGTTCAGTCGGCTGAACTGTTGCTACCCGGAGCCGTTCCGCCAGCGGAACCGTTCCGAATATCCATTTATTTATTATAATTATAAGAAAGTGCACGGGCAATCTCCCACTGATATTCCGGAAGCGATTTCTGCATTGCCAGAGCTTCGTTGATATCAAAGTCCACATACTCGCCGTTCTTGTACGCGACTACCCGGTTGCTCTTTCCCTGAATCAGAAGATCCACTGCGTAAGCTCCCATAATCGATGCATAGACACGGTCTTTACAGGTCGGACTTCCTCCGCGCTGCATATGTCCCAGGATCGTCGCACGGGTCTCCACGCCTGTCGCTGCCTCGATCCGGCGCGCCATGCTGCTGGAATGTCCGATGCCTTCCGCGTTGATGATAATATGATGCTTTTTGCCGCGCTTCCGGTTCTCTATGATATTATTGATGATCTTCTGCTCATCGTAATCATATTTCTCCGGAAGAAGAATATCCTCCGCACCGTTTGCGATACCGCACCACAGAGCAATATAGCCTGCATTTCTTCCCATTACCTCGATAATGGAACAGCGCTCATGTGACGTGGACGTATCACGTACCTTGTCGATCGCCTCCATCGCCGTGTTGACCGCAGTGTCAAAACCGATGGTGTATTCGGTACAGGCGATATCCAGGTCGATGGTTCCCGGAACGCCAACCGTGTTGATTCCCTTGTTCGCCAGTTTCTGCGCGCCGGCAAAAGAACCGTCGCCTCCGATCACCACAAGACCGTCGATACCGTTCTTTCTGCAGTTTTCCACCGCCTTCTCGATACCTTCCTCCGTGCGCATCTCCGCGCATCTTGCTGTATAGAGAATCGTACCTCCGCGCTCAATCGTATCCGATACGTCACGGGCAGTCATATCGATGATCTCCTCATTCAGCAGACCATCGTAACCTTTCAGGATTCCCTTCATCTGAATTCCCTGCTGCAGGCCGCGCCGTACCGCCGCACGGATCGCCGCGTTCATTCCCGGTGCATCGCCGCCGCTGGTCAGAACTCCGATTGTTTTTACCTTGCTTGCTGTTGCCATATAAAACTCCTCCATCTCATCACACACAATTTCGAAATTTTTTTAACAATCACACACAACTTAATTCTAAAGCATTTACCGGCGTTTTTCAATACTCTTTTCTACAACTTTCACGTTCTGATTTCCATATTTTTCATTCAAAATACCCAGCAGCTCGTCGCCGATTTTGACGCCTCTGCTCGGCGGAAGGCGTTTCATCGCCTTGGGCGAACGGATATACAGCACCACCTGATCGGTTCCGTCAGACTCAGACAGGATCCGGTACAGTTCCGCCACCTCTCTCTCATAGGCGCCCTTATCCGCGAACTGAATCCACAGTTCTCTGGGCACATCGGAAAACGGATAGATCTTTTCGCAGATCAGCTTGCTGGCCTTATCGTCCTCCGCCGACACCCGTCCCTGGATAAATACTTTCGCATCCTCCTGCATCAGGGAGGCATTCCTCTCATAGTCCCGCGGAAACACGACGATCTCCAGCGTTCCCAGCAGATCCTCCAGCGTCAGAAACGCCATGGTCTTATTATTCTTTGTATATTTTATTTTTTTATCCGTGATCATTCCTCCGACGATCACTTTCGCTCCGTCCACAACTTTCGGCATACCGGTCTCTTCATCCGGAAGAAAGTCGGTGGTCACCGCGGTGATGTTTTTTCTCCAGCATTCCTCCTGCTCCTCCAGCGGATGACCGCTGATGTAAATGCCGAGAACCTCCTTTTCCAGAGCCAGCTTCTCCTCTTTTCCGTACTCTCCCACATTGGGCAGCGGAATCTCGTAAGAATGTTTTGTCTCCTCATCCACAAAATCGAACAGGCTCATCTGACCGGTCATGGAATTTTTCTTCTCCTGGGCCACCGCGTCGAGCACCTGAACGTAGACCTGCATCATCTGCTTTCTCGTCGCCCCGAAGCTGTCAAAGGCTCCGGACTTTATGAAATTCTCCACAGTCTTCTTGTTGATTTCTTTTCCCGACATCCGTTCCGCGAAATCCTGAAGGGATACAAACGGCCCGTTTTCTTCCCTCTCCCGGGCCACGGCCTCCATCACCGGCTTTCCGACTCCCTTGATCGCAGCCATTCCATAGCGGATACTCCTGCCTTCCACGGTGAAAATTCCTTCGCTCTGGTTCACATCCGGCGGCAGAATCGAGATTCCCATCTGGCGGGAATTGAGAATATACTCCGCCACCTTGCCCGGATTATCGATACAGGACGTCATCAGCGCCGCCATAAATTCCACCGGGTAATAATATTTCAGCCAGGCGGTCTGATAAGAGACGACCGCATAGGCGGCGGCATGGGATTTGTTGAACGCGTACTTTGCGAAATCCGTCATCTCGTCATAGATCTTGTTCGCGATCCGTTCACGGATCCCGTTGTTGATACAGCCGGGCACACCGTCCTCCGGATTCCCGTAGACAAAGCTTTCCCGCTCTTTTTCCATGACAGCCGCTTTTTTCTTGGACATGGCACGGCGGAGAAGATCCGCTCTTCCCAGGGAATATCCCGCCAGCGCCTGTACGATCTGCATGACCTGCTCCTGGTAGACGATACATCCGTAGGTCTGCTCCAGGATTGGCTTCAGCAGCGGCGTGTCGTAGGTAACTGTCTCGGGATGGTTCTTGCCGCGGATATACTGGGGAATAAAGTCCATCGGTCCCGGACGGTACAGGGAAATTCCGGCGATGATATCCTCCAGGCTCCTGGGCTTCAGCTCCTTCATGAAGTTCTTCATTCCCCCGCTTTCCAGCTGGAACACGCCTTCCGTCTTTCCCGATCCGATCATCTCCAACACTTTCGGGTCATTGTAATCAATATGGTCCATATCGATCTTCGTCTGACTGCTTCGCTCCGCCAGGTGTACCGCATTCTGAATCACCGTCAGCGTGCGGAGGCCCAGGAAATCCATCTTCAGAAGCCCCAGTTCCTCCAGCGTCGTCATTGTATACTGAGTAACCAGCGTTCCGTCGCTGGCTCTGGAAAGCGGGACATATTCGTCCACCGGCTTCTGGCTGATCACGACGCCGGCCGCGTGCATGGACGTATGGCGGGGCAGTCCCTCCAGACGACGGGACATGTCGATCAGATAATGAATCTGATCATCCGACTCATACAGCTCCTTCAGCTCATGATTCATAGTCAGCGCCTTGTCAATGGTGATATTCAGCTCATTGGGAATCATCTTTGCGATGGAATCCACCTGAGCATATGGCATATCCAGCACACGCCCCACATCCCGGATCACACCCCGGGCTGCCAGCGTACCGAAGGTTACAATCTGAACCACCCGGTCCTTCCCGTATTTCCGGGTCACATAGTCGATAACCTCCTGGCGTCTCTCAAAGCAGAAATCCACATCGATATCAGGCATCGTCACCCGCTCCGGGTTCAGGAACCGCTCAAACAGCAACTGGTAACGCATGGGATCCAGCTTTGTGATTCCCAGGGTATAGGAAACCAGGCTTCCCGCCGCAGATCCCCGGCCAGGGCCGACCATGATGTCGTGGTCCCTGGCAAATTTGATAAAATCCCAGACAATCAGAAAGTAATCCACATACCCCATGGTCTTAATAGTGTTCAGCTCATATTCCAGGCGTTCCTTCAGCTCAGGAGTCACCGGATGATACCGCTCCTCCAGCCCCTCAAAACAGAGCTTATTCAGATACTCCCAGGCCGTGTAGCCTTCCGGCACGTCAAACCGGGGCAGCTTCGTCACGCCAAACTCGATATTGACCTCGCAGCGGTCGGCAATCTTCTGGGTATTCTCCAGCGCCTGCAGCGCATAAGGGAACAGCTGGCGCATCTCTTCCTCAGATTTGACGTAGTACTGGCCGCCCTCGTAGCGCATTCGGTCTTCGTCCTCCACCTTTTTTCCGGTCTGGATACAGAGAAGAATGTCATGAGATTCCGCGTCGGATTCATAGGTATAATGGACGTCGTTTGTCGCCACCAGCTCAATGCCCGTCTCCTGGCTCATCCGCATCAGCTGCTGATTGACCAGACGCTGTTCGGGAATTCCGTGATCCTGCAGCTCCAGAAAGAAGTTTCCCTTTCCGAAGATTTCCTGGTAGCGCAGGGCCGCCTGTTTTCCTTCCTCATACAGATTGCGTACCAGATACCGGGGAACCTCTCCCGCCAGGCAGGCGCTCAGCGCGATCACCCCTTCGTGGTACTGTTCCAGAATTTCCAGATCAACACGCGGCTTATAGTAAAACCCGTCCACGTAACCTTTGGAGACAATTTTTGTCAGATTTGAATAGCCGAGATCGTTTTCGGCCAGGAGAACCAGATGGTAATAACGGTCTTCTCCCTTTACCGTCTCCCGGTCAAAGCGGGATCCCGGAGCCACATAGACCTCGCAGCCCATAATCGGCTTGATTCCCGCTTCTTTCGCGGCTTTATAAAAATCAATGCAGCCAAACATTACGCCATGATCTGTAATCGCAGCGCTGTTCATCCCGAGCTCCTTGACCCGGGCCACATATTCTTTGATCTTGTTGGATCCGTCCAGAAGGCTGTATTCCGTGTGGACATGAAGATGTGCAAAACTCATGAGAGACTCCTTTCCATCTGTTTCGCCGGGCTGTTTTCCCGAAAAAATACTTTAGATCATCCAGATCTTCCCGTCGCGCAGCTCCACCTGCTTTTCTTTCAGCAGACGGCCCACGGCACGTTTGAAAGCGGCCTTGCTCAGGCCGAATTCTCTCTGGATCACCTCCGGAGAAGCTTTGTCATCGAACGGAAGCACGCCCGCAAATTCCCGGATCACCTGAAGAACATTTTCGGAATCCTCCCGGATCTGTTCGTAGGCTTTTCCGCGCGCGGAAAGCGTCAGTTTTCCGTCCTCCTTCACCTCTGTAACCCGAAGCTTCAGATTCTGTCCCACCCGGTAGCCGGCCTGGGCCTCCCGTTTCGGAATCAGGCCGGAATACTGGTTGTCCACAGCGACAAACACTCCGAAATTCCCGCTGATCTCATAGACCAGTCCATCCACCGTATCCCCGATGGCATACGGAGAATTCGTCTTCAGGAAAGGATAGACTTTCATGGTCGCGCACAGGCGGCTGCTCTTGTCAAGATACAGGGACACCAGCACCTGATCGCCCGTATGGACTTTTACCGTCTGTTCCCGGAACGGAAGCAGCAGATCTTTTTCCAGCCCCCAGTCCAGAAACGCCCCGATTTTTCCGGTCTGTACCACCTGCAGCACTGCCAGACCTCCCAGAGTCAGCTTCGGCTCCCTGGTCGTCGCGATCATACGGTCGCGGGAATCCCGGTAAAGAAACACCTCCAGAACGTCTCCCTCATCGGTTCCCTGCGGAACCTGCTTTGCCGGAAGCAGTACCCGTTCTTTCTCCGCCGCTTCCCTGCTCTCGCTAAGATAAACGCCGAATTCTACTTTTTTCACTACTGTCAGTTTCTGTTTTCTTCCTAAATTTAACATAGTTCTCCTTATTTCAACTGTCTTTCGAAGTACTGTCAGATCTGTTCCAGAGCTTTCATGCTCATCTCTTCCAGCAGCTCCGACTTGATCTTATACAGCTTGTCGGACAGATCCACATAAACCTCATGAGGATTCACAAGACGCAGGGATTCCTCCCACAGCGTCGCCTTTTCCTTTGTGCAGATGTCACGGATCTCCATCACAGACGGAGAGTTGTATACGCACATTCCTTTCTTAAAGACCGGAACCAGAAGTTCCCGCAGCGTATAGGTTCCTCCCTTGATTTTTGTTTTCTTCCATGTCTCGATGGGATCGAAGATAATCATATCCTTACTTTCATCGAAGGTCTCGTCCGCCAGGCAGATCAGATCCGCACGGATCTTTCCGGATTCCTTGTCATAAATCCGGAAAATCGTCTTATTGCCCGGATTGGTTACCTTCTCTGAATTCTCCGACAGCTTGATCTTCGGAATAAAATCCTCATTTTCTTTCTCTTTGACAGCCGCCAGTTTATAAACGCCTCCGAACGCCGGACAGTCGCTGGACGTAATCAGATTAGTTCCCACGCCCCAGGAATTGATCTTTGCCCCCTGGGTTTTCAGACTGTCGATCAGATACTCGTCCAGATCGCTGGATGCAGAGATAATCGCATCGCCAAATCCCGCCTGCTCCAGCATTTCATAAGCCTTCTTGGACAGATACGCCAGGTCGCCGCTGTCAATACGGATCCCATAACCCTTCATGCTCCGTCCCTCAGCCTTCATCTCACGGAACACGCGGATTGCATTGGGAACTCCGGATTCCAGAACATCGTAGGTATCCACCAGAAGAATACAGGCGTCCGGATACAGATTTGCGTAAGTTTTAAACGCTGTATACTCATCCGGAAAGCTCATAATCCAGCTGTGAGCATGGGTTCCCTTCACCGGAACGTCGAACATCTTTCCCGTCAGAACATTGGAAGTGCCGATACATCCGCCGATCATCGCCGCGCGGGCGCCGTAAATTCCCGCATCCGGCCCCTGGGCGCGGCGCAGTCCGAACTCCATGATCCCGTCCCCCTTCGCTGCATAGACAACGCGGGACGCTTTCGTCGCAATCAGACTCTGATGATTAATGATATTCAGAATCGCCGTCTCCACCAGCTGCGCTTCCATCATCGGCGCAACCACCTTCAGGAGCGGCTCTCTCGGGAACACCACGGTTCCCTCCGGAATCGCATAGATATCCCCGGTAAAATGAAAGCCTCTCAGATATTCCAGAAAATCCTCGTCAAAAATTCCCAGCGACCGAAGATAATCCACGTCGTCCGGCGCGAAGTGAAGATCCCTGATATACTCTATCACCTGCTCCAGGCCTGCGGCCACCGCGTAGGCTCCCCCGCTTGGGTTCTTGCGGTAAAACGCGTCAAATACAACGACCTGGTCCGTCGGGTTTTTAAAATATCCCTGCATCATTGTCAGTTCATACAGGTCCGTCAGCAACGTAAGGTTCTGTGCTTGTGTTCTCATGACAAATCTCCTTTGTTTTCTTCCTTTCTCATACGTTCACGGTAAGATCCGCAGCGATTCCGCCCGGCAAACCGTCACGAAAATTCCAAAATAACATACGGCCGTCCCGCCTGGTCATTCAGCGTCACCACATAAGCTCCGCTGCTTTCCGAAATCCCCGGTGTCAGTATGTCGCCAAGACGCGCCTGGCGTTTATATTCCGCACGCAGCTGACGGACCTGAAAACCTTCTGGCAGATACTCCGCGGCAATCGCCACATACTGCCCGTTGTTCACATGATGGTTGCTGTCCAGATGGTGGGCATGCACCGTCACAGGATCCAGAAACCTCTGCTCTCCGGGCACAGAGATTTTTCTGCCTGCGTACTCCATTTCCAGCGGCTCTTCCATGCCGTACCGTTGGATTTCCCCTGCGTCCGCACGGACAGGGCGCCCGGCCACAGGATCCATATAGGCCCATTCGGAATAAGCACAGGCCAGCATCTCCCCTTCGGCGGTCTCCATCACAAAATTTCTCATTCCGACAAATCCATGAAAGCCGCAGGCCCAGGTTCCCGTGCGGACCTCTTCTCCCAGCGACGGGTACCGGAAAATCCTGATCTGCCAGGAAGTAAGCACCCAGAGCCTGCCCTTTTCTTTCAGATACTCCACGCCGATCCCCAGTTCCTCTGACTGAAACGTGCTGCAGTCCTGAAAATAATTGATCAGTCCGTGCAGCGGCAGGCAAAGATTTTCGTCCAATTCACTGTAACGGATCCGGCTGTCAAAATAATACTTCAATCGTCCTTCTCCTCTTTCGCCGGAAACTCTGCCCGTCAGGCGGACGCAGACGATCCGGCGTGTTTTTACAAATCATTATAGCACGAAACCTTCAAGATACCTACAGTTTCTTTTAAAAATCACTCCGGGAGATTCAGCGTTTTCCCCGGACGGATAGCGTAACTGTTCAGGAAAAATGAACTTCTATGAAATTTGAAATTTTTTTAAAAAAGGGCTTGCTTTTTTTTCGATCATCTGGTAAAATACATTTTGTTGTGAGACATTGGGCTATCGCCAAAGGGTAAGGCAACGGACTCTGACTCCGTCATTTCAAGGTTCGAATCCTTGTAGCCCAGCTGAAGGAACTCTTTTACGAAAGAGTTCCTTTTTTGTATATGATCTGTGCAACCTTTTTCTTTCATACTTACCCCATGTCTTTATTCTCGCCCATATACGCTCCGGCACATCCTGCCAGAACCTTCCCATGATTTCCGAAGGTGTTTGAGATATTTTCATATTAGCATAACTTATACAGTTCATACAAAATCAAGATTGTACCCGTCTGGTTATGGTTGCAATGACAGTCGCCTACTGGGTATTCTCCGCTCCGCTGGTACGGATCTTCCTGGACAACAGCGAAGTGGTGGCGTACGGTTCCATATTTCTGAGAGGAGCCTGCCTTGCGATTCCGTTCCTTGCAATTGATTTCACCTTTGTCTTCGTTTTCCAGTCTGTGGGAATGGGACACACCTCACTGATCCTGGCCATTACCCGGAAAATAATCCTTGAAATCCCTCTTCTGTTTCTGCGGAACTGGCTTTTCCCGTTATATGGCCTGCCCTATGCACAGGTTCTGGCAGAAGTGGTGCTCGCCGCCGTGGGATTTCTGATGCTGCGGCGCGTCTTCCGGCAGAACACAGAAAACCAAACACTTTCCCGAAACTGATATGCTTCCCGGGCGTCGGAAAATCCCCTGAGTGCCAGACAGCCGGCAGACGTCGTTTCGTCTGCCGGCTGCGTATCTGTCTCTTCGTTCTTTCTGTTATGCCATCATGATCTCGGAAATCGCTTCCATGATTTTATCATGACATCCGCCGCATCCCGTGGAACAGTGGGTGATCTTCTGTACCTCGTCAAAGCTTTCCACAACGTCGGAAAATTTATCCATCTGATGCAGCGCGTCCTCCACATCCGCGTAGGACACCTGTTTACAGTTGCAGAGCATTACGTTTCTGTCTAACATTCGTGTTTCCTCCTTTTTCGTTTCTTCTTTCATTTTATCCTTCCAGATAATTTTTGTCTACTGTTATCACACACTGGTACCGTCCATCTACCTCTTTCATCAGAGATTTTACCTGATGAACGACCTTGTCTGCCTCATCCTGGCTGTAGGAGAACGGAATGACCAGATCAAAAATAAGATTGATCTGTTCCTGACCGTTGACCACGCGGAAATCATGGAAGGTCAGATCCGGATCAAGCGCCCGGATGACGCCGTTCAGCTTCGCCTTCACAGCAAGAACCTTTTCATCGTGTATCTCCACCGGGTCCATATGAATCACGAGAAAAATATTGAGCTTTCTTGCCACTTCCCGCTCCACCCGATCGATGATTTCATGGGACACTTCTATGTCCGTCTCTCTGGGCACCTCCGCATGGATCGAAGCCATACTGCGGTTCGGCCCGTAATTGTGGATGATCAGGTCGTGGGTTCCGACAATTCCGTCATAGGATTCCACCATCTCCTGGATCTGACGGTACAGCTCCGGATCCGGCCGCTGGCCGATCAGCGGCTCCAGCGTGTCTCTCGCAATGGAGATTCCCGACCAGATGACCAGAACCGACACCGCCAGACCGGTAAACGCATCGATATTCACCGATGTAAAATAACATATTAATATAGAAGCAAGTGTTGCGCTGGTCACAATCACGTCCCCAGCAGAGTCAGCCGCCGTCGCAAGCATCACCTTCGAATCAATCCTCTTTCCAAGCTTCCGGTTAAACAAAGACATCCACAGCTTCACTCCCACCGACAGCAGAAGGATTCCGAAGGAAATCCAGTCAAACGCAATAGCCTCCGGATGGAACAGCTTTTCAAAAGAACTCTGCAGACAGGTAATACCTACCTCAATGACAAGAAATGCCACAATCAGCGCCGCAATATACTCGATTCTGCCATGTCCGAAAGGATGTTCTTTGTCCGCAGGCTTTCCGGCCATCTTCACTCCCACAAAGCTGATGATCGATGACGCCGCATCAGAGAGATTGTTGAAGGCGTCCGCCATAATCGCCAGAGAATTCATCAGCATTCCGATCGCCAGCTTTGCGGCAAACAGCAGGACATTGCAGACAATCCCCACACAGCTTGACAGGATTCCGTAACTGGTACGGACCTGCGTGTCTTCTGTATTCTGATAGTTTTTTACAAATTGCTTTACTAGAAATTCTGTCATCGTTCTGATCTCTTTCCGTTGGTGTTTCTTCCTATTTTATCAACCCTTCTCCAAAAGTCAAGACTAACATTCTCAGGCGCCATGCGTTTATACGGTCTGTGCAGCGAATGCACAGACCGTATGAACTGTAAGAAAACTTTTTATTTTTCTTTCCGAAAACTTTACAGTTTTTTCATTGATTCTCTGCAGCATTTCTGGCATAATAAAACTATAAGGTTTTTTGATTTTTCTGTGCAGATGGCTACGGGGCTTGACAGAAGGGCTTGTTCCGTGGTGGTCAGAGATCTGAGGAACACAGACGGAAGCTTTAGTTTACATATAATGGCGGTGAACACCGTCGGAGATAAAATCCAGAACTCCCGGCTCTTTTCCTTAATAAGGAGCCGGGAGTTCTGCCTGCAGCCGTTCCGTCCGGAGAACGGCTGCTTTTTTGCAGTCACAGAACCGCGTCGATCAGACGCTTTGTATACTCTTCCTTCGGGTGCAGGATCACATCTTCTGTCTTACCGGATTCCACCAGCCTTCCTGCCTGCATGACGAGTATCCTGCTGCAGAACTTCTGCACCAGAGCCAGGTCATGGCAGATAAACAGAAATGCCATGCCTTTTTCCTCTCCCAGGCGCATCAGAAGTTCCATCACCTGCTTCTGGACGGTCACATCCAGAGAACTGGTCGCCTCGTCGCAGATCAGCAGTTCCGGTTCAATCGCCAGCGCTCTGGCAATCGCCGCCCTCTGGCACTGACCGCCACTGACTTCATGGGGATATCGCCGGGCGTACTCCGGCGAAAGCCCGCACTGGAAAAGGAGTTCCTCCACCCTCCTTTTTCTCTCTTTTCCCGACAGGCCGGCATTTTTCAGACTTTCTCCGATTCCGTCTCCAAGCGTCCTCCGCGGGTCGAAGGAACCCGCCGGAGACTGGAAAACCATCTGGTACTTCCGGTAAATCCTGCGCAGCGCTCTTCCTCTCAGGTGTGTGATATTTTCCCCCTGCAGAAAAATTTCTCCGTCCGTCACATCAATCAGACGGGCGATGGCTTTCGCCGCGGTGCTCTTTCCGGATCCGGACTCTCCCACGATTCCCAGCGTCTCGCCGGGGTACAGGCAGAAACTCAGGTTGTCGACTGCCGCGGCTTCCTCCCGGCCGTTTTGTTTAAATGTCTTTGTAAGATGTTTCACTTCCAGCAGCGGTTCCATTTCATTCCTCCAGACTTGCATCAGATCCCCGGCCATGCCGCCCTGCAGACTGCAGAGCATTCGTAAGTTACCGTTCAGGTGCGCATATCGTTCAGGCGCGCTTCAGCCGCGGCACTGCGGCCAGAAGCTCTTTCGTATAGGCGGCGCCGGGATCCTTCAGCACCTGTGCGGCAGCCCCATACTCCACAATCTCCCCATACCGCAGCACCAGAATGGTATCCGCCATCGCCCGGATCACTCCGATGTTGTGGGTCACCAGTATCATCGCCGTCCCGCAGAGCTCCCGCAGCATCAGCAGCTCCTCCACGGTCTGTTTCTGCACGCAGACATCCAGAGCGCTGGTGGGCTCGTCCGCCAGAAGAACCGACGGATTCATCAGCATTGCGATGGCGATTCCGACGCGCTGGTTCATGCCTCCGGACAGCTCAAACGGATAACTGTCCAGAATTCTCCGGCCGTCATGAAATCCCAGCCGGTCAAAAAGCTCCAGAGCGCGCTCCTCCGCCTCCCTTCGGGATACTTTCCGGTGGGCCGCCATGCTTTCATGGATCTGATCTCTGATACGCCGGATCGGGCAGAGAGATGCTCCGGCGTCCTGAAAGACCATGCCGATGCGGGCGCCGCGGAGCTTTCTCATCTCTCTTTCCGGAAGCTCCGGCAGCGACCTTCCCTCAAAACGGATATCTCCGCGGGTCACTCTTCCCCCCTGCCCCAGAATTCCCATGGCAGCCCTGACAATCGTACTCTTTCCGCTTCCCGATTCCCCTGCAATCCCGAGAATCTCTCCGGGTTTCAGTGAAAAACTGATGTCCCGCACCACAGATTCTCCGTGATAGGAAATCTCCACCGAGCGATAATCCAAAAGTCCTTCCATTCATTTCCTCCGTCGCTTTGCCCACAGGCTCTGCGTTTTCATACGGTCTGTGCAGTCAAAAACCCCGCGGCAGGTCTGCACTTCGTTTCGGTCGGTGCTGACCGTGTGCCACCGGCACACAGCACCGCCAGATGGACATGCAGGCATGTCCGCCTGGCTCGTTGCTCGCGGGAATAAATGCACAGACCTGGCTCAACTGTTACGAACAGTTACAAGTACTTACATCTGAAGATCCAGATCCGCAGTGATTTCATAATAATCACAGGGATGGGCAGTCAGTCCGGTGACGGAAGCCTTTGAAATCATGCTCATACGAAGATGGGAACAGAAAACATAGGCATTGTCGTCCAGAATCACCTGCTGCATTTCCACTGCCAGCGCCTCACGCCTCTCTGTGTCAACGGTCTTCGCCATCTCCGCCGCCAGAGCCTCCAGCCGGTCGCTGTGGTAGTGTCCGTCGTTATTGCTGGAGCTGTCCAGACAGTGATAGGCAAAGAAATACTCCGGATCTCCGGTAGGCGCTGTCACCATCGCGCTGACGTAAATATCCCAGGCGCCGGTGTCCGTGCGGATACGGTTGTGATCCGCCGTGTTATTGATCTGCACGTCGAATCCAATCGCTCCCAAGGTCGCCTGCGCCGCCTCAGCCAGCAGCGGCTGTTCCTGACGGCTGGGATAAGTCAGCCAGCGCAGGGTCAGCGGCTGTCCGTCCTTCTCCCGGACGCCGTCTCCATCGCTGTCCACCCATCCGGCGTCCTCCAGAACCTTCGCCGCCCCTTCCGGATCGTAGGTTTCCGTCGTCACCGCATCTCCGCCAAAGGCAAAGCTGTCCGGATACACGCCGACAGCGGCATATCCGTTACCGTCCAGCAGGGTCTCCACAAAACTCTCCTTGTCGATTCCCATAGCGATCGCTTTCCGCACCGCCGGATCTCTGGTGATCTCGCTTTCAAAATTCATGGCTCCGAAAAACACACGGCTGGTCGCACAGCTGGTGAACGTATAATTGTCATTCTCAAACAGAGGATAGCTGGCATAGGGCATTCCGTACGCCGCGTCGATCTCCCCGGACTGCAGCGCCATCGTCAGCGTATCCCCGTCCGTGATCGTGCGCACCGTAATCTGATCGATCTTCGGCTCCCCGTTCCAGTAATTTTCATTTTTCACCAGTTCCATGCCTGTGTCCGTCTCCAGGGAGACCGCCTGGTAAGGCCCGGTTCCGCTGACGATTCCTTCCTCCGTGACGCCTGCCTGCATATCGATGATGCAGCCGTAGGGATCTGCCAGAAAATTGATCAACGCCGGCACCGGCTCTGATGTGCGGATCGTCAGCATCTGTCCGTCCGCCGTAATCTCCGCAATCCGGAGATCACCGGCAGCACGCTCATGTTCCGCCGTCAGGTTCTCCAGGCATTCCTTTACCGCGGCGGCGTCCATATGCCTGCCGCTGGTGAAATACACATCGTCCCGCAGCGTGATCGTCCAGGTCTGCGCATCCACATTTTCATAGCTCTGGGCCAGCCAGGGCTCAATCTCCATGGAATCAGAAAAACGGAACAATGTCTCTCCGACCCCGTAGCGGATACAGGCCCATCCGCTGTTGTCCCTGTGCGGATTGATATCCGGCTCCCCGTTTTCCGCGTTGAACGTTGTGTCGCCCCATACCAGATGCTTTGTCTCCCCGGAAGTTCCGGGTTCCTTCCCATTCCCCTCTTCGCCGTCTCCGCTCTGCCCGGCGCTCTGGCTGCCCTGGCCCACCGCGCCGGAAGAAGCGCTCTGTCCTCCCCCGCCGCATCCGGACAGCGAAGTCACCAGAAGCCCCAGCGCCAGAAAGATACCGATTATTTTTCTGTTCATATTTTCCTCCTCTCGTTTACCGCGTAACCGTTCAGCCGGCTGATCTGTTGCCATTCCGGGGATCCAGACAGTCACGGATCGTATCTCCCAGAAGATTAAACAGTACAACGGAAATAAAAATTGCAATTCCGGGAGAAAGGACCACCCAGGGATACGTCTGAAGCATGCTTCTTCCTCCGCTCATCATACTGCCCCACTCTGCCGTCGGCGGCTGTGCGCCAAGGCCGAGAAAAGACAGAGCGGCAATCTCCATCATCATGGTTCCGATATCCAGCATTGCCGTCACGAAAATCTGCCCGCCGATATTCGGCAGAATATGCCGCAGGATCACCCCGGCCGGCGAGCTTCCGGCAAGCCGCGCCGCAGAAATATAATCGGTGCTCTTCACTGCAAGCGTCTGGCTCCGGGCAATCCTGGAATATTTCGGCCAGCTGACCACCGCCAGAGCGATCACTGCATTTCGGACGCCCCCGTTCAGAACGGCCGCAATCGCCATTGCAAACACCAGTCCCGGAAACGCCAGACAGATATCCGAGATTCTCATGATCACTGTATCCAGAATTCCTCCGAAATACCCGCACACGACGCCGATTACCGTTCCTCCCACGGCAATGACCGCCACAAGGATCAGCGTCGAGGAAATACTGGTCCTCGAACCGATGATCACCCGGGACAGCATATCCCTTCCATACCTGTCCGTCCCAAACAGGTGCGCCGGAGACGGCGCCTGCAGCGCATTGGACAGATCCTGGGCATTGGGATCATAGGGACAGATCCATTCCGCAAATATACTTACAGAAAGCAGCGCCAGAACCAGCGCCCCAAAGACAGCCAGCCGGAGTTTCGCAGTATTCTTTTTTCCTTTCCTCCTGCCCGCAGCAGCCTCCTGATATCTCTTCATCGGGCGTCACCTCCCAGCCGGATCCTCGGATCCAGCATCCGATAGGAAAGATCCGTGATCAGATTTACAATAACGTAGATCAGCGCCATCCAGACCACATACGCCTGGATCATCGGATAATCTCTCATATTTATGGCATCCACCGCCAGTTTGCCCACGCCGTCCCACATAAAGATGGATTCCACAATCGCCGTCCCGCCGAGAAGACTCCCCACCGATAAGGCCAGCAGCGTGAGAATCGTAACCAGGCAGGCGCGGAGGACACTCTTCCAGAGCGTCACGGAAAACCGGACGCCTCTGGCCCTCGCTCCAGTGACATACTCCTTGTTCAGCTCGTCCAGAACAGCCGCCCGCACCTGGCGGAGGTATTTGGCGGACATGGCGATCGCCAGAGTCAGCGTGGGAAGCGCCGCGCTCTGGAGGCTCACTCCGCTGGAGATCACCGGAAAGACAGGAAAACGGATGGAGAACACGTACATCAGCACCAGAGCCACAAAAAAATTCGGCAGACTGTTGCCGATAAAACTGCAGAAACGAATCAGATCATCCGTCAGACGATTCTGTTTCACCGCAGAGAGGATTCCCAGCGGAACGGAAATCACCACGGTCAGCAGAACAGAAGTTCCGGTCAGCAGGAGCGTCGCCGGAAGTTTTGAGAGAAAGGTTTCAAACACATCATTCCCCGAGACATAACTGGTCCCCAGATCACCGGTCAGAAAGCCTCCCAGCCACCGGAAATACTGCACCAGAAACGGCTGGTCCAGCCCAAGTTCTGTCCTCTGAGCCGCAATCACCTCCGGCGTCAGCGTCACGCCGGAGGCCTCCGCTCTCTGAAGCACCACATCGCTCCCCGCAATCCTCATCATCGCAAAGGATAAAAATGTAATGCCAAACAGAATCGGAATCAGCAGCAACAGCCGCGTGACCACATATTTTTTCATATCTGTTCATCCTTCCCGTATTTTCTTTCGGGTCGTAACCGTTCAGCCAGCTGAACGGTTACGGCATCCGGCCATTGAAAATCGTTTCGCGATGGGTCGGATGCCCGCGACGCTATACTTTCACACGGTCTGTGCAGTGAATGCACAGACCTGGCTGACCTGTAATTTCAGGTCTTCTCTTACGCTTTTACCGCCTTGATCCGGAACATCGGATAAGGAACAGAAAACTCGCTCTCCCGTGGATACAGCTTGTCCCCGATCTTCTCATCCGCCGTCACCTCGCTGCAGCCCATCTGCCGAAGAACGCAGAGATCCCAGTCCGGACGCCTCCATCCGCTGATCGGAAGCATCCCATAGATCTTCATACACTCGTCCATCTGCGCTCCGGACAGCATCCTGTGCGCCTCCTCGCCTTCCAGACCATTGCGTCTGTGATATTTGGCGTGCTCGGCATCATAGTTCAGCAGAATTCCGCCGGGCTTCAGCACACGGATCCATTCCTCATAGGCTTCCTGCGGGTGCGGCAGCGTCCAGGTCAGATTTCTTGTCACAACCGCGTCAAAGGTTCCGTCTCCAAACGCCGGATGTTCCGCATCCATCGCGCGCAGATCCACGGCCGCGCCGTACTTGGCAGCCAGCTCACGGCCTTTCTGAATCATACTTGCCGTCAGGTCAATTCCTGTCACCTGATGTCCGTGCTCCGCCAGCATCAGCGCAAAAAATCCGCAGCCGCAGCCTACGTCCAGAATTCTCAGGGTTTTATTCTGCGGAAGGTGAGACAGAAGTTCCTGCTCCCACAGCTGGTGCTGTCCGCTGTGGAGCTCCGCGTCCCTCTGCTCCTTAAAACTGTCGGAACGGCTGTCCCAGTAACGGGCAATACGTCCTTTTACCGCCGGCGTTTCCTTCCACAAATCTCTCTGTACCATTGCTTCCATCACACTTCACCTCTCAGATTCTCTGCGCCGTCACCATAAACATCGGAGTCGACGCGAAATTTACCTGCTCCACAGGCGTCCAGACTTTTTTCCATACCTCCGTATCCGCCTGAATCTTCTTCATGTCCAACCGCTCCAGCGCCTTCAGATCCCACCCGGGACGTTCCACTCTTCCCAGCGGAACCGCACGGACAATTTCCTCCATCGCTTCCTCGTCAATATCCGGAGCGGTATTATAGTCTTCCATTCCGCGGGCCTTCACCGCCTCACGGTCTCTCTGATACGCCTCCTCTTTCTGTTCATCATACATATAGTGATACCAGTTGGCGTCAAAATTTATCAGCAATCCCGGTTTTTTCAGGACACGTTTCCAGGACGCATAGGCCTGTTCCGGGTATTCCAGCACCCAGGTCAGGTTCCGGGAAATCACCACATCAAAACTTTCATCGGGAAATTCCAGACGCTGGCCGTCCATCTGCCGGAAGTCAATCCGTTCCGCCAGAGCTCCGGCATTTTTTCTTGCCTGCTCCAGCATCGCAGGCGTGTAGTCCACCGCAGTCACCTGATATCCGGCTTCCGCCAGTATAATCGCAAAAAATCCCGGGCCGGTTCCCACATCCAGAATATGTATGCTTTGTTTTTCCCTGTCTTTCCATATTTTCTGTATCTGTATTTCAATATGTTCCAGCCAGTCCCGACGCTGCGTGCCGGCCAGCTCTTCCTGATTGACTTTCGAATAGCCGGCTGCCCGCCCGGTCCAGTAGGTTCCTATCTTTTTCAGCAGCTGTTCTGACATTCTGATCCGAGCCTCCTTTATGTCTGAGATAAATTCTTTCTTATCATAACGGATTCCGCCAGGCCCCACAAGCCGGGGGCGGGGATATTTTTTCACAGAAACGGTCGTTTGTTGATTTCGTTACAGTTCTTGCCGGGATCCGCTACATAAACTTGCTCTTCAGAATATCCGCAAATTCCTCAATGTAATATCCGGAATTATCCTTTTTCCAGAACAGACAGTACTTCCGGGTAATCTGGTTCTTTCCGCGGCGGAGGGGAATCCGACAGATGGAAGTTCCGAAATTTACCGTCTGGCTTCCTCCCTCCACGGGCATAAATCCCTGCCCGCTGATCACAAGCAGACGGGCTTCCTCCAGATTTTCCGCATACAGAAATTCCCCATGAAATCCGATGACCGTCTGGTAATATTCTTTCTCAATTTTTCTTTGCTCTCTGGAAGCAACCAGAATACACGGAATATTTTTCAGCTCCTCCGGTGTGACGGAAGGGAGCGCTGCCATAGCATTTCTGCCGGAAAGTTCAATATACATCTTTCCGGTCGTCAGCACCAGGTTGACATACTCTTCCGAAAACGCTCTGCGCTGGTCATTCAGCACCAGATCCACTGCCTCCGTTCTCAGCAGATGGAACAGTTCCTCATGATTTCCGTAGAAAAACTGAACAGAGACTCTGGGATATTTTTCCGCAAATTCCTCCAGCGCAAGCCGGATCTCTCTGCTGCTGTAGCTGCGCAGATAACCGATTTTCAGAGTTCCGTCCTCTCCCCTGGCGATCTTCGCAGACTCCCTGCACATCTGTTCATAGTCGGCGATCAGGATCAGACTTTTTTTGTAAAAATGCTCCCCCGCCGGAGTCAGAACAAATTTCCGGTTTTTTCGCTCCAGAAGCTGAAAACCAAGTTCGTTCTCCAGCGCCCTGATCTGCTGTGAAATGGCGGACTGGGAAATATGACATTCTTCTGCCGCCTCTGAAAAACTGTTGTTTCTCACAACAGCCTGAAAATATCTGATTTGTCGAAGCAATCCTGCACCTCCTGTGTCTTTCGTAAATTTCTCTGTGATCATTCAGCCAGATCTGCGTAGTTACTTTACTGCCCAGACCGGGTTATACTTTTTTCGTGTGTTGAAGCAACTGCTTAAAATAAATTATACCATCCCCGGCTGCGTTTGAGTATTGTTTTCCGTTTCAAAGTCTTTGCTCCTGTTACAGTTCAGCCAGGTCTGCGCATTCACTGTACACACCGTATGAAAGCGCAGAGCCTGCGGGCAACCATTCAGTCATCTGAACGGTTGCCTGCAGTCTGCATGGTTTGTCATCCTTTTGCATACACTGTAAAAAGCAACAGTTTCGGGGGGTTCCTTGAAAGATTATATAGAAGAAAGGGCCATAGAAGTCGCCAGCTACATGATTGAGGCAAAAGCAACGGTCCGGCAGACCGCGAAAAAATTCGGTATCAGCAAGTCTACGGTACATAAAGACATGGTAGAACGCCTGGTACAGATCAATCCTGAACTGGCTGGAGAAGTGCGTGAGGTTCTGAACGTCAACAAGCAGGAGCGCCATATCCGCGGAGGAATGGCTACGAAGGAAAAATACCAGCGGAGACTGCAGGCCTGCAGCAACAATGAAAAATGAATCACCGTGAGCGTCCGGCGGATCCGGATTCTCACAACCACGCAGGAGGGGGCTGACCGCCCCCTCCTTTTCCTGTGCTCTGAATGCCGTTCAGCTGGCTGAACGGTTACGAATGCTATGATTTTTTGCAGGAAGAGTATGGTTTTTATTACAGCTTCCCACGATTCATCCGTTAAAATTAAGAAAGTAATATGATAGAATAGACCCAGAGTGTGATTTTCACTGAACTGCTGCGGAAGTTCTGCTGTTTTCAGACACCCTCTGGCGGGATAGACGGGAGAGAATTCTATGAGAACATTAAAACTGGTAATTGTGGACGATGAGCCGATTTTGCTGCAGGGCCTTCTGAACACCTACGACTGGGCAGGTATGGGCTTCCAGGTTGTGGGATCCGCCCAGAGTGGAGAGCAGGCTATTGAGGTAATCCGGGAAACAAAGCCTCATGTCGTTCTGACCGACATACGGATGAAACAGATCACAGGCCTTATGGTGATAGAAGAAATTCAGAAAACGGATCCGGAATGTCTGTTCATCGTACTGAGCGCGTACAGAGATTTTGACTATGCCCAGCAGGCGTGCGATCTTGGAGCTTTCGCTTATCTGCTGAAACCAATCGAGGACGACAAGCTTCAGGAAACGATGCAAAACGCTTATAAAACCTGCATGGAACGTGTGGAAAACGAAGAAAAGTATGAGAGCTGGGAAAATCTTCTGGTGAAAAACCGCGACAGCTTTCTGCAGGTGTTGATTCAGAAATATGTCCAGAATCTGATTCCCGAGGAAAAGGTGGCAGACGTTTTTCGGACACTGGAAGATGTTCCGGGGAATGACGACCGCTTTATCACCGTATGCGTGGATATCGACCTGACCTATAAGATCACAAACTCCCTTGACTACGAAGCTTCGAGATTTGCCCTGATGAAACGTCTGGAAGACGTGATCGGCGCCCGCTTCTTCTATTGGAAGGCAGATGTGGACGAAGGCAGCGCTTTCATTATCCGCACCACAGACAAGGACGCGGTCAGAGAACTGAAAACGCTTCTGGAACATGCGAAGAAAGACGAACAAACCCCGTAGTCGCAGCAATCTCAAAACCGTATAAGGGAATCGCCGGAATCAGGAAAAGCTGCCTTGAAGCACAGAAGCTTTTCGGTATGGCCAGCATTTCCGGCGCCAGCGCTTTTACCGTTTCCGAAGAGACAGAACTGAAGGTTCCGGATGAAGCCGGAACGGATATTGACAGCCTGATCGTCAGCGCAGTCCGGAAGAACAACCGTTCAGAGCTGAAAGAGGTATTTATCCAGCGCATTTACTCCCTTCCCCATGAGGAGGAACTGCAGTGCAAATATCTGCACCGCCTGATGCTGAAGACGGAATTCATGCTTCAGGACACCTACGGCCTCACAGAGAATCTTGAAGAAAAGTTCCGGAATTATTATTACAACCTGGAGAATCTGAACGCGGCAAAGTCTGTGGACGTCTGTTATAAAATTCTGTGCGATGCCATCGACACACGAATCCGTGAAGCGGAAAAAGATGAGACGAGATACTTTAAAGAGTACCTGGCGGAAGCTGCCTCCTACATCGAAGATCATCTTCAGGACGAAGACCTGTCCATCGTGTCTGTGGCCGCACATATCTACCTGAATCCGGTTTATTTTGGAAGAGTTTTTAAAAACACCTTTGGCATGACCTTCAAGAAATACCTGATGCAGCGCCGGATGGAGAAAGCAAAAAAACTGCTGGAGAGTGAAAACAGAAGCATTGCGGAAATCTGCGATGCCGTCGGAATCAGCAACCCCTCCTATTTCTCACATCTGTTTAAGCAATACACAGGAAAACTCCCCAGCGAATACCGGAAGGAGTATGAAGGATAAGAAATATTCGGAAAAGAGACGATAATATGAAGTGGAAGTACAAAAAATCGGGAATACAGCGAAGATATCTGAAGTACACAGTGGCTCTTATGGTCCTCGCTCTGCTGCTCTCCAATCTGGGCGTAGGATTCTGTGTAAAGGAACGGCTGACCCGGTCGATCATCGATAAATATGAGTTCATGACCGAGCGGATGAGGTATACTCTGGAATATCTGTTCCGGAAAAGCGACGAGGTCACAGCGGAATGCATTCTGTATGACGACGTACAGGAAAGCCTTCAGACACAGGGGCTCGAGGAAGTGCGCCATATTGCACTGAGCAAATATTTCGCCTATATTGATCTGGAGTATGTGGCAGATTACTGTTATGTGGACAACAAAGGAAACGTATACAGCCGTTCCTATTCCGACGTCTCCTATGAAAGTGTTACAGAAAGCGGCTTTCAGGAGTATCTGGGGGACGACTATTCCAGAACAAAATGGTTCTGGGCGGAGGATACGCTGTTCGGGACCCACGAAAATGCGCTTTTTATCGGCCGGTATGTGAGAAGCCTGGAATATGCTCATGAACCCGGAATGCTATTTTTCAAAATGGAACCTGCCTTTCTGGAGCAGATCACCGGCACAAATATGGAACTGGCTGATGAAGCTGCCATAGGTGTCATCGACAAAAACGGACAGGTCTGTCTTTCCTCCTCGCCGGAAGATTTCCGGACGGGAGAGCGTGTACCGGAAGATATTGCCGAGCGCATCAATGAAAAAACCGAAGCCGGTCTGTCCCTTGCCGGAGAAAAAGTGGAGGGCGGCGTGCTGTCGGCCTATCGCGATGAAAACAGCGGATTCTCCGTATTTTCCTTTGTGCCGGACAGAGTTCTGAACCGGGGCCTGCTGCCAGTTTTTCTCGTACTTTCAGGGATTTACCTTCTGGTCATTGCCGCAGCCATGGTTCTGAGTATCTATTTCTCGCGAAGATTTACCAGACCGATCCAGGTGATCAAAGAAGCAATGACCGAATTTGACGGCAGCAATTTTGACCGTATCATCGAACTGCATACCAATACGGAGCTGGATGAGATCGGCCGGTCCTATAACGAAATGCTTGGGAATATCCAGCGGCTTCTGGAAGAAATCAAAGCCCAGGAAAAAGAACTCCGAACGGCGGAGCTGAATATGCTGATCAGCCAGATCAATCCTCATTTTCTGTACAATACCCTGGACACGATCTATATGCTGGCGCGGATCAACCGGGAGGAAACCACAATGCGTATGATTCAGGCATTGTCAAAATATCTTCGCCTGTCGCTGAGCAAAGGAAATGAGATTGTGACGTTGGAAGACGAACTTGAAAATGTAAAAAGCTACATGGAAATTCAGCAGATTCGGAATCAGAATCTCTTCACTTACGAGATCAACTGCCAGGTAAACGCGTCGGACACAAAGGTTCTGAAGCTGATTCTGCAGCCAGTCGTGGAGAATGCGGTGAAATACGGTTTTCAGGATATCTTTGAAGGCGGGCGGATTCTTATTTCCATCTGCGCCGGAGACAATGTTCTGTATCTGAACGTGTTCAACAACGGCACTCCGATTGAAAAGGATCAGCTGGAGAAAATCAACTCCATGAACGATCTTCCGATTGCGGAATTCAAAAACTGTTTTCCGGATAAAAACCACGGATATGGAATCGTAAATATTCTGACCCGTCTCCGTCTGAAATACGGGGACGGAGCAGCATTATATTTCACAGCACACAGCGACGGCACCACATGTACAATAAAAATTCCCGGAGGGGGCGAACAGGAATCCTATGAAACTTAAAAAAAACAAGACCAGAAAAATACAGGCAGCCGCGGCTGCCCTGCTTGTCGCCGTAACGGCGGCAGGATGCCAGAAAGCATCCCCTGAGACAACAGAGGAACCAGAGGAAATCTCTTTTCCTGTGGTTTTGATTGTGGATTCTTCCACCGGAATCAAAAACGAAGAGACCCTGATCAATACATTCAATGAAATGTACGAGGGGACATGGCATGCCGATGTGGAATGGATTATGGAGACAGAGGAGGAATACCGTCAGAATCTGAAACGCCAGAACGTGACAGATACTCTGCCCACGGTCATCACAGATCTCCGGATGCTTCCGGCCTTTTACTATATGATGATTCAGGATGAACGCATTGAAGAGCTGTCTCCCTACCTGCTGGAAGACGAAGAATGGATGGCAATGATTGAACCCTCCGTGCTGGAATCCTGCAGTGAAGAGGACGGAAGTATTTACCTGAGTCCGATCAGCACGGCGGCCTTCTCCTGTTCCGGCATCTACTGGAATGAAGAACTGTTCGCACAGGCGGGAATTGAAGAATTTCCGGACACATGGGAAGAGTTCTGGGACTGCTGTGAAAAGCTGAAAAGCCACGGAATCACTCCCCTTGCGCTGCACACAGAAGGGACGGCCTGGGCGCCTATGCTGATCGCTACGGCGGAGGCCGCCTCAACAGAGGAGGGCGCTACGTTTATGCAGCAGTTTTATCCGCAAACCTATCAGAATGCGTCCGGCCTGCGCATTGCAAAGACCCTGCAGAAACTGTTTTCCTATACCACAGAAAACGCGCTGTACTCAGATTTTGACGTGTCCTATGAAAATTTCTTTTCCGGTCAGGCCGCAATGATTCCCAACGGCTACTGGATGATGGACCAGATCCCGGAAGAATGGCAGGACAAGGTCCGCTTTTCTGCATTCCCGGAAAACCGGCTGATCTCATCACCGGAAACATTCGGCTGGGCAATCGTCTCCAGTTATACCGACGAACAGAAAGAAGCGGCGGCGGCTCTCCTGAAACTGCGGACAAAACTGAATCTGGAACAGAAGGAAGAACTGTTTGTCAAAGATCTCTCGGAAATGATTCCCGCGGAACGAGACTATATTGCCGTGTACAAAACCAATCCTGAACTCGTTCCCAATTATCAGGTCAAGTGGAATTCCATCCTGCAGGAAGAGACCCTCGGGGAAATCCTTCCGGACCTGGCAAAAGGAAAAATAACCCCGGAAGAATTTACCGCCAGAGAAGACGAAAGCATACAGAAATTTCAGGAAGAACAGTAAACAGTGGGAGACGGTAACCGTTCCGCCGGCGGAACGGTTACGATAAACAACGTATGATTTTTGGCAGTTATGGTTTTTTAATTGTTACCGTCTGCACGGGCCATATTGCTATAATGTCCTCAGAACAAAGGAAAACGTAATTGTTTGCGGCCGGACAGTTACAGAACCGTTTTCAGAAAGGAAAGAGGACATTATGAAAAGAAAGAAAGTATTATCAGCGTTACTCGCAGTGACAATGATCGCCGGGCTGGCGACCGGATGCGGAAACGACAGTTCATCTTCCGGAAGTTCCGCTTCTTCCGGCAGCACGCAGGAAGCAAAGGGAAAGGTTTACTATCTGAACTTTAAACCGGAAGCCGATGAGTACTGGCAGGATCTTGCAGAAACTTACACAGAGGAAACCGGCGTTCCGGTCACTGTTCTGACCGCTGCCTCCGGAGAGTACGAAAAAACCCTGAAATCCGAGATGGCAAAGACAGACGCGCCGACACTGTTTCAGGTAAACGGGCCTGTCGGACTGGCAAGCTGGAAAGACTACTGCTACGATCTCACCGGAACCGATATCGCAAACGAGCTGTCCGACGAAAGCTTCGCACTGAAGGACGGAGACAAAACAGCCGGCATTGCCTATGTCATTGAAAACTACGGCATCATCTACAACAAATCGCTGCTTGAAAAGGCCGGATACACCGCCGACGATATCACCGATTTCGACAGTCTGAAGGCAGTCGCAGAGGATATCACCGCAAGGAAAGACGAGCTTGGCTTCTCCGCGTTTACCTCCGCAGGCATGGACGGCTCCTCCGACTGGAGATTCAAGACGCACCTTGCAAACCTTCCGATCTACTATGAATATAAGGACGAAGGAATCAACAACACGGACGCAATCAAGGGAACCTACCTCGACAACTATCGCCAGATCTGGGATCTGTATATCAACAACGCCACCTGTGCGCCCACTGAGATTTCCACAAAAACCGCAGACGATGCTACCGCTGATTTTGTGACGGAAGAGGCTGTCTTCTATCAGAATGGAACCTGGGAATATAACAATATCGCGGACGTCGGCGATGAAAATCTTGGAATCCTTCCGATCTATATCGGCGTGGACGGCGAAGAAAACCAGGGCGTCTGCACCGGCACAGAGAACTACTGGTGCGTAAACGCCAAGGCGTCGGAAGAAGATATTCAGGCAACGCTTGACTTTATGTATTGGTGCGTAACCTCCGACGAAGGCGTGGAGGCAATGTGCAGAGATATGGGATTTGTGATCCCGTTCCCGTCAAACCTGGAATCCGAAAATACACTTGTAAACGAGGCAAATAAATACCTGGACGAAGGAAAAACTCCTGTCACATGGGTATTCTCTACCATGCCTTCCGAAGAGTGGAAAAACGGCGTCGGCTCTGCGCTTACCGCATATGCGGCAGACCAGACTGATGAAAACTGGGAAAAGGTTGTAACTGCATTTGTTGACGGCTGGGCAACGGAAGCGGCAGCAGCCAAATAAACAAAACGAGAGGGAATCCAAGCGGCTGACAGAGGCAGTCTGTCAGCCGCTTTTTTAAAGGAGGCGATTTCATGGAAAAGGCAATCCGGCGTTATATGCCGATTTTTGTACTTCCCACATTCTTTGCATTTATTCTCGGTTTTATCATCCCGTTTCTGATGGGAATATGGCTGTCCTTCTGCGATTTCACCACAGTCACCGATGCAAAATTTGTAGGGATTTCCAATTACATAGAGGCGTTCAAAGATACAGTATTTCAGCATTCTTTCTGGTACACACTGCTGTTCGCGGTTGTCTCGCTGATCGTGATCAATATCTTTGCCTTTGCTCTGGCCCTGGCCCTGACGCAGAAAATGAGAGGAACCAATATTTTCCGTACAATCTTTTTTATGCCGAATCTGATCGGCGGTATTGTGCTCGGATACATCTGGCAGCTGATCTTCAACGGAATTCTCTCCCACTACCAGACAGCTTTGGGACTGAACGAATGGTACGGCTTCTGGGGCATGATCATTCTCGTAAGCTGGCAGCAGATCGGCTACATGATGATTATCTATATCGCGGGACTCCAGTCAATCCCGGAGGACGTGATGGAAGCCGCGCAGATCGACGGAGCCTCCGGAATCCAGCGGCTCTTCCGGGTAACGATCCCGATGATGATGCCGTCGATTACCATCTGTATGTTCCTGTCCATCACCAATGGCTTCAAGCTCTTTGACCAGAACCTGTCTCTGACTGCAGGCGAACCGTCGAAAATGTCCGAAATGATGGCGCTGAACATCTTCAACACATTCTACGGACGAACCGGCTGGGAAGGCGTCGGTCAGGCGAAAGCCGTTATATTCTTTGTCATCGTAGTCGCGATCGGCATGATCCAGCTGCGGGCAACACGTTCCAGGGAGGTGCAGCAGTAAATGAAAAGAAAACGTGGACTGAGCATGATTGGCACAATCGTCTTTACAATTCTCGGGCTGATCTATATCTCGCCGATTCTGATTGTGCTGATGAATTCATTCAAGAAAAAAGTCTTTATCAACAAGGAACCGTTTACGTTTCCCACAGAAAAGACCTGGAACGGAATCGAAAACTATGTGACTGCCATCGACAAATACGGCCTGCTCAGTGCGGTCGGCTGGACAGTGTTTATCACCATTGGTTCCGTCCTGGTCATTCTGATCTGTACCTCCATGTGCGCATGGTATATCACAAGGGTAAAGACACGGTTTACAAAAACCCTGTACCTGCTGTGTGTTTTTTCCATGGTTGTGCCATTCCAGATGGTTATGTTTACCCTCTCTCTGGTTGCAGACCGGACCAGGCTGAATACCCCATGGGGAATCATCATTATTTATCTGGGCTTCGGCGCAGGGCTTGCAGTGTTCATGTTCTGCGGCTTCGTAAAGTCAATTCCTCTTGAGATTGAGGAGGCGGCGCTGATCGACGGATGTACGCCGCTGCGCACCTTCTTTACCATCGTGCTGCCGATCATGAAACCGACGTATATTTCCGTCGGAATCCTGGAAACCATGTGGATCTGGAACGATTTCCTGCTTCCTTATCTGGTACTGGATCTGAATAAGTACAAGACGATCTCTATTGCAATTCAGTATATGAAGGGAAGCTACGGCCGTGTGGATATGGGCGCAATTATGGCGGCGCTGATTCTCGCGGTGATCCCGGTAATTATTTTCTATCTGTCCTGCCAGAAACACATCATCAAAGGTGTGGCTGCCGGCGCAGTAAAAGGATAAGAAAACGCGGGCAAAAGGCACGCAGGCGAAGAATACGGAAACGCAAAGAGAGCGCGGAACTTATAAATTCCGCGCTCTCTTTGCGTTTCCTGTACGTGTTTCCGGCCGGATGCCCGCAGGTACTGTGCTTTCATGGGATCCGTGCCGAAAATACACAGATCCGAACGAAAGGCTGCGATTGCTGGTAACAGTTCAGCTGGCTGAACGGTTACCATTGCTGACAGGCTCTGTGATTCTTATATTGTGCTGACAGGGAAAAAGTATTAAAATCTTTATATATCAAATCTTCCGCGCCAAAGAAACAGCTGTCCGCGGGGAGTGAAAAAGAAAGGATTATCTGTTATGAAAAAGTTGTGTTCTGATTTCTGGTCGGAGCTGAAGGGATCTGCTTCCAGATTCTCCGCATTTGCCGGAAGTCACAAAGGTGTGATCGGTGTTCTGACACTGGCTCTGCTGTTTTTATATGGAGTTCGGATTTTTTACTACGATTTTTCCATCGACAGCGAAGCGGCTCTTTCTTCTCAGCAGGAGCTTCTGGATTCCTGGCTGACCATTGACCGTTTTGGTCTTGTGTTTACGAAAAAGCTGTTCCTAATGAATATTTTTGTACCCTATGTATCTAATTTTCTGATGATTCTTGCTCTTGGATTCTCAGCATTTTTCTTCGACTTCTGTGTGAAGGAATGGAAAGGGGAGGACCGCTGCTACCGGCTGTTCTATTATATTTTCCCGATCGCATATGTCAGCGCTCCCTGTCTGGCGGAACAGTTTTTCTTTACGCTTCAGTCCTTTGAGATCGCCTGGGCCGGACTGCTCTGCATCGCTGCGGTTTACTGTTTCAGCCGCTGGCTGTTCTGGAGAGAAAGTTTCCTCTGGATTGCTCCCTCCCTTATCTTTATGGTCTGGGCTTTCGGTTCCTATCAGGCCTTTGCCGGGCTGTTTATCTCTGTGGCTCTGGTTTCTTTTCTGCTGGCTTACCAGAATCCTTCGGTGCAGCTGCGCGGAAAATATCCGTGGCTGCTCTGCTGCGTGAAATATATTGCTGTGTTCTGCATCGGTCTTGTGCTTTATGTACTCGCAGGAAAAGTTATCCGGCTGTATTACGGCATTGACGCGACAGATTACGTAAACAATATGTTTCTGTGGAAGACCATCGGATTCCGGGCGGCGCTGAGAAATGTTCTGTCTGACTGCGCCCGGATTTATCTGGGAAACTGGTCAGTGTTCTTCCACTGGATGTTCACACCGGCTATGGTGATCTGCGGCGCTCTGCTCCTGAATCGCGGACACAACATGAAGCGAACCGGCTTTCCGCTGTATGTTACGGCACTGATTCTTCTGGCGCTGTCTCCCACGTTCCTCTCTGTTGTGGGCGGAACGCACCAGCCGCTGCGAGGACAGCTTGCGTACGTCTTTGTATTTGCCTTCTTCCTGGCGGGCATCACAACGTTTACAAAGAAATCGCTGGCCCTTCTCTGCTGTCTTATCAGTGTCTTTGTGACGCTCCGTCAGGGCCAGAGTATGACGCAGCTTTTCCATACGGCGTTTGTCACCTATAATCAGGACAAAGACCTGGCATCTTCCGTCTATGAGCGGATCGAACAGATAGCTGCGGACAACGGAATGGAGGATTACCCGGTTGTTTTTGTCGGAAGCAGAAGCGCAAATCTTACCGACGGCGCGCAGAGAGGAGAAATGATCGGCGTCTCATTTTTTGAGTGGGACGCGTCAAGCTACTGTGGTTCTACCGGACGTATCATTGGCTTCTGTGACACCCTGGGATACGATATGGAACTTCCCACTCCTGAGGAAGCTGCATTCGCGCAGACACAGGCTGCCTCCATGCCGGTATGGCCCGCCACAGGAAGTGTTCAGGCAGTGGATGGAATCATGATTATCCGGTTATCCTGACGAACGGCATTGGCCGATACGAAAGCGGAAAGAAAACTCCTGTACGATATATGTTTCTGAATGTATACGGCAAAACCCTCTCTCATTTCTTTTGTGTCTCAGCAATAAGAAATATCAGACACATCGGAAAATGAGAGAGAGTTTTCTTTACTTTTTCCGCACAAAAAAACACCGTCCCCGCAGCTCACGCGTCTGCAAAAACAGTGCTTTTAGTGCGCCTTCAGGGACTCGAACCCTGGACAAATAGATTAAGAGTCTACTGCTCTACCAACTGAGCTAAAGGCGCAAACCTTATATTTTTTTGATTATTTGATGTCCCTCATCGGAACGCAAGAATTATTATATGCGATACACGCAAAAAAATCAACCCTTTTTTTAACTTATTTTCTGATTTGTTATTATTCACAATGATTTTTTATAATTTGTTTATATTTAAGTCAAAATACACAAACCGGTAAACTTCCATGTACCGAAAAGATTTTTATCAGGTCTGCACGGATAACCGTGCAGACCTGACGGACAGCTATTTCTTTCCCTTCCGCTTTTTCCCGGATCCACCCAGAAGCTTTTCCAGCTCTTTCAATGACTTCTGTATTCTGAAAAATCTTCCGCATCTGTGGGTACTTTCATACTCAAACTCTGTCATCTTCTGCTGTACGGAATTTCTTTTTTTCATTCCATCGCCGCCATATTTATCTCTCAGAATCAATATATGTAAAATCTCAGAATGACGGCACTCAGCCGTATAAGCCGTATACAGAGTGTGCTGCTTTCCGCATGTCTTTCCGCACAGATCAGAGGTCATATTTTACTATGTCCATCTTCGCAGCACCATCAGCGAAAAAAGAAATACCGTCCGCTTCCTGATCCGTATGAATGACGGCCGACATCACCTGCTCCCCATCATTTATGAATGCCTCCACGCTGAAACGATCCAGAATAATTCTTATCTTCAGTTCGCCATTTTTACTGTTCACAAGGCTCCGGCGCTGATGTATGATCGCTCTTCTTGAACCGGAGAATTTTCTGTCGATCTTTAAAACAGACTCCCGCGGACGAAAACTGAAGGAGGTCTGATACTGGTCATTCTGCGCAAAACGCACCGCAAATTTCTGGTAAATGTTCTGCTGATCCGCCGGCCGAAGCACCAGTTCCATATCGATCCTGCGGCCCCTGATCCCGTCAAGGCGGACATTCCCGGAAATATCGACATTGCAATATTCCACCTTATTTTTCCTCATGTTTTCCAGCTCTTTCACCGGTCTCTGATACAATCTTCCATTTTTAATAAAGAGTTCCCGCGGCAGACTCATCTGTCCGAACCATGCCATATTCCGTGATCTGAAATTACAGGTATCCCAATTCTGCAGCCATCCGATCATGATCCGGCGTCCATCCGGTGCAAGTGTGGTCTGAGGCGCATAAAAGTCGATGCCGTAATCGATCGCCTGATTATGTTTTTCGGTAAAGGTATCTGTCTCCTTATCGTAATCGCCAATCAGACACAACGTTCCGTTTCCGTTATGATACTCGAATCCCTGGGGAAGCATATCCTGGGGACTGGTAAGCAGCACCATCTGCCCATCCAGCTCGAATAAATCGGGGCATTCCCACATTTTGCCGAAACGGTTGTTGTTGGCAATCAGTACCTTTTTAAAGTTCCAGGAAAAGCCGTCCACGCTGGTAAACAGCAGAATCTGTCCGCTCCCGTCCGCCGGACGATTTCCCACTACACAGCAGTACGTTCCGTCTTCTTTCCTCCACACCTTCGGATCCCGGAAATCGGAAGCGCTGCATCCCTCAGGCAGATCGTTTTCATCCAGCACCGGGTTGTTTTCATATTTCTCATAATCCATTCCATTTCCCACCGCAAGGCACTGGGTCTGTATGTCTCTGATCCCGCCGTTTGCCAGACGCTGCTGCTGCACCCCGGTATACATCAGCAGCTGCCTGCCGTCGGGAAGCGCAACAGCGCTCCCGGAAAAACATCCGTTTCGGTCATAGATTTCATCCGGGGCCAGCGCTGCCGGCAGATATTCCCAATGCAGAAGATCTTCACTTACCGCATGTCCCCAGTGCATGGGCCCCCAATGAGAATCGTACGGATGATACTGATAAAACATATGGTATTTTCCGTCATAGAAGGAAAATCCATTGGGATCATTCATCCACCCTGTACGTGCCGACAGATGAAATACCGGCCGTTCTTCTTTTGCAATCATCTTTTCGGCAACATCTTCATAAATACGTGCTTCTCTTAATGCCTGACTTGTCATATTCTGATTTCTCCCTTTCACGCAATGATCCAATTTTGTCTTTCATGACGATATCCCTGAAATCCGCTTTTCCGGAAGGAAACAATCCCGGATTTCTCTGACCGTCTATTCCTCCGTCGTCAGAACAGCAATCGCCTCGTAAGGTTTCAGCACCCCGTCTTCCTGCGTTTCATAATTGGCAATCAGCAGTTCCCCATGTTCCGGCAGCCCCAGCGGACAGTCAAGTGTTTCCTCAGAAAAATTACAGATTACAAGAAGCTTTTCTTTTCCCAGCGTTCTTGTGTACGCAAAAATTTTATCATCCTCCGGCAGGAGCAGTTCATAATGGCCGTCTATGATAATCGGATACTGTTTTCTGAGGGAAATCAGCTTTTTGTAATAACTGAAAACCGAATTCTCATCATGAACCTGCGACGCCGCGTTGATCTGCTTATAATTCGGATTCACCTTCAGCCATGGCGTTCCTGTGGTAAACCCGGCATTCTCCGTATCATCCCACTGCATGGGCGTCCTTGCATTGTCCCTGCCCCGCAGCCCAAGATAACGAATCATATCCTCCTTGCTGATCAGACCGGAGCCTGTCAGCTCATAATAGTTATCAATACACTCAATATCCTTGTAGTCATCGATACTTTCAAAATAGATATTCGTCATTCCCAGTTCTTCCCCCTGATAGATATAGGGGGTTCCCTGCATCATATGCAGACATGTGGCGAGCATCTTGGCCGATACCTCTCTGTATCGGGGCGAATCGTTTCCGTACCGGGAAACCGCTCTGGGCTGGTCGTGATTATCCCAGTAAAGACTGTTCCATGCTTTTCCCTCCAGCTCCGTCTGCCATTTACTCAGGACCTCCTTCAGCTCCGGAAGCGGCACCGGATTATCTGTCCATTTTCCATACGGGCCATTGTTCAGAAATGCATGTTCAAACTGAAAAACCATGTTCAGTTCCGACCCGTCCAGGTTTGCATATTTTTTTGCCTGCTCTACAGTAACACCAGAAGTCTCGCCTACCGTAATCAGATCATATTTCGACAGAACTTCCCGATTCATCTCCTGGAGAAATTCATGGATCCGGGGTCCGTTGCACACATAGGGATCGCTGTTTCCATAAAGTCCGTCTCCCTTTTCTCCGTCCGGGAAGGTCTGTACTTTCGAGAGCAGGCTGATAACGTCCATTCGGAATCCGTCGATTCCTTTCTCACACCACCAGTTCATCATCTCGTAGATACGTCTGCGCACTTCATCATTTTCCCAGTTCAGATCCGGCTGCTTTTTTGAGAAAAGATGCAGATAATACATTCCCGTCTGTTCATCCAGTTCCCAGGCGGAACCTCCGAAACAGGCTCCCCAGTTGTTCGGCTCCTTTCCGTCTACGGGATCCCTCCAGATGTAAAAGTCCCGATAAGGATTGTCCTTCGACTTTCTGCTTTCCTGAAACCAGGGATGCTCATCCGAAGTATGGTTGACCACCAGGTCCATCATAATCTTAATCTTTCTCTCATGGGCGCCTGCGAGAAGCCGGTCAAAATCCTCCATAGTTCCAAATTCATCCATAATATCCTGATAATCGGAAATATCGTATCCGTTATCGTCATTCGGTGATTTATAAATGGGAGAGATCCAGAGAACATCCACCCCTAATTCCTTCAGATAATCCAGCTTCCGGATGATACCGTTCAGGTCTCCGATCCCGTCGCCGTTGCTGTCCATAAAGCTTCTGGGATAAATCTGATATACTACACTGCTTTTCCACCACTGCTTATTCATGTTCTGTACTTCCTTCCAACCTTTCCTCAAACCGATATGCCGATTCCATTTCCCATACTTCCAGCTGTCTGATTTTTTCTGTCTTTCCTTCCAGTCTTATTTTTCTGCCGTCTCCATTTCCATAATTTCTCAGTGTGACGGATTTTCTTTCGTTCAGATAAACTTCTATCATGGAGTGATCCAGAAAATATTCTACGGAGATCGGTTCCTCTCCGATTGTAACCTGATCTTCCTCTCCACGGTATTTTCCCGTTTTTCTTCCGTCCTGATCCATCACGCCCAGCCGGCAGCTGCTTCTGTCATAAGAGACCGTTTTTTTCTTTTCCCCGTCTTGCGTTTCCACCAGCAGCTGTTCCCCGTCTCCGACAATTTTCATATAGACACAGCTGCACGCAACCCTGTCCAGATACTCGTTTGCCTGTTCCAGAGAGACATCTTCCAGATACAGAAGCCGCTTTTTCCGAAGACTCAGAATTTCCCTCACAGGCCGCAGATGCAGTTCGCCGTCTCTGAGGAACAGTTCGATGGGAAGCCCGCCATTGTGCGCCCATCCCGCATGATATTCATCCTCTCTCCTTCGCATCCCCTGGGCAATGGAAAATACAACGCTCCGTCCATCCGGCGTCACCAGACCGCTGGGTCCTGTAAATGCGCCGTTGCCAAGATCCAGAAGCAAAGCCCTGTCATGGAATTTCTCAAACGTCCGGCAGCCGGCGTCCCATCGGCCAAGGAATCCATACGTTTCCACCACATCCCCTTCGACCTGGCAGGCGCAGAACAGTAAAATGCTGCAGACCGTCTCTCCTCTTTCGTCTTTCAGAGGCAGCAGCACAGGAAGCTCCCAGACATGTCCCACTTCCTGGTTCCGGTCATAATCATAATCCACAAGAAACCCGTGGCGCTGCCAGGAACGAAGGTCCGAAGAAGAATAAAGAACCGCGTTTCCTCCTCCATTGTTCTCATCGCCGGTTCCCACGAGCATAAAATACGTATCATTTTCCAGCCAGACGAAAGGATCCCGGAATTCACCCAGCCATCCCATCGTCTGTTCCACAACAGGAGCGGAATGCGTGAGCCAGCTTCTGAGTTTTTTATCCGGCTCAATCAACGCTGTCGCCATTGCCACACTCTGGTTTGGAAATTTTTCATTGTTGCCCGCCGTATAGAAAATCCGGGGCCGTCCCTGCCGATCCACCAGCGCGCTGCCGGACCAGCAGCCGTCCGGAGCCACAGTCTTTTCCGTTTCCAGCGCCAGCGGCATATCCGTCCAATGTACCATATCCTTGCTGATCATATGCCCCCACTGGATATTGTTCCAGGTGGGAGAATGGGTATTTGCCTGATAGAAGATATGATACCATCCCTCAAAATACAATGGCGCATGGGGCTCATTCATCCATTTTCCCGGGGCAATCAGATGATACTGCGGACGCTGTCTGTCCTTTCGGAAAATGTCTCTGTCCAGAAACCATTCTTCTTTCACCTGCCCCACAGGACATGTATCCTGCAGACGTTTCGCCTCCCGGGGCGTGAGACTTTCCGCACAGACCATCATGTTTCTGACCAGACCGTAGAAACAACCTGTTTCCGTATCTTTCCTATAGTCTGCATGATCTACATACTTTCCCAGATAAACAGACGCTTTCGGCCAGGAAACTGCCATATGCCGCCGGAACTGCCTGCGATTGGACAGGATTCCGTTGACATACAGATCGCACCAGCCTTCCTTCTTTCTGAAAACAACGGTCACTCCATTCCATGAATGTTTTCTCAGGTCCGACCGAATGGATTCAAACGTAAATACTTCTCTCCCGTTTCCGAAGCCGACCTGCACCTTTCCGAATTTTTTTACCAGTATATAAAATCCTCCTTCACAAGGTTTGCAATCAGCTTCGGATCTTTCCTGTCATCTTTCTGCTGGCTGTTATCTTCCAGCTCCTTCGTCTGTTTCACAGCATAAGGGTTCACCTGGACGACACTGATCCCGTTTGAGACCATCCATGCCGCAAGGCAGAACCAGTAATGGCCGGTAGGCTCAAGCCCTAAGACAATCTGTTTCTTGTCATTTGCAGCTGCCAGCTGCACTGCCCAGTCATGTGCTTTCTGAAATCCTTCAGCATTATTATCAAATGCAAGTGCCTTCCTGCTCAGCTCCCTGCCCCTTGTATCGATTGCCCTGACATAATGCGTCTCACTGCCAATATCACATCCAAGAATCAGCATGTCATCGCTGATGAATGAGAGCTTATCATTTTTGTTGAATTTCCCCTGAGTCTCAAGATCTCTCCAGGTAAAGGATTTCATCTCACTGAGTATTCGGTTTGCTTTTTCTACCATCTCCCTCTGTTCCTGTACTTTCATCACAGAATTGACTTGATTATTTGTTCTTTTTGTTTTACTATTCATTTCAGATACCTCTTGTATTTTTAGATTTTACCAACTCGCCAGGTCAGTAATAATCTAAATTTACTTGAGGTATTTTCTTTGGTCAACTCCTTGATTTAAATTATACAGGA
>DWWU01000014.1 GCA_019119555.1 Candidatus Fusicatenibacter intestinigallinarum | reverse complement strand
ACCAAAACGTAGAAGAGTCTGATTAGGAGGTCAAGAACATGGCAGTAAATAGAGTACCAGTCCTGAAAAGATGCCGGTCCCTGGGTCTGGATCCGGTATATCTGGGTATTGATAAAAAGTCCACAAGACAGCTGAAAAGATCCAGCAGAAAAATGTCTGATTACGGAATTCAGCTGAGAGAGAAACAGAAAGCAAAATTCATCTATGGTGTTCTGGAGAAGCCTTTCCGTAACTATTACAAGAGAGCTGACAGAATGGCCGGACAGACTGGTGAAAACCTGATGATCCTGCTGGAGATGCGTCTGGACAACGTTGTCTTCCGTATGGGTATGGCAAGAACCAGAAAAGAAGCAAGACAGATCGTTGATCACAAGCACGTTCTGGTAAACGGAAAGTGCGTAAACATCCCGTCTTATCAGGTAAAAGCCGGCGATGTGATCGAGATCAAGGAGAATAAGAAATCTTCTCAGAGATATAAAGACATCGTGGAGGTTACAGGCGGACGCCTTACTCCGGAATGGATCGATACCGATCTGGAAGCACTGAAAGGAACCGTAAAAGAGGCTCCGACCAGAGAAGCGATCGATGTTCCGGTTGACGAAGTGCAGATCGTCGAGCTGTATTCCAAATAATAACGGGTAAATCGGCCAACCAATGTAAAAGGAGGGGCTTTCGAGTGTTTGATTTTAACAAACCGAAAATTGAAATTACAGAGATTTCTGATGACAAGAAGTACGGAAGATTCGTTGTAGAACCCCTGGAGCGCGGCTATGGTACTACTCTTGGTAATTCTTTGCGCAGAATTATGCTTTCCTCTCTTCCAGGCGCAGCAGTGAGCCAGGTGAAGATTGAAGGCGTTCTGCACGAGTTCAGTTCGATTCCGGGTGTCAAGGAAGATGTGACGGAAATTATTATGAACCTGAAGAGCCTTGCAATCCGCAACAACAGCGAGACCAATGAGGCGAAGGTTGCATATATTGAGTTCGAAGGTGAAGGCGTTGTCAGAGCTTCTGACATTCAGGTGGATCAGGATATCGAGATCATGAATCCGGATCAGGTAATCGCCACACTGAACGGAGGCGCCGACAGCAAGCTGTACATGGAGCTGACCATCACCAAAGGACGCGGTTACATCAGCGCTGACAAAGGAAAGAGCGATGATATGCCGATCGGCGTGATTGCTGTAGATGCGATCTATACGCCGGTAGAGAGAGTAAACCTGACTGTACAGAATACCCGTGTGGGCCAGATTACCGACTATGATAAGCTGACCCTGGATGTATACACCAACGGTACGCTGGAACCGGACGAGGCTGTCAGCCTTGCGGCAAAGGTCCTGAGCGAGCATCTGAAGCTGTTCATCGACCTGTCTGAGAACGCGAAGACAGCTGAGGTTATGATTGAGAAAGAGGACAACGAGAAAGAAAAAGTTCTGGAGATGAATATCGATGAGCTGGAGCTTTCTGTTCGTTCCTACAACTGCCTGAAACGTGCGGGAATCAATACCGTGGAAGAACTGTGCAATAAGACTTCTGAAGACATGATGAAAGTCCGCAACCTCGGACGGAAATCCCTGGAAGAAGTTTTGGCAAAATTAAAAGAACTGGGACTTTCATTGAGCCCCGGGGACGGAGAGTAATACTCCGTTTGAAATTTGTAGAATATAAACTCCCTGTCAGTAAGACCGACGAGCGTGGCCGGGAGTTCCACAAATGGAGGAAAATATAATGGCAAAATATAGAAAGCTCGGCAGAACATCTGACCAGAGAAAAGCGTTACTGAGAAACCAGGTTACCAATCTGCTGTATCACGGAAAAATCGTTACTACTGAGTCCAAGGCAAAAGAGATCCGCAAGATCGCAGAGAAGATGATTGCCCTGGCTGTGAAAGAAAAAGATAACTTTGAAACCGTAACCGTAACCGCAAAGGTTCCGCGCAAAGATGCTGACGGAAAACGTGTAAAAGAGGTTAAGGACGGCAAGAAAGTTACTGTATACGATGAAGTACAGAAAGAGATCAAGAAAGATTCTGCTTCCAGACTTCATGCAAGACGTCAGATGCTGAAAGTTTTCTATCCGGTAACAGAGGTTCCGAAGGAAGCTGCCGGACGTAAGAAAAACACAAAGAAAGTTGACATGGTTGATAAGATGTTCAACGAGATCGCTCCAAAATATGAGGGACGTAATGGTGGTTATACAAGAATCATCAAGATCGGACCGCGTAAGGGCGACGCAGCTATGGAAGTTGTTATCGAGTTAGTATAATCGGCTCCATGAATCACAGGCCAGACTTTGATGGATTCGCCATCGCAGTCTGGCCTTTTTGACCGTTGCTTATCTGATAAGACCTGACGGATATCATTCAGGATTGTGATATATTATGCGGAGGGAATCTTCAGACTCACTCCGGAACAGGAAGGAGAATTCAGAATATGAAAAAACGCCTTTTATTTATCTTCAACCCGAAATCCGGAAAAGCACAGATCAAAAATAAGCTGTGTGAGATCATAGACACCTTTGTGAAGGGCGGATACGAGGTGATTGCACATCCGACCCAGGGAATGGGCGATGCATACGAAAAAACGAAGGAGCTGGCTCCGGAGATGGATCTGGTTGTGTGCAGCGGAGGAGATGGGACGCTGGATGAGGTCGTCAGCGGGCTGATGGAGTGCGAAGAGCGTATTCCTCTGGGCTATATACCGGCGGGAAGCACCAATGATTTTGCCAACAGCCTGGAGATACCCAAAAATATGGAGAAGGCGGCCAATGACATCATCGAGGGAAAACTCTATTCCTGCGATGTGGGTATCTTCAACAAGAGACATTTTGTATATATCGCTGCGTTCGGTATTTTTACCGACGTGTCCTATGAGACCGATCAGCATCTGAAAAATGTGCTTGGCCATCTGGCTTACCTGCTGGAGGGCTCCAAACGGATCTGGAACGTCCCCACTTACTGGATCAAGGTCGATGCGAATGGACGTACGTTTGAAGGAGAATATATTTACGGAATGGTGACCAATGCAAGATCTGTCGGCGGATTTAAAAACCTTCCGGGACGCGACGTACATCTGGACGACGGGCTGTTTGAGGTTACCCTGATCAAGCGGCCGAAAAATCCGATCGAGCTTAATGAAGTTATCGCCTCCCTGCTTACCGCCGAGGATAAGACCAGCCTGATTGATTCGTTCAAGACGGACCGGATTCTGATCGAATCCAATCAGGAAATTCCGTGGACGCTGGACGGCGAATACGGCGGGGAACACAGTTTTGTGAGGATTGAGGCACAGAAGCATGCGATGGAACTGGTGCTGAATCCGGAGACTTCTCTGCAGGCGCTGAAGGGATAAGAGTTCCAAAAAACCATATTGGCTTTTGCGGCAATTTGATGTATAATAGAGCCAAGTTAGAAAATTAACGAGATACGTTATAATTTTAGGAGGGCAATCATTATGTTAGTATCAGCAAAAGAAATGTTGGAAAAAGCAAAAGCAGGCCATTATGCGGTCGGACAGTTCAACATCAATAATCTTGAGTGGACAAAGTCCATTCTGCAGACTGCGCAGGAAATGAATTCTCCGGTAATTCTGGGCGTTTCTGAGGGCGCCGGAAAATATATGACAGGATTCAAGACCGTTGCAGCTATGGTAAAAGCAATGATCGAAGAGATGAACATTACCGTTCCTGTTGCGCTGCACCTGGATCATGGTACTTACGAAGGATGCTATAAATGCATCGAGGCAGGATTTTCCTCCATTATGTTCGACGGCTCTCACTATCCGATTGATGAGAACGTCGCAAAGACGAAAGAGCTGGTTGCAGTGTGCAAGGAAAAAGGCCTTTCCCTGGAAGCAGAGGTCGGTTCCATCGGCGGCGAGGAAGACGGCGTCGTAGGTATGGGCGAGTGTGCGGATCCGCAGGAATGTAAGATGATCGCCGATCTGGGAGTTGATATGCTGGCAGCCGGCATCGGAAACATCCACGGAAAATATCCGGCAAACTGGCAGGGTCTGAGCTTTGAGACGCTGGATGCGATTCAGCAGCTGACCGGAACTATGCCGCTGGTACTGCACGGAGGCACAGGAATCCCGGCGGATATGATTAAGAAAGCCATCGATCTGGGCGTTTCCAAGATCAACGTAAACACAGAGTGCCAGCTTGCGTTCGCAGAGGCAACCCGCAAATACATCGAGGAAGGCAAAGATCAGCAGGGCAAGGGCTATGACCCGCGTAAACTGCTCGCACCGGGCGCTGAGGCGATCAAGGCGACTGTAAAAGAGAAAATCGAGCTGTTCGGTTCCGCAAACAAAGCGTGAGAAATGCAGCATCAGGCGGAACGGTTACGGGAAAATCTGTGACAGTGCAGCCGGTGAATTTTTACGAAAACTCTGGACAGGATTCCAAAAAGAAGGATTGGAAAACCGGGATGTTTTGGGAAAATCCACAAAATCTGTGAAAATGAAAAAAAACACTTGCGTTTTTCAGGTTTTTGAGGTAATCTTGTAAGCAAGTTGGAAAGAAAAATCCATACGGAATATGTAAGACAAGGGCGTTCTACAAAAAATGATATGTTTTTTGGGAAAGCCCTTTTGTCAGTTAAAAAGGAAAGGGAGAGAATTATGGGCGAATATGTAAATGCTGCTGAGATTTTTGGCGAAAACGTATTTAATGACAAGGTCATGCAGGAACGTCTTCCCAAGAATGTGTACAGAAAACTGAAAAAAATCATTGCAGAGGGCGGAGACCTGGATCTTCAGACAGCGGATATGATTGCGCATGAGATGAAGGAATGGGCGATCGAAAAAGGTGCAACGCATTACACACACTGGTTCCAGCCGCTGACAGGTGTAACTGCCGAGAAACATGATTCCTTTATCACATCTCCGCTTCCCAGCGGCAAGGTGCTGATGAGCTTTTCCGGTAAGGAGCTGATCAAGGGAGAGCCGGATGCATCTTCCTTCCCGTCGGGCGGTCTGAGAGCGACGTTTGAGGCAAGAGGATATACAGCATGGGATTGTACGTCTCCGGCCTTTGTCCGTCAGGATGCCGCAGGAGCAATTCTTTGCATTCCTACCGCATTCTGTTCCTACACCGGCGAAGCGCTTGACCAGAAGACACCGCTGCTCCGTTCGATGGAGGCAATCAATGAGCAGGCGCTGCGTCTTCTGAGACTGTTCGGAAACACCACTTCCAAAAAGGTTACTCCGTCAGTCGGACCGGAGCAGGAATATTTCCTTGTGGATGCTGAGAAGTTCATGCACAGAAAAGACCTGATCTATACCGGACGTACGCTGTTCGGCGCAATGCCGCCGAAGGGCCAGGAGATGGACGATCACTATTTCGGTACGATCCGTCAGAGAATCGCAGCGTTTATGAAGGACGTGAATATCGAGCTGTGGAAGATGGGCGTTACCGCAAAAACCCAGCATAACGAAGTGGCGCCGGCGCAGCATGAGCTGGCAACCATTTATTCCGAGGCAAATATTGCGGTAGACAATAACCAGCTGGTAATGCAGACCCTGAAGCGTGTGGCCTGCCAGCATGGAATGAAGTGCCTGCTGCACGAGAAACCGTTTGCTGGTGTCAACGGTTCCGGAAAACATAACAACTGGTCACTGACCACAGATGACGGAATCAACCTTCTGGATCCGGGCAAAACGCCTCATGACAACATTCAGTTCCTGCTGGTGATGAGCTGTATCCTGAAAGCGGTTGACGTTCATGCGGATCTCCTGAGAGAGTCTGCTTCCGATCCCGGAAACGATCATCGTCTGGGAGCTAACGAGGCGCCGCCGGCTATCATCTCCGTATTCCTCGGCGAACAGCTGGAGGATGTTGTGGAGCAGCTGATCAGCACCGGAAACGCAACCAACAGCAAAAAGGGCGGAACACTTTCCACAGGTGTAAAGACACTTCCGGGTCTGGCAAAGGACGCTACTGACAGAAACCGTACGTCTCCGTTTGCGTTTACCGGAAACAAGTTTGAGTTCCGTATGGTAGGTTCCAGAGATTCTGTAGCTTCTCCGAACATCGTGCTGAATACGATCGTTGCGGAAGCATTCCGTGATGCCTGCGATATTCTGGAAAATGCGGAGAACCGTGAAGAGGCAATCCATGACATGATCAAGAAGAACCTGAGCGACCATCAGAGAATCATCTTCAACGGCAACGGCTATTCTGACGAGTGGGTGGAGGAAGCGGAAAGAAGAGGGCTTCCGAACATCAAATGTATGGTTGACGCAATCCCGGCGCTTACCACAGAGAAGGCATTCAAGCTGTTCGGTGATTTCAAGGTGTTCACAAAGAGCGAGCTGGAATCCCGTGCGGAAGTAAAATATGAGAATTATGCAAAAACGATCAACATCGAGGCGAAAACGATGATTGATATGGCGAGCAAGCAGATTATCCCTGCAGTGATCAAATATGCCACATCCCTGGCAGATTCCATCAACACCATCGCAGCGGCAGGAGTCGCTGAGGTCAGCGTGCAGAAAGACCTTCTGGAAGAAACCAGCGAGCTGCTGAAAGAGACGCAGGATGCGCTGAAAAACCTGATTGTGACCGAGGACAAAGCATGTGCAATGCCGGATGGAGCAGAAAAAGCAAAATTCTATCATGACGATGTTGTGCCGGCAATGGATGCGCTGCGCGCGCCGGTAGACAGACTGGAAATGATCGTGGATAAGGATATGTGGCCGATGCCGTCTTACGGCGACCTGATTTTCGAGGTTTAAGTTTAAGGCACGAACAGAGGCGTTCCGCTGCGAGAGAGCAGCGTTTGACCGTCTGAATGGTTAGCGGACCTGTAACAGTTCAGCTGGCTGAATGGCTGCGCTATCAGGAAACAGAAAAAGAGACTGTTTTGACAACGGTCTCTTTTTTTGGTACAATAGCCAAATGGATGCAAAGTATAAGCAAGGAGTTGCCATTGGCAGTAACGGAGAGATGAATAAAAAAATTAATGTTTTGGGCGTGGAGCTGGATAATTATACCGTGGACGAGGCGCTTGAGATAGTTCACGAGTATATGCAGAACGACCGCCTGAATACCATCGGAATCGTGACGATGCAGATGCTGATGCTGGCCGGTGAGGATGAACAGTGGAAAATATATATGAAAGATCTGGATATGAGTATCATCGGCGAGACAGAAATTCTGACGGCGGCAGGCATCGAGGCAGATGGCACGCTCTATGAGGAAATTGAGGCAAATGAGTTTATTGCGCGGTTGTTCTGGCATCTGATTCAGAGTCGGAGCAGGATTTTTGTGCTGGGGGAGGCAGAAAACGAGGTGGAGACTCTGAAGAAATATCTTCAGGAAACCTACCCGGGAATTCAGCTGGCGGGCAGCGCTGTTGTGGAAAGTCTGGACGAGGCAGGCGTGGACAGCCTGCTGAATGAGATCAACAGCGAGACCACGGATGTGATCGTCAGCGGGCTGAAGGGGACCCTGCAGGACAAATTCGTCATGGAAAACCGGAGCAAGATCAGCGCAAAAATCTGGCTGAGCCTGGGGGAGCATCCTGCCGTTCAGAATGAGGCCGGGATCAAAACCAGCTGGTGGGGAAGTCTTCTGAAAAAGAGCACATTCAAGCGTATGGTCACAAAATACAGAAATGAGCAGTGAAGGATTTTGTAACCGTTCGGCTGTCTGAACGGTTACGATTCAGCACTTTTTACAATAACCCCCCTTTCTTTTTTAGCTGATTTGTATTAAAATAGCTATATGCTGTGGATGGTCAACAAGGGGAAAGACCGTCTGCGAATCCCGTGAGGAATGGGGCCGTATCGGGAGGGAAACAGCAGCGGCATCGGGACAGAGGCCGGACAGGTAGCAAAACTATAAGACGAAAGAGGGTAGAAGAATGATTTCAAACCAAATACTGCAGAGCACAGTGGAAGGAATCAAATCGATTTCCCGGGCAGATCTGTGCGTCACGGATGTGGAGGGGAAGGTACTTGTATCTACATTTCCGGAGACGGAAATAGGAAGAGAAGCGGTCGTCAGCTTCGCGCAGTCTCAGGCGGATTCCCAGATGATGAAGAACTATCATTTCTTCAAGGTGTATGAGGAGCATATGCTGGAGTATATTCTGATCATCAGGGGGAACAATGACGATAACTATCTGATTGGAAAAATGGCGACGTTTCAGCTGCAGAGTCTTCTTGTGGCATACAAGGAGCGCTTTGACAAGGATAATTTTATCAAAAATCTGCTGCTGGACAACCTGCTGCTGGTAGATATCTACAACAGGGCAAAAAAATTACATATTAATATTGAGGCGCGGCGTCTGGTCTTCATTGTGGAGACAGATCCGGACAAGAACAGTGGGTCGCTGGAAAGTATCCGCAGTCTGTTCGGCCCGAAATCAGGGGACTTTATCACCGCCGTGGATGAGAAGAGCATCATTATCGTCAAGGAAGTGGAAGAAGACGAGGATTATGCCCAGATGAACAATGTGGCTGCAGCGATGATCGATGCAGTCGGAAGAGACGATGAGGGGAAGACACATGTTGCTTATGGTACCATCGTCAGAGAACTCAAGGAGGTTTCCCGCTCCTACAAGGAGGCCAAGATGGCTATGGATGTGGGAAAAATCTTTTCGGACGAAACGGATATCTATGCATACAGCTCATTGGGTATCGGCAGACTGATTTACCAGCTTCCGATTCCTCTGTGCAAAATGTTTATCAGAGAGATTTTCGGGGACAAGTCTCCGGATGACTTTGATGAAGAAACACTGACGACAATCAACAAATTCTTTGAAAATTCGCTGAATGTGTCCGAGACCTCACGGCAGCTGTACATTCACAGAAATACTCTTGTGTATCGGCTGGATAAGCTGCAGAAGAGCACAGGCCTGGATCTGAGAATTTTTGAAGATGCGATTACTTTCAAGATCGCTCTTATGGTCGTTCAGTACATGAAGTACATGGAAACGCTCGATTACTGAGCGGCGCCGGCCGACGGTTCTGCCGGCCGGAATGCTGCCAGCACCATCAAGGAGGAGTTAAAATGATTACTTTGGACAGTGTAAGTAAAAGTTACGCGAAAGGGCAGCCTGCTGTCAATAACGTATCCTTACACATTGAGAAGGGGGAATTTGTCTTTGTTGTCGGTAACAGCGGATCGGGAAAATCAACGCTGATCAAGCTGCTGCTGAAGGAACTTGAGCCGACTTCCGGCACGATCAAGGTAAACGGCCAGAATCTTGGCCGCATGAGACGGGGAAAAATTCCGAAATACCGCCGCGGCGTCGGAGTGGTTTTCCAGGATTTCCGTCTGCTCAAGGACAGAAATGTATATGAAAATGTAGCGTTCGCCCAGAGGGTGATCGAGAAGCCGAACCGGGTGATTAAAAAGCGTGTTCCGGAAGTGCTTACGCTGGTCGGACTTGCGGAAAAATATAAATCCTTTCCCAGGGAGCTGTCCGGCGGCGAGCAGCAGCGTGTGGCTGTAGCCCGAGCCATCGTCAACCGGCCGGATATTCTTCTGGCGGATGAGCCGACAGGAAACCTGGATCCGGGAAATTCCATGGATATTATGAAGCTTCTGGAAGAGATTAATTCCCGTGGAACGACAGTATTGGTGGTAACCCATAACAGAGAGATCGTCAATGCCATGAAAAAGCGTGTCATCACAATGCGCAAGGGCGTGGTGATCAGCGACGAAAGGGAGGGCGAGTACCATGAGGCTTAGTACACTGGGCTACAGTATCAAACAGGGCGTGAAAAGCATCTGGAGAAATAAAATGTTTTCTCTTGCGTCCGTGGCAACAATGGGAGCGTGTATTTTCCTGTTCAGCATTTTCTTTTCCGTGGTTATAAATTTTAATTACATCATGAAAAATGTGGAAACGTCCGTAAACGTCGTAGTATATTTTAACGAGGGCACGGATCAGGCGACCATTGATACGATTGGCGCCCAGATTGCGTCAAAAACATCTCTGATCAAGCAGATTGACTATGTATCGGCGGACGATGCCTGGGACGAATACATCGGGGAATACCTGAATCTGGATGAGGATGACGAGGAAGCACGGGAGAGAGCGAAAAATCTGATCAATCCCAATGACAATCCTCTTGCCAATTCCGCCCATTACAACGTTTATGTAAACAGAATTGAGGATCAGGACGCGGTGGTGGAATACATCAAGACACTGGAAGGCGTCCGTGATGTCAGCCAGCAGAGGGAGGCGAGCACAACCCTGTCCACACTGAACAGAGTGGTAGGTTATGTATCCGCTGCGGTTATTCTGATTCTTCTGGCCGTGTCGATTTTCCTGATCAGCAATACGGTCACCGTTGGAATTTCCGTCCGGAAAGAGGAAATCGGAATCATGAAGCTGATCGGAGCAACGAATCTGTTTGTAAGAGCGCCGTTTCTGATTGAAGGTATGCTGATTGGTCTGGTGGGAGCGGCGGTTCCGCTGATATTGTGGTATCTGATTTACGGAAGGGTTATCAGCTATGCGATGACAAACTTCAGTGCGCTGACGAATATTATGACTTTCCTTCCGGTTAATGAGGTGTTCCGCACGCTTCTCCCGGTAGGCGTCCTTCTGGGAATCGGTATCGGTCTGCTGGGAAGTATTTTTACCATCCGTAAGCATCTGAAGGTGTGATGAGAAGCGGAAGACTCATCGGACGGAAAGTTATGGCGGAAGCAGCCGCCAGAGAAGCGGCGGTTTTTCCGCCGGACCACAGGGAATGAATCGTTACAGAACGGCATATAATTTGTAACAGTTCAGCCGGGGCTGCGCATATCCTGCGCAGACCGTATGAAAATATAATCGAATTCAGGGGGCTGTCTCGGCGGAAGATCTATCTGCCAGGAGACAGCCCTTTTTCAGAGACAGGAGCAGATATGAACGAAGAAATCAGAGGACAGGAGAGAAAGGGACACTTGAAAAGAAACATAAAACCGTTTCTTGCCGGAGCAGGGACGGTGATTGCCGTCCTGGCGGCTGCCTGGCTGGTAAAACAGGCCGTCTGGATTCCTGGCGGGACGGATACGCCGACCAGTTTTCAGACGGATACAAAGATACGGCTGATAGAAGGGCTGATTGACGATGTCTATGTGGGGGAAAAGGATGAGGAAGCGCTGGCGGAGGAAATGTACAGAGGACTGATCAGCGGACTTGGAGACCCCTATGCTGATTATTATACCGCTGAAGAATATGAGCAGCTGCTTTCCTCCCAGGAAGGGTATTATGAAGGCGTGGGAATCACGATCGGACAGACAGAGTCTGAAACAGGAGCGGAGACGCCTGACGGACTGGAAATTGTCGAGGTCAAAGAAGACTCTCCGGCGGCGCAGGCGGGGATTCAGGCCGGCGATCGTCTTCTTGCGGTCAACGGAACGGACGTTACAGATATGTCTGTGACCGAGGTTGCAACGCTGATCCGCACGGCTGAGGATGAGACGATTGTGCTGACGCTGTCGAGGGAAGGTTCAGACGAGGAGATTGTGGCGGAAGTCACCAGAGAACGGCTGGAAACGGACACGGTGGCGGGAAAAATGCTGAACGAAACGGATGCGTATCTGGCGATCAGCCAGTTCACCGGCCTGACCTCGGATCAGTTTGCATCTGTGTATCAGGACCTGAAGAACCAGGGAATGCAGCGTCTCATCATTGATCTGCGGGGAAATCCCGGAGGACTTCTTTCTGCCGTGTGCGACACTCTGAGACAGATTCTTCCGGAAGGGCTGATTGTATATACGGAAGACAAACAGGGAGACCGGGAGGAATACACCTGCGACGGGGAAACGCCGCTGGATATTCCTCTGGTGGTGCTGGTGAATGAAAATTCAGCCAGCGCGGCGGAAATCTTTACCGGAGCTGTGAAGGACTACGGAATCGGCGCGATTGTTGGACAGCAGACATTCGGGAAAGGAATCGTACAGGACTTTTACGGCCTTCCCGACGGAAGCGTTGTGAAGCTTACGGTGGCGCACTATTATACCCCCAACGGCAATGACATCCACGGCGTGGGCATCGCGCCGGATGTGACCGTGGAGCAGCCGGAAGACAGCGAGACAGACGTGCAGCTGCAGAAAGCGCTGGAGGTCCTCCGGGCGATGTAATGCGCGAAGCAGCTCCGGCAAATCATGTGGTTCTGAAAACTATGTGTTGATAATTGGGGGCCGCGATGGTATGATAAAAATATGTCAGAAAAATGTGCAGGAGGGAGTGGATAGCCATGAAAGAATATGTAATTACAACGGACGATACCTGTGATATGCCGGAATCCTTTTATGAAGAGTATCAGATTCCGTATGTGAGCCTGAACTGCATGGTAAACGGCCAGACATTTAATAAAGATCATCGGGCGGATCCTCACGAATTTTACGAATGGATGCGCTCCGGTGCGATGCCGACGACTTCACAGGTGAACGCGGAGGATATGAAGGATTGCTGGCTTCCGTATATCAAAAAGGGGATCGACATTCTTCACATAGGATTTTCTTCCGGCCTCAGCGGAAGCTTCAACAGCGCGAGAATTGCAGCGGAGGAACTGATGGAGGAATATCCGGACGTCAGGATCCGGGTGGTGGATTCACTGTGTGCTTCTATGGGGGAAGGACTTCTTCTGTTCTACGCGGTAAAACAGAAGGAAGCGGGAAAGACCCTGGATGAGGTTGGCGATTATCTGGAAGAGAATAAGCTGCATCTCTGTCATGTGTTTACAGTGGATGACCTGTTTCATCTGCACCGTGGAGGACGTGTGTCGAAGCTGAGTGCAATTGTGGGGACGATGGTAGGAATCAAGCCCATGCTTCATGTGGATAATGAAGGGCATCTGATCCTTCTGTCAAAAACAAGGGGACGGAAGCGTGCGCTTTCCGAGTTGGTTCATATGATGGATGAGCGCATCGGCAGTTACAGGAACAGAAATCCTGCGGTTTTTATCAGCCACGGGGATTGTGAGGAGGATGCCAGACTTGTGGCGGATCTGGTCCGGGAAAAGTATCAGATTGAGGATATCCGGTTTAACACGATCGGTGCGACAATCGGAGCCCATGCCGGTCCGGGAACGGTGGCATTGTTTTTCCTCGGTGATCACCGGTAAAAAATATAGTGTAACAGAAAAGGGACGCCTTACAGTTTCCGGAGAAACTGTAAGGCGTCCCTTTTCTGTACCGCCGCTCCTGAAACGCTGTGGCAGAATGGAACGTTTGTGTGAAAATGATATAAACAGGAAAAAAGTACTGCCTTTGTTTGATTTTTCTTTGACGCTATGATAAAATAAGACTTGATTATGCAAAAGGTGGGGAAGTAAGATGTTTGCATTATGTCTGGGCTGTCTCGGATTTTTCTGTTACTTTCTCTATGATTACAACAGTGTCAGAAAAATTGCGGGATGGATGGGAACGTTGTTTATGACCGGGAGCGTCCTGCTGGCGGCGGCAACGTTGATTCTGTTCTGGAAAAACAGAAAGGCATTGTTTTTGGTGCCTGCTGACGGAATCTGGATAGCAGGGGGCGCCTTTTTTCTGTGTCTTCTCGTTTATACGCTCTTTTTTGCCCTGCCATTTGAAACGACATATGTGAAGGAAAGCAGATACCGGGAAGCTTATACGGAGGGAATATATGCTCTGTGTCGGCATCCCGGTGTTTTGTGGTTTGGAGGATTTTATCTGTGTGCGGCAGCGCTGTGGAAAAGCGCGGAGGGAACGGTATTTGCGGCGGCTGTGACAGCGCTGAATATTCTTTATGTGCTTTTTCAGGATTGGTACAGCTTCCCCAGAACTTTTTCCAATTATGAAGAATACAAGAGATCAACCCCGTTTCTGATCCCCAGCCGGGGAAGCATTTTACGCTGCAGAAACACCTGGAGAGGAGCAGGAAAAAAATGAGTCTGTCAGAAAAACTGAAGGAACGGAGATACCAGGAAATCTGGAACCAGTACTGCGGATTTCTGGACCTGTCTGTAGAAGATTATATGAAGATACAACGCAGGCTGATGGAGGAGCAGATGCAGATGTGGTCCGACTGTGAGCTGGGCCGTTCTATTTTAAAAGGAAAGCAGCCGAAAACAATTGAAGAATTCCGCAGCATGGTGCCTCTGACGACTTATGACGATTACGCGGACATTCTTCTTCAGAAGAAAGCAGAAATGCTCCCGGGGAATCCGGTGATCTGGATTCAGACGACCTGGGAGGGAGGACGCCATCCGATCAAGCTGGCACCGTATACGAGGAGCATGCTTGACGTTTACAGGAACAATGTGATTGCCTGCCTGATTCTGTCCACCAGCCATGAGAGAGGAAAATTCAATATCTCAGATACCGATAAGATTCTGTACGGACTTGCGCCGCTGCCGTTTGCAACGGGACTGTTTCCTCTTGCCCTGGAGGAGGAGATCGGCATTCAGTTTCTGCCTGCAGTGAAGGATGCGGTGAATATGTCGTTCAGCGAGAGAAACAAGGCGGGATTCAAGATGGCAATGCAGAAGGATCTGGAATTCTTTTTCGGACTCGGGAGCGTCGCTTATGCGGTCAGCCAGAGCCTGTCTTCCATGTCCCGGAAGGGAGGAATCCGGCCGGGAGAGCTGCTCCGGTATAAGCCGTCGATGCTTCTGAGAATTCTGAAGGCGAAGCACAGATGCAAAAAAGAAAACCGGCCGCTGAAGCCGAAGGATCTGTTTCACCTGAAAGGGTTTATGGTAGCCGGGACGGACAACCGGTGCTATAAGGACGACCTGGAGGAACTCTGGGGAATCCGTCCGATGGAGCTGTTCGCAGGAACCGAGCCTTCGATCTCCGGAACCGAGACATGGACGAGAAACGGCATGTATTTCTTCCCTGACACCAGTTTTTACGAGTTTATCCCTGAAGAAGACATGCTGAAAAATCTGGAGGATCCATCCTTTGTCCCGCGCACTTATCTGATGGACGAGGTTGTGCCGGGAGAAAAATATGAGATCGTGATTACTTTGTTTAAGGGAGGGGCGTTTGCCAGATACCGCGTGGGTGACACCTACCGCTGTGTCGGGCTTCAGAACCGGGAGGACCACACGAGAATTCCCCGGTTTGAGTATGTGGACAGGGTTCCCAATATTATAGATATTGCCGGATTTACCCGTATTTCCGAGAACGGAATTCAGAGTGTGATCACTCTTTCCGGACAGCCGGTTACGCATTGGACGGCTGTCAAGGAATATAATGAACAGAATCGCCCGTATCTGCATCTGTATATTGAGGTGGAGCGAAATGCGCTGATCAGCCATGCAGTGACGGCGGATATCATGAAGAGTCTTTTTACCACCTATTTCAAATATATTGATCAGGATTACCGGGATCTGAAGAAGATCCTGGGAATGGATCCTTTGCGTGTCACGATTCTGCGATGTGGAACCTTCGAGGCGTACCGGAGGAAAAAAGGGAAGGAAATCGGAAGGATGAACCCGTCGCCCTATGAACTGAAAGAATTACTGGAATTACAGCAGAGAGGATAAGGCTATGCAAAGCTACGGATACATTTCTATTATTGCGCTATTTTTTTACTGTTTTATTTTTCTGACGTTCCTGGCCGCGAAAAAAGTCAAAATCGTAAAATATTTCCTTTTGCTGGTGGCGACGATGATCTGCTGGGCAGCCGGTTCCGCGTTCATGCGTCTGCAGATGTTTCCATCGTATATTTTCTGGTATTATGTATCCCTCGGAGGACTTCTGATGATGCCCTACGCATATTTTCTGTTTGTAAATGCGTTTGGCGACAGGGAAGACCGTTTTTTCAACCGCCTGTACGGCGCTCTTCTGCTGGGACTTTTTCTTCTGAACATTCCCTCCGGAATGTTCGTGCGCTGGCCGGAACTGGTGATGAAAAACGGGGAAGTTTCTTTTGAATATCACTACACCTGGATGGTGGCGATCCTGTTCGGAGCGGCCGCCGTGGTATTGATTCACTGTTTTGTAAATATTGTGAGGATCTGCCGGAAGGATCTCTGGTATATCAGACAGTTTCAGCCGATCCTGATGGGAATCGTCTGCCTGTTTGCGGGAAATGTGGCGCTGCTGGTGCCGATATTCCGGGGGTTTCCCATTGACCTGGTGCTGGGAATTGTCAATGCGGTGTTTCTGATTTATGCACTGCTGCGCAAGCGGCTGTTTCAGCTGAAGCTGCTGGCGTCAGAGAGTTCCTGTTATGGGATGGGCCTGATTCTGACCTTTCTGCTGTATTATAATCTGATGCCGTATATTACCAGCCAGATTTCCGGGAGGTTTCCGGGGGCGGAGGAATACATTATACTGATTTTTGCAGTACTGTTTCTGGTTACCTTCTGGCTTCTGGTATTTCTGTGGAGAAAGATGGTCGGAAATCTTTTCGTCCGGGAGGAGGAGCGGCAGACGGAAAAAATAAGAAAATATAACAATCAGGTGGCCAGAAGCCTTCACCTGGAGGAGATTCTGGCGGAGACTGTGGAGATCATTCAGGAAACCGTAGAGTCCACGAATATCTATATCTGCATTCAGGAATGCGACGGCGATGATTATCAGGCCAGATACAGTAACCAGCCTCTGAATGATCTGTCTTTTACAATCCGGAAGGACAATCCGATAATCCGCATTCTGGAGCGGAATGAGGGTATTCTGATGCGGGAATTCCGTACAATGATTGAGTACAAAGCTATGTGGGAGGCCGAGAAGAGGAATCTGCAGGATCTTCGGATCGAAGCCTGCATCGGACTGCGTGATGAGGAGAAGATTGTGGGAATCATCCTTCTGTCCAATCCGCCGGGAAACCGGAGGATCAGCCGGGCGGATATGGAAATGACGCTGACGATTGCTTCCAGCGCTTCCATCGCAATCAAAAATGCACATCTCTATGAGACGGCTTTCTATGAGGCACGGACGGATGAATTGACCAAGCTTCTGAACAGAAAATACTTTTTTGAGGTTCTGAACCGGGAATTCAAGGCCAACCAGGAGGGCTCCCTGGCTTTGGCGATCATCAATATTGATGATTTCAAACTTTATAACCAGCTGTACGGAACCCAGGCGGGGGACAACGCGCTCTGCAAGATAGCGGAAATTATCAGGAGCAGTGTGGGAGACAGCGGTTATGCGGCGCGGTACAGTGGGAAAGAGTTTGCGGTACTGCTTCCGAAGTACGACGTTTTTTCCGCCAGGAATCTGGTGAAATCCATTCAGCGGCAGATTTTTCAGATGACAGATAAAACAGTGGATTACAAACTGAAAGTGCTTACTGTGAGCGTGGGAATCAGCGCTGCGCCCTATGCGGCGAAGACGGCGGAAGAACTGCTGGATAACGCGGATATGGCTGTCAATCATGTCAAGAGAACCGGAAAAAACGGTATTGAAATTTTTGACACGGTCCTCAGAGAAAATTCTGTCCGGGAGGATGAGACAGATCATAGAAATATCTACAGAGAATATGAATCGACGATCTATGCGCTGACGGCCGCAATCGATGCGAAGGATCACTATACTTTCAGCCACTCCAACGACGTGGCATATTATGCGACAGGCCTGGCCAGAGAATTGAACCTTAATTCCGATATGGTGGAGATTATCCGTCAGGCCGCGCTTCTCCACGATGTCGGGAAGATCGGAATTCCGGAAGCGATTCTGAACAAAGAAGGAAAGCTGACGGAGGAGGAATATGAGGTGATCAAAGGACATGTGGAGGCGTCGATCGGAATCATCCGTCATCTTCCCTCTCTGGATTACGTGATACCTGCTGTAATCGGGCATCATGAGAGGTACGACGGAAAAGGATATCCGAGGCGGATTGCGGGAGAAAACATTCCGCTGTCCGCCCGGATCCTGTGTATTGCGGATTCCTTTGACGCGATGACGACGAAACGATCCTACAAGAATGTGATCCCCAGGGAACGAGCCCTGGAGATCTTGGAAGAAGAAGCGGGGAAACAGTTTGACCCGCAGCTGGTGCCTGTGTTTGTGCGGGGAATGAGGGAAGGAAGAATTCAGATGGCAGGCGAAGTCATCGGAGGAAGATAGAAGGAAAGTTACTTATTGTATATTCCATTGATCGTAACGATGAACAGAGCGTCCTGCCCCTGCAGGTCTTCCTGCTGATAATCCTCCGGGAAGGTGACGTTGACATTTACCGTATCGCCGGGATGAGAACCGATCAGCTGTTCTTCAAAATCGTCGATATAGAGTCCGGAGCCGATGGTCAGGTCGGTTCCGGCGCCGTTGGTGTTTCCGCCGTCGAATTCCACACCGTCGATGGAACCCACATAGTCGATGTTCACGGTATCGCCGTCCTCGACAGTCAGCGATATGTCGGTGGAATATGCAGCGCTGTCGGAAGAAGCATTGGAAGTGGAGCTGCCGGATGCGGCGCTGGATTCTGAGCTGACAGATGAGGAAGAAGTGCTGTCAGAGGAGGAGCTTCCGGAGAACAGACTGTCTCCGAAAATCACCAGGAGGAGCAGCAGAGCGACGACCACGATCCCGGCGACCCAGCTGAGGATCTTTTTCGTCTTCCGCTGTCGTTCCTTTTTTTTTCGTTCCTGCGCGCGGCGCTGCTGCGCAGCTTTTCGGTTTTCTTTTTTCATTGTTTTCTCTCCTTAGTCTTTCTTTTTCAGCACGCTCTGCGTGTGTTTCTTAATTATATCTGAAAAATATGGCAAAACTGTGAAAAGCGAAATATGGATTCGCAGAAGGAACTGTTGGTCATCTCCCGGCACAGCGAATTTAATGATTCTTAAGAATCTTTCAATATTTCCCAAACAAATCTATTATATAATAAGCACATGATAACCGCTGAAAGGCGGTCGTAACCGTCGGATCAGGTCTGCACATTTGCCGGCGGACCGCAGGAAAACGTAGCGTTTGTGTCATCCGGCAGGATTCTGTTCCTGCCGGACAGATATCCGGACAGGAGGTGGCATGATGAGAGACAACAGAACAGGGAAAACAGGTACTGGCATCTGTCGGAAGCAGAAAGCAAAGGAAAGTTTTCTGAAAATCATATACCGCGCATACCAGAGTGTGTCAGACAGAATAGAGGATCTTCAGTTCCGGTTCTATTTTATCGTCGGAGGAAATTCCGAGAGAAAGATCTGACCGGATACCGGCGGACGTTCTGCCGGCGGAACAAGGATATGTTTTCGGTAGTCGCTGGGAGACATTCCGGTTTGTGTGCGGAACACTCTTGAAAAATATCCCAGATCATGAAAGCCTACCGCGGATGCGATTTCGCGGATCCCCAGAGAGGAGGCATTCAGATAATAAACAGCTTTCCGGATCCGTTCCCGGCGGATCCATGCAGTAACCGTCATTCCTGTCTCTTTTCGGAAAGATCCGGAAAGTGCGGCGGGATGGCGGTTAAATTTTTCCGCGAGAACTGAGAGCGAGAGCTCTTCTGACAGGTGAATATGGATGTAATCGATTACATGACGGGTCAGAGGAGAACAGCCGCTGTGAGATTCTTTTTTCGCCAGAAAGCAGTACTGCCGCAGAATTTTGCCGGGAAGAGCGCAGAGGGCTTCATGGTTTTCCGTGCTGTCGATCCGGGTCTGTATTTTGTGGGCAAGCTCACGGATATAAACCGGATGGATCGGACAGGATAAAAGCGCGGCGGCAAACAGTTCGTTGAGGATGGAAAGATGCCTGCGGAGCCGGCCGGTATGAGATTCCTCCGGGAATCCGGACAGAGCCAGCCATGAACGGAGGGATCGGTGTGCCGCGTCCACATCTCCGGAACAGAGAGCATGGATGGTCTCCTGGTATTCTCTGGCATACTGTTCAGCATGTCCGGCATTTTGCGAGAGCAGAAATTCCTGATCAAAAATCAGTTTCTGCGCCGTCTCTGAAAAGCTCACATGTACAGGCGGAAGTCTGTCATAGTCCGGAAGCAGGGCACTCAGAAAGTGTGAGAGGAAGGAGACGACGGAATCCGGATCTGCCAGCGGCATGGAACTGTAGAAAGTCTGCAGGATGGAAACGGCCTCTCCGGACAGACGGTTCTCCCGGGCGGTACTGGTGAGAAAGGATGCATTCGTTTCCTGCTCCCGAAAAGGACCGACGCTGATGAAATCCGGATGGGGATCGGAAGACAGGATACAGATGATATTGAAGAACCGGAGGGTGCTTTTCAGCAGAATGATATTATGCCCGGGGAAATTTTTCTGCAGATCCCGGAATTCTGTGGGAGCATGGAAGGAATCTCCCCACAGGGTTTTCCGGATGGAATGGTCGATCCGCTCCAGCTGTTCGTAAGGCCAGGAAAAGAACCAGGAATCCACCTGAAAGGAATCGTACAGAAGCTGACGGAGAAGAGGAAAAGCTTCGCGGGGCGTACAGGAAAGTTTCATAGACGGCGTCTCCATTTCTGAAGGATATTGACTGACGCTGGATTTCGCGTTCTGATGCACTGGATTTGATGCGATATTTCCTTCGAGTGCTATAAATATCAGTATATACTAAAAAAATTTAAATTCAACTAAAAAAATCCAAACATCAGACGGGCAAAAATGATATTCTGAAAAAAACAGAAGGAGGAAAGCAGACATGAGAAATACAGTGGCTTTTAATGACAAATGGGCGTTTTCCAAAGAAGCGGATCAGGTTCCCGAGCGTATGCCGGAACGCTGGATCTGGGTGGATCTTCCCCATACCTGGAACGGAATCGACGGACAGGACGGCGGCGGAGATTATTACCGCGGGACCTGCTATTATGCCAATGAATTCCGGAAAGCCGATCTCCCGGAGGGCGAGGAGTATTATCTGGAAATCTGTGCGGCAAACGCATCTGCGGACGTCTATGTAAACGGAGCAAAGCTGGCGCATCACGACGGTGGATACTCCGCTTTCCGTGTGAATATGACAGAACATCTGAAAGAGGAGAATCTGGTAGTGATCGCGGTAGACAATGGTGTGAATGAGAGAGTATATCCGCAGCAGGCGGATTTTACTTTTTACGGCGGACTTTACCGCGGCGTAAACATCGTGGCGGTTCCGAAGGCTCATTTTGAACTGGAGTATTACGGAACACCCGGCATCAAGGTGACCCCGAAGGTAAACGGACAGGATGCTGAGGTGGAGACAGAGGTTTATCTTTCCGGAGATATGACAGGAAAGCAGCTGGTCTATACGCTGAAAAATCAGGACGGTTCCACTGCGGAGAGGAAGACAGTGGACGCCGGACAGACACAGGTGAATGTTGAGATCCGCCAGGTACATCTGTGGAACGGAAAGAAAGATCCTTACCTGTATACGATGGAGGTAAAGCTGATGGACGGGGAGACGGAGTTGGATTGCGTAAGCACCCGTTTTGGCTGCAGGACCTTCTATGTAGATCCGGAAAAAGGTTTTTTCCTGAACGGGGAGAGCTATCCGCTGCGGGGCGTCGCCCGTCATCAGGACCGGCCGAAGATCGGAAATGCCCTTCTCCCGGAACATCACAGGGAGGATGTGGATCTGATCTGCGAGCTGGGCGCTACGACGATCCGTCTGGCCCATTATCAGCATAATCCGTATTTTTATGACCTTTGCGACGAGAGGGGACTGGTAATCTGGGCGGAGATTCCGTATATTTCGAGACATATGCCGGAGGGCCGTGAGAACACCATCTCTCAGATGAAGGAGCTGATCGTGCAGAATTACAATCACCCGTGTATTGTGGTGTGGGGACTGTCCAATGAGATTACGATGACCGGCGCTTCCGATCCGGACCTGATTGAAAATCACAGGATCCTCAACGATATGGTTCATGAGATGGACAAAACCCGTCTGACGACGATGGCGTGTGTATCCATGTGCGATATCCATGATCCGTACGTTCAGATTCCCGATGTGGTTTCCTTCAACCATTATTTCGGCTGGTACGGCGGAGAAGTATCCATGAACGGTCCGTGGTTTGACAAGTTTCATGCAGAATTTCCGGATAAGCCGATAGGTATGAGCGAATACGGCTGCGAGGCCCTGAACTGGCACACCTCTCATCCGGAGGCCGGTGATTACACAGAAGAATATCAGGCATACTACCATGAAGAGCTGATCAAGCAGCTTTATACCCGTCCGTATATCTGGGCGACGCATGTGTGGAATATGTTTGATTTTGCCGCGGATGCGAGAAACGAGGGCGGTGAGAACGGTCAGAACCATAAAGGTCTGGTGACCTTTGACCGCAAATATAAGAAAGATGCTTTTTATGCGTACAAAGCATGGCTGTCTGATGAACCGTTTGTGCATATCTGCGGAAAGAGATATGTAGACCGTGTGGAAGACGTGACGAAAGTTACCGTTTATTCCAACCAGCCACAGGTAGAATTGTTTGCCAACGGAAAGAGCCTGGGAACGCAGACCAGCAACGTGCATTTCTTTTATTTTGAGGTTCCAAATACGGGAGAAACGAAGCTGTACGCGAAAGCGGAAAGCTGCGAGGATGAAAGCTTTATCCGGAAAGTGGACACGTTCAATGAGGCATATCGGATGAAGGAGAAGGGAGCAGTGTTGAACTGGTTTGACATCACGGCTCCGGAAGGATATTTTTCGCTGAATGATAAGGTGAAGGATATTGCGATGTCTGAGCAGGGAGCGATGTTTATTCGTGAGCTTTTCGGACAGATCATGAGAAAAATGGGCGGAGAAAATACGGAGAAAGCACAGATGGCAGCGGAAGAAGGAGGTTCCGGTCTGATGTCCATGATGGGTTCCTTTACTATGATCCGCCTTCTGAATCTGATGGGAGCAGCCGGCGGCAAAATGACAAAGGAAGAGATGCTCGCGATTAATGCACAGCTGAATCAGATTAAGAAATAACAGGAAAGTGCTGCTGCGGCTCCGCGGCCGTTTGGCATCTGAACGGTTATGGGATTCTGATCTGATTGATTTCTGTACGTTGACGGGGCAGGGGAAGATCAGTTATAATATAAGGAGTTAAACGATAAAGCGGCGGCGTGGGCAGGTGCCTTTGCCTGGATGCTCTGCTTTTCATGCAGGATAAGAGGTGAAAGATGGCAACATTGAAGGATGTAGCAGAAAAAGCCGGCGTTTCTACAGCGACGGTATCTTATGCATTGAATAACCGAAAAGGAAAAGTAAGCGATGAAGTGGCCGCCCGAATCAGGGCAATTGCAAGGGAGATGAATTATCAGCCCAATATGATGGCCAAAGCATTGCGTTCCAGCCGGTCAAACCTGATTGGCGTAGTTGTGGAGGATATTGCGACATTTCAGGGCAGCTGTCTGGTCAAAGGCATCAACCAGTACGCAGGGGAACATGGATATCATCTTGTGTTGTATGATCTTGGCCTGATGGATAAAATTGGTTCAAATTACAGCAGAATTTTTGAGTTTCAGGAAGAAATACAGGATACAATGAATATTTTCCGGTCTGCAGGCGCGGGAGGGATGATTTTTGCCGCTACCCATGACCGGGATGTGACAGGACTGATCCGAAATGACCGGCCGGTGGTATACGCTTATGGTTACTCAAAAAACGAAAATGACTATATGGTCGGCTACGATAACTATCATATCAGCTGTGAAGTGGTAAAACAGATGGTTGCCAAAGGACACCGGAGGATCGGTCTGATCAGCGGAACTGTTGATTCCATGCCCACATATCAGAGACTGATGGGTTATCAGACTGCATTGATGGAGGCTGGGATCCGGCTGGATACGGAGCTGATCACTTCGGGAAACTGGAGTGTGGTATCCGGTCAGGAAGCCTGCAGAAAGCTTCTGGAGCTCAAGGAACCTCCGACGGCGATTTTCTCGATGAATGACTGGATGGCGCTGGGGGCGATGAAGGAATTGAAGCGATCCGGCTTACGGGTGCCGGAGAATGTGGAAATTGTGGGATTTGATGATACGGATGTGGGGGATGTGTCGGATCCCGGTCTGACATCCGTTCAGGTACCGCTGGTGGAGATCGGAAGAAAAGCGGCGGAACTGGCGATTGGACTGATGGAAAAAAAGAACATAGAAGAAAAAAAATACGAGCTTCCCTGCCGGCTCATCGTCAGGGAATCATTTACCGGTACCGGCTGATACAGAGAAACAGGAAACAGAAATTCTGCCGCAGTGCGATGATTTGGATGCATCGTGCTGCGGCAGAATTTTGTTTTATGAGATGGATTGGATTTTAAAATACGTGTGGTAGGCAGTATGGTGGGCGCGGTACATGGGAACAAATTTCAGACTGCCATACCATAAAACCGGGGATCCGTTGTCTGAGATTCCGGCGGAAGGAAATTCTTCCTGAAAAGCCTGTCCGGCGTCAGAGGGCAGACGCAGGGTCAGCCATTCCTGCTTATCGGACAGCGCAGCCATAACCAGCGGACCGTACATGATACTGGCCGCTCTCTGCCCGTCGATCGAATCCGGCGTGTAGCAGAGATGGATGCGCCAGGGCATATTAAGCTGCAGACGATCGCCGTCCCGGAAGGGTCCATGCAGTGTATAGTAGCCGTCTTCGGCTTCCGTCGGCGGAAGTGCCTGACCGTTCCGGATGACATGAAAACTGCCGCGGCACCAGTATGGAATCCGGATGTGCAGCGTAAAGTTACCTCCTCCGGAAATATCAATCGTATACGAGCCTCTGGCACAGCCGGGCTGAACAGCGATTCGGGTTTTTGCGTTTTTCAGACGGCAGACGGAAGCAAGAAAAAGATTCAGGTAGACGTCGCTTTCGTCCGGGGAATGGTGCCAGGCGTGTTCCAGATAGCGGACATGATTTTCCATTCCAGTTCCGTGGCAGCAGGTAAAGTCTTCGTAATCATTGCTGTATTCTCGCCGTGCGCCCGGACCGATGGGCAGCATGTAGGTGACGCCGTGGTGTGCTCTGGGCGTAATATCGGGGTTCTGGGAAGCCGCAATCTGATTCAGCAGTGCTCTTTCATAATAATCCATATAGCTACTGTTATTCGGTTCATAGCGGTACAGAAGGCCGGTCAGTTTGAGTAGATTGTAGGCGGCGCAGGTTTCGCAGTTTCGGTCCGTTTCTATATTCTGTGCCAGAAGATCCGGTTCTTTAAAGTTTTCTCCCCGCCCGACTCCGCCAATCGAGTACATATAATGCTGCGTCACGAGATGCCAGAAGTTTCTTGCAATCCGGTAATACCAGGAATCGCCGGAAGCCTCGAATTCCCGGAGCGCTCCGATCATCTGGGGAATATGCTGATTTGCGTGCAGCCCCCGGATGGTATCAATATTGCGGGAGAGGCCGTCAAAGACTTTTCTGTTGTCAAACATTTTTGCAGCGTCCAGATAGACGGAATTCCCCGTGAGACGGGCCAGGAGAGCGAGAGATTCGTTCATCCCTCCGTATTCTCCGGCAATATACATGCTCCACATACGGTTTCTGTGTTCCTCAGACAGACCGGAAAGGCGTCGGTAGACCCAGAAAGCGATGCCCTCCGCGCAGGCAAGCGCTGTGGGGTTTTTCAGGAACTGTGCGCAGTCGAGAAAACCTGCCAGGAGTTTATGAAGCGTATAATAGGGCGCCCAGATCGTAGCATACGGTGTAAACTGTTCCAGAAGCGCAAACTGGTCAGGAGGATAAGCACTGAGATATCCTTGCCCCCAGACCGAAGGATCCCGGCTCCAGAGTGACTGAGCGGCATTGGCGGGCGTGCAACGTGTACGGAAATCTTCCGGATTTCCTCCGGACATCTGTTGGAGGCGAGCCAGCTCATCGATAATCGCCTCTGCTTTTTCCCGAAATGCGGAATCTTTGGTGGAAGCGTAGGCATAGGCCAGGGCTGAGAGAAAGTGTCCGGTGGAATGTCCGCGAAGAAGCCCTGCCGGCTCCTCCCAGCCGCCGGGAGGGAGTGCACCCAGAGTATCCTGTCCGTATGTTCGACGGAAATTGTATAACATTCTGTCCGAATCCAGCAAAAGAAGATAATCTGTGCACCGTTTCTGGTTTTCTGTGAACAGGGAAGCGCCGTTCCAGGAAAGCCCGGGGATAGGAACCGGCTCGGCGCAAAGCTTCGGTGTCGCTTCTGCCTTTTCGTCCCACAGCAGGGTGGATAAGTTTTTTTCCTGTGGCCGAATGGCGGCGGAGGAAAAAACCGGCCCGGGAAGTGTTGGACAATCCGGCCAGAACCGGAGAGAAAATATTTTTTCCTGACGGAACCGATCAAGACTGGCTTCCAATGTCAGCGCCACGGAAACCGGGTGGCCGACCGGACGAAGAAAGCTTTTGCTGTCCGGGGAGAAAACGTCTCTGCGGCTGCTGTGCCAGCGGAAGGCAGAGCCGTTCTTTCCGCATACAGGAAGACGGGGAGGGGAACCCAGGTACAGTGCGTAAGGAATCTCCACGGAATCCACATCTTCCCGGAGCAGCGCTTCCGGTCCGGGTTCTGCCGCCACGAGAAAGGAAAAGTGGCAGAGGCGCGAGGCGTTGCCGTAGGAAATCTCCGCCTGCATGCTGGCTCTGGCATCTTCCTGTCCTGCTGCCGGGCGTCTGACTTTTCCTGAATCGGTCACCAGCCAGGGAGTTTCGGAGATCCAGCGGATTGTGCTGTGGAATTCTCCGTATTCCGGGAGAGAAAGATCAGCAGAAACTGAGGTCGGAAAAGAGGTGAACAAAGCTTCCGCATCCAGTTCCGTTCGTGCATCATCGGAGATGGAAAACAGCGAACACACGTCGTCTTCGCTCAGGCATTCCCGGAAGATACGAATTTCTCCCAGTGTCAGAGAAAGCGGATTCTGTGACATGGAACCGAAACCGAAGAAACAGTCCTGGCAGTCATTAAGATCCAGGGCGGTCATTCTCCTGTGACTGGCTTCCCCGGCTTTTTTCCCGTCGAGGTATAACGTAATCCGGGAAGGCTGAGAGGTATCCATCGTCAGAACCGTATGAAACCAGGTATCAAACGGCATATGGTTCCAGTGCTCCAGGGCTGTTTCCTGGCTGCGTCCGCCTTTTGTGGCTCCAAAGGACAGAAGAAAGCCGGAAGCATCCTCCGAATCAGGAAGAACGGAAAGGTAGAAACAGTGATCGACGCCGAAAGAGCAGATGGTTCCATAGTTGTCCAGAGAGGTCAATTTACAGTAAAAGCTGATGGAAAATCCGTTCTTATTATTCAGAATTCCGTCCGGAAGTTGCAGATAACCGCCACGGCTTCCTCCGGAAAGCGTGAGCACCGGGCAGCTGCGGCCGAAAACAGATTCTCTTCCAAGATGCGCGCCGCCACGGTCTGCTCCGCGAATGACCCCGGCAGAGCCACCGCCTGTAAGATCCGGGACGATTGTACTGCTTACTCCGGAAAAATCATAGAGCAGAATCAAAGATTCTTTTGTCATGCTGTGCTCCTTTCTTATTTATAAAGTTTTTTAGGCGTTTGCGAAACGCCAGAACCCGCATAAATACAGGATTCTTTTTTTAACAAAATAAAACAACTCCTCACTGGTTTATGGTAAAATTGAGATGTCCAGTAACAATTAACCATATCCACCAGTAAAGGA
>DWWU01000013.1 GCA_019119555.1 Candidatus Fusicatenibacter intestinigallinarum | reverse complement strand
AGAAGGCTGGAAGAGGATTTCAACTTTGAAATGCAGGACGGCAGTTACAGGCACCTGGAATTTGAAAGCTACCGCATTTCCACGAAGGATCTGCGGAGATTCCGGGAGTATGAGGCGTTTATCGGAATGTCATTTGACGCCCCTGTCAGTACGTTTGTAATCTGTACTGCAAATGTGAAAAAAAGAAAAACGGAACTTGTAAATGGAGACAGTGTATTTCGAATCCAGGTCATATATCTGAAAGATAGGAATGGCGACAGGATTCTCAGATGGCTGGATAAGCGCAGGGCAAAAGGAAAACCCATCGGCGCAAAGCGGCTGCTGCCGCTACTGCTGACGCCGTTGATGTCCGGGGAACTTCCGCTGGAAGAAAGGATCTGCCGGGGATTGGATCTTCTCCGATGTGAAGAGGCTGGAATCGAAAAAGACACCCGCCGGAAGATGGAGACAATTCTGTATGCGCTTGCAGTAAAGCTGCTGGACGGAAATGCGCTGGAAAAAGTAAAGGAGAAGTTTGGTATGACATTATTAGGAGAAATGCTGGTAGCAGATGGAATGCGGAAAGGAATGCAGGAAGGAATGCAGAAGGGATTACAGATCAAATTAATCTCGATGGTTCGAAAGAAAATGCTGCGAGGATATGATCCGGCACAGATTGCAGATGTGCTGGAAGAGGAACCGGAGAAGGTGGAGAAAATCTGCAGGATTCCGAAGGCAACCGGCATGATATCTTTTTTCACTGAACAATGGCACAGAGAGCGCAGAGAAACCGGAAAGGCTTCTCTGCGCTCTGTTGCGTTGCTTCTGTATCAAATGCGGTGGCTGCGGGGATTCGATTTCCCGGGATGTGATTTTTCATAATCGTATGCCGTAACCCTTCTTCATGAGGAACGGCTACCTGCAGAAAATGCGCTTATTCTGCTATCGCTCAGCCAGCCTTACTACTACGTCATTCTGTGTGGTTCGTCGTACTTTCCGACGCTTCCTGATAGATTTCCTTAATCTTCTCCATTGCTTCTTCCCGGGGAATCGGTTCATATTCTATGGAAGTCGTTCCGGTTGCAGTGATATCAATCAGTTCCTCTCCGTCCTGCTGCTTCATCGTGTTTTCCCATGTAGCGTCAATCCGTCTCAGCTTATTTTCATTATCCAGATAATACGTGTACTGTGCGGCTTCCGGCCTTTGAGCTGTCATCTGCAGATCTTCCGGGAGCATTTTCATATTTTCTTTCCACGTTTCGTCCAGAGCCTCTTTCGGAACATTGCATACGATCTGAATTCCATCCTCCTGACGGCGTCCTTCTTCCAGCACCATGGTTTCCTCGTAGTTGCCTTTTGCGATATCTTCCCGGACGGTCGGCGTATCCATTTTCATCCAGCCTGTATCAAGGCCCGTGGCGACGGTTTTCATATACTGTGCGCCGTTATAAAACAGAAGCCAGCTCTGAACTCCTTCGCTTGTGTTGCTCTCCTGCACCCAGTAATTTTCATTGACGTACCACAGTTCCGTTGTCATGGTCGTGCTTTCTTCTCCCATGGTGGTGGTACTGGTGTCCACAGACAGAACCGCGTCTTCCCGATTCAGTTCGTCTATGGCCTGCTGGCGCAGTTCCATGTAATCTGTCTGGCTGCCGGAACATCCTGTCAGTACAGCCAACAATACTGCTGTTATTCCAATAAGTTTTGCTTTTCTCATGATGACACCTCCTTTACGTATCATCCGGGGCCTGCCGCCCCATTTTTAAAGATCTTTCAGACAGAAACGGAAACGATTCTGGCGAACGTGCTTCCCTGCCCTTTGCTTCTGCCTGTTTGGAACAGTCATTTGGAATTACGGCTTTTTTTCCTCTGACGGACACATTCCGTGAGAAGAAATTCGATCTGCCCGTTGATGGAACGAAAATCTTCGTCTGCCCAGCGGGCGATTTCCTCCCAGAGTGTCGGGGAGAGACGGAGAATAATCTGCTTTTTGCTTTTTTCACGAAGCCTGAGATTTTTCTCTTTTTCCTGGATCTCCTGTTCCATCGCATGAATTTTTTCCAGCTTCTGGCGGAGAAGTTCTTCTTTTTCCTGGAGCTTTCTTTCCTCAGACATTTCTAATCACATCCTATTGATAAATACTTCCGCTGTTGACCACCGGCTGGGCATCTTTTCCGGAACAGAGCACGACGAGAAGATTGGAAACCATCGCCGCTTTGCGTTCCTCGTCAAGGAGAACGATATCGTCTTCCCCAAGCTTGTCGATCGCCATTTTGACCATGCTGACTGCGCCTTCCACGATTTTCTGCCTGGCTGCGATAATTGCGGTGGCCTGCTGTCTCTGCAGCATGGCGGCGGCGATTTCCTCCGCGTAGGAGAGATGGGTGATTCGGATTTCCTCAATTTCGAGTCCTGCAACGGTTACGCGCGAGGCAAGTTCATCCTTCATGCTTTCTGCGATTTCCTGGGCGCTGCCGCGCAGCGTTTTCTCGCTGTCCGCCGCATCGTCGTCCACCAGATCGTAAGGATACATCATCGCGATATTACGGATGGTGGAATCGGTCTGAATGGACAGAAACTCCGAGTAGTTTTCCACGTTGAAGACCGCCTTGGTGGGATTCGCCACTTTCCAGATGACCACAGCGCCGACAATCACCGGATTGCCCAGCACATCGTTGACCTTCTGAATTCCGTTGTTCAACGTCACGCTTTTCAGAGAGACTGTTTTCTTGATTCCGCTTTTTCCCGGTTCTGTCGGGTTAAAGGAAGAACTGAACGGATTGACAAAGTAAAATCCTTCCTTCAGAATTGTCCCATAATAATTTCCGAACAACGTGAGAACCATCGCTTCGTTGGGATTTACAATTTTCAGTCCGTAACACAGAAACGGGATGAGAATAATTCCGACAATTCCGACTCCGATCAGAATGCCGTTAGAAGACCGGGCGCCAAGCATAAGGATTCCTATACCGCAGACCCATGCCGCCACAATCAGGATCAGCATCAGATATCCATTGATCGGACGAATCTCTTTTTGCTCAATGTTTTTTGCTTCCATAAAACCACATCTCCTTCCTCTGAAAAAAATGATATCATTTTGATATCATTAGTATATCATTAAAAACGGGAAAAGTCAATGTTCTGCTCTTGCAGTCTGTACACGGAGGCAGCCGTTGTAAGCGTTCAGATGGCTTCGCCTATACTTGACAGCCCGACAGTATTGATTTACAATCATGAAAAGCGGCGGAACCGCCGGAAATATCAGCATCGACGGGCCGCAGAGCCGGAGTTTTCCGGCTGCGGAAAAGGGTGCGGAAGGAAAAGAGGAGGTATCCGATGGACAGCTATACCAGCTTTGCGCAGGTGTACGATATGTTTATGGATAATGTGGATTATCCGGCGTGGTGTGAATACATCAGAGGTCTGCTGAACGAATATGAAATTACTGATGGCCTGATCCTGGACCTGGGCTGCGGAACAGGAACCGTCACGGAGCTTCTGGCCGAAGCAGGGTACGATATGATCGGCGTGGACAATTCCTGCGATATGCTTGAGATCGCTGAGGAAAAAAAGGAAAAGAGCGGTCATGATATCCTGTACCTGATGCAGGATATGCGGGAATTTGAACTTTACGGGACCGTACGTGCGGTTGTGTCCGTCTGCGATTCTGTCAATTATATTCTGGAGGAGGAAGAGCTTCTTCAGGTTTTTTCTCTCGTCAACAATTATCTGGATCCCGGAGGGATTTTTCTTTTTGACATGAATACCAGGTTCAAATACGAACAGATGGGAGAATGCACGATCGCGGAAAACCGTGAGGAGAGCAGTTTTATCTGGGACAATTTCTACGATCCGGAGGACGAAATCAACGAGTATGAGCTGGCGATTTTTGTGCGGGAGAGCGGTGACCTTTACCGGAAATTTGAGGAGACCCATTATCAGAGGGCTTACGATCCGGAAACAGTGAAGGCGCTGCTGGAGCAGGCCGGTCTGAAAGTGGAAGCTGTCTATGACGCCTTTACGCGGGAGCCGGCGCGGGAAGACAGCGAGCGGATTTATTTTATTGCAAGGGAATATCAGAAACAGAAGGAGTAAAAGGATGTACAGCGATTATATAGTAAGAGCGACGGCGGCGGACGGACAGATCCGCGCGTTTGCGGCTACAACGAGAGATACTGTGGAGACGGCGAGAAAGGCCCATAACACCAGCCCGGTGGCGACGGCGGCGCTGGGCCGGCTGCTGACGGCAGGAGCGATGATGGGCGTTATGATGAAGGGAGAGAAGGATCTTCTGACGCTGAGAATTCAGGCGGGCGGACCGCTGAACGGAATTACTGTGACCGCGGATTCCCAGGGGAGAGTAAAGGGCTATGTGGGAAATCCGAACGTGATTCTTCCGGCAAACAGCAAGGGAAAGCTGGATGTGGCAAAGGCAGTCGGCGTGGGATTTCTTGATGTGATCAAAGATATGGGGCTGAAAGAGCCGTATCTTGGACAGTGCGCGCTGCAGACCAGCGAGATCGCGGAGGATCTGACGTACTATTTTGCAACCAGTGAACAGGTGCCGTCCAGCGTGGGGCTTGGCGTTCTGATGAACCGTGACAATACGGTCAGACAGGCTGGCGGATTTATTCTTCAGCTGATGCCGTTCTGCAGCGAGGAGATTATTTCAAAGCTGGAGAAGCGTCTGGCGGAGGTCACTTCGGTTACCAGCATGTTGGACGAGGGATGTACTCCGGAGATGATTCTGGAACGTCTGCTGGGTGATATGGACCTGACGGTGAATGATACGGTGCCGACGGAGTTTTACTGTAACTGCAGCAAGGAGCGTGTTTCCAGAGCGCTGATCAGCGTCGGACGGAAAGATCTGAATGAGATGATCCAGGAGGGAAAGCCTGTGGAGCTGAACTGCCATTTCTGTAATACAAACTATGTGTTTACCGTTGAGGAACTGAAGGAGCTGCTGAGAAAGAGCAGATAGGGGAAACCAGGCAGTTGTGAAACACAGCGGCAGAGATTGAGATGAGAGAGGAAAACCATGAACCAGGGATTTGTGAAAGCGGCAGCGGCAACGCCGAAAATTGCAGTTGCCGACTGCAGAAAAAATGTGGAGACAATTCTGGACAGCATCCGGGAAATGGAAAAAATGGGCGCCAAGATAATGGTTCTGCCGGAGCTTTGTATTACCGGATATACCTGCAGTGATCTGTTCTGGCAGGAACGTCTCCTGAAGGAAGCGGTGGAAGGGCTGAAAAGAATCGCGGCCGGGACGAAGGAGACTGACGCGCTGATTTTTGCAGGACTTCCGCTGGAAGTCGACGGAAAGCTGTATAACACGGCGGCTGTATTGAATCACGGAAAGATTCTCGGAATCGTGCCGAAAAAATATCTTCCCAATTACAATGAATTTTACGAGGCCCGTCATTTTATGCCCGGGGAGGAGACGGCGGAGGAGATCCTCCTGGACGGTCAGAGAGTGCCTTTTGGAATGAATCTTCTGTTCGCCTGTGAAGAGATGCCGCATCTCATTGTCGCTGCGGAGATCTGCGAAGATCTCTGGGCGCCGGACCCACCCAGCGTCCGCCATGCGCTGGCCGGTGCGACGGTGATTGCCAATCTCTCCGCCAGCGATGAGATGGTCGGGAAGGACAGCTACCGCAGAAGTCTTGTGAGCGGCCAGTCCGCCCGGCTGGTATGCGGATATATTTACAGCACGGCCGGGGAAGGGGAGTCCTCTCAGGATCTTGTGTTCGGCGGACAGAACATGATTGCGGAAAACGGTGTGATGCTGGCGGAGGCCAGAAGATTCCGGAATCAGACGGTATGTACGGAACTGGATGTGGACCGATTGATCAGTGAGCGGAGGAGAATGACGACGTATCCGCCTCAGAAATCGGAGGGATACCGTCGGATCAGTTTTTCGCTTCACATGGAGGAGACTGCTCTGACGAGGTTCTTTGATCCCTATCCCTTTGTCCCGTCAGAGAAGAAAAACCGTGAACTGCGGTGTGATGAGATTCTGAACATTCAGGCCATGGGGCTGAAAAAGCGGCTGGAGCATACCCGCTGCCGCAGTGCGGTGATCGGTATCTCCGGAGGGCTGGATTCCACACTGGCGCTGCTGGTTACGGTGCGGGCTTTTGATATGCTGGAACTGCCCAGGGAGCAGATTCTGTCTGTGACGATGCCGTGTTTCGGAACGACGGACAGAACCTACCAGAATGCCTGCCAGCTTACCCGCTGCCTGGGAGCGACGCTGAAGGAAGTGGACATCCGGGAAGCGGTGACGATTCATTTTCGGGATATCGGTCAGGATATGGACAACCATGACGTCACCTATGAAAACGGGCAGGCGAGGGAGCGTACGCAGATCCTGATGGATCTGGCCAACCGCACCGGAGGAATGGTGATTGGAACGGGGGATCTCTCAGAACTTGCGCTGGGTTGGGCGACCTATAACGGTGATCATATGTCTATGTATGGAGTCAATGCTTCGGTGCCCAAGACGCTGGTGCGTCACCTGGTACGATTTTATGCGGACACCTGTGGGGAAGAACAGCTGGAGAAGATTTTGCTGGATATCCTGGACACTCCCGTGAGTCCGGAGCTGCTGCCGCCAAAAGACGGCGTGATTTCCCAGAAGACGGAGGATCTGGTAGGCCCGTATGAACTGCATGATTTCTTTCTGTATTATATGCTGCGGGTGACTTATGAGCCGAAGAAGCTGTACCGGGTTGCAAAGTATGCGTTTCAGGGACAGTATGACAGCGCTGTGATCCTCAAATGGCTGAAAACCTTTTACCGGAGATTTTTTACCCAGCAGTTCAAGCGCTCCTGCCTGCCGGACGGGCCGAAAGTGGGAAGTGTTGCGGTGTCTCCCCGGGGAGATCTGAGAATGCCCAGTGACGCATGTGCGCGGATCTGGCTGGAAGAACTGGATGAAATTGTGGAATAAGGTTGTAACAGTTCCGCTGGCTGAACTGTTATACAGGGGTGACGCGGCGGATGTGTCAGAAAGAGGTAAGCGATGAAACTTTTGGTTGTTGTGGATATGCAGAATGATTTTATCACAGGAAGCCTTGGAACTCCCGAGGCGGTGAAGATTGTGGATCGTGTGGCGGAAATCATGGAGAATTTTCCGGGAAAGGTAATCTGTACCAGAGATACCCATGGGGAAAATTATCTTGAGACTTCCGAGGGAAAGAAACTCCCTGTGAAGCACTGTATCCGGGGAACGGAAGGACATGAACTTTGTCCGAAGGTGAGCGCGGCGGCGGAAGCCTGCGGGACGCAGCTTCTGGATAAGACGACGTTTGGCTCCATAGTTCTTCCGCGGCTTGTGGAGGAACTGGCCGGCGGCGCGTTGGAATCCATCGAACTGGTCGGACTCTGTACGGATATCTGTGTGATTTCCAATGCCCTTCTGCTGAAGGCATTTTTCCCGGAGACGCCGATTCGGGTGGACGCTTCTGCCTGTGCGGGCGTCACGCCGGAGAGCCATGAAAATGCGCTGAAAGCGATGGCGATGTGCCAGATTGATCTGATTTAAAGTGGCAACAGTTCAGCCTGCTGGACCGTAACTTAAAGTGTATGATGTCTGCCGGCCTGCGGGCTTTGATATGGTTTGCGGGAGAGAGGACGCAGGCGGGCGTCAGAAGGAGGAGAGATGAAGTATCTTGTTGTTTACAGCAGCCGCACCGGAAATACGGCGTTGCTGGCGGAACAGGTGAGAAAGACGCTGGGAGAGGAATCGTGTCTTTATTTTGGCGCTCCGTCGGAGGCGGCAGAGGCTGCTGCAAAAGAAGCGGAGCTGATTTTTGCGGGATTCTGGACAGACAAAGGAACCTGTGAGGAAGCTATGGCGGAATTCCTGAAGGGAAGACAGAATGCGAAGGTTCTCCTGTTCGGCACTGCCGGTTTTGGGCAGAGCCAGGAGTATTTTGACAGGATTCTTTCCAATGTAAAATCTCATCTGAACGAGAGCAATACCGTGGAAGGCGCCTGGATGTGTCAGGGAAAAATGCCGGAATCCGTCCGGAAACGGTATGAGGCAATGGGTGAGCAGGATCCGGAGCGGGCGGAACAGCTGATCGCCAATTTTGATCAGGCGCTGGGACATCCGGATGAGAAGGACCTGGAAGAATTCCGAAGGTTTATAGAAAAAATCGTTGCAGGAGATATATGCTCGTAACAGTTCAATCCGCTGAATGGTTACGAAAGCTGTTGTGGATAACTGTAAGGCGCGCAGCCGTTCCGCTGCGGCAGGCAAAAGCAGAGGAGACTCCGTTTCAGGGAGTCTCCTCTGCTTTTGCTTTGTCCAGCGCGGCGTCGATGGCTTGGAGCAGGAGCTGAGAAGTATACTTATTATCATCGCCAAAGCTGATGTTCTCTGTGGACTGCGTGGTGTAAATCTGGCTGGCAAGAGATTCCAGCGTGGGCTCCATCAGCGGATACATGGCAGTGGCGGTTTCACTCAGGTTGTTGAGCGCAATGGAGTTGATGTGGTTTTCATCGACGGTGACTTCCACATCAAAGGTCTGGCCGTTCAGTTCGATGGTGGAGGTGTAGACACCGGGAACGTACAGGACTTCGGAGGCGTCGGCGTCTGCAGCGTCGCCGGATTTCTTTTTTGCGCCGAACATGGTAAACAGCAGGACGATCAGAAGGATGGCCAGTACGAGAAAGATGGCGGTGTAGATCACCTCTTTCATATGTAAGACGACGATTTTGGTTTTTGAACTCATTTTTTTACGCTCCTTTTTTCTTTCTCTCTATAATGGTATGTCTGCCGCTGCGATTTTATGATAGGGGAGGGACGCCTTTTTCCGCGCCTGCGCCCGGGCGGTCCGGGAAATCCGCGCTCACTCCGGCATTCGGACATGGGAAGGGATTGTGTTCGTCATGGGGCGGTATGGGATCCGGCTGAGGCTTTCATCTGTGCCGGACACAATCCCTTCCCATGTCTGCCTGCAGTCGCAAGCGCCGGATGTTTTCCGGACCTTCCGGGCGCAGGCGCGGAAAAAGGCTGACTGTGGCGGCGCGGGGGGTGAGGGGATTGGGGAAAGTGGTGCAAGATGGGGAAAGTGGTGGGAAGTGGAAATCTTCAAGAATCCCTTGAAATTATCGAGTGTCGATATTATAATAAAGATAAGAAATATCGATACTCGATAATTGAAACATCCGCAGTGAGCGGCGGGTATTTGACCACTGCGGCAGGTCTGTACTTCGTTTCAGCCGGAGCTGACCGTGTGCTGTCGTCATGCCGCATCGCCAAAGGGACATGTAAGCCTGTCCGTCTGGCTCGCTGCTCGCGGGAATGAAGCCGGGAGGTGAATATTATGAGGAAGAAGAAAAAAAGGGTTTTTGCTTTTTACCGGTACACGGAAGGCGGAAGCATGGAGGCTTATCTGGAGGAGATGGCGCGGAAAGGCTGGCATTTTGTGGAATGGCGTCTGGGGATGGTGTTTGAGAAAGGCGCGCCGGAGGATGTGATTTACGATGTGGAAGTGTTTTCCGGAGGGAGAGAAACCGATCAGCGTCCGGGAGAGGAAGCGGAAGAGTATGGGGAATACTGTGAAGCGGCCGGCTGGCAGCTGGTGGATGCGAGGAGAAAATTCTGCGTGTTCCGGCAGATACGGAAGGATGCGGTGCCGATCGTCACACCGGAGGAAAAATTTACGAATGCCTGGAAGGCGGAGCTTGCCTGCCGCCTGCGGGGGCTGGTGTGGTGTTTGCTTATCTTGGGGTTGAGAGGCAGTAATCTTTTTCTTCCTGGCGGGTATGCAAACCTGTTCAGAAACCTGTTTCTGGCAACCCTTCTGGGGTGGACGGCGGTATTCGTTCTGGAAACGTGGAAGCTGCTGGCCCTTGCTGTCTGGTGTCTTCAGAGATACTGGGAACTGAAAATGGGAAAGGCGCTGTTCTTTGGCAGCAGAAACCGGCTGATTGCCTGGTGGCAACGCATCAGGATCTGGGGATACGGCGTTCCCTTGCTGTTTGTGATGGCCGTTTTGGCAGCAGGAGGATACATAGAGTATATACAGGTTCTTATGCTATGCTACATTGTAATCTTTGCGCTGGAAGTCGGAGAGGGTCTGTGGAAGCCTTCCCGTGAAAAACAGGTAAATCTGCTGATCATTGATGCATTCTGCGCGTTGGCTTTTGTGGTGCTTATTTTTTCGGTTGTCGGCTATCGGGAATTCCGTTCTGAGGCCGAACTGGCCCGGACAGAACCGCTGACGGTCACCGCTCCGGTGCAGGCCCGGATGGAAATCACCTATCATACCCATGAGGAAAGCATTTTCGGGGAACACAGGGAGGTGCATGCGGATTACTGGCGGAACACAGCTGCGGACGAAAGCGAGGCGGATGGAGATCTTTCCGTGAGTGTCTGTGAAAGCGATGTTCGCCCTCTTCTGGAAGCGTGCTGGGACGATGATGTGGAGATGATGCTCACCGCGATCAGCGACCTTCCTTCTGAAACAGTGCGCCCGGTTACGGAACTGACCGGACAGGAAATACGTGCCCTTGAGGAAACGCTGAAAGAACAGCTGCAGGCCCGGAAAGTGGAACTTGCGGTGGGAAATGATCTTCTTCGTATCGGTGTCTTTTTTCCGGACAAAGTGTTTTACGTCTCATCGGACACAACCTGGGATCCGGAAGAACTCATTGAGCTGGGGAACTGTTTAGCCAGGTCTGTGTATTAACGTAACAGTTCCGCAGACTTTACGTTTTCATACGGTCTGTGCAGTGAATGCGCAGATCTGGCTGAACTGTAACTTGCTCCGGATGGATCTGCCCGCCGCAGGTGGAGAATTGCGGAGAATTGTGATATGATAGGTACAGACCTGTCTGTACGCGTTGGTGTGAAGGAGTGAACAGAGATGGCAAGGGAACAGTTTCAGACGCTGACAGAGCCGATGTATTATATTCTGCTGGCGCTTCTGGATGAGTGCTGCGGCGTCGATATTATGGAGAAGGTTCAGAATCTGTCCCACGACCGTGTCCATGTGGGACCGGGGACATTGTATGCAATGCTTTCGAAATTTGAGGAGAACGGGGTGATTCGGATGACAGGGCAGGAAGGAAGGCGGAAATCTTATGTGATCACGGACCGCGGAAAGCAGATGCTGCAGGAGGAATACCAACGGCTGAAAACCATGACGGAGGATGGGAGCTGGATACTGGAACAGGCGGAATGGACGTAAGGCAGCTGCCTTCCGGGAGAGAATCGCCCGGAAAGCTGCAGGAACTATCCGCATACAGATCAGCCGGACCGCTTGGGGAGTCTGTACAGCATCCTGGATTTTGCAGAAGTCTGTCCTGTTGTTTATGAGATGCTGGAGAGACTGAAGAAAATATATGACTTTCATTGAGAAAAGAAAATTCTGACAGAAGAAAGGGCGCAGAAATGTCATTACAGTTTATTTTCGGGAATTCCGGCTCGGGAAAATCGGAGTATGGGTTCCGCTACATGATAGAAAAGGCCATGCGCCATCCGGAACGGAGATTTCTGGTGGTGGTGCCGGAACAGTTTACGATGCAGACGCAGAAAACGATTGCTTCCATGCATCCGGACGGAGGCATTCTGAATATTGATGTTCTGAGTTTTCAGCGTCTTGCCTACCGGATTTTTGAGGAGACCGGGGGAGAACTTCGTCCTCTGCTGTCGGAGACGGGAAAAACTCTGGTGATCCAGCGAATCGCCCAGGAGCAGGAGAAGAATCTGAAGGTGCTGGGCCAGAATCTGAAGAGGCATGGAGCCGTGACAAAGATGAAATCGCTGGTTTCGGAGCTGATGCAGTATCAGGTGACGGGAGAGGATCTGGAGCTCTGGGGAGAACGGGCAAAGACAAAACCGCTGCTGGCGCTGAAACTGCAGGATATCCGCTGTATTTACCAGGCGTTCGAGGAATATCTGCGGGACAGCTACGTGACGCCGGAAGGGGTTCTCGAGATTCTGGCCGTCAGGTTGGAGCAGTCGGAGAAGATCCGGACCAGTGAAATTCTTTTTGACGGTTTTGTGGGATTTACGCCGATCCAGCTGAAGGTGCTGAAAGAACTGATGACGCTCTGTCCGAAGCTTCTGGTGACGGTGACGATCGATGAGCGGGAAAATCCGGTGGGAAGCGCCGGCCCCCAGAATCTGTTTTTCGCCAGCAGGAAGATGGTGCGGCAGCTTCTGGACCGCGCCCATGAAGTACACTGTGAGGTTCTTCCGGAGGTCTGGACGAAGCGGGGAGAACACAGCCGGTTTCAGAAAGGAAGCGCTCTGGATTTTCTGGAGCAGAATCTGTATCGTTATAACCGGAATCAGTGGAGCGGAGATCCGGAAGGAGAACTGTCGGTCCGTGTGAGGGTGAATCCTCAGGAGGAGCTGCGGGCGGTGACGGCAAAAATTCATGAGCTGATCCGTGTGGACGGATATCGTTACCGTGACATCGCGGTGCTTTCCGGGGATCTTTCTTCTTACGCCGGATACGCCCGGCAGATCTTCCGGGAGGCGGGGATTCCGTGCTTTATCGACGAGAAACATACGGTGCTGATGAATCCCTTTGTGGAATTCCTCCGGGCAGCGCTGGATCTGATTGTTCAGGATTTTTCCTGCGAGTCGGTGTTTCGTTACCTCCGGTGCGGCATGGGAGGCCTTTCCCGGCAGGAGACCGACGAACTGGAAAATTATGTGATCGCTCTGGGAATCCGTGGATTTCAGAGGTACCGGGAAACCTGGACCCGGTGCTACCGCGGCATGAAGCCGGAAGCGCTGCTGCATATCAATGAACTGCGGAGCCGCTTTCTCGGGGAAGTGGAGGCGTTTGCGGAGGAAATGAAACAGCGGAGAACCTCGGTTCTCTTTAAGACAAAAACGCTCTACACGTTTATTGTGGAAAATGAGTGCCAGAGAAAGCTGGAGCGGCAGAAGAAGATGTTCCAGGAGCGCGGGGAAGCGGCGATGGCCCGGGAATATGCCCAGATCTACGGGATTGTCATGGAACTGCTGGACAAACTGGTGGAGGTCCTGGGAGATGAGACGATCTCCCTTTCGGATTACCAGGAAATTCTGGAAGCAGGGTTTCAGGAAGCCCAGGTGGCGGTGATTCCGCCGTCGGCGGACCAGGTGCTGATCGGGGACAATGAGAGAACCAGACTGAAGAATATCAGGGTGCTGTTTTTTGTCGGCGTCAACGAAGGTCTGATTCCGCGGCATACCGGATCGGGAGGGATTCTCTCGGAGTCGGATCGGGAGGAACTGAAGCGGAACCAGGCGGAGCTTTCGCCTACATCACGGGAAGAGATGTATATGCAGCGGTTTTATCTCTATCTGAATCTGACCAAACCGTCGGAGAAACTGTTTCTTTCCTACTGCCGGACCAACGCGAAGGGGGAGAGCCTGATGCCGTCTTATCTGATCGGAAGCTTCCGGAAGATGTTCCCCGGACTGGAAGTCCGGGATGCCGGCGACACGACGGCGGGTCCGGAAACGCCTCTGGACGCTCTGCCCGTCTTTCTGGAAGGACTTCATCAGGCGGTCAATGGCCAGGCGGCTCCGGAATTTCTGGAATTGTACCGGTGGTACAAAAACCATCCGGAGGCGGGAATTCCGGCGGACGATTATGTGGAGGCCGCCTTTTTCCAGAATCCGAAGGATGTGATCGGAAGAACCGCGGCCCACGCTCTGTATGGACAGGTGCTGACAAACAGCGCGACCCGTCTGGAGAAGTATGCGGCCTGTGCCTTTGCCCATTTCATGGAGTATGGACTCCGGCTGCAGGAGCGGGTGCAGTATGAGTTTAAGGCGAACGATATGGGAAGCGTGATGCATGAGGCGCTGGAACAGTTTTCCAGGCTGCTGGAAAAGGAAGGACTGGACTGGAAGAGCCTGGATGAGGAGGAGAGGAACCGCCTGATTGATGAGAGCGTGGAGGCTGTCATCGGGGATTACGGGAACACGATTCTTCAGAGCAGCAGCCGGAACCGGTATATGATTCTCCGGGTAAAGAGGATTCTGCGAAGAACGGTCTGGGCGCTGCAGGAGCAGCTGAAAAAGGGAAGCTTCACGCCGGGAGCCTTTGAGGTTTCCTTTGCGATGGAGGATTCCCTGGACGCAATCAATATCACATTGTCCGACGAGGAGAAGCTGCGTCTGCGGGGGCGGATCGACCGGATGGATGTGTGTGAGAAAGACGATACGGTGTATGTGAAGATCATAGATTATAAGTCGGGAAACACTTCTCTGGATCTGGTGGCGCTGTACTACGGGCTCCAGCTGCAGCTGGTGGTTTATATGGATGCGGCGCTGGAACTGGAGGAAAAGAAACATCCCGGCAAAGAGGTGGAGCCCGCCGGAATTTTTTACTATCACATCGGAGATCCGATGCTGGAGAAAAAGGACGGGGAGACGGACGAGGCGTGGAACCGGAGACTGCTGGCGGCGCTGAAGATGGACGGACTGGTGAACGCTGACCCGGAGGTGGTGGCGCTTCTGGACCATACAATCGGTGCGGGCGCGTCGTCAGACGTCGTACCGGTGGGATACAAGAAAGACGGAAGCTTCAGCAGTTATTCCAGGGTGGTGACCAGGGAGGAATTTTCTGTGATCCGGAAATATGCGGAGCTGAAAATCCGGGAGATCGGACGGGGAATTCTGGACGGAAACGCGGAGGCGGCGCCCTATCAGCTGGGAACACGGAACGCCTGCACGTTCTGTCCGTACGGCGGAATCTGCGGGTTCGATCAGCGTCTGCCGGGCTTCCGGTACCGGAAACTGAAGACGCTGGATGATTTTGAATTGCTCAGGGCAATGCAGGAGGATGTTGAGACATGGGAGTGAAATGGACCAGAGAACAGGAGCAGGTGATTCGTCTGAGAGGAAAGAATCTCCTGGTGAGCGCGGCGGCCGGTTCCGGAAAGACGGCGGTTCTGGTGGAGCGGATTCTTTCCCTGGTGACGGATCCCGACCACCCGATCGATGTGGACGAGCTGCTGATCGTAACCTTTACCCGGGCGGCGGCCGGGGAGATGCGGGAGAGAATCGGACAGGCGCTTCAGAAAGCTGTGGGGGAGGATCCGGACAACGATCATCTGCAGCGTCAGCAGACGCTTCTCCATCATGCGCAGATCAGTACCATTCACGGTTTCTGCTCCTATGTGATTCAGAATTACTTCCAGATGATCGATCTGGACCCGGCATACCGGATGGCGGAGGACGGGGAAATCCGGCTGCTCCGTTCGGATGTGGCAAAGGAGGTTCTGGAAGAGGGATATACGGAACGGACGCCGGAATTCGAAAATTTTATCGAATGTTATGCGGCGGGGAAGACAGACGAAGGGATCGAGGATCTGATTCTGAATCTGTATGATTTCGCGTCCAGCGATCCGTGGCCGGAGGAATGGCTTGCCCGGTGCCGGGAGGCCTATGAGATTTCCTCCCGGGACGAGCTGGAAGCGTCTCCGTGGATGCAGTATCTGATGCGTGAGGCGGAGAAAAATCTGGAGAGTATCCGCAGAATGCAGGAAGAGACCCTTGCGGTGCTGTCCTGCCCGGGAGCGCCGGAACAGTATGAGCCGATGCTCCAGGCAGATCTTGCCCAGACCCTGGAGCTGCAGAACTGCACAACCTATGAGACGCTGAAGGAGGCTTTTGACTCGCTGGCTTTTCCGGCGCTGTCGAGAAAAAAGGCTCCGGATGTGGACGAGACGCTGAAGGAAACGGTGAAAGCAAAGCGTGAGGAGACGAAAAAGCTGCTGAAAGGTCTGCAGGAACAGTATTTTTCCAGAACGGAGAAAGAAATCCTGGAGGATCTGTCCGTCAGCCGGGGATCGGTGAAAGAGCTGATCCGCCTGACGCTGCGGTTCGCAGAGCTGTTTGCGGAGAAGAAGCGCAGAAAGAATCTTCTGGATTATTCGGATCTGGAACATTTTGCCCTGAACATTCTGCTGAGAAAAGAGGACGGACGGCTGGTCCGCACGGAGGCCGCAAAGGAACTGGCCGGTCAGTACCGGGAGATCATGATTGATGAGTATCAGGACAGCAATTTTATTCAGGAGGCGTTGCTGTCGGCGGTTTCCGGCGAAGAGGACGGCGTCTGGAACCGGTTCATGGTCGGGGACATCAAGCAGAGTATCTACGGTTTCCGTCTGGCACGGCCGGAGCTGTTCCTTGAGAAGTACCGGACATATCAGAGAGAGGACGCTTCGGAATCCATGACGGAAAGTGCGTCCGCCGCGGCAGGAACGGCAGCGGGAAATACAACTGCATCGGAAAACACAGCGGCAGCCGCAGGAGACGGCGGGAAGCCGGGAAAGGTTTCCGGACGGGAAGGGCACTGCAGGAGAATTGATCTGCATAAGAATTTCCGGAGCCGGGCGCAGGTGCTGGCCACGGCCAACTATATTTTCCGGCGGGTGATGTGCGAGGAGCTGGGAGGCATTGTGTACGACGATGCGGCAAGCCTCTATCCGGGCGCGGTATTTCCGGATCAGCAGACGGAGAAAAACGTAGAGGAGCAGCGGCAGAACACAGGGACGCAGCCGGGAAAAGCAGATCCGGAGTCCGGGCTCACGAAAGCGCCTGCGGGAGGCGGCGACGCTGCCGGTGACGTCTATGATACGGAGATTCTTCTGCTGGACCGGCAGGCGCCGGAGCTGGAGGATGATCACAGCCGCGAGACGATGATCGAGGCGGAGTGTCATATGATAGCCGCCCGCATCCGCGAGCTGGTGGGACATGAGAAGGTTCTGGATAAGGAGAGCGGCACATACCGCCCGGCGTCTTACCGGGATATTGTGATTCTGCTGCGCACGGTCAGCGGGTGGGCGGAGATTTTCCAGCGGGTGCTGCAGGCGTCGGGAATCCCGGCTTACTGTACTTCCAGGACGGGATACTTTTCCGCCCGGGAAGTTGTGACGGTTCTGAATTATCTCCAGATCTGTGACAATCCCATGCAGGAGATTCCGTTTACCGCAGTGCTCCGTTCACCGATCGTCGGCTGCAGCGCAAAGGAACTGGCCGATCTCAAGTGCATGGGAAAAGACGACAGGATCTATGAAGTGTGCGCGGCGTATGCGGAGAATGGAAAGGACGAAACGCTTCGCGGAAAGCTCCAGGCATTCCTGGAGCTGCTGGAGGAAATGCGGCAGAAGGTTCCGTATACGCCGATCCATGAACTGCTTACGGAAATCCTGGAGCGGACCGGGTACAGCGGATATGCGGCGGCTCTTCCGGGCGGGGAGCAGAGAAAGGCAAATCTGCAGATGCTGATTGAAAAAGCGGTGGATTTTGAATCGACCAGTTACCGGGGTCTGTTCCATTTTATCCGTTATATTCAGCAGCTTCAGAAATATGAGGTGGATTTCGGGGAGGTGAACCTTCAGGGAGAAACGGCGGACACCGTGCGGATCATGAGTATTCACAAGAGTAAAGGACTGGAATTTCCCATCGTCTTTGTGGCGGGAACAGGAAAGAAATTCAATCAGTCGGACAGCCGTGCGGCGCTGGTACTCCATGCAAGGCTTGGCATCGGCGCGGATGTGATCCGCCCGGAGCGCCGGGAAAAGTCGGCGTCCGTACAGAAACAGGTGCTGCGGAAAGCATTGGCGATGGAAAACCTGGCGGAGGAGATGCGGGTACTCTATGTGGCGCTGACCCGTGCGAAAGAGAAACTGATTCTCACCGGAGCGGTGGACAGGCTGGAGCGGCTGGCGCAGAAATGTGTGTCTCTGGCGGACGCTTCAGAGCGGACGCTGCCGTATCCTGCGCTGTCGTCAGCGACCAGCTATCTGGACTGGGTGCTGCCGGCCCTGGCGGGGAGCGGGTGTATGGTTCCCCTGTATGAAACGTATGGGCTGGGAGTTCCGGAGATCTGTCTGAAAAAGGCGCAGAGCGGCAGAACCGGCGATCCGGCCGGAAATCCCTGGAATCCTCCGGTAGTGATTCGCTGTGAGCAGCCGCAGAGCATGGTAGAGGAAGAGCTGCTGCATCAGATGAATCTGCAGGTGAAGAAAGAGGAACTGCTGCATCTGGATCCGGAAAAGGTTTACGATGAGGATGTGGCAAAGGTTTTTGAGGAGAACTTTTCGTTCCGCTATCCATTTGAGAAGGTGACGGAGCTGCCGGCGAAGATGACGGTCAGCGAGCTGAAGCGGGCCGGAGAGGAAGAAGAGGAAGCCGGCGTGCGGATGTACGAGCCGGAAGCGGACGGAAGCACAATGCCGATGGAGGAAGCGGAGCAGGAAGAGGAGTTTGTGCCTATCGTTCCTGCGTTTATGCAGAGGGAAGAGAAGACTCTGCAGGGAGCGGCCCGCGGAACTGCCTATCACAAGATTCTGGAATGTCTGGATTTTACAAAAGCGGAATCGGAAGAACTGGTACAGAGGCAGCTTGCGTCGCTGCTGGAAGAAAACAAAATGAGCCGGGAGGAGGCGGACGCGGTCCGGGTGCGTGATCTGGTATGGTTTGCGAATGGGATGCTCGGCCAGCGGATGAAAAGAGCCTACCAGAACGGCAGGCTTTACACGGAACAGCCGTTTGTGATGGAGGTTCCGGCCTCCCGGATCCGGGAAGACTGCCCGGAGCAGGAGAAAATCCTGGTACAGGGAATGATCGACGCATATTTTGAGGAGGCGGACGGACTGGTCATCGTGGATTACAAGACGGACCGGGTGCCGGGCAGAGACGGCCGGATTCTGGTGGAACGCTACCGGAAGCAACTGCTGTACTACCGTGAGGCTCTGGAGCGGCTGACGGGAAAACGGGTAAAGAAAATGTATCTGTATTCGTTTTTCCTGGGGAAGGCGCTGGAGTGCGGATGAAAACCGGGGGAAGTGTTTCAGAGAGTAAGAGCCTGAAACACTTCCTCCGGTTTTTTGCGTGATAATCCCGGCAAAGTTTTCTGGTGATAATAACAGAAAATAAAAGATAAAAAGCATATATTTCGAAAAATATAAAAAATATTATTTAATTAACAGATAATGCTGGACGCGGAATATGCAGTGTGATATCATAAAAATACAAGAAGCAGAATGCTAAACAGTTCGTGAGAAAAGAAATTCGGTAACCGTTCAGCCAGCGGAACGGTTACTGCATCCGGTCATTGAAAATAATGCAGCAAAGGCCGCGATTGGCAGAAAGGATGGTGTCGTATGAAAGTGAAAAAAATAGTTCTGTCAGGCATTCTTGCCGGTCTGATCTGCCTGACTTCCGGATGTCAGAACCAGGCGGACTCGGTGAAGGAAGAGAGCCTGGCGGCGGAGAGCGGAAGTGCTGTGCAGGGAGAAAGCGGAAATGGAGAAGAAATTGATCTTTCTGCACTGGTACAGAACGCAATGGAAGAAAATGAGATTTATTCAGAGGACCGGGGATTTGAATTTTCGCAGGCAGAGTGGGGATGCTCCCTGGATCAGATGGCCGGGGCGCTGGGCGTAACCTTTGATACGCTTCCGGTTCTGTCAGGCACGGACAGCTTTGCGTACCTGTCCGTGGGATATTCGGAGGTGTTCGGATACGAGGCGCGGGTACAGGCGGAGGTTTATCAGGAACAGGTGAATGCCCTGACGTTTCAGATGGAACATATGGATGATCCGGACACAGTCATCACAGCGGTGAGCTCGTCGCTGGAAGCGCTCTGCGGCGCTCCTGTGAGAGAGTCGGAGGCGGACGCTCCCGCGGCGATCAGCGTCTGGGAACAGGGAGATACCAGCCTCACCCTCTCGGCTTCGGCGGATGAGCTGACGATCACGATGGGCAAAGGACTGGATACGGTCAATATTTATCCCACGGAGATCACCGTGGAGGATCTGCGAAACGAAGCCGGCGAGTATCAGGCGGACGGAGCAGCCTGGGGGATGGACGAAGAGACGCTTCCCGGGACGCTGGGGATCCGGTTTTATGATATCCCGGTCAGCAGCAACGAGACGCTGACCGTATACCCGTCCAGGGATCTGACGGTTATTCTGGGATACCCGGCGCGGGTGCAGGCAGAGTATCACGCGGACGGTCTTGCGCAGCTGACTTTTGAAATCGAGACGGATGACGCAGCGGCTGCATTCGGCCAGCTGCTTCAGGAACTGACAGCACAGTATGGAGAGGAGTATACGGAGATCAACAATGAAGAGGCGCAGCGGACGGCTTACCGCTGGGAGAGCGGAACCACTCCGAACACAGCGCTGCAGCTGAGCCAGATGGCAGACGCGGTAACCATTGATCTGGTTCGTTTTGACTCGTGAAGCTGACTGGTCTGTTATCCGGCGGGGCGGAAGTGCCGTATGAAAATGCAGCATTACACATGATTCTGTATGATTTTTGAAAGAAGTGCGTGCATGATATCTGATGTCATGCACGCACTTCTGTTATGCGGTAATCCTCTTACAGTTCAGCCAGGTCTGTGCATTCACTGCACAGACCGTAGGAAAACGCAGAGCCTGCGGGCATCCGGCCCATCGCGAAGCGATTTTCAATGGCCGGATGCCGTAAAACCGTTCCGCTGGCTGAACGGTTACGCAATCCTCTTACGGAATGGAGCGTTGCAGGGAATGGACCTGCCGTACCGGCCAGCGGGGAAAAGTATAGATTGACATGTATAATATTATATGATATATAATATTATACAGAATAACGTTAATTTCGCAGATACCGGAACTGTTCCACTGGACGGACGGTTACAGACCGGGAAAATGATGTTCTGATCTGCCTCGGCAGACGAAAGGAGGAATCGCATGGTATTCAATACAGGAGCCGCCCTTCTGGATGCAGTGGTGCTTGCTGTCGTGGGAAAGGAAGAGGATGGAACCTATGGCTATAAAATTACGCAGGATGTCCGCAAAGTGCTGGACATTTCCGAATCCACCATGTATCCGGTGCTGCGGCGTCTGCAGAAGGACGGATGCCTGAGCACATATGACCGGGAATTCGGCGGACGGAACCGGCGATATTACAAAATTACGGAACAGGGGCAGGCACAGCTTCGTCTGTACCGGATTGAGTGGAAGAATTACACAGAAAAAATCAACAGACTGTTTTGCGAGGAGGAAGGGATATGAGTAAACAGGAATTTTTATACCATCTGGAGACACTGCTCATGGATCTGCCCAGGGAGGAACGGGAGGACGCGCTGGACTATTATGAGCAGTATTTTGAAGCGGCAGGACCGGAACGGGAAGCGGAGGTGATCCGGGAGCTTGGGAGTCCGGAGAGGGTTTCCGAGATGATTCATTCGGGAGGAAGTCAGGATTCCGCCGGGCGGAGAGTGTATGAAAGACCGGTTCCTCCTCCGCGGAAGAGCCGTGCGCCTCTGTGGATCGCCCTTGGAGTGATCGGCGTCGGGTTTGTTTTGCTTCTGGCTGTGGGATTTCTGAGTTTCGCAGAACTCCGCACAGAAAACACAGTCAGATATTCCACGGGGAACAGCGGGTATTTTGAGACCGGAAATCTGGAGGCAGAGATGCTGAGCGTGACGCTCCCGGACGGTCTGTGGAAAAATAACGGAACCATTACTGTGGGAACCGCTGCGTTTGAGATGAATGACGGTTACCTGGCGGCAGGGAAACTGAAGGCTTCAAAAGCGCTGACGATCTCTGTGAAGGATGGCGTCATCAGCGGCGACCGCCTGGACAGCCCGGAGATTTCCATAGAATGTCATGACGGACTGGTGCGCGGAACGCTGGCCGGAACACAGGAGGAATATGGCTGGCAGGCGTCGGTCGGAGACGGAATTCTGGAGATTGGGGATCAGCGCAGCTGGAATTCTCTGGAAAAGGACCAGGGAGAGAGAAGACTGGAGCTTTCCGTCAATGACGGAGCGGCGAAAATAGAGTTTGAAGGTTAGAGTTCAGCGGGAGGAACTGTTACATTTGAAAGTTGAAATCCGTTCCGCTGTATGGGAAACGGGACAGCCGCAGACTGAATAAAAAGGAAAAAACAGGTCACACTCTGAAATAGAAACAGAAAAGGCGCTGCAGGAAGAGCGTAACCGTTCAGCCAGCTGAACGGTTACGAAAAAAAGGCGGTTTACGGAAACTGTCAGAGGAAAGGAGTGTGGCTGTTTCTTGGCTGGAAAAAAGAAAATAGATCTGAACAATCTTACACCGGACGAAGTACTGAAATATGAAATTGCAGGTGAACTGGGACTTCTGGACCGTGTGCTGGAGGACGGCTGGAGAACCCTCACCGCGAAAGAGACAGGACGCATCGGCGGTCTGGTGACACGGAGAAAGAGAGAGATGGCACAGCAGGTCCATCCGGATGAGACGCAGCAGAAATGAGTAAATTTTCAACGGGCGGATACCGTGTTCCGCTGGCTGAACGGTTACGAAAAAACCCCGAAATCTCCCGGCACAATTCGCGTGCCCCGGAGGTTCGGGGTTTTTGTCAGCCAAACAGCAGCATACAGATTCCCATTGCTACCGGCTGATGGATCAGGTAAATCCAGATGCTCCAGGTTCCCAGTTTTGAGAGCACGGGAATCCGGACAGAAAACAGCTCCTGAAGTTTCTGGCTTTTCTGCAGAATCGGGCAGAAAAAGTAGCCGGCCGAAAACAGAAAAAACCATGGCAGCAGCGGAAAGTAATCGCTGGACCGGAAGCCCGGAAACGGAAATCCAAGGGGAGTCAGAAGCTTTGACTGATACAGCCAGTCCGGAAGAACCGCCAGCGGATGCGCGGCCAGACCGAGCACTCCCTGCTGTACGTCCCGGAACAGAAAAAATAAAAGCATGCTCCCGAGGATGCCAACTGCCGGCGGAATCCTGCAGAAGACCCGATCCAGAAGCAGCATCAGAAGCACTGCACAGCCGATAAAATTCAGGATGCCGAACCAGACAGCTGCCTGGGGTTCCGCGACACAGGTAACCGCCGAGATCACCAGCCCCCAGAAATTCAGGAGAAGACCCCGTTTCAGGTTTCCCTTCCGTCCCAGCGGCCAGACCATACCGGAAATCAGAAGAAAGGTCCAGCAGATCGCCTGCTGCCAGAAAAACGTTCCCGTCCGTGCATACCAGTCCGGCTGGTGTCCGTACAGAATAAACACATCGTAAAGAAAATGGAACAACACCATATTCACAATCGCCAGTCCGCGAATTCCGTCAATCAGATAAAATCTTTTTTTCAAATCTATCACCTCAGACCAAACAGAGTAAACATATCTTGCGATTCCAAACTGCCTCCCCTATTATAAACGATTCCGCGCCAAAGCACAATTCCGGATGCCCGCAGGTTCTCCACCTTGACGCATCTGCGCAGTCTGATATAATAAAGGAATGTTAAGAAAGAAAAGGAAACAGACAAATGAGAGTACTGATACTGTCCTGTAACACAGGAGAAGGACATAACGCCGCCGGTCTGGCGATCAAGGAGCAGCTGGAGCTTCAGGGGCATGAAGCCGTCATGCTGGATATGATGAGTTTTGGGGGAAAACATACCTCTGCGCTGGTGGGAGGCGGATATGTGAAAACGGTTACCCTGATGCCGTGGGCCTTCGGGATGATTTACCGCGCCGGAGAACTGGTCCGGAAAATCAGATTCAAGTCTCCGGTTTACCATGCCAACGCGCGTCTGGCAAAACCCCTGAAACGTTATCTGGAAAAGGAACATTTTGATGTGCTGGTGACGCCGCATCTCTATCCGGCGGAAACCTTTACCTATATGAAGAAAAAAGGCTGGCTGCCCCAGAAAACTGTGGCAATTGCCACCGACTATACCTGCATTCCCTTCTGGGAGGAGACAGACTGTGATTACTATGTGATTCCACACGAAGATCTGGTGGAAGAGTTTGCGTCCTACGGGATTCCCAGGGAAAAACTTCTGCCGCTGGGAATTCCGGTGCGGCGGCAGTTTGTCCGTCCCATGAGCAGAGACGGCGTGCGGGATCATCTGCAGCTGCCGAAGGACAGGAAGATCTTTCTGGTGATGAGCGGCAGTATGGGGTTCGGCAAGATTCATCTTTTTGCCAGAGAACTGGAGCAGGGAAATAAAAACGGGGAGCAGATTGTGATTATCTGCGGAAACAATAAACGCCGTGAGCGCACGCTGCGTTTCCAGTTTCACGGGAATCCGAACGTCCGTGTGGTGGGTTATACCCGCCATGTGGCAGAATACATGGCGGCCAGCGACGTGATTTTTACAAAGCCCGGCGGCCTCAGCAGCACGGAAGCCGCGGTGACCGGAATACCGATCATCCACACGACGCCGATTCCGGGATGTGAGGAGAAAAATCTGGAGTTTTTCTGCTTCCGGGGAATGTCGGTGGCTGCAGGAACGAGAGCGCGCCAGATCGAGGAGGGACGGCGGCTGATGCAGCAGGACGGCGCCAGGGAGCGGATGCGTCAGGCACAGAAGGAAAATATGCATCCGCAGGCTGCGGAAGAGATTGTCCGGCTGCTGGAACGTAACTGCTGAGGGAGCAGCCGTTCCGCCGGCGGAAGGGCTGCGAAGAAGAGGAAAAAGCTGCGGCATCGCGGCGGTGAGAAACAGGAGGGTGAGAGGATGCGTGAAATTTTCTATGTGCTTCTGGGGTATCTCAGCGGGAGCATTCTGTTTGCCAGAATCGTGCCGCAGATGCTCTGCCATGTGGACGTCACCCGGGCGGGAGAGGACCGGAATCCGGGAACGTTCAATGCATTTGTGGCGGCGGGTCCGCTGGTGGGCACAGTCGTGCTTCTGCTGGAACTGGGCAAGGGCTTTCTTCCGGTGCACCTGGCGCTGAACCATCTGCAGCCGGAGGATCCGGCATTTTCCCTGATTCTGCTGGCTCCGGTGATCGGACACGCCTGGCCGCTGCTGCATGTGAAAGAGGGCGGAAAAGCGATCGCCGTATCCTTTGGCGTTCTGCTGGGGATGTACCCGTTTCTGAAACCGGCGCTTCTGCTGGCGGCCCTGTATCTCCTGTTCTCCCTGGTGCTGGTGGTTCGGCCGAATCTGTACCGTTCCGTGCTGACGTTCCTGTGTTTTGCTGTCGGCTGCCTGCGGACGGCCATGTTTCCGGCGTGGCGGCTGGGCTGTCTGGGGATCTCCGCGGTCGTCTGCTGGCGCCATATCCGGACGGGAGAGAGGGAACCGCTGACATTTACTTTTCTGCCGGCGTTTGATAAAATGAGACAGGCGACAAAAGTTCATAAATTTCATGCCTGCATGAAATTTTATGACTCTGGGGAGCGCAAAACACCGAAAAGCAGACGTTTTTCGAAGAAAAATGAGCGGATCTGAGGTGTTTTCAGGGTTGCGGGAGCACGGAGTGCGGAGCAATCCGTGTCTCATGCCATTTGTCGGGCAACTTAAAGATAAAGTAAAAGAAACATAAAAAGGAGTGGGAAAGATGATTTCAGAAAAAATGACAGAATTGGGAAAGAACCGGTCAGTGATCCGGGAGATTTTTGAGTACAGCAAAAAGCGTGCGGCGGAAATCGGAGCGGAAAATGTTTTTGATTTCAGCCTGGGAAATCCAAATGTCCCGGCGCCGGAGAAAGTACATCAGGTCATGAAAGAACTGCTGGATACCAGGGACGACGTTTATCTGTTCGGCTATACCTCTGCGCAGGGAGATTTTGAGGTCCGCAAGGCGATTGCCGATGATCTGAACCGCAGATTTCAGACCAGCTTCCGTCCTGACAACCTTTATATGACCTGTGGAGCCGCGGCTTCCCTGCGCATTACGCTGGAAGCGATGACAGTTCCAGGAGACGAATACATCATCTTTACCCCATATTTTCCAGAGTATAAGGTGTTCGTGGAGGCGGCCGGCGGACGTTTTGTTCCCGTTGCCACAGACGGCGCAACGTTCCAGATTGATTTTGACCGGCTGGAAGCGGCGGTCAGTGAGCGAACGAAGGGAATCTTCGTAAATTCTCCGAACAATCCGTCCGGTGTTGTCTTCACCGAGGAAAGCATTGTAAGGCTGGCGGCGTTTCTGGAGAGCAAGGAGAAGGAGTACGGCCACACAATCTATCTGATCGCCGACGAACCGTACCGGGAACTGGTATACGGGGATGTTTTTGTGCCGTATCTGACAAAATATTACCGGGATACTGTGGTATGTTATTCTTACAGCAAATCTCTGTCCATGCCCGGAGAGCGGATCGGTTATATTCTGGTGCCGGACGAGGCGGCAGACGCGGAGGATCTGTATGCGGCGGTCTGCGGAGCAGGACGTGCGCTGGGCTATGTGTGTGCGCCGGCGATGGCGCAGCATGTGATTGCCCGCTGCCAGGGAATGGTGTCGGATCTTTCCGTTTACCGGAAGAACCGGGATCTTCTGTATGAGGCGCTGGAAAGCTATGGGTATACCTGTGTGCATCCGGACGGAGCTTTCTATCTGTTTGTCCGGGCGCTGGAGCCGGATGCGGAAGCATTCTGTGAGAAGGCGAAGGAGCAGGAGCTGCTTCTCGTCCCGGCCGATGATTTCGGATGCCCGGGATATGTGAGAATTGCTTACTGCGTAACGACGGAACAGATCGAGCGGGCGCTCCCGGCGTTTAAAAAGCTGGCGGAGCGTTATTTCTGTTCACAGGCGTAGCGTTCGTACGGTCTGTGCAGCAAGATGCACAGACCTGACTGAATTGCAACGGAATGATAATTGTTCAGCCAGATGAGCTGGTAATAATACAAATTGATGGACAGGGAGATTCAGGCATGAAACGAGCAGAAGATTTGAGAAGAATTCTTGAAGCGATAGACAGGAAAAGCTATCCGGCCTACAAAGATACCCGGGGCGGTTACCGGTTCGGCAGCTATACCCTTTTTATTGAGCATGTGCAGGGCGATCCGTTTGCAACCCCGTCGCGGGTAAGCGTTCTGGTGGACGGATCGCAGGCAGGATTTCCGGAGGAGCTTTACCGGGAAAAACACCGGAGAATCGCGCTGGAAGACCATCTGCTGCGGCTGTTCGGCAGAAAGATTGAGGTGTTTCATCACAAGGCGAAAGGCTCAGGAAAGAGCGGGCTGATGGCGGTGAGCCGTCCGGGGCAGGAGATTCTGGAGCGGACGGCCTGCCAGATTGAGCCGGAGAGCGGAAGTGTGAGAATCCGCATGGAGATCGGCTTCCCGGCCAGAGGGAGGACCATCTGCTCCGGTGAGCTGATCCGGATTCTCTTTGAGTTTCTTCCGGAATGTGTGGAGAGCACACTGTTCTGGAGCCGGATCTCCAAAGATGCGGTGCGTAAAGCGGTGGATCTGGCGGACGATCAGGCCTCTGTCCGCGCCCAGCTTCCTGAGCTCGGTCTTTGCGCTTTTGTGGCCAATGGTTCGGTGCTCCCCAGAGAATCCGGAGTCTCTCAGCGGCCGATGCGTTCCGGCGTGCCCTTTGTCTCACCGGAGACAATGGAAGTGACGATGGAGCTTCCTCACAGGGGAACGGTGAAAGGAATGGGAATCCGCCGGGGAATCACGTTGATTGCGGGAGGCGGCTATCATGGGAAATCCACGCTGCTGAAAGCGCTGGAAGCAGGAGTCTACAACCATATCGCCGGAGACGGAAGAGAATATGTGATCACGGACAGCACCGCCGTGAAAATCCGGGCGGAGGACGGGCGGAGCATCAAGAAGACGGATATTTCCATGTTTGTCAACGATCTGCCCAGCGGAAAGGACACGAAAGCCTTTTACACTGAAGACGCCAGCGGGAGTACCTCCCAGGCAGCCAATGTGGTGGAAGCGATGGAGAGCGGAACCAGACTTCTGCTGATCGATGAGGATACCAGCGCGACAAACTTTATGGTGCGTGATGAGCTGATGCAGAGGGTCGTTCACCGGAATCAGGAGCCGATCACTCCGTTTATCGAGAGAGCCCGGTATCTGTCTGAGGCCTGTGGAATCTCGACGATTCTGGTAGCCGGAAGTTCGGGCGCCTATTTCCATATCGCCGACTGTATTCTGCAGATGGAACAGTATCGTCCCAAAGACATCACCGAATTCGCGAAAAAAGAGGCGGAAAGCTTTCCCGCCGTCTCGATTCCGAAGGAACAGCCCGGGAAGCCGTCCTTTGACCGGTGTCCGGGAAGAGATGCGGATTTTGTCCGGGAAGACCGTATAAAAATGAAAGTGATGGGAAAAGACCAGATTCAGCTGAACCGGGAGAACCTGATTCTTCGGGGCCTGGAACAGATTGCCGATTCGGAGCAGACGCTGGCCATCGGCTGGATGCTTACCTGGGTCCAGAAAAATGTGGTTAATGGAAAAACCACCATGCAGCAGGCGGTGGATAAAGTCTTTGCGTTGGTGGAAAAAGAAGGGCTGGCCGGTCTGGCGGAAGGAAACTACCTTCCGGTGAACCTGGCAATGCCGAGAAAACAGGAAGTGCTGGCCGCGTTTAACCGATATCGGCGTTGGAAACTTTGACAGATGACAGATCCCCCTGCAGCGTGACAGGATGCCATGCTGCAGGGGGATTTTGTCAACGGTTCAGCCGGTGGCACACGGTTAGCACCGACCGAAACGAAGTGCAGACCTGCCGCGAGGGTCAAATACCCCGCAGCTCTGCTGCGCTACAAGTTTGATGCCCCGTAGCTTGCTGCGGGGTTTTTGACTTCCAGCTCTCCCAATGCACTTTGTCTTTTTTCAGTTCCTCCGGTTTGTGTGGTTCCGGAACCGCCGCCGGAATTCCCACAGAAAGAATTGCCTCCAGCGCATATTCCTCAGGAACACCCAGAAGTCTCCGGCAGAAGCCCTCTGTCGATTCCCCGTTTTCTGCAAAACGAAGCCGTCCCTGAATCCAGCAGCTTCCCAGTCCCAGACTGGCAGCCATCAGATGCATATTGCTCATAACCATGGAGCAGTCTTCCGTCCAGACGTGCGTTTTTTCCGGATCCGCAAATACCAGAATCGCACAGCCGGCCTTCTCCAGCATCCGCGCCGCGCCGGTACGGCAGTGAGAAAGCTTTTCCAGTATATCCCGGTCCGACATGACAACAAGCTCCCAGGGCTTCCTGTTCCGCCCGGAAGCCGAAGAAAGCCCGGCCTCCAGAATTGCCTCCAGTTTCTCCCGCGGAACCGGATCTCCCGTATAGTTCCGCACACTTCTTCGTTTCAGCAAAAGGTTCATCAATTCCATATAAATTTCCTCCTTCCTGCCGCACAGGAATAAATTAAATTATGCGGCACAGCCGCATCCTCTCTGCAATCTGCCTCTATTATAATTTAATCCACCTACGAAAACAACCGCCTGCGGGCATCCGCCCCGCCGCGCAGTGATTTTCCATGGCCGGATGCCGTAACTGTTCAGCAGGCGGAACGGTTACAGGGATACTTTCCTGAAGGTAAGTAGATTGTGTCGATGTTAGTACCGCACTTTTATGTGCGTACTTGTTTTTGCCGCAGCGTCTGCTAAAATTAAATTGTAAGGTCGTAACCGTTCCGCTGGCTGAACAGTTGCGTAAGGTCAAAAAATTTCAGACAGGCGGATACGCGGAAGTATTCCATTCTGCAGAATCGAAAGGAGAGAAAAGAAATGTCAAAGAATTTTGGAGTAAAGCCGTATCTGTTTCCCATGCCGACGTATATGATCGGTACCTATAACGAGGACGATACGGTGGACGTCATGATGATGGCCTGGGGAGGTATCTGCGCGGAGGATATGGTTGCGCTGAATCTGGAGGCGGAGCATAAAACCGTGGCTAACCTGGAAACCCGGAAAGCGTTTACCCTTGCGGTGCCGGGAACGGACACGCTTCGCGAGTCTGATTTCCTTGGAATCGCCACCTCAAACGAGATGGCGGACAAATTCGAGCGCACAGGACTCCACGCCGTGAAAAGCGAGCAGGTGGACGCACCTGTGATTACAGAATATCCGCTTACTCTGGAGTGCGAGGTTGTGGAGATGCAGTCTCAGCCTTACGGCCTGCGCGTCCTGGGAAAAATCGTCAATGTTATTGCTGACGAAAAGATTCTGGATGAGGCCGGAAAGATTGACGCCGGAAAAATTCATGCGTTTGCCTTCGACCAGATGCAGAACGGTTATTATGCCATCGGAGAAAAGGTCGGACAGGCGTGGAAAAGCGGCGCTGATTTGATGAAAAAATAAATCCCGCGGCATACGAAAGCAGCAGCGGGATTTCTCAGGGACCAGGCGAAGCAGGAAACTGCTCCGTCTGGTCCCTGCTTCACTTTCCGGACAGCTTACCGCCCGGCCGCGCCGAAGCTGCCGTCCGAATCTGTGCCGGGTACTGCCGACCAGCTGAGGACTCTCTGTTTCATGCCTTCGATATCCAGCACGCCCAGGGCGAATTCTTTTCGGATCAGCTCCTCCGGGACGTACTCGTCATATTTTTCAAAAACCGGAACTTCACCGGGATATACCAGTTCCAGCGGGTCAAAATCCGCCGCCGCTTCTTCGGCGGTGATCCGGTAAAAGGCTTCCTCTCCGGCTTTCATCGTAAACTGGAGATAATAGGGACGTGATGGATTCAGACCTTTCAGTCCCAGACGTTTTCCGCAGCGGATTTTCAGAAACCGTTCCAGCGCCAGAAAGGCGTAGCTTCCCAGCCAGGGGAGCAGCGCCCACATGTTTCCTCCCAGATGAATCAGAGGGTGCTCCTTCATTCCGGATTTCAGAAAACAGTCCCGGGCGTCCTCCAGTCTGCACGCCGCATGTCGCATCAGATACGGATAGGTTTTCTGTTCCTTCAGGACGCCGTACATCCGTTCCAGAATGCGGGTATGAATGTCGCCTGCCACATCGCCGAAGTAGGCCGGGATATTTCCTTTTACCAGACTGCACCATACCTCTCTCTTCTTATGATCCACCTCTTCGACAATCCACACTCTGCCGGCGATGGCAATTTTGTCACCCACGGGAGGCGGCTTTACGATGGTTCCAAGCTCTTCCGGTCCGGAGTGGACGGAATATTCGACGTTTTCCTGGAATACCGCATAAAATTTGTAATTGTTTACGATCCGTTCTCCGGTCAGACCCACGATCAGGCCTCCGTTTTCCGTCCGGCTGATGTGATCCGTCTCCAGCAGATGCCGCAGAAGGATCCGGTAATCCTCCTGTGTGATCCGGTGAAAACAGGAAAGAGGAAGAATCCGGGACGCCAGCTCGCCGGGAGTCATTTCTCCGCAGGACGCCAGCGTGCTCATGGTCTGATGGTAAAGCAGACTGTAGGGAAGCCGGTCCGTCCTCGGAGGCTCGACAAAACGCTCTTCGATGTAGAGCTGAACCAGCGCGATGCCCTGGATCAGACGCCAGGGAATCATTTCCGGCAGCATGGCCCGGGGCTCCGGGTGATCCTCCTGCATGACAAACCACATTTCCGAGGGATTTCCCCTTCTGCCGGTTCTGCCCATGCGCTGCAGAAAACCGGAGACAGTAAAAGGAGCGTCGATCTGAAACGCCCGCTCCAGTTTCCCGATATCGATGCCGAGCTCCAGCGTGGCTGTGGCGCAGACGGACAGAAGAGAATCGTCGTCTTTCATTTCTTCCTCCGCGCTTTCCCGGTAGGAGGCGGAGAGGTTTCCGTGGTGAATCAGGAAACGGTCCGGCTCATGGTTCGCTTCGCAGTACTGCCGCAGACTCTGACAGACCGCCTCGCATTCCTCGCGGGAGTTGGTAAAAATCAGACATTTTTTTCCCCGTGTATGTTCAAAAATATAACCGATTCCCGGGTCCGCCGCTTCGGGGGCGGTATCCGTCGAAGCTTCCGGAACGGGAGTTTCGGGCACGGTATTTCTTTCTTCGTCCGCCTGGGGCGGCGTGTGATAGAAGTGTTCCATGGAAAGCCGCCATACCTCTTTTCCGCCGTCAAACCGGGGAATGATGGTTCTGTGTCCGCTGCCTGCGGAGAGAAAACGTCCCGCCGCTTCGGGATTTCCGATGGTTGCGGAGAGTCCGATCCTTCTCGGGCTGCACTCCGCCATTTTGCAGAGCCGTTCGATCAGGCAGAAGGTCTGCATTCCCCGGTCGCCGCGAAGCAGGGAGTGAATCTCGTCGATGACAAGAAAACGCAGATCGCCGAACAGAGAAGGAATCTCCATATGTTTGTTGATCATCAGGGATTCCAGGGATTCGGGTGTGATCTGCAGAATGCCGGAGGGCTTTTTCAGAAGCTTTCGCTTCTGGGTCCGGGGTGCGTCCCCGTGCCAGCGGGTTACGGAAATCCCGGCTTCCCGGCAGAGATCGTCCAGTCGTTCAAACTGGTCATTGATGAGCGCCTTCAGAGGAGCGATATACAGTACGCCCACGCTGTCCGAAGGATTTTCGTCCAGCAGGGTCAGAATGGGAAAGAAGGCCGCTTCCGTCTTCCCTGACGCGGTAGAGGCGGTAAGGAGCACATTATCCTCCGTGCCGAATATGGCCTCCCCGGCGGCGTTCTGCACGCCCCTGAGCGTCTGCCAGCCGGAACGGTAAATATAATCCTGAATAAAAGGCGCATACCTTTGAAATACATCCATCATATTGTAAACTCCGCATAATTTTTGTCGGTCTGGTCGGAAACGGCTTCGGAACGGGCATAGGTGAAGTCGTCCGACTGCAGCAGCTCATCCATATGCAGGGCCGGATTCTGATACAGCAGATCCAGCAGCTCGATAAAATCCCGGATCACTTCCCTGGGCGTGAGGTTCTGATCCGCGCCGATCCGTCCGTATTCCAGCCGGATAAATCGGGCCAGTTCGGCCGCACCGATTTTTCGCTCGTAGCCGTAGAGACCGGCATGCATATCGGCAAGCTTCTCACAGAGTACCAGCATTTCCTCCGCCGTCAGAGGCTCCAGGCGGATCACCGGCGCCAGCAGATCCCGGGCGCCCGGTTTTGAGAACTTTCCTTCCGTAAGGCGGGAGCGGAGCGCTTCATAGCTGTAAACGCCGCGCCGTCTGTCCTCAATCGCCTGAGGCGTGGCGCCCATAAGGATGCCGAGATACCGGGCTTTCCCCTGTAGGGCGTCGTTGTACATGGTCAGGATCTTTTCGTAATTGTACTGCCGGGTGACGGCGTTGGGAATTTTATAGAGGTTTACCAGCTCGTCGATCATAATCATCATACCTGCGTAGCCTGCCAGACGGAAAAACACGGCGAAGATCTTCAGATAATCGTACCAGTCGTCATCCGTGATGATCAGCGAAACGCCAAGATCCTCCTTCGCCTCCCGCTTCAGTGTGTATTCTCCGCGGAACCAGCGCACGATCTTCATTTTCATATCGTCGTTTCCGTCCACATAGGCATGGTAGTACAGGGAAAGAAGTCTTGCAAATTCGAACCCGTGCACCAGTTCGCTGACTGCGGAAGTGACCTCGTAGATTTTCCGGTCCACAGCCTTTGTAAGGCCGGGATCGCCTGGCTCCATTCCGGTCTCCTGTACCGCGGCCGTCTGAACGCTGCTGATCCACCGGTCCAGCACCAGCGTCAGGGCTCCGCCCTCCGGCTTTGTCTTTGATGAGAGGTTGCTGATCAGCTCACGGTAGGTTGCCAGACCCTGGCCTTTTGTGCCCTGCAGCCTTCGTTCCGGCGAGAGATCCGCGTCGGCCACAAGAAATCCTCTGTCCATGACGTAATTGCGGATGGTCTGGATCAGGAAACTCTTGCCGGAGCCGTACCGCCCCACGATAAAACGAAAGGACGCGCCTCCCTCCGAGATAATTTCCACATCGTGCAGCAGGGCCGCGATCTCACTTTTTCTTCCCACTGTGATATAGGGCAGGCCGATTCTGGGAACCACGCCTCCCTTAAGAGAATTCAGCACGGTCTGCACAATTCGGCAACCGTCCCGCAGTCAAAACCATATCCTGTAAATGCCAATCCCTTACCGGTGCCAGTTACAGTTCATCCAGCAGAACCGCCACAGCATACGTTCTCTGAAAAACCGCCTCTCCATAAGTCAATCCGACCTTCCACAACTGCCCATCCCCATACAAGAACAAACGCCTCTGCCTGAACAGTCTCTGCAACCCCTTTCCGACAGACCGAATACCCGCCTCCACAATACCCGCCGCCACAACCAGGAAACCCCGCAGGGCGCAGGCGGCAGGGCGGGGCAGGATTTCAGAAATCCAGTGCTTGCGACTGCGGGCGAACAAAGCCAGGGATGCTGTCCGCGGGGCGTGCGCACAGCATCAGGACGACGGGACAATCCTCCCGCGCGCGCCCGCGAACAGCCTCCCTGGCTTTGTCCGAACGCCGGAGTGAGCACGGATTCTGAAATCCCTCCCCGCCCTGCCGCCTGCGCCCTGCGGGGTTTCCGTCCCCCCCTTATCCAATTGGCAGGCTGTCTTTCAGGCAGAGGACTCCGAATCCCAGCCGCGGATTGGGATATGTTTTCTCCGACGGCAGCTGCCGCGCCCCGCGGATCAGAAACGCCTTCAGCTTCTCCCCGTACAGAAATGGGTCATTTCCACGGACAATTCCCCACTCCATCATCAGCGCCGCGCTTCCTGTCACAAAAGGGACTGCAAACGAGGTGCCGGTAAATGATCTGTATCCGCCTTCAGCTGCCGGCGCGGTGATATTGACGCCGGGAGCGCACAGATCCGGTTTGATCTCCTGCAGCAGCCTCGTATAGCCCCGGCCGGAAAAATCCGCATACGTCTGGAGCCGGGGCTCATAAGCGCCGACGGTAATCCCATACCGTGCCGTGGAAGGAATGGTCAGCGTCGTTTCCGGATCGGGCAGGAAAAACCGTGTCTCCGCCCCCGCAAATCCCGGCAGCCACAGGTCGTACCGCCCGGTCACAATTCTTCTGGCATGCAGTTCGACGGTCCAGATTCCGCTGTCCACCGCGGGCTGTCCGGAAACAGGGATCAGATCCAGATAAATTTCCTGGGCCTGGCTGTGAGGCGACGGCATGCCGTAATAAAACAGCAGTTCTGTGCCGCGGACACGGAAACGTACGGTGCCGAGCACCGACTGCAGAGGACCGATTCGCGTGCCGTCCGGGTGAACCACAACGATATCGATATCATCCGTATAAGATTTCCAGATCTGAAGACTCATGGAGGACTCGTATGGACCGACGGAAAATTCAACCGGTTTTGTCTCCGAGTCGGACAGAATTCCGCCGGCATGGCGGCCGGAACTTCCTTCGTTTCCGGAACCGATACAGACTGCGGTTCGGCCAAGCCCCGCGGCCTGGTTCAGGTAGGTTTCCAGAAGAGAGGTTCCGCTGTGGGAGCCGTAATTATTTCCGAAGCTGAGATTGATTGCGATGGGTTTCTGGAGAAACAGCGCGGTGCGGATACAGTAATCCAGAGCCATCATCAGCTGGGTGGTCCGGGGAAAGGCATTTTCTCCGGAGGAGCTGAGCTTTACGGCGAGCAGCGCCGCTTTCGGGGCGACGCCCCGGTACAGACTGTCTTCCCCGCCTCCCCGTTCGCTGCCGCCGCCTCCGGCAGCGATGCCGAGAACCGCCGTTCCGTGGCCGCTGGTGTCACGGGAGGGAACCATCCGGTTTCGCTCCGCACTGTCAGCAGCGTTCAGCGCCTCGTTGATCTGCTGTCGGGTGTACAGGGTTCCCAGGGGATAGCCTTCCGGAGGACTGCCGGGGATTGTCTGATCCCAGAGCGCAAGAAGCCGGGAGGAACCGTCGGCATTGCGGAAGGCGGGATGCGTATAGTCCACGCCGGAGTCGATGCAGGCAAGGAGCGTGCCGTCTCCGAAGAGTCCCCGGGGGCCTTCCTGCAGAGAATGGATACAGGAGATGCTTCTGCCGGCGAAATCGGCGAAGAACAGGCGTTTTGGTTTTTCCATGTAGGTGATCTGCGGGAGGTTTGTGACGTCGTCCATCAGCTGTTCCGGAAGAAGCAGGATGGCGTACTGAAAGAGAAGATAGGTGATGCGGACGCCGCTTTCTTCCAGAAAAGAAATATCTCCCTGATAGCGCACGATCACCTCCCAGGTGCCGGTGGAAAAATCGTATCCGGTGCCCAGGGAGGAGGAAGCAGCCCGTTCTGCATCGGTGGCGTCCAGGGCAAGATTCAGAAGATTTTCGCGTTTCTGATCGTTCATGTTTGAACCGTTCCTATCTCATATTAGATTTTACATAAAAACTATTCCTCTCTTCACTAAAATATGATATAATTTTTTAACCTATCAGAGTGTGTCTGAAAATCTGCAACATGGATCTTCAGACACACTTCTTCTGGAATGAGCAGAAGGGCTGCCCAATTTTATCATCAAAGGAGGATGCCGGCAGGGCTTCCTATGAGCAGAACCTGCCGGTAAAAGAAAATGCAGATTATCATTGTTGGCTGTGGAAAAGTAGGAACAGCGCTGGCTGCACAGCTGAGCCAGGAGGACAACAACGTAACTGTTGTGGACAAGGACAGCGACGTGATCCGGAATATCACAGGGCTGTATGACGTTATGGGAGTCGTGGGAAACGGAGCGAGCTACAACACGCTGCAGGAGGCGGATATCGAGCATGCGGATCTTCTCATCGCGGTATCCAGGAGCGATGAGCTGAATCTGCTCTGCTGTGTTGTGGCGAGACAGGCTGGCAGGTGCCATACCATCGCCCGTGTGCGGAATTCAGTCTACCGGAAGGAAAAGGAATTTATCCGGAGAGAGCTGGGGCTTTCGATGATTATCAATCCGGAGTTCGCGGCGGCGCAGGAGATCGCGCGTCTGCTGCGTTTTCCGACGGCGATTGAGATCGACAGCTTTTCCAAGGGAAGAGTCGAGATGCTCCGGTTCAAGGTTCCGGCGAACTCAGGCCTTGTGGGGAAGCAGCTGAAAGATGTGTCGGCCACCCATGCGGATCTTCTGATCTGCGTGGCGGAAAAACAGGGCCAGGTGGTGATTCCGGACGGAAATTACAGGATCGACGCGGGAGACAGTCTGTCGATTCTGGTGACGCTGAAAAAGGCCGCCGAGTTTTTCCGGAAAATCGGCGTAAAGACCAATCAGGTCCACAGCGCAATGATTGTCGGGGGAGGAGAGATTACATATTATCTGACCTGCATTCTGGTACATATGGGAATCAAGGTGACGATCATCGAGAAGAACAAGCAGAGATGTGAAGAACTCAGCGATCTGCTTCCGAGCGCGACGATCATCTGCGGAGACGGAAGCGATCAGGATCTGCTGAGGGAAGAAAACATAGACGATATGGAGGCGTTTGTTGCCTGCACGGATATGGATGAGGAAAACATCATTCTTTCTCTGTATGCAAAGAATAAGGTTTCCTCCAAGGTGGTGACAAAGTTGAACCATCTGAGCTTCAACGATGTGATTCACAGTCTGGATCTGGACAGCCTGATCTATCCGAAACACATTACCGCAGAGAATATTCTTCAGTATGTGCGCGCGATGAAAAACTCCATCGGAAGCAATGTGGAAACGCTGTACAAGCTGATGGACGACAGGGTAGAGGCGCTGGAGTTTATTATACATGAGGACTGTGCGCTGCAGAAAATCAAGCTGGAGAATATGCAGACCAGGAAAGACGTTCTGGTGGCGTGCATCAGCAGAAAAGGAAAAATCATCATCCCCGGAGGTCAGGATTACTTCCAGCAGGGAGATTCGGTGATTGTTGTCACGACGCATACCGGTCTGCAGAATATCGAGGATATTCTGGCAGAGCAGTAAGAGAATGGCAATGATTCAGCAGGCCTGCGCATTTGCTGCGCCGGCCGTCAGAAAAGGATGCAGCAGTTCATTTGGCGCAGCCGTTCCGCAGACCGGGCGGCTGCCATCCGGCCGAACTGCTGCTTGCTATTTGAAAAATACGGTCTGTGCAGTGAATGGCAACGGTTCGGCTGACTGAACTGCTGCAGGGAAGGCACAGATCTGACGGAACGATGACCATATCATATGGGAAGGTGCGAGGAGTAGATTATGAATAGAAAGATGCTTCGGTATGTAATCAGCTGGGTGTTGAAGACAGAAGGAATTCTGATGGCGTTTCCGGCGATTACCGGCGCGCTGTACCGGGAACGGGAAGCGCTTGCTTATCTTCTGTGCGGACTGTTCTGCGTGGGAGCAGGTTTCCTGCTGTCACGGCGGAAGCCGGAGGATATGGAGCTTTATCCGAAAGACGGATATGTTGCGGTTGCCCTGGGATGGGTGGCGCTCAGTGTGTTCGGGTGTCTGCCGTTTATGGTGACCGGGGAAATTCCTTTTTTTGTGGATGCGTTGTTTGAAATTGTGTCGGGATTTACGACGACAGGTTCTTCGATTCTGACGGATGTGGAGGCGCTCTCCCATGCAAGCCTGTTCTGGAGAAGCTTTTCCCACTGGATCGGCGGCATGGGCGTGCTGGTGTTTATTCTGGCAATTCTGCCGATGAAGGGTGGTTCCGTGATGAATCTGATGAAGGCTGAGAGTCCCGGCCCCTCTGTGTCAAAATTTGTGCCCAGAGTGCGGGGAACGGCAAAAATTCTTTACCAGATCTACATCGTGATGACGATTGTTCTGATTCTTTCGTTGCTGCTCAGCGGAATGACGTTGTTTGAGTCGCTGACGCTGTCTTTCGGAGCGGCGGGCACCGGAGGATTTTCAATTCTGAACAGCGGATGCGGAACTTACACGCCGGTACAGCAGTGGATTCTGACCATAGGAATGATCCTGTTCGGTGTGAATTTTAACTTTTACTACCTGATTCTGTGCCGGAAATTCAAGGCGGCGGCGCTGTCCCAGGAGGTGCGCGCCTATTTTCTGGTGATCCTTGCGGCGATTGCGGCGATCACGGTAGATATCCAGGGCGTCTATGATACGCTGGGAGAAACCGTCCGCCACGCGGCGTTTCAGGTCGGGTCCATTATCACGACGACGGGATATGCGACGACGGACTTTAACCTGTGGCCGGAGTTTTCCAAGACGATTCTTCTGCTTCTGATGTTTATCGGCGCCTGCGCCGGATCCACCGGCGGCGGCATCAAAGTGTCCAGAGTGCTGATTCTGCTGAAGACAGTGAAGAAAGAGATGATGTCCATCGTGCATCCGAGAAGCGTCAAACAGATTCATTTTGACAAGCGGCCTGTGGAACACGAGGTGCTCCGTTCCATCAATGTATTTCTGACCGTCTATATGACGATCTTTGCATTTTCGCTGCTTGTGATCAGTATGGATGAGTTTTCGCTGGAGACAAACTTTTCGGCGGTGGCGACGACCTTCAACAATATCGGTCCCGGTATGGACAAGGTCGGGCCGATGGGGAATTTTTCGGAGTACAGTCCGCTGTCCAAGCTGGTGCTTACCTTTGACATGCTGGCGGGAAGGCTGGAGCTGTTTCCGATGCTGATTCTGTTCTCACCTTCCACCTGGAGAAAGAGACACTGAGCCGGAGAGAAGGCAGACGCCTGACGGGCGGGAGCTGCCGTGGATGAAATAGTATAAAGAAACATGCAGGCCCGGCAGAATGGCTGGCAGAAAGGAGCGATCAAGCGATGAGAGGCTGGGAAAAGAATGTCCGGAAGGTTGTGCCCTACGTACCGGGGGAGCAGCCGAAGGAAGAAAACATTATCAAACTGAACACAAATGAAAATCCGTATCCCCCTGCGCCGGGAGTGAAGCTGGCGCTGGAGCGTCTGGAGGCGGAACATCTGAAAAAGTATCCGGATCCGGCGGCGACAGAACTGGTCAGGGCGCTGGCGGACCGGTACGGGGTGAAACCGGAGCAGGTGTTTGTCGGCGTAGGTTCCGACGATGTGCTGGCAATGTCGTTTCTGACGTTTTTCAATTCGGAGAAGCCGGTTCTGTTTCCGGATATCACCTATTCTTTTTACGATGTGTGGGCGGAACTGTTCCGCATTCCTTATGTACAGATTCCGCTGAACGAGAGGTTTGAGATCTGTCCGGAAGACTATTTTGCAGCGAACCGTCCCAACGGAGGGGTGATTTTCCCGAATCCCAACGCGCCCACCGGGCTGGAGCTGGATCCGGACGCTGTGGAACAGATCGTCCGGGAGAATCCGGACGTTGTGGTAATTGTGGACGAGGCCTACGTGGATTTCGGAGCGAAGTCTGCCTTGCCGTTGGTGGAACAATATGACAATCTGCTGGTAGTCCAGACATTTTCAAAATCCCGTTCGCTGGCAGGCATGCGGATTGGATTTGCCATCGGCAGCGAGGCGCTGATCTCCTGCCTGAACGATGTGAAATATTCGTTTAATTCCTATACCATGAGCCAGGCGGTGATTGCGGCGGGAACGGCCGCGGTCGCCGACGAGGAATACTTTCAGAAAACGGTTCATGCAGTGATGGAGATCCGGGAATGGACAAAGGAAAAGCTGAGAGCACTTGGTTTTCTGTTCAACGATTCCAAAGCGAATTTTATTTTTGCGTCCCACCCGGAGATCCCGGCCAAAGAGCTGTTTGAGGCGCTTCGCGGCGCGCATATTTTTGTGCGGTATTTTGACAAGCCGAGAATCAGCAACTATCTGCGGATCTCCATCGGAACCAGGGAAGAGATGGAGCGGCTGACAGAATTTCTGGCGGAATTTCTCAGGAAGAAAAACATACAGGTGAAGTGATGCGTGAGAAGACAAAGGTAAAAGAAGGGGAAAATCAGAAAACAAACCAGATCACAGAAGGTGTGATCTGGAAGCAGCTGCTGATCTTTTTCTTTCCGATTCTGTTCGGGACTTTTTTTCAGCAGCTCTACAATACGGCTGACGCGATGATTGTCGGCCATTTTGTCGGGAAGCAGGCTCTGGCGGCGGTGGGAGGAACCACCGGCACGCTGATCAATCTGCTGATCGGATTTTTCACAGGTCTGGCAAGCGGTGCGACGGTTATCATAGCGCAGTTTTACGGAGGAAAGAAAAAGGACAAGGTTCACTGGGCGGTACATACCTCCGTGGCGTTTTCCATTGCGGCAGGTGTCGGGCTGATGGTGTTCGGCATCGTGCTTTCCCGGCCGATGCTGGCGCTGATGCAGACGCCGGAGGATGTCATCGACTACGCGGTTCTGTATATCAGGATTTATTTTATAGGTACCGTGCCGAACCTGCTTTACAATATGGGCGCCGGCATTCTGCGGGCGGTAGGCGATTCGCGCAGACCTCTGTACTATCTGATTGTCTGCTGTTTTGCCAACATTATCCTGGACGTTCTGTTTGTGGCAGGCTTCCATATGGGCGTGGCAGGCGCGGGAATTGCGACGATTCTTTCGCAGTTTATCAGCGCGGTTCTGGTGCTCCGCACATTGATGAAAACCGACGACATGTACCGGCTGGAGTGGAAGAAGCTGAGAATTGACGGGATTATGCTGAGACGGATTATCCAGATCGGCTTTCCGGCAGGACTGGAGTCGGCCATGTATTCGATCTCAAATGTGATCGTTCAGACCGGCGTCAACGGTCTGGGAACGGACAGCGTGGCTGCCTGGGCGGCCTACGGGAAGGTGGACGGCCTGTTCTGGATGATGGTGACGGCGCTGGGAATTTCCGCGACTACCTTTATCGGGCAGAATTACGGAGCGGGAAAGACGGAACGTGTTCACCAGGGCGTACGGGTCTGCATGGGACTTGCTGTTGTGATGACTCTGATTATGGATGTGGTTCTGCTGCTGGGCGGAGATCTGCTGATGTCATTGTTTACGTCGGACGCTGCCGTCCGGGAGATCGGAAGCCAGCTGCTGCATTTTATGGTACCTACGTTTCTCACGTATATTGTGATTGAGATCTTCTCCGGCGCGCTTCGCGGCGTCGGGGATGCCTGGATGCCGATGCTGATCGCAGGCGTGGGAATCTGCAGTGTCCGGGTGCTCTGGATTATGTTCGGACTGCCCCATGTGCCGACGATTATAGGAGCGGCGTTCTGCTATCCGCTGTCGTGGATCCTGTCGTCGATTGCCTTTATTATTTATTACTGCCGGTTCAGCAGGCTGAGCAGACGCAGGGAGATATATCTGTACCGATAAAAACGAAAAGATAAAGCGGCCCGGAGCGGCGCGCAGAGAAATGCGCGCCGTCCCGGGCCGCTTTATGCGGTGATGAGAGGGGAACGGCGCCTTAACCGTTCCGCCGTCTGAAGTGATGCAGAAGTTATGCTCCGGCGGCTTCGAAGGTGCCGAATACTTTCTGCTTTCCATGCAGGACCATGCACCGGCCTTTTGCGATCACAGTGTCCAGCGCCAGCGTGTCCGCGGTCAGAAGGCAAAGATCGGCGTCAAAGCCGGGCTGCAGGCGGCCTTTGGCGCCCAGCTTCAGGATGGAAGCGGGATTGGATGTGATCCCTTTCAGGGCGATTTCCAGAGGAATCCCTTCAGTCTGAACGCATTCCCGGATCTCTTTCAGAAGGCAGGAGGCTTTTCCGATTCCGAGCCCCTGATAGTTGCCGTTTTCATCAAAGACAGGGAGGCTTCCCTGGCCGTCGGATGAGATGGTGAAGCGGTCGCTTGGGATGCCCAGGTCCAGGAGACGGCGGATCCCCTTGCAGACGCGGACTTCGTCGGAGATGGCTTCCCAGGCATCGATGTCTTCGTTGCCGGTAAAATCAATGGTCCCTCCTTCTTTCGCGAATTCCAGGCAGGCGTCGAAAAGGGCCGCGTTGCGATTCACGTGGGTGGGCAGGAACTGGGAAGCAGGAATCTCGGTTTCGTGGATGACCCGCTGGATCAGATCGATTTTGCGCGGGCTGTCGCCGAGATGAACGTTTACGATCCCCGCTTTTCCGGAAAGCATTCCTGCTACCCGGGCGTCGGCCGCTACCCGGGCAAATTCTTCAAAGGTGGGCTGGGAGGAACGGTGGTCGGAAATTGCAATTTCGCCGACGCCGATGACTTTGTCCAGCATCATGATGTCTTTTCTCAGACTTCCGGTCAGGGTCTGAACGGGAATCTGGTAGGAACCGGTATAGGCATAGGTTGTGATTCCTTCGTTTTCCAGGGCGTGGGCTTTGGCAAGGAGTGCGGCCATATCCCGTCCGACGCCGTCGGTGCCGATGCATCCGATTACGGTGGTGATCCCGTTGAGGATGAGATCCCCCAGGGATGCTTCCGGCGTTCTGGTGTGGAAGCCGCCTTCGCCGCCTCCGCCCAGAATGTGTTCATGGCTGTCGATGAAGCCGGGAACCGCTGCCATTCCTTCCGCCTGGATTTCCAGCACGTCCACGCATCCGCCGAAATCGGCCTTCAGATTTTCTCCGATTGCGGCGATTTTTCCGCCGAGCAAAAGGACGTCCTTCACACCGGCGTATTCAGGCTGGTACACGTTTGCCTGTCGGATAAGAGTTGCCATTGACATATCTGTTCCTTCTTTCTTTCATTCCGTGCGCTTTTCTGTCACGGGAGATTGTGTTCTTTCGATGCGCTGCCGGCGTTACTGCAGATGTATCGCCACAGCGATTCCAATGATAAGAGTTCCCATCAGGAAGAAAAAGGCCTGCATTTTGATCTGGAATTTCGCCCATTTTCCCCATTCAATTCTTGCAACGCCGAGAACGCCGATCAGGCTGGCGGATACCGGAGTAAAGGCGTCCACGAAGCCGGCGCCCAGCTGGAACGCAAGGACGGCGATCTGACGGGGCACGCCCACCAGATCGGAGAGCGGCGCCATAATCGGCATGGTCAGAGCGGCCTGTCCGGAATTGGAGGTAACCACCAGGTTGAACAGGCTCTGGAAGATGTACATGGCCCATGCGCCGATAAACGCGGGCACGCCTTCCAGAATGGTACCGATCCCGTACAGAACAGTGTTCAGTGTGGAGGGAGCATCTGCATCGGAACCGCCCAGAACCAGAAGAATTCCTTTCGCCATACCGACGACAACCGCCGTGCCGGCAAGATCGGAAACACCAGACTGAAACGCGGAGGCCATGCCGTTGATCGTCATCCCGTTCAGGCGGAAAAGAATCGCCGTAACGCCGGCGGCAAATCCCATGACGAAGAACTGGGAGGCAATCTCCGGGATATAAAAGCCTTTCTGCGTAACGCCCCAGATAATCCAGATCAGGACGGCCAGCATTTCCAGAAGAATCAGTTTATGTCCCAGGCTGAATTCTCTCTTTTCCTCCGGGACGGAGTCCAGACGGTCACGGAAATAGGCGTCTCCCTCGTATACCACAGAACTCTGCGGGTTCCGGCGGATCCGCTCCGCGTACACCATCATAAAGCCTGCGGAAGCCACAGTGACGACAAACCACATGATCAGACGGAACGTGGCGCCGGAAAGTACCGGGACGCCTGCGATTCCCTGCGCCACAGCCACGGAGAACGGACTCATCCAGGAGACCGCGTTTCCTACCTGGGAAGCCACATAGGTTACCGTTACCGCCACGATGGAATCGTAGCCCAGGGCGATGACAAAGGGTACCATGATCATGGCAAAAGGAATACACTCCTCTGCCATTCCGAAGGTGGCGCCGCCGAGGGAGAACAGGAGAAAGAACAGAGGAAGCGCCAGACGCTCCAGTCCTTTCGCGGTCCTGATAAATGCATAGATGCCTGCGTCGATCGCACCTGTTTTCATGATGATGCCGAAAGCGCCTCCGACCACCAGGATCAGCGCGCAGATTCCCACTGCGGAACCGGAGCGGTCTCCGGTCACCAGACCTTCGAAAACGTAGTTCAGAAATCCGAAGCCGCCGAAGTCTTCCGTTCCCCAGATGCCTGCGGTTTTGTGAAGCTTACGGCTGGTGTCATAGAATGCTTCCCCGTACCGGGCGTACATTTCGTCGTCGCTCAGCCCCACAGCGTCCAGATCTTCCTGGGTCCACGCTGAGGAATCTGTCTTCAGAAGAGCGTCCAGCGCCTCCGGGTCAACCTCCAGCTCTTCCATAAGGCTTTCATCTCCGCGGATCTCTGCGAGGGCCTCCGCGGTAAAATCAGTATCCAGCGGATAGCTGTAGCGGAAGGTGTCTGCCATCAGGACGGTTCTTGTGGCCGTCTCGCCGTTGGCGTCCGTATATTCGATCGTATGAGTGCTGAATTTTCCCGCCGGAATCAGAAAGGTGAGAATCCAGCAGACAACCACGGCAAAAAAGATGATTGCATAAGTATGAGGAGTTTTCAGCCTGGTGAAATCCCGTTTCACCGGATCCTTCTTCTCCTTCTTGTTTTTCAGTGACATATCGTATCTCCTCCTTCATAAATATAACCATTGCTATTTAAAAACATGCTTTTTCATTGTAACGTATTGCATAAAAATGCACAACAAAAATTTTTAAAAACTTATGGCGGTCCAAAGATGCCGCCGTATATCCGCAGATTCTGTATTTGACCCGCGTCTGCAGAAATTATATAATAGAAAGAAAGCGAACGAAATATCTGGTAACAGTTCGGACAACGGAACAGTTACAGAAAAATAAGAGACAAGGAGGATGTTAGAATGAAACTTCTGAATGGAGAGAGTATTACGCTGGGAACCTGCTATTATCCGGAGCACTGGAAAGAAGAACTCTGGGAGGAGGATCTGACACGGATGCTGGAAAACGGAATCCGTACCATCCGCATTGCCGAATTTGCCTGGAACAAGATTGAGCCCAGGGAGGGGGAGTTTGATTACAGCTTCTTCGACCGTTTCCTTGATCTGACCGACCGGATGGGCATGCAGGTGATTTTCGGAACGCCGACGGCAACGCCGCCGGCATGGCTGACAACCAAGTACCCGGAGGTTCTCAACGCCCGCAAGGACGGCGTTCTCTACCGCCATGGGGCGCGGCGCCATTATAATTACAATTCGCCGGTCTATCAGGAGCTGAGCCGGAGAATCGTGGAGAAGGCGGCTTCCCACTATGCAGGCCGGACATCGGTGATCGGCTGGCAGATTGACAATGAACTGAACTGCGAGTTGAGTGAATTTTATTCTGAGAGCGATACGCTGGCTTTTCGGGAGTTTCTGAAAAAGAAATACAGGACGCTGGAACAGCTGAACGAGGCCTGGGGAACGGTTTTCTGGAATCAGACATACACAGACTGGGAGGAAGTCTATGTGCCGAGAACCACATGCAACGATTCGACCAATCCCCACGAAGTGCTGGACTATTTTCGTTTTATCTCCGACAGCTGCTGCCGGTTTGCAAAGATGCAGAGCGATATTCTGAGAAAATACATCAAGCCCGGCGACTTTATCACGACCAACGGCCTGTTCGGGAATCTGGACAACCATCGTATGTGCGAGGAAAGTCTTGACTTTATGACTTACGATTCCTATCCGAACTTTGCTTACTGCCTGGACGGCTATCAGAAAGAGGATCGGATCAGGGACCGGAAATGGAGCCGGAACCTGGCGGAAACCCGTGCAATCTCACCGGTGTTCGGAATCATGGAGCAGCAGTCCGGTGCCAACGGATGGAACACGCGCATGGAGGCGCCGACGCCTGAGCCGGGACAGCTGACGCTTTGGACCATGCAGAGCATTGCCCATGGGGCGGATTATGTCAGCTATTTCCGCTGGCGAACGGCGACGATGGGAACTGAGATCTACTGGCACGGCATTCTGGATTATTCGGGAAGAGACAACCGCCGTCTTGCGGAGGTACATTCCGTGGCGGAAAAGCTGAAGAAGATTCAGAGGGCTGCCGGCGCAAGATATGAAGCCCGGGTGGGAATTCTGAAAGACTATGACAATATCTTTGACGCCCAGCTTGACGTATGGCATGAAAGAGTGGAAAAAGCCAGCCAGAAGGCGCTGTTCGAGGCATGTCAGCTGACCCATACGCCTTTTGACTACTGTTATCTGGATCATGTGGCGGACGCGGAGGAACTGGCAGGTTATCAGGTTCTGTTCTATCCTCATGCGACAATCATGACGGAACAGAAAAAGACGATTCTGGAGGAATACGTAAGAAACGGAGGCACTCTTGTGGTCGGATGCCGCAGCGGCTATAAGGATGCGCGGGGCCAGTGCGTGATGGACAAGCTGCCGGGAATGCTGAAGGAAGTCACCGGAATGGATATTCCGGAATACACAATGATTTCCCCGGCCGAGGGTGGAAAAGTGACTGTCGACTGGGACGGAACCGTGATGGAAGCGGCGGTGTTCAGCGATCTGCTGGCGCCGGAGGAAGGAGCGGAGACCGTCGGCGTCTATACCTCCAGCTACTATGCGGGCACGCCGGCCCTGATCCGTCACCCGTACGGAAAAGGACAGGCCTATTATTTCGGCGGCGCATTTACGGAAAAGACCGCGGAAGTTTTCCTGGAAAAGCTCGGTGTCATCGATCCGTACCGGAATATCATTCAGGTGCCGGAAAGCTGTGAAATCGCAGTGCGCGAAAAAGGCGGCGTCCGTTATCTTTTCGTGCTGAATTATGGAAACACTCCGGCCGCTATCACTCTGAAGCAGCCGGTGAACGATCTCTTCGCAGACGAAGCCAGTGCAGCCGGCGTTCGGACCCTGGAAAAATACGAAGCCAGAGTGTATGAAATTTTATAAAAACGGATCCGGTCATTCTCCTGATATGAGAAAAACGCGGACAGGCTGTCGGTCTGTCCGCGGTTTTCTCTGAGTGAGTTCTTCCAATTGTCTTTTTATTCCCGCGAGCAACGAGCCAAGCGGACATGCTTGCATGTCCATTTGGCGGTGCTGTGTGCCGGTGGCACACGGTTAGCACCGACCGAAACGAAGTGCAGACCTGCCGCGAGGGTCAAAAACCTCGCAGCTCTGCTGCGCTACAAGTTTGATGCCCCGTAGCTTGCTGCGGGGTTTTTGACTCCTCGAACTGACTGTTGTACAGCCGGGTGTAGAATCCGTTGCGGCGCATCAACTCGTCGTGGTCACCCTGTTCGATGATGTGTCCGTCCTTCATGACGAGGATCGTATCCGCCTCGCGGATGGTGGAAAGGCGGTGGGCCACAATAAAGCTTGTCCGTCCTTCCATCATCCGGGCAAAGGCTGCCTGGATGCGGATCTCCGTCCGGGTATCAATGCTGCTGGTCGCCTCGTCCAGAATCAGCATCGGCGGAAGGCACAGCATGACGCGGGCGATGCACAGAAGCTGCTTCTGCCCCTGGCTGATATTTCCGCCGTTTTCGGTGATCACGGTGTCATATCCGTTCGGCAGACGCCGGATAAAGCTGTGGGCATGGGCCGCTCTGGCCGCTTCGATGATTTCTTCCTCGGTGGCGTCCGGTTTGCCGTAGGCAATGTTTTCCCGGATGGTTCCCGCTTTCAGCCAGGTATCCTGGAGCACCATTCCGTAATTGCCCCGCAGGGAATGGCGTGTCATCTGGCGGATGTCTGTTCCGTCCATCTCGATCTTTCCGCTGTCCACATCGTAAAAGCGCATCAGGAGATTGATCAGCGTTGTCTTTCCGCAGCCGGTGGGCCCGACGATTGCGATTCTCTGTCCGGGTCTGACGTCCAGGGAGAAATTCTCGATCAGGGGCTTGTCCGGCACATAGCGGAAGGCCACGTCCTTCAGCGCCACATGGCCATGGCTGGAGAAAGCCACGGCGTGCTCCGCCTCGGGAATCTGATCCTGTTCATCCATCAGATCGAAGATGCGGGCGGCGCAGGCGAGGGCATTCTGGAGCTCTGTGACGACGCCGGAGATCTCGTTGAACGGTTTCGCGTACTGGCTGGCATAGCTGAGAAAGACGCTCAGCTGTCCCACGGTGATTCCTCCGGAGACGGTATAGAGAGCGCTGATCAGTCCCACCGCCGCGTAGACGATATTGTTGACCATACGGGTGCTGGGGTTGGTAAGGCTGGAGAAGAAGGTGGCTTTCAGGCTGACCGCTCCCAGCCGGTCGTTGATCCGGTCAAAATCCTCCAGGCTCTGGGTTTCGTGGCTGAACGCCTGTACGACCTTCTGGCCTTCGATCAGCTCGTTGATCAGCGCGGTCTGCTGACCCCGCACAACGGTCTGCTCCCGGAAATAGCGGTAGGTGCGCTTTGCGATAAAACCGGCGGTAAAGAGGCTTAAAGGTGTCAGAACCACAACCACAAGCGTGATCGCAAGGTTCAGATACAGCATGATTCCGAGGGTTCCGAGAATCGTCAGCACGCCGCTGAACAGCTGGGTGAAGCCCATGAGAAGCCCGTCGGCGAAGGTATCCACGTCGGCGATGACGCGGCTGACCAGATCCCCTGAGGGATGGGCATCCAGATAGGAGAGGGGCAGCTTCTGGATCTTTCGGATGGCCGAATTTCTCAGATCCCGGGAGACGCAGAAGGTTACCCGGTTATTGCATGCCGCCAGGATCCACTGGGCCGCGGCGGAGATGGCCGTGACGATGGCAATCGCCGCTGCGATCCGCAGTACGGAGGCAAAGTCTACCTGCCCCCTGCCGATCATCGCGTCAATGGCGTCGCCGCAGTAGACCGGAACGATCAGCTGTGCCGCGACGCTGACGGCGGAACAGAGAAGGCTGAAGAAAACAAAGAATCCGTAGGGACGGATATAACGCAGCACACGCTTCAGCGTCTGCTGCCGTTTCTGTTTTTCCGATGATCTGGTATCGGTCTGCTTCATTGTCTTGCATCTCCTTTCTGAAACTGGCTTTCATAAATTTCACGGTATGTGCCACAGGCGTCCAGCAGTTCCCTGTGGGTTCCGTATCCCACCAGCCGGCCGTCGTCCAGCACCAGAATCTGATCCGCGTGCTGCAGGCTGGAGGTTCGCTGGGATACGATAAATACGGTAACGTCACCGGGAAGAGCACGCAGCGCTTTGCGCAGAGCGGCGTCCGTCGCGTAGTCCAGAGCGCTGGCGCTGTCGTCGAGGATCAGGATCTCCGGCTTCCGGACAAGGGCGCGGGCGATGGTCAGTCTCTGCCGCTGGCCGCCGGAGAGATTCCGTCCGCCCTGTTCCACCGGCTCGTCCAGACCTGCGCTTTTTTCACGGACAAAGTCGTCGGCCTGGGCGGTTTTCAGCGCCTCCCAGAGCTCCTCGTCCGTGGCGTCGGGATTTCCCCAGAGAAGGTTGGAACGGATCGTTCCGGCAAACAGCTGGGCTTTCTGCATGACGATGGAAACCCTGCTGCGGAGGGACTCCCGGTCCCAGGTCTGAATCGGCTGTCCCATCAGGGATACCTGTCCGGAGGTGGCGTCATAAAACCGCGGAATCAGGCTGACCAGGCTGGATTTTCCGCTTCCGGTGCCTCCGATGACGCCGATGGTCTGTCCCTTCCGGGCGCTGAAAGAAATGTCGGTAAGGCTTTCCGCTCCCGCTCCGGCGTAAATCAGGCTCACACGGTCAAAACGCACCGCCTCGTCGTCTGGACAGGAGGCCTGGTGTTCCGGGCGGCTTCCGTCTGCCGCCATGTGTTTTTCCGGAAAGGTCATGGCTGTCTTTGTGTCCAGAACCTGTTCCACACGGGAGAGACTGGCCAGCGCACGGCTGATGCTGACGATCAGGTTTGCCAGCTTGACCAGTTCCACCAGGATCTGGTTCATATAGTTTACGAGAGCGACGATTCCTCCGCTCAGCAGCACGCCGCTGTTTACCTTGTCCGCGCCTGCATACAGGATTGCGATGATTCCGATGTTTACCACCACATAGGTCAGTGGATTCATCAGTGCGGAGATACGGCCCACATGAAGCTGCAGATCCACCAGGGAATCATTGGCCTCGGAAAACTGTTTTACCTCCGATTCTTCCCTGCCGAACGCGCGGATGACGCGGACGCCGGAAAGATTTTCCCTTGTGGATTTGGTTACGCCGTCCAGACGGGACTGGATCTTTTTGTAGCGGGGAGCGGTCCAGCGCATAATGCCGAAGACAATCACCGACAGCACTGGAATGACGACAACAAAAATCAGAGCCATCTGCACGTCGATGGAAAATGCCATGATCATTGCCCCGAAGACGATGAATGGACTGCGCAGGAACAGACGGAGAAACAGGTTCAGTCCGCTCTGCACCTGATTCAGGTCGCTGGTCATACGGGTGATCAGCGTGCTGGTTCCGATGGTGTCCATCTCGGAAAAGCCGAGGGTCTGGATGTGTTCGAACAGCATATGACGCAGACCAGTGGTGCTTCCGATCGCCGCTTTTGCCGCAAAATACTGGGCGGTAAAGCTGCAGACCAGACCGACCAGCGCCATGAGAATCAGAATCCCGCAGCATCGGAGAATATACCCAATGTCCCGGTTGACGATGCCCACGTTGATAATGCGGGCTACCACAATCGGAACCATAAGATCAAAGGTAGCCTCGAGCATTTTGAACAACGGCGCGAGAATACTGTCTGTCCTGTAATTTTTCAGATAGACCTTCAAATACTTCACAATGTTTTCCTCCCTGTGATGTCCGGCCGCCGATCTTCCGGCCGTACTTCTTTTTGCACGTGACAGTTCATCTTACTGCATACGGTTACAACTTGTTACCGTTCAGCCAGATCTGTGCATTTACTACAACTTTTTTACCAGTATATAGGAAAAATATTCATTTGAAAAATATTTGTTTTATAGTATAATTATACGAAACAGATATAAATGAAAAAACAGGACGGCTGTCCCTGTTTCTCTGAGAGATTCCGGGAGCCGTATCTGCGGGAGATATCTATGGAACTTCGTCAGCTTCGCTATTTCGTCACGGTTGTGGAGGAGAAGACAGTGACCGCGGCGGCGGAAAAACTGAATATGACGCAGCCCCCGCTGACGGCGCAGCTGAAACTGCTGGAGAAAGAGCTGTACTGCAGCCTCTTTCAGAGAAAGGGACGGAGGCTCCAGGTGACGGAGGCGGGAAAACATTTCTACCAGAAAGCGGCTGTGATTCTGGGAATGTGCGACGCGGCGGCAAAGGAGATGCGGGATTTTGACAGCGGCGTGGCGGGGACTCTGCAGATCGGTGTGGTGTCGTCGGTGCAGGAGGGGATTTTTACCAGATGGCTTACCGCGTTTGCCGGAACGTATCCTGAGATCCGCTATGAAATTTACAGCGCGAACACTTATCAGCTTCTGGAGCAGGTGCGTACCGGACAGCTGGATCTGGCGGTGGTCCGGACGCCGTTTTCCGCCCGGGATATCGGGCAGAAGGTTCTGGGAGAAGAGTCTCTGATGGCGGTGGGAATGCCGGATTTTTTTGACGGCGGGAACGCCCCGCGTCCTCCGGACAGAGCCATCACCCTGCGGGAACTGGAAGGAAAACCGCTGATTCTGTACCGGCGGTGGGAGCAGATCCTCCGGGCGGGATTTGAGGCGGAGGGGCTGTTTCCGGAAATCCGGTGTTGTACGGATACCGCCCAGGCGACGCTGGCGCTGGCCGGCGGCGGCCTCGGAATCGGAATCCTCCCGGCTTCAGCGGTCTCCGCGGCCACAAGAGCGCAGATGGAGGTTCGGGTGCTCCGGGAGGCCAGTCTGTCTTCCCGGATCGTAATGATCTGCCAGAAGCCAGAGCTGCTCTCCAGGACGGCCCGCCTGTTCTGGGAGTTCATGGAGGAAAACGTATTGCCGGAACAGTGAAAAATCGTTATCGTTCAGCCAGCTGAACGGTACCGGCATCCGGTCATGAAAAATCGCTTTGCGATGGGCCGGATGCCCACAGGCGCTATGTTTTCATACGGTCTGTGCAGTAAATGCACAGACCTGGCGGAACTGTTGCGAAAGATCCGCTGCAAAAATCGAGAAGATAAAGGAGAAAGCATATGAAACAGGTAGTAACCGTAATGCCGCTGACGGAGGAGTACCAGGCGCTTCTGCAGTCTGTTTCCCCGGAGCTGGAATTTTATCACGCCGGTTCCGGACAGGTGCCGGAGAAAGTGCTGAAACAGGCGGAAATTATCGTGGGAAATCTTGCACCGGAAAAAGTCAGGGAGGCGGAAAAGCTTCAGCTGCTGCAGCTGAACAGCGCGGGAGCGGACGGATATCTGGAACCGGGGATCCTGCCGTCGGGCGCTCATCTCTGCAACGCGACGGGAGCCTATGGCCTGGCGATTTCCGAGCACATGATCGGAATGCTTCTGATGCTGATCAAGAAGCTGGATCTGTACCGGGAAAATCAGAAACGTCATCAGTGGAAGGATGAGGGGAATGTGACTTCCATTTACGGCAGCAGAACGCTGGTCGTGGGAATGGGGGATATCGGTACGGAATTCGGGCGGAAGATGCACGCGCTGGGAAGCACGGTGGCAGGTGTACGGCGGCACAAAACCACTGCGCCGGAGTTCGCCGAGGCGGTCTATACGATGGACGCGCTGGATGAACAGCTGGGAAAGGCGGATATTGTCGCGTGTTCCCTTCCCGGGACAAAAGAGACGTATCACCTGTTTGACGGGGAACGGATCCGCAGAATGAAACGGGGTGCGATCCTGATCAACGTGGGGCGGGGAAGTCTGGTCCGGACGGAAGCGCTGATGGAAGCGCTGAAGAGCGGACAGCTGTCAGGCGCCTGTCTGGATGTGACGGAACAGGAGCCTCTGTCTGAGGAATCGCCGCTCTGGGATGCGCCGAATCTGATTCTCACCCCGCACATCTCCGGAAATTTTCATCTGGAGGAGACGAGAAGACGGATCGTGGAGATTGCGGCGGAGAATATCCGGGCGCTTCTGGAAGGCAGAGAACTGCGCAACGAGGTGGATTTTGCCACCGGGTACCGCAGGTTCCGGGGATAAAAAATATAATAAAGGAAAACAGACCGATGAAAAGAAAAGCGTTATTTTTTGATATTGACGGCACACTGCTCAGCGAGGTTACCGGCGAGGTGCCGGTCAGTGCGAAAAGAGCTCTGGAACGGGCTCTGGAGAGGGGACACCTTACCTTTGTAAATACCGGCAGAACCTGGTGCGTACTGCCGGCGGAGTTTAAACGAATGCCGTTTTCCGGCTATATCTGCGGGTGCGGCACATATATCCAGTTCGGAGACGAGGTGCTCCTGAAACGCAGCATACCGCAGAAACGGGGAGAAGAGATTGTGCGTCTTCTGAGGGAAAACTGGGCGGATATGGTTCTGGAGGGAACCGAAGACTGCTTTCTTCCGGAGTGCCATTCCCGGTTTGACGCGCTGGAGGGAACGCGGCGCTACTTCCGGAACATGGGACTTGGGCTTGAGCGGTATGCGGAGCAGAGCGGACTGGAATTTGACAAGTTTGTGTTTTACACAGACGCGCTGAGCAATCTGGATGCGATCACAGCAGGACTCTCGGCGGATATGGATGTGATGGACCGGAGAAACGGTCTGTTTGAGGCTGCTCCGAAGGGATATTCCAAGGCGACGGGAATCGAAGCGGTTCTGCAGCGTTTTGGTCTGGAAAAACAGGACGCTTACGTGTTCGGAGACAGCAGCAACGACCTTTCCATGTTTGAAGCGGTTCCCCACGCGGTGGCGATGGGAAGCCACGATCCGGTGTTGGATCCCTATACGGAATTTGTGACCCGGACGGTGGAGGCGGACGGCCTGGAATATGCGATGAAGCATTACGGCCTGATCTGAAAACGTGTAACCGTTCAGCCCGCTGAACTGTAATGAAAATGTATCACTGCGGCGATGGAAAGTCAGACACGCACTGGAACATACATATAAATAAGACCGTTTTGACGGAGACGACGTATGCGACGAGGCGGATGGAAAGGAATGTTTCTGCTGGCGGTTGTGCTGGCGGCGGCATTGTCTCTGTGCTATCGGACGGCAGAGGAGCGGGGATTGCTGAAGACCGGAACGGAACTGGAAGAGGAGCTGCCCTTATGCAGTGTGAAGACGGAAGAACAGAAGGCTGTTTTTACCTTCGAGGTAACGTATGAGACGAAACAGGCTTCAGAGCTTCTGAACCTTCTCACACAGTATGGGAGCAGCGCCTCTTTTTTTGTGACCGGAGAGTGGGCCAGGGCGAATCCGGAACTGGCGGCGGAGATTCTGCGGCTTGGAAACGATGTGGGCTTTCTGGGAGAGACCTGCAGAGATATGAGTCTTCTGGACAGACGGGAAGCAAAGGAAGAGCTGGAGGCGGGCAGAGAACTGCTGCAGAGTCTCCAGACACAGGCGGGCGTCAGGCAGGAGCTGCTGTTCCGGGCCCCTTATGGTGAGATCAGCGACGAACTTCTTCGTCAGGCGAGAAGCGCCGGGTTTACTGTGATCGGATGGGAGACGGATTCCCTGGACTGGAAGGGGTATGGGACCGATGCGGTCGTGAAGCTGGTGCTGCAGAAGAATCAGCTGAAAAAGGGGACCATTGTACGGTTCCATGCGGATGCGGAACATACGCCGGAGGCAGTGGAACGAATCCTTCAGGAGATGAAAAAAACCGGATGGCAGACCGCAAGCTTCTCCTGCCTGGAGGGATAGGAGCGGACGTTTCGTCCGTCCCTTATCCTTTCTGACGCGCAGCCGTTCCGCAGGACTGGCGCGTTACGAGGCTCGCATGCAGCAGCAGGGTTCCCACAGGAACACCGTCCAGAAGACTTTCCAGCGCGTGATAGCCGCATTTCCCCAGCAGAAGCTGATCCTGGCGGACTGTTGTCAGAGGCGGCTCCGTGTAGGCGCACATGGGGAGATCGTCGAAGCCTACAATGCTGACGTCCTCCGGGATCTTTATCCCTGCTTCCCGGCACTGGACCATTGCGGCGTTTGCCATCTGGTCATGGCAGCAGATGATTGCGGTGACGCCCTGATCCAGCAGCTTTGGAACATTCCGCCGGACGCATTCGGAGACGTAATAGGAGATTCCGGCCAGCCGGGGATCGGATTTCAGTCCGTTTTTTTTCAGGGCGCTGAAAAACGCCCGGTGACGCACCTGGGTAATATAGGAGCCGAGAGAGGTGCTGAGATAGCCGATGTTCCGGTGCCCCAGGCTTTTCAGATGTTTTACTGCAAGATTCATGCCTTCGGAATTGTCGATGCCCACATAGCAGGTTGTGGGATTTTCCGGCACATAGTTGTCGTACAGAACGGCAGGGGTGCGGCTGGCCTGCAGATCATTCATCCAGGGGTCGTTGAGGGACATGCCGAGAATGAATGCTCCGAGATAATGGTGCTGAAGCATGAACGCGTCAAAACCCGTTGCGCGCTGCATCTCGTTGTCCAGAGGAACGACGTCCACCTGATAGCCGGAGGGTTCCGCCAGCTGCCGGAATCCGACGATAATATGATAGCCGAAATGCAGATCGTTGGTATAATCCATATTTTCAATCAGGATGCAGAGCTTTTTCGCCTCCTTTCTGTTCTGCCGGAGTTTGGAATATCCCATTTCGACGGCGGTTTCCACAATTGTTTTTCTCAGATTTTCGCTGATATCCGGCGCGTTGTTCAGCGCCTTGGAGACGGTACTTTTGGAGACACCGAGCCTTTTTCCTATATCGGCGATTGTTGTCATAGACTTCACTTCCTTTTATCAAAAGAGAAAAAAGTTTCGAAACTCCGAAAAAAGAGTCAAATACTTCCTTTATTATATACTACATAACGCCGGGAATCAATAAATTTCCCGTGGGGTTCCACGAATGTTTCGTAAAATTTCGGAAAACAAAATAGCCAAAATGCGGTGAATGAAATTGTAACAACTGCTAAAACTTATCATATTCAACAAAAAACAGCTTGACTAATAAAAGAAACGGGAATATATTAAAAACAACTAAACTAAGCGAAACAAAAATAAAGAAATGGCAGAAATCCAGGAAGCCAATGGCAGTTGAGACAGGTCTGCGCATCAGACACAGTGGCTGTTGACGGACGACGGGAGGATAGGCGGTTTTCTGGTGGTGCCGGAAAGGAAGAAGAGGTATGAAAAAGCGAATTGCATTGCTGATGGCGGGCATACTTGCCGCATCAGTCTTCGGAGGGTGCCAGTCCTCCGGCGGCAAGGAGGAGGTCCGCCTGATGGTCTGGTCACCGTCCAACGACCAGTCCAAGGACAGCGGCGAGTGGCTGCAGACCTGCTGTGAGAACTTTGCCGAGATGCATCCGGAATGGGACATTACGTTTGTCTACGGCGTAGCGGACGAGGCCAGCGCCGCAACGCAGGTTGCACAGGATCCCACGGCCAGCGCCGACGTATTTTTCTACGCGAACAACGCGCTGACCACGCTGACCAACGCAAACGCGGGAGCAAAATTCGGCGGAAAGTATGCGGAGGAGATCAGAAGCACCAACTCCGAGGCGATGCTCCAGTCCGTGACCTGGGATGGGGAGCTCTACGGAGCGCCGTATACCAGCAATATCTGGTATATGTATTATGACAAGAGTGTTTTCTCGGAGGAGGATGTGAAGAGCCTGGATACGATGCTTGAGAAGGGCGTGGTTTCCTTCCCGTTTACAAACTCCTGGTACCTTCCCGCGTTTTATGTGGGCAACGGCTGTACCCTGTTCGGCGAGGACGGCTTTGACGAGGAGGCCGGCGTTGATTTCGGCGGGGAGAACGCCGTGGAGGTGACCAATTATCTGATCGACCTGAATCAGAATCCGAACTTCAAAATTGATGCGGACGGTTCCGGTATCGCCGGACTTCGCGACGGCAGCATTAACGCAATGTTCACCGGCTCCTGGGATGCGGCAGCGATCGAAGAGATCCTCGGAGACAACATGGGCGTTGTGGCGCTCCCGACGTTCAACCTGAACGGAAAAGAAGTACAGATGAAGGCTTACGGCGGTTCCAAGGCAGTCGGCGTAAATGCACACAGCAAATATATGGTGCAGGCAGTGGAGCTGGCAATCTACCTTGCCTCCGCGGAAGCGCAGCAGCTGCATTACGAGCTGCTCAACGTCGTTCCGTGCAATACAGAGCTTCTGAAAGACGAATCCATCGCGTCGGATCCTGTGGTGTTCGCCCAGAACGATACCTTTGACCGCACGTCGATTCTTCAGCCGATCGTTCCACAGATGAATAACTGCTGGGTACCGGTGGAGAATCTCGGAAAAGGAATCCGCAACGGAAGCGTGACCCATGACAATGCGGAACAGATGACAAAGGATATGAATACCGCGATGAACAGCGACGGTATCTGATATGGGGAGGGTGAAACATGTTTGGAAGGAAACGAAAAGCAAGTGAGTTTGATACGCCGTATACCTGTACCGCAGCGCTTACGAAAGGCGCTCCGGAGACAAAGCTTTCCATGTTCGTGATGGGACTTGGAAGCTTTGTCCACGGACAGAGGATCAAAGGTCTTCTGTATCTGGCGGCGGAAGCGGCATATATTGTGTTTATGATCATGACCGGACTGCACTGCCTGTATATGCTCGGTTCCCTGGGAACGGTAGAGCAGCAGGAATACTGGGATGAGGCGCAGCAGGTTTATCTGTATACACAGGGAGATCAGTCCATTACGATTCTTCTCTACGGAGTAGCCACCATTTTTGTGACGCTGCTGATGGTTTACATATGGAGAGGTTCCCTGAAGAGCGCGTACAAGGCGGAATGCCTGGCAAAGCAGGGAAAGCATGTCAACACGTTTGCGGAAGACCTGAAGTCGCTTCTGGACGAAAATCTTCACAAGCTTCTGATGACGCCGCCTCTGTTCTTTATTTTCGCGCTGACGGTGCTGCCGCTGGCGTTCATGATCTGTATGGCGTTCACCAACTACAGCCTGATCGACAATCACCTGGTACTGTTTGACTGGGTGGGACTGGACAACTTCAAGACCCTGTTTGACTCCAGCAGCGTTCTGGGCAGCACCTTCTGGTCGGTTCTGATCTGGACAATCGTATGGGCGTTTTTTGCGACGTTCTCCAACTATATCTGCGGAATGATTCTGTCTCTGATCATCAACCGGAAAGAGACAAAGGCAAAAGGCTTCTGGCGTTTCTGCTTTGTGCTTTCCTGCGCGGTTCCGATGTTCGTATCTCTGCTGATTATGCGTACCATGCTGCAGCCGGAAGGCGCGGTCAACGTACTGCTGAGAAACATTGGTCTGATCGGTCCGGACGCCAGTCTTCCGTTCTTTACGGATCCCACCTGGGCGCGTGTGACGGTAATCGTGATCAATATCTGGGTCGGCGTGCCGTATACTCTGCTGCAGCTGACCGGCGTTCTCCAGAACATTCCGGCGGAACTTTACGAAGCGGCGAAAGTGGACGGAGCCAACGCGTTCCAGAGCTTCTTTAAAATTACGCTTCCTTATATGCTGTATGTGACCACACCGTATCTGATCTCGACATTTACAGGAAACGTGAATAACTTCAATGTGATCTACCTGCTGTCCGGCGGCGACCCGGTGACGAATCTTTCGTCCACCGCGGGAAGCACGGACCTGCTGGTTACCTGGCTGTACAAGCTGACCGTGGACAAGCAGTATTATAACGTAGGCGCGGTCATCGGTATTCTGACCTTCGTGATCCTTGCGGTCGGAGCGCTCTTCACATACCGGAACAGCAAATCCTATAAGGAAGAGGGAGGATTTTAAGCATGAGTCACAAAACGTCGAAAAAAATCAAAAACGTTGCCATCCACTGTCTTCTGGCGGTTCTGGCATTTATCTGGGTGTTCCCGATCCTCTGGGTCATCCTGACCAGCTTCCGTGCGGAGAAGGGTTCTTACGTGTCCACCTTCCTGCCGCAGAGCTATACGCTGGATAACTATATCAAGCTGTTTACGGATACTTCTATTCTGAACTTCCCGCAGATGTTCATGAATACACTGATCATCGCGATCTTTTCCTGTATCCTGTCAGCGTTTTATGTGCTGTCTGCCTCATACTGTCTGTCCAGACTGAAATTCAAGATGAGAAAACCGTACATGAACATGGCCATGATCCTGGGCCTGTTCCCGTCTTTCATGTCCATGATCGCCGTGTACTTCATCCTGAAAGCGGTGGGGCTGACGGAGGGTTCCCTGATTCGTGTGGCTCTGGTTCTGTGCTATTCCGGAGGCGCGGCTCTGTCCTTCCAGATTTCCAAAGGATTCTTTGACACGATTCCGAAGGAAATCGATGAGGCGGCGCTGATCGACGGATGCACCCGCTGGAGAATTTTCACAAGAATTACAATCCCGCTGAGCAAGCCGATCATCATCTACACCATCCTTACGTCTTTTATGGGACCGTGGCTGGATTTCATCTTCGCAAAGGTTATCTGCCGTGCAAATGCGGATCAGTATACCGTGGCGATCGGTCTGTGGAAAATGCTTGAAAAGGAATATATTGACGGCTGGTACACCAGTTTCGCGGCAGGAGCCGTGCTGATCTCCATCCCGATTGCGATCCTGTTCCTGTGTCTGCAGAGATTCTATGTGGACGGACTGTCAGGAGCTGTGAAAGGCTGACGGAGGTTACCGGCGGATAAAGGAATCAGACTTATGTTGGAATCATCTTTGAGAAATTGTTATTATGGAGGAAATGATCTGGGGGCCTTCTGCGACGGGGAGAAGACAGTTTTCAAGCTGTGGAGTCCCGGGGCAGAGGGGGTTTTTCTGAATCTGTACCGAAACGGGAACGAGAGAACGGAAGCCTTTCGCCGGGAAGCCATGCGCCCGCAAGAAAACGGCGTCTGGTCGGAACTGTTTCCGGAAGATCTGAACGGGGTATATTATGACTATGAAATTCAGCGGGGGGAGGACCTGACGCGTACGGCGGATCCCTATGCCCGGGCCTGCGGCGCCAATGGGGCGCGCAGTATGGTTCTGCGCCCGGAGCTGACGGACCCGGAAGGCTGGGAGGAAGACCGGGCGCCGGAACAGGGATCGGAGGATGTGATTTACGAACTGAATGTCAGGGAGTATTCCTGGGATCCGGCCGGCGGATTTCCGGAAGAGGTTCGGGGAACCTACCGGGCGTTTGGCGTGGAGGACACGACGCTGAACGGCGATGGGATTCATCCTACCGGCATGCGGTATCTGCAGAAGCTTGGGGTGACGCATATTCAGCTGATGCCCGTCTATGATTTCGGGTCGGTGGATGAGACCGGACCGAAGGAACAGTTCAACTGGGGATATGATCCGGTGAATTACTGGATTCCGGAAGGGTTTTATTCCTCTGACCCGTATCACGGGGAAGTGCGTGTCCGGGAATGCAAGGAAATGGTACAGAATCTGCACAGGAACGGATTTCGTGTGATTATGGATGTGGTTTACAATCACACTTACCGGAAGGATTCCTGGCTGGAACGGACGGTGCCGGGCTACTATTACCGGACAGAGGAGGACGGGACCTGGTGCAATGGTTCCGACTGCGGAAACGACGTTGCCAGCGAACGGCCCATGTGCGGGAAATATATCCTGGATTCTGTGCTGTACTGGGCGCGGGAATACCATATGGACGGATTCCGGTTTGACCTGATGGGGCTGCTGGATACGGATCTGATGAACCGGATTCAGGAGGCGCTGGACCGGGAGTTCGGAGAAGGGGAGAAGCTGATCTACGGCGAACCCTGGTCCGCGCGGGCGTCGCGCATGGAGCCGGGAAGTTATCCGGCCAATAAGGAAAATATCCGCAGGCTGAATCCCAGGATCGGAGTGTTCTGCGACAATACCCGCGACGCGGTCAAAGGACATGTGTTTGAGCGGAACCAGCCGGGATTTGTCAATGGAGGAGAGGGATTGGAAAACGACATCCTCCGTGGAGTGACTGCCTGGTGTGCGCCCGGAAGCGCCGCGCTGGCGCAGGCTCCCTCGCAGATTATCACATATGTTTCCGCCCATGACAATCTGACCCTGTGGGACAAGCTTGCGGACACCCTGCATCCGGAAGGCGGTTATCATACGGAACGTCAGGAATTCCGGAAGGCGTACCGGCTGGCCGCGGCCATTTATATGACCTGCCAGGGGCATCTGTTCTTCCTCTCCGGCGAGGAATTCGGAAGAACGAAGGAAGGGCTGGAGGACAGCTACTGTTCACCGATCTCCATCAATCGCCTGGACTGGTCGCGGGCCTGGGAAAACGAGGATCTGACAGCGTATTACCGGGGGCTGATCGCTCTCAGAAAGCAGCTGCCGGGGCTCTGCGACAAATCCGGGCGGGCGTCGGGCCGTCTGCTGTGGTCGGAGACACGTCCGGGGGTGGTCTGCTTCCGGATGGACAATCGCCCGGATGCCCCTGATACACGCTTCAGAGACTGTGATGGCTGGGAAGAGCTTTTTGTGGTATACAACCGTACAGAGAACCCGGTCCGCGTGGAGCTTCCCGCAGAGGACTGGCATTGGCTGGTAAAGGGAGCGGACAGCCATTGCTGGGAAAGAAAGGAACCGGCCAGGGGAGATTCTGTCACTGTGGACGGCGTATCGGCGGCGGTGCTTGGAAAAATCCGGAAAGGAAAATCGATGACAGACATGAAATTTATCTATGGAAAGAATGATTTTAAGACACAGGAGCGGGGGGAGGAAAACTGCTGGCTTCTGACCAACGGCCTGGGAGGATTTTCTTCCTGTACCGCCGTAAATTCCGTCACAAGAAATGATCATGCGCTTCTGATGGCGAGCCTGAAAGCGCCGAATGTCCGGTGGAACCTGGTGCACAGGCTTTCGGAAAGACTGACTGCGGAGGGGATGCCTGGGCACTGGCTGTCCACGCAGAGCCTGGAAGGGCAGGAGGACGAGGATGGATACCGGTATCTGAGCGAATTTTCCTTTGAGGATTATCCCAGGTGGCGCTTCCATGCAGGCGGTGTGGAGGTAGTCAGGAGTGTCGTCATGGAGCCGGGAGCAAACACAGTGGCCGTGCGGTATGAGCTGGACAACCAGAGCGGAAAAGACTGGAAGCTGGAAATCATACCCCGCTATCAGTTCGTGCCCAAAGGGCAGGATCTGGATCCCGCACAGAGGTTTTCTGTGGAAACGGGGACGGAGTCTGCGGTTGTCTCACAACATGTGCGACTGTATTTTGAGAGCAATGCGGCGGAATCCAGGATATATCCGAAGGGAGAAACCTGCCGTTACGCCTATGACGTCTGCGACGGAAGGAGAGAGAACGGACGCACGATTGCTCTCCACCAGTTTTCCGCGCTGGTTCCGGCCGGAGCCAGCCGGACCGTCGAGCTGGTTTATTCGATGAAGCGGGAGGTTCCCGGAACAGAACAGTCGGACGCCCGGACGGCCAAAGGGTTCCCGGAGCAGAACGTTTCCTCCGGCCGGTTTGACAGGATTCGGGATCTGCTGTGCAGGGAGCGGCGGATGCTGGCGGAAACGGCGGGATTTTCCGATCCGACGGCAAGGATGCTGGCAAAAAGCGCCGGCCAGTTCATTTCCAGCCGGGAGTCTACAGGCGCGGACACGATTCTGGCAGGCTTTCCGTTTTTTGAAGACTGGGGACGGGATACCATGATCGCGATGGCAGGGTGCTGCATTTCTGTGCGGCGGTATGAAACCGCGAAGAGCATTCTGCGGACTTTTGCGGCCTATGAGAAAGATGGTCTGATGCCGAACCTTTTTCCGGAAGGCGGAAAAGAACCGATGTACAACACTGTGGATGCGGCGCTTCTGTTTATCAACAGCGTCTGGCTTTATGTGCAGAAAAGCGGCGACCAGGCATTCGTCGGGGAAATGTGGCCGGTGATGGAGCGGATCGTGGAACATTACCGGAAAGGAACGGATTTTGGAATCCATATGGACGCGGACGGTCTGATCATGGCCGGGGAGGGGCTGGATCAGGTCACCTGGATGGACGTCCGTGTGGGAGAAATTCTTCCGACACCGCGTCACGGAAAGCCGGTGGAGATCAATGCCTACTGGTATAATGCGCTGAGGATTATGGAACAGTTTTCCGGAAGCATGTCGTCTGCAGACGGACAGGATTACGTGGCGCTGGCGGAGCAGGTAAAAAAGAGCTTTTCGGAGCAGTTCTGGCTGGAAGAGGAAGGATATCTGAAAGATGTGGTTTCCGGGACAAAGAGCGACCGTCAGATCCGCTGCAACCAGATCTGGGCGGTTTCGATGCCTTTTACGATGCTGACCCGGGAGCAGGAAGAAAAAGTGGTGCAGACCGTATGGGAAAAACTGTACACGCCGTACGGCCTGCGCACGCTGGCGCCGGAGGACGAAGAATTCCATCCATATTACGGCGGAGAACAGCTGGAGCGGGACCTGGCCTACCATCAGGGAACCGTCTGGGTCTTCCCGCTGGGCGCATATTATCTGGCTTACCTGAAAGTGCATGACAACTCGAAAGAGGCAAAAGAGACGGTGCGCCGCCGGCTGGAAGTGATGGAGAGCGCGCTGCGTGAGGGCTGCGTCGGCCAGCTTCCGGAGATTTATGACGGGGAAAATCCGACGGTCTCCAGGGGATGCTTTGCGCAGGCCTGGAGCGTCGGTGAGATTCTGCGGGTGTATGAGGCGCTGGAGTAAGTCTGCTTTCTTTTCTTTGCCATTGAAAAAATTCAGCCAGCCGGTCATCGGAAGAAGATGACCGGCTGGCTGAACTGTTATAGAGATAGTTGCAGTTCGGCCAGGCCTGTGCATTTACTGCACAGGCCGTATGAAAACGTAGAGCCAGCGGGAAACTGTATGTATCTGCGATTTTTGACTGCTTTGATCTTAGTGTCCTCGGTCTGGCAATGGAAACAAATATGAAAGCCGATCTATGTATCCATACATTGGAAAACGCCCTGACTGCCTATCCTGCGTT
>DWWU01000012.1 GCA_019119555.1 Candidatus Fusicatenibacter intestinigallinarum | reverse complement strand
GATGTATACTGTTTGCAACGGACACCCCCTTGTTTGAGTGAGTATGTTGTTTGTTGGTACTTCAATTATACATCATTCTACAGAGGGTGTCTTTCTTTTGTGCAATATTTTGGATTTGCTCATTTATAGTTCAGAAAAATCTTCAGGAGGATGAAGCTATGAAAACAAAAGAAACGGTTTGTGCACTTGGTTGCGACATAGGAAATGGATACGGTTTTGTGTCTTATTTGACAGACGTGAAGCAGGATCCGATGGCAATGCTCCCGGCACAGTATGAACTGAGCGCCGGAATGCCTACCGCTGCATACATTACGCCTCCGGAAGGCTCGCCTATTGAGGTCTTCAGTTCGGAAAAAGGTTCGGCGGAAAAGCTGATTGCCAGAAAACCGGAAAATGGGATGTACGCTGTCAAGACAAGGCTGCGTGAAAGATATGTAACCATGAAAAATATGAAACAGCCGGTGTCCGTGGGTTCTGTATATGCGGCAATTGCAAGAGATCTGCTGATTCTTGCAAATGAAGAGCTGGCGAACAGGAGTCTTCCGGAACTTTATGATATTGTACTGACGTTTCCAGCGTCCTTTTCGGATGACCTCGAATTGCTGAACTATATGACGCAGAGTATTGAGAAACTGAAAATTAACGGTCATTCGGTGAAAGTGGTAGGACGATTGCCGGAACCTGCAGCGGTCGCTATTGACTATTTATACTATATGCAGAACGTGGCTCCGGAGTCGATCCGTTTGAAAGAAGACCATTTTACTGTTTTGGTTTATGATCTGGGGCATGGCACATTTGATGTGGCTCTGGTAACGGCAAATGACCGGGAGGAAGCTTATCAGGTCATTGCAAAGGATGGAATCCCGGATGTGGGAGGGAAGGATTTTGATGAGATTCTGTATCAGGAAATCTGTCGGCTTTTAAAGGATAAATTTGATTATGTACCTGCTAATGCAAGGGACAGGGAGTCGCTTCGTCGGGAGGCAGTCAGAGTAAAGCATGAACTGACGGATAATCACGAAAGTTATATCTCGCCGCTGATCGGAAATGACAGGATAGAGGAAATCGTGATTACAAGAAGCCGTTTTGAGGAGTTGATTCAGTATAAATTGGTTCAGACACTGGAACTCACGCAGCAGATGATGAATATGTATGCCGGCAAAAGAAAAATTGACGCTGTGGTACTGTCCGGAGGAGCCAGTCGTATGCCGGTGGTGAAGCAAATGCTGGAGAAAATTGCAGATGGAATTCCGGTAATGCTTTATCGGCCCAGTGAAGCGGTTTCTTTTGGCGCTGCGCGGTACGCGAAGGGAATCTGGAAGGAAATTAGGGCAGGAGAAAAATCCGGAAAAAAGCAGCCCTCGTCCCTGAGTGTTTCCCGGAATCCGGTTCAGAAAAATAAGCTGGATGGACGAAGATCAGAGACAGGAAATGATTACAGGAGTTCCAATCGTCAGCTGGAGCAGTTTACCGAATACAGGTATGGAATTTTTCAGGAAGTGCAAGGAAATCTGAAGGGAATCGTGAACTTTGTGCTAAATCAGGGTGTGAAGCTTCCGGCAGCGACAGAGAAATTTTGCTTGCGGTCTCCGTCCAGCCGCCTTCAGATAAAAGTATATCGCTCTGTTGGCAAACAGTGCAAGGTAAACCAGGCACTTCCGGATGACTGTGTTTCAATCCGATGGTTCCAGTTCGATGTTCCTGAAAATCAGGAGTGTAACGTCTTGTTTACGGTTGAGGAAGATTACAATATCACGGTACAATGTACCCTTCCGGATGGAAGCACCTTGTACAGGAGTACAGCGGATGTGATTGATTCAGTTCAGAAGCAGGAGGAGAATGCATGATAAGAATTGAAGGAAACTCTGAAAACTCCATGAGTATTAAAAAACGGGGATATGGTGTAGATAAGAGTAGCAGAGAGTATTTTGAATATTTATATCAGGCGGTTTTGCTGGAAATGAAGACGCGGGGATTTTCAGAATATATTGATAATTTAAAGCAGAACAAAAGAGAACTGCAGAATATAGATATCATTGATGCCGCAGTTGTCTTTACAGTCTATGATCACTATACAAAAAATTTGAATATAAATGCAAAATCAGAATATATTCCTATTCCAGTAGAACATTCTTGGAGGGAAACGTTAAGTTCGAAGATAAAACTATATAGGTGGAATGAATGCTATAGGTATGGGATGTACAAGCTGACGGGTTATGGAGAAAAAATTCTGGATATGCTGAATTGGATAACGCAATATGGAAGAGAAGAGCATATACAGTATGTTCGTAACCTGGAAAGAAATAAAGAGAAGAACACAGAACTTTTGAACCATGCAGAAAAAGAGGCAAGAGAAATACAGGACAGAGCCATAGAGAAAGCGGAGGCTCTGCGTCATCAGGCAGAAAAGGAAGCTCAGGAGATCTGCGACAGAGCCAGGGAAGATGCCTGTCAGATACGGAATAAAGCCCAGCAGGAGGCAGATGATCTAAAAGAAGAAGCAAGGAAAGAAACGGAACGTCAGGTGAAGAGCAGCGAGGAAGAGATAAAAGCACATGTTACACAACTGTTTCAGAATCAGCTAGCTGCAAAGCTCGCAGAACGTCAGGCGTTTATGCGTCGGGAAATATCTGAAGAACTGGATATTTATCATGAGGAAGCCAAAAAGGCGGCGGAGCAGATTGACCGCCGCCATGGAGAAATGTGCGATAAGACGAATGCGCTTCAGGCACAGTGGATGAGAGCATTGGATGATTCCTATGAAAAACTTACGGAATTAAAAACAGAATTTTATCGAACGCTTCATGAATGGCAGGTGTCGCTGTATCCATCGGAATTTCAGCCGATTGCGGAGAGGTATATTGAATTGTATCGTATCCTGAACCTTGATAAAATACTTCGCGGAGAAATCATGTCCCATCTTCAGAAGACTGTTGATGAAGGAGTAAAAAACACAGAAATCCCCGAAGAGAGTATGCCGGAAAACAAAATGACAGAAGACGTCTCAGGGGAAAACGAATCCTTGGAAAAAGGTTCAGGGGAATTTCAGCAGGTTCCGGAGCCGGATGGAAAGGAAACAGAATTCTCCGTACAGACAATGGAAGCGCTCCAGAGACTCAATACTACCTTAAACCGTTTTCTGAAGAAATTTGAGCAGTCGTTGAGCGGCCTTGGCCTGTATATTTATTTTCCGAAACAGGGAGAGAATTTTGATGAAATTCTCCATGTATGCGATGACGAGGATGTGGATACATATGAAAAACAGATCGACAGATGCATCACACCGGGTGTTATGCGAAAACGCCAGTTTGACGGTGAGGATGATGTGGTGATTCAGGCAGTTGTGACGGTAAAAAAACCATTTGCAGAAAGCGAGAGGGTTTAGCATATGACAGTTACACAATTTGAAGCTGCATTGATATATGATCAGCATTATCATAATTCTTCGGATTTCAGCGTGCCGGTTCTGGTCATAGACGTCGATGAACTGGAGGCCGGGATCTGCAGATATGAAAATGGGACGCTTACACTGGCGGCCTGCACTGATAAGGCGAAAGATGTAGAAAAGCTGCGGGAAAACGCTTTTGGGCTTAGCAAATATGAACTAATGCCGGTATGGAAAAGCCGGATGCCGGAAATTAATGCTTGTTTGGAAAAGTATTATCGGTCAGCGGAGGTAATAAATGCCGTGGCGGTTTGCGTGCCTGAGAAAAATCTGGAGTTGACCTGCTCGGATCTGAAAAATATGTTTGCAGATACCAGAAAGCGGCTGGAAACAGTATTTCAAAAGACATCTGAACTTTTAAAAAACAGCCGGATAGATGAAGACCATATGCGGATTTTATTGATCGGACAATTTGCAGAGTATGTTCTGTTTCAGTATGCGGCAAAGGAGTATTTTTCTTTTGATCCTTTTATGGAAGATACGAGATTTTCTCCGTACACCATAGCGATTCCATCTGAGATTCTTATAGCGCAGGCCGGAGAAATTGTGGAAACGCAGACAATGGTAGATCATGATCTTGAGTTGCTGTATTGGAAACAGGGAAGCGGAGGCAGGATGGAAAAGAAGTCTTTGGTGCTGTTAAAAAGAAACCAACCATTGCGGGAACTGGAGAAAGCGCAGTACACAGATCCGGTTTATGTGTCGGCAGAAGAAGCGCTGACTTTTGTTAAGGACGGAGCGGAGAAAACAGTTCGCCTGCCGTATACAATTCCTGAAGGCTCAGGAGATCTGGTGGAGGTTACTGTAGTTATGTCGGAGTCTGGAATCTGTATTCGATTGAGACGGACGGATATGCCTTCACACATATACGATATCGATTTATAAAAGCGAAGAGGTATGAGGATGGATGAAAGAGAAAAGAAAAACTTGAGAAGGCAGCTGCAGATGCAGGCAGATTCAGTCGTTCATATGGATGACAAACAACTCGCTTTATCAGTAGCAGCAGTATGCAATGCTCTTTTGAGAAGTGTTTCCACTTCGATATCCATAGATTGGTCTGAGGATGAATTTGGAAATCTGTATGCCGCTTATCTGGCTATGAGTTCGTATATTACCGCTTTTTTCGAGTCGTCCGCACAGTCTCCGGTAGCGCAGAAGATTCGTGAGACCGAACAGGCAACGATAGAACAGCTGAAAAAGGAACAGAAGAGGGCTGCCGCCGCACGACAGGAATCGGACGAACTGAAACAAAGACTGGAAAAAGTGGCCCGTGAAAATGAGGAACTGGAAGAAGTTGTCGCGAAAAAACGTGCCGGAATGGAAGAACTTCAGCGTAATCGACAGGCACTGATTTCTATGGAAAAAGAATACAGTGATGAGAAACTTGAGAGGCAGAAAGAGGAGAACACGGAACTTCTGGCGACTATATCGGAGAGAAAGCATGAGATGGATACTCTGATGAAGCATGAGGAACGACTGAAAAAAGAGAGTGAGAATATTGAAAATGAGATTGAGAGAGTCAATATCGCCATTCATGAGCAGCCGGAAAGGAACAAAATGCTTCTTCAGGAATTTGAAACACGCAGTGAGCTTCTTCGGAAACTTCAGGGCGCCCAGGAAAACTGTAATCAGAAACAGCAGCAGGAGCTTCAGAAAAAAATAGACGAGCTGATGCCGATGGTGGAGAAACTGCAGACGGATTGTGCTATGCTCGAAGAACGTGCAAAGGCGCTGGAACAGCAGAAGACTCAGTATGACACGCAGAAACAGACACTTTCTACAAATGTTCTGGAGATAATAGAACGGGCATTGAATGGACTGGACGGTATTGTCGGAGAACACAGAGAGAGACTTGTGAAAGTTAAGAACAAAGCAGAGTATCTTTCCGAAAGAGTAGAGGAATGCAACAGGTTAAGGAAAGAATACAGAGATTGGTTTGATGCGGACTGTACGCCGTTGGAGACGATGATGAACAATCTGAAACAACCAGAGGCTGTTCAGCTTCAGGAAACATTGGATCCGGGACAGACAGATACTGTCAGAGAGCTACTGAATCAGGTGCAGCATGATCTGAATCAGCTGGATGGTATTCTGGAAAAATGTGTGGCAGCGGTGCGTGCAGATCAGAAAGCATTAGAGATGAGAACACGCTTATGAAAGATTATCTATATGTTTATATGAAAGAGCCGTCCGTACGCGTGCTTGGACCAGGGAATCGATATGTTCTTTGGGTTCAGGGATGCAAAAAAAACTGCAAAGGATGCGTGGCGGCATCTTCCCACCGCATGGAGGATGGAACAAAAATCAGTATCGGGGCTCTGGCGATGGAAATCGCACTGTCAGATGCAGATGGTCTGACAATCAGTGGAGGAGAGCCGTTTCTGCAGGCGGAAGAACTTGGATCGCTGGTGACACAAATTCGGGAGATTCGTCCGATGGGAGTAATTGTGTATACAGGATATCGAATGGAAGAACTGCAAGCAGACGATAGAGCTGCCGATTTTCTGAAAAAAATAGATCTTCTGATAGACGGCGAATATATCAGGGAACTGGATGATGGAAAAAGCCTCAGAGGGTCTTCCAATCAGCGAGTATGGATTCTTACAGATAAGTACAGGGATTATGTTTCTGAATATGGTACAAAGGAAAGAGAGACAGAGGTTTTTTATCATGGCATAGAGCTTCATGAAATCGGAATTCCAAAAACAATCAGCAACAGGAAGGAGTAGGTAATATGAGTGGAAGAAAGACAACATATACAAGGATATCAAGCAGTGAACTGAGAAAACTGAGAGAACAGGCAGCAAAAGCCTCAAGCCTCGGAGCGTGTCTCCGGGCGCTGAATTTGCTGAAGGATCGGAATGCGGCAGCTTTGCGCACTTATCAGGATAGAATTAGTGCTATGGATCAGAATATCGCTAATCTTCGTCGGCAGTTGACAGCGAAAGAAGAAGCATCCAGGAAAGAGGTACATCAGGTCAGAGAGCGTTTACTGGAGACTATAGAGGAATCCAATGCCAGGATCCAGGCAATCGCACGTAGAAATGAAGAGAATATTGCAGCTATGCGTGAAAATTTTCAGAGCGATCTTGCCAGGACAAGAACAGATTTAGCGGATGCAATTGAATCCAATAATCGTCGGATTGAAGAGGCTATGAATCAGAATAATCGTCGGATTGAAGAAGAGATTCAGGAAATGAACCGGGAAGTTGTCAGTGTAAAGGAGAGAATGGATGAGATTGAATCGACGATTCAGGCGGCTGCCAAGGACGAGGAGATCCTCTGCGAGATGGCAGAAGAGTATCTCCGCATTGCCCGGGAGTTGGCGGACGATACAGAAAATAATTATCGTCCGGAGCTTCTGCTTCCAGGACGTCTGAAACCGGTACGGGAGATGATCCGACAGGCTGCACACGATATTGAAGAGGCTGGCAGAATGCATAGCGGTGTTGCGGCGACTGCGAGACTTACGGCACGTCAGGCGGCAGCAGCTTCGCTTCAGCTGCATCAGGAGGTTATGCAGGCGGAACAGGAGTGGAATCTCAGATATCAGGCAGCAAGACAAGTTGTAAACGCAGCGGCTGCACAGGCAGAGGCAAGCCGCAGACTTGATATCTCAGATGAATATGGCGCCGCTTCTGTCGATGTAGATTACTGGTCAGACAGAGATCTGGGGAGGATCGCAGCACGTATCCGTGCTCTGGAAGGGAGTCTTGAGTCAGCAGAAGACCTGAACATTCACCAATTGGATAATATTCAGGCGGCAGGCCTGCAGGCCAGTCGGGAAATAGAAGATACAACTGTGTTCGCAGCAGAAGCATTCTATGGAAGTCAGGACAGAGCAGATATTGCGGCGGATATCTCTGAAAGTATGGAACAGATTTTGGGACTGCAGGTAGTCGGATACGGATACAATGGCGAAGATCAGAGGGCTGCACACAGATTACATTTAAAGAATCCGGCCACCGGTTTTGAGATGGTAGTAACACAGATTCCGGAGAGAGACGGACAGGGAAGAATTGTTAACCATCTGGAATCTGATATTCTGAACTATGGTACAAGCAACGAGGAGGATGGTGACAGCGTCGCGCTGGATGCCCTTGAGGCACTTGGTGAACTGGGATTTGAACAGTCTCCGGTTCAGACGGAAGCCGGATTTGAAAAAAGGCCGTCTGATAGAATTCAGTGTGCCGATATGCAGGCCTGGGAAAAGGAGAAAGCTCCGCAGATTCCCAAGCCGGTTCACCATACGTTACAGGCAAGCCACTGACAACCAGCGTCAGCGAAGAGTGGTGGGTTGTCGCTGAAATAAAGCAGGAGTCCTTTTATGATCAGTAAAAATAATTCATATTTTGACAGGGAACTTTGTTTGAACGGACATTATATTGTTACCGGGAAAACGAACGACCAATTCTGTAACGATATGTTGCAGCTGACAGATATCCGATTTGAACTACAAAGATATCTGCGGGAAAAAGAAAAATTTGAGGCGGTCTTTTTTCTTGATTCTTCAAATATTTTGTACTGCTACGACGAACAGTCCTACAGTATCCTGAGAAATAACAGGCGTCCTTCTGATGAACCAAGGACGGCGATTTCAGCAGGAAAGCGCAGTATTGCGAGAGATATTGAATCGTCAGGACCTTTGGGAAGGCGCAGAAGGCAGAGAAATCAGACGCCTGCAGATCCTGCGCCGGAGCATCGGGAAGAGTTGCGAGGGTCGCTGCGTATGGGGAGAAGACTTCCTGCCGCCTGGCAGCAGATAATCGCGGTTATGCAGAATCCGGAACTGAGATGTGCGCTGGTGCTGAATAATGTGAACTCATTGCAGCATTCTTTGCAGAATCCGGAGATGTCTATGCTGGAGGAATTACAGTCATATCATCAGGGAAACCACAGTATTGTTATTTACCTGTTCCGGGATACTTCTATCTCTAATGTGCTGGACAGCGCAAACCATGGAACGGGACAGTGGGCAACTTATGTGGAGACGACATTGCGTCCGCGGATAGATACCGATGACCCGACACTGAATCGGGTGATTAGTCTTGGAACACCGAATCGGTATGAGGTGAGAAATCTGCTTAGTTATATGCGTCTGAAGGCAGAAAACCGTCTGAGAATCAGACAGCAGGACATCGGAGCGCTGGCACAGATTCTTGCTGCCTCCTGCGCACGGCAGAAGTGGAGTCTGGCAAATCTGTTTACGAGACTGGAAGTCTTTTCGTCTGATCACGGGAATACGGTTCTGTCTGTGGAGAATTGGAGAGAATTTACCGGCGAGCTTAACTATGTCTCACCTATGGAGCAACTGAACCGCCTGGTTGGAATGGAAAGTGTGAAGGAGGATATCAGGAATTGGTATGCGCTGCAAATGCGCAGCACTTCGAGGCGCCGTATGGTGACTACGGAATCCAGCAGATTTGCCCCGCAGGTAAGATTGGATTCGCATGTTGGTCATTCGCTGAATGTCAGAATTGTAGGAAGCCAGGGAACCGGAAAGACCACGCTGGCTAAGCTGTTTGGACAGTTGTATTATGAGCTGGGATTGCTTCCGCAAGGGCATGTAGTTGTCTGCTCGAGTGCGGATCTGGTGTCAGGGTATGTTGGCGATACAGCGAGAATTGTACGAGAACGAGTACAGGAGGCAATGGGAGGCGTACTGTTCATTGATGAGGCATATGCTCTGGCGTCTGGGGCTCATGGACGTGAGGCAGTGGATCAGCTGGTAAATGATATGTCAGCTTATCAGGGACAATTCGCAGTGATCATTGCGGGATATCCAAGCGGTATTAACCGTCTGCTGGAGGTAAACGATGGCCTGGCGAGAAGATTTCCGACAGAGTATGTCCTTGAAGATTATTCAGCGGAAGAAATAGAACAGATTTTCCGGCTGATGCTCAGAAATGATTCGGAAGACATTACCATCAGCCCTTCTCTGGAAGGAAAGTTACATGATTTTTTTGAGACGTGGGTAGGCGGTCGAACGAGTAAGTGGAGAAATGCCGGTGAGGTAGAAGTTTTACTCACTAACATGAAGAAAGCCTGCAGCGCCCGGATCGCCGCAGAGAAAAATTCCGACGGAAAGATGGTTTTTACAGAGGTGGATATACCGGAAAATCTAAGACATTGTTTGGCGCCTCGCAGCAAAAACCTGGAGGAAGCAATGCAGGCGATTGATCAGATGATCGGTCTTGGCAACGTGAAGGTGTTTTTAAGAGATCTGGTAAACAATATTCAGTGGGGAGCCGCGGATAGAGTGCCCGGAAATTACATTTTTTCTGGCCCTCCCGGAACCGGAAAGACAACGGTTGCCAGAAAAATCGGTGAAATTCTGGGGCATATGAATATTCTTCGGAGAAAAGTGAACAATGTGGTGGAAGTTCGTGCCGCGGATCTTCTGAACGGTTCCAAAACGCTTGTGAAAGAAGTGGAAAATGCCAGAGGAGGTATTTTGTTTATTGATGAGGCACATCAGTTGGAGCAGGGCGGCGAGCAAGGGCATGCAATCATACGGGAGCTTGTACCAATTGTTGAAGATCCGGAAATTCGGGCTGATACCTGTTTTATCTGCGCTGGTTATCCTGCCCCTATGAGGCGTTTTCTTGAGGTTGACGCGGGATTGGCGCGTCGTTTCCCGGTGACGAACAGGATTCGCTTTAATGATTATACAGCGGATGAGTTAGTACAGATTCTGAAATCGATGGTTCAAGCCAGAGGAGAGAGGATTGACGCGGGTTGTGGCTATTTAATTCGTTCCAGAATGGCTTTGGAGAGGTATTTGGAACAACGACCGTCGGATTTTGGCAATGGAGGATTTATTCGAGATGTTTATCTGCCAGAGTCGATAAAAGCAAGAACAGCAAGGCTGAACAGGAAAGCGACCGGAGATCCCACCCAATATGTGTCAAAGGAAAAAGTTGCCGAATTTTCAGAAGAAGAGAAACATACACTGACAGCCGAAGATATTCCTGCATCTTTTGAAGTCTTTGCAGGACCTGTGGGTATGAAGCCGAAAGCTGCCCGCAATGCAGATACACTACTGGAAGAATTGATTGGAAAGGATGAGGTTGTACGATTTGTCAGAAATAAAAAGAAAAAAAATGAACCGCAGATGTTTTATGACGCTGTAAGCAGCACCAGTCTTCACTGTGCTTTTGCAGGTCCCGTCGGTTCCGGCAGACACACGGCGATCCGTGCGATGGCAGCAGCCTGGAGACAATACGGATTTCTTGAGAGAGACGATGTACAATTTGTCGGAAAGGGCGATTTGGAAGCAGGATTTGTCGGACAGACCTCGTTGAAGACGCAGGAGGTGATTGAACGTACTCTGGGAGGAACGCTGGTTGTGGAGTATCCAAGTTCCATGTTGCAGAATGACCCGTCGGATCATTCCTATGGTCCTGATGCGCTTCGGAGTATCATAGGGGCAATGAATATCCATAAGGACGAGTTATGTGTGGTGTTTCTGGATAGTAAGGAAGGGATAGAAGCAACGCTGCAAGCATTTCCTGTATTGCGTAGCCAGTTGGCACATGTGTTTGAACTGGAGGATCTGATGCCTGGGGAGATGGAACAGCTGTTTTATATGAAGACACGTGACAGCCTGAAGTTCGAAATGAATGTGAAACGGCTGCTGCCAGATTTCTTTCTTAACTGGGTCAGTGACCGCGGAGGTCTTGGGGAAGCGGTTCGCACCTGGGGAAATGGTATAGAAGTGGATCATCTGGTGGATTCATTAATTACCAATTGGAAAAATATGAATGGAAAAACAGTTTCTGAAACGGTATTGGAGGATGGAACATCCTATACAGTCAATCGTCGGGAAATCACAAGAGAGATGTTTCCGCAGAAGTACCGGAAATATTTCACGACAAGCAGGGTGATTGCCCAGGATGCCCTGAATGAGTTGAAAATGATGACGGGACTTCAGGGAGTGAAGCGGTCGGTCGAAACAATCGAGCGCAGGATGCGCAGGATGTCCGGAAGAAATGTGACACCTGGATGTTACTGCTTCCTGGGAAATCCAGGAACGGGAAAAACGACAGTGGCCAAAATAATGGGCGGTATTCTAAAAGCAACCGGTACCCTTTCTCAGGGACATGTAATTATCCGCACGGCACGGCAGATGTGCGAAGCGCCGGATCAGTTTGATGATGTTATCAGACTTGCAAGAAACGGTATCCTGTTTATTGATGAGGCACATCAGTTTTTGCAGTATGGGGGCGCCGGAAATATTGTTGTAAAGAGGCTGCTGACTGTGTTGGAAGATGTGTCTGTCATGAAAGATACCTGTATTATTCTGGCAGGATATCCGGCGGATATGTTACGTATGCTTCGGATGGATGATGGACTGAAAAGCCGGTTCGGAATGGAAAACAGTATGATTTACTTTGAGGATTATTCTCCGGAGGAGCTGCTTTCAATTTTGAGAGAGATGGCAGAGAAGGCTGACAGGATCTCCCAGATTGGGAGCGATTATCCGTTGCTTCTGACCAGGGAATACCAGCAGAATGCTTTGCAGATTTTCCGGGAAATCTGCAGACAGCATGATCCGAATTTTGGAAATGCAAGGTTTGTCAGAAATTTTCTTCATGATTCTATCGATGCTCAATTGTTCCGGATTGATGAAGAATACGGAAGCGAGGATGAGCCGTCGGAAGAGGCAATGCGTACCCTGACCGGGACGGATATTCCGAGAAGGTATTCCAGAATGACTTTCATACAGAAAAGAAACGCCGAGATTTCGAGCAATTTTCTCGGCCGCGAAGAAGTGTTTCCTATTCGAGAGGACAATTACGATCAGAGATGTCGGCAATTATCAGAGAGTGTGGTTCTTCTTGAAATTTACAGACAGGGTCAGAGGCAGGGTACCGGATCGGGAACGATTGTGACCACGGATGGTTACATTCTTACCTGTGCTCATGTGGTTGAACATATGGATGAAATCAGAGCAAGGGTTTTTTGCCCAGGAGCAGTGGGAGGAGATTATCGATGGTTTCAGTGTGAAATATGCGAACCGATATGCAGAGACTGTGATATGGCAATTTTGAAAATGAATGGAAAGAATTTTCATCCAATGCCGCTGCGACCGGAAGAGTCAGCAATCAGTTCGGCGGAAACGACGATCATTCTCGGGTACCCGCTGGGTGGAATGCTTAACGGCAGTGACATGGATCGTATTCAGATCAGTAATTTTAGTGGAAGAGTAGCGTCTGCCCAAGAGTGTAATGGGATTACGCGGTATTATATTGATTCCACAGGATTGCATGGAAATTCCGGAAGTCCGGTTATCTCAACAGAAGACGGACGGATGATCGGTATTTTTTCCGGATCAATTGTCCCGAAGGGAGAACGGAATCGAGACGAATTGAATTATTTTTATCCGATATTTTATTTTTGGGAAAGATATGTCAGGTAAAAATGGGTAAAGAAAGGTGGCAATATGGCAAAAAAAATTTGTCCTGTATGCGGAGCTCCACAGCCGGATAGACCGGTGATTTCTGCCGGTGCATGTCTCAGATGCGGTTTTTCGGCGGCTTATATTGAATGTTTTGCTGGGATGAAAAGTTTTGACGATTGGGTACAGAAAGTATCGACGAAGTCACGACAGCTGATCAGAAATCTTCAGGCGAAATGTAAATCCGGCAATATATTTGTTTTGACGAATGAAGGACTGGCGTATCTTTCGCCGGTCAGTCATTCGGTCCGGCTGTTTATGGAAACTGGAGAAGAGAAGGTTGGTGATGGAATCCGGCAGTACAGTGTTTCGGAGCGAAATCAGGTGTTCCTCCGTCAGGATGGTACAGTGCTTGCTGAGGGGGAAAATGTTTACGGACAGCTGAATGTATCCGAGTGGAAAGAAATTCGGCATGTCTGTGCCGCGCCAAGATGTATCTATGGCTTGACACAAAAGGGAAGTATTGTTTTTGCCGGATCTGTATTTCATCCGAAAATATCCGAGTGGGAAGGAATTGAGAAGCTGACCAGCGGAAATTACCATCTTGTTGGGCTGAAAAATGATGGAACTGTATGCATTGCCGGTAACATGTTGGATCCGGCAATCTATGAAACGGTTAAATCATGGAAGGATGTAGCTGACATTGCTGCAGCAGGCGATTGTACATTGGCGCTGACACATCAGGGAACAGTATTATTTGCGGGAAGGGAAGATGATGGAAGATCTGATGTATCGAAATGGTCGAATATTACTGCGGTTGCCGTAGACAGCGTGTACGCTTTTGGCTTAACTTCTGATGGGAATATTCTGGTAGCCGGAGAGTGCAGGAACGCTTTTTTGGATATGGGAAGAAAAGATGCGGTATTCTGGAAAAATATCGTTGCGTTTTCCTGTTGCAGGTCGGGGATTGCAGCTGTTGAGAAGAATGGAAAACTTCATCTGGCTGGAAATATTCTGGGGAAAGATAATATTCAGAAATATTACAATGAATTCGTTTACAGGACGGTTGCAGACGAGTTGGTAAAATCGTTGAGTATATGATAAATGGTTGTGAAAAATTCTGCACCGTATATCAAGGGTTCTGAGTCTGAGACAAATGTAAATACAAATACGTCTACTCTTGTTATAGAAAAGACAGCCGAGAGATATGAAAAGACTGCTGCGTGCGGAATTATGCTGTTAGAAGCAGTCTTTTTTTGAAAAAATTTCCTGAGACAGTTGTCTTAAAAAGACGTTCAGTCGGATGAACCGCTGCATCAGCACAAAGAGAGGTGAGATCAGATGAAAAAACATACAGAATATGATCCGGAGGAAGGAAGAATCGATTTGCACCTTCACAGCAGAAACAGTGACGGCGAGAATACGGTTTCCGATGTGATTCGAATGGCTGAAGAAGAAGGGTTAAAAGTGATCGCCATCACGGACCATAATAAATTTTCTCTTGCACAATGCAGTCATACCGGCGATCTGACGGTCATATCCGGCTGTGAGTTTTCTGTTACATATCTGGTTCCGGCACGGGGAGAGACCGTGGAAATTCATGTGGTCGGTCTCTTTCCGGACGGTGTTAATCCAGAGGAATTCAACGGCATTTTTGAGAAAATTCAGGAGGGAAAGAGCAGGTATGTGGAGGCTATCCTCAGACAGCTGGAAAACAGGGGGATTCATGTGAGCATGGAGGAGGTGGAAACGGCCAGAAGGCCGGGAAGACATCTGGGAAGGCATGATATTGCAGAGGTTCTGATTCACAAGGGGTATGCAGAAGATATGAGTGATGCGTTTGACAGACATATCGGCAATTTCAGCCCTTATTATATTCCGTCTACCAGGTATATTGCATACGCTCCGCTGGATCGGGTGGTCCGGCAGATCATACGTTCCGGAGGGATTCCCGTTCTTGCCCATCCCTATGGATATTCCATGGAGGAAGAGGAGATCGAGCAGCTGATCGCAGACTTTAAAAAAGCTGCGGGAGAGCTTGGCGGAATGGAAGTTTATTATGAGCTTTATCTTGGTGATTCGGAGAAAATGACATTTCTGCAGAATATGGCGCAGAAATATGATCTGCTGCCTTCCGTGGCTTCCGACCGCCACAGAGCGCCGCAGCCGTTTGCCTCCACAAACGGAATGGCATTCTATCGGGCGATGGTTATGAAGCGTAACCGTTCAGTTGACTGAATGGATACTGTGAAACAGCATCATCATAAAGCCTTTTGTCAGGCTGAAGCTGCCCATCGTGTTTCGGTGTTTCATTTGCATGTTTCAAATAATGTTGAAAAAGATATTCTTGTCTCTGCTTTTGTCTGTTAGGATAGAGTTATCAGAGCACAGCATGTTACAGTTCAGCTGGCTGAACTGGTTACCACAGCATCTGCAATGGCGGACATACCCGTTGCAGAAAACAATTTCCACAGACAGGGAGGAGGATATATATGAGGAGATATTCTGAAAGCATTGCGGCGGCGCTCAATAATTTCCTGACAAAGGATAACTGGAAGTTTTTCTTTGACAAAGAGAAAGGAATCTTCTGCTTTGGACTTTCCATCAGCAGTAAGATCAAAAAAGTTCAATATTATGTTCAGGTCCGTCAGGAGGATTATAAGGTATGTGCCGTTTCGCCGATCGGAGCAGAAGCGGACGATCATGAACAGATGGCAAAGATGGCCGAGTTTGTGTGCAGAGCCAATTACGGGCTGAACAACGGAAACTTTGAGCTGGATCTGAGAGACGGCGAAATCCGCTACAAATGTTATGTGGACTGCGCGGGAAGCATCCAGCCCACGGAAGACGTGGTAAGAAACAGCATCTATTGTCCGGCAATGATGTTCGAAAAATATGCGCCGGGAATTGTAGATATCATTTTCGGAGACCTTTCGGCAAAAGAAGCTGTGGACAAATGCGAGGATGATATGGAAGATGCGGTCCGGGAGGCACTCAGACGGGCGCTGGAACACAGACAGAGTACAGACAGAAAGGTAGTGCGTCTGTCCAGACGTTTTGGAAGCTCTGGTTCCGGAGAAGCGGAAACCGTGGAAGAACCGGAGCAGCCGGAAGCAGGTCCGGAGGTTCTGGAAAAACAGGGAGATCCGGAAGATTTGGAGGATCTGGCTGAACTGGCTGAACTGGAAGATTTGGAGGATCCGGCTGAACTGGAGGATCAGGAAGCACCAGAAGATAAGGAAAACCCGGAGACAGACGGATCATTCTGATGACACCTTCTCCGGAGGGACAATTGCGGCATCCGCCATTGAAAATCGTTTCGCGACAGGCCGGATGCCTGAGGTTCCGTGCTTTTCGGAAATTGTGAGACGAAATCGCCGAAAGCGGTTTTTTATGTTATACTTTCCACAGAGGAACATGAAATCGAAAGTTACAGTTCAGCTGGCTGAACTGTAACTTTCAAAACACAGATATCAATGTATGACTTCGAGGAGGTATTATGCTGTTTATACTGTTTGGCTCAACGGTGGAAATGGGGAAAAAAAGCCGCCTTTTTTTCGAAGAGCATGGGTTTGAACTGATTCAGAAATTTAATTATATTCCAGGGGATCCTGTGGTTCAGGCAAGGTTTGACCGCCGAAAACAGTCGTCCCGGGAAGAAGTTGAAAACTGTGATTTTGTCTATGAAAATAATGGGATGCTCATAGGATTTAACAAGGAGCAGATCATTGATTCTGTCCGGGGAAGAAAAAACTGTCTGCTTACCCTGTCTTCGGATACTATTGAATTTATCAGGCAGATAAAGGCAGCCTATGGCGGATATGTTACGATTGTGGGCGTCTATATTGATCAACTGCAGCTGAAAAAGATGTTTGAGGCAATTCCCGATCTTACCCGGGAAGAACTGGAAGCACGGCTGAAGACAGGGGAAATGGTAAAGAAAATCATGCTGGAGGAAAGAAAGCTGTTCGATGAGATTGTGATTTACGGAGGGGAGGATTCTTTGTTTGATTTTCAGGGCTTATATTCACAGTACGAATGGATGATCGAAAAGGCGTCCAGGAAGGAAAAAGAGTTGAATGATAAGACATATGTGGAAATGCCCTATTCAGGAAAAGAAGATTATATCTTTGTCAGCTATGCGCATCAGGATAGTGATGTTGTATTTCCGGTATTGGCGCAGCTGCAGCAGGCAGGCTGCAGGGTCTGGTATGATGAAGGAATCAAAGGCGGAGAAAACTGGAGAAAAATCCTTGCCACCAAGATACAGTCGGAGGCCTGTGTGGATTTCTTTTTATTCAGTTCCCGGAATTCAACAAAATCGAAACATGTTCAGGCAGAGGTCAATGCAGCGTTGAACTGTGAAAAAAAGATTACAACCATCCGGCTGGACGATTCGCGCTTTGAGCTGGATCTGGAAATGTATTTGCAGATCTATCAGATTCTTTATTCTTCTGATTCCGCCTTTGCGTCAAAAATCCTGCAGGCAGTGACGCCGTCTGCGCGGGTGAGGGAAAAAAGGAACGTATGAGGAGCTGAAGATCAGCCCTTCAGAAAGGCTGCCATGTGGTGGGATGATCCCGTCATGAGGCGGCCTTTTTGTGTGTCTTTGAACGTTTGCACACCGTCTGCATGCCCGCGTACAGAACAAAGGAAATGCAGCGTTTCATCAGTTTCCTTTTTCTGTTTCCTTTGTTTTGAGAAAAAAATCTGCGAAATGGAAAATATGAAGTAAAATGCAGATAGTAAACCAAAGGTTACAGTTCAGTCGGCTGAACTGCTGCAACAAAAGAGAAAAGGGGTGTCAGGATGAAAGAACAGAAAAATGTACCATATCTTTCCTGCAGAATAAAGAAGGACGCAGATAAAAAGGGTATCTTTATCGGGGAACCCTTCCGCAGCTTTCTGGATGAGTTCGCCAGATGGACAGGCAAAGCGTCGATGGAACATGCAGATATCTCCTGGGAGGAGAACACGTTAAAGCTGTCGGTGACTTCCGCTGCAGGTCCGAAGATTCAGATATCTTTCGACCGGGAAGATTCAGATCGGGTGGAGCTGTCTGCATTGGTGGAAACTCTTTCCGTGAATGCCTCCATCCCTGTGGGGCAGGCCATTCTGTCCGGCGAGCTGATTCAGAATCATCTTGGTCTGGAAATCACACTTACGGATGCGGGCTGTGGGGAAAAAAATCTGAAGATGCGATATGTTTTCTTTGTCGATTATGAAAGTGCCTCCGCTGCGCCGGACTGTTCGTTTTATCTGCTGAGTTTTCTGGAGGAAGTAAATCAGGCTGTTCGTGTTCTGGGATCAGGGTCTCTGCATTCGTCCTGTCGTGTGAGAATCCGGGAAGCCGGTCCCTCTCCTGTGATGGTAATAAAGAAAGTGTTCGAGCTGGGAGGAGGAAATCTTATCGCGGCCAGAAATCTTGTTCATGCCGCGCCGGATGCCTTCCTGTATGCGGAGAGCAGGGAGCATGCAGAGACGATAAAGAAGGCTCTGGAGGCAGCCGGGGCAGAAGCGGAGCTCGCTTAAAGCGCGGTGGCTGTTTTCGTTTCTCTGACCAGAATGGGGATGAGAGAAAAAATCGGAGATTTTAACGCCCTTCTGGCGCTGTACGAGGGAAGAACAGGAGACTGAAGATGAGAAAATATTGTTTTATACGGGATGCCTCGACAAATATGTGCTACTGCAGCAAATGCGGTCATATTATTCTTCAGGATGAGTATAACATGAAAAAGCACGCAGGAAGCTGCGGGGAGGAGGCGCATTTTATCATTGGACGGCAGACGGAAGATCAGGATTACTTCTATCTGCTGGAGGCGGAGGGGGATCATCTGACTTTTCATGTGGTGACTCCGGTGTTATATCTTCGCCCCGGGTTCAAAGACCGGTATAAAGGGGGCGGCTGGAAGAGAATCTTTTCTGCGGAACTGTATCGGGGCTCCAGAGAGGTCAGGATTTCGCGCAGTAAATATGGCAATCTTGATATGTGGCTTGCGCTGATCCGGCAGGGAAGGGTGAGGCCGGCAATGACGGAGGAGGACAGTGCTGTTGTGAGAAAAGTATTTCCGACCGTTCAGGGGATCTACAGCTTACAGATGCTGGTACATATTTACAAGACAAAAGGACTGGAGTACAGGAATTTGCTTCCGGAAGGCACAGAGGATTCCATGTTTTCCATAAGGAACATGCGGCTTTCCGGAGATGTTGGCGGGGAGGACGCAGTTCTTTTCACAAACCTTCATGAAATTGCAGAGGATGAGCTGCTTCTTGAAATCAATATGGCGCTTCACAGTGGAAAGCGGCATATCCGCCTGCTGATTTCAGAACACTATCTTTATGCAGGGGAACTTCCGGATCTGAAAGAGCTGTTTTCTCTGGAAAACGTTGTGGCCGGAGCCGGCACAGAAGAGGATGTGCACAGGTTTGCAGAACGGTATCCTTCCTTCGGCCTGGAGGCATACTGGGAAAATGGCGGGCGCAATCTGCTTCTGCCGTTGCTGTCCGGCGAGTACCATCAGGGCATTGAACTGCTTGCGAAGTCCGGCTGCTGTGCAGCAGCCGCCTTCCCGGGACTGAGTGAGCTTTTGCTGGATCCGTTGCTTTACACCAATGTAAAAGAGATGCTGGGAGTTCCGGTGTCTGTTGTGAGAAAGCTCAGGCCGGAGCATTTCCGGCTGCTGCCGAATGTAATCGAAATTCTCTCAAAGATCTGGAAGTACAATCCACGGTTCTTAAGTGTGCCTCAGGATGCCTATACCGTACCGATGCTTCGCTTTCTTGCGGAGAACAACATTACCCGGGAGCCGGGAGCGGACGGACATTGGGCGCTGCTCCGGGGCTTTGACGACCGGCAGGTATTTCGGATGATCAAATATCTGGCGTCCGGTAAGACAGAGGATTATGAACTGTACAGGGATTATTTATATTGCTGCAGGCAGATCGGAGAGTATCCGGGCGGATTGACGCCGGCGAACCTGAAACAGGCTCACGATATGGCTGTCGATATCAAAACCGACATGGAGAATCACAGGATGGCAGAAGCTTTCAGAAGACAGGTATCCTCTCCGGAATATCTGGAGCTGACCACGAATACGGAGATGGATAATGAGATTTTCGGCAAAGATCCGTATGTTGTCAAAGCGCCTTCCGTTCCGAGAGAACTTGTGGAAGAAAGCGCGGCGATGCATCATTGCGTACGGATGTATGCGGATCTGGTGGCAAAGGGAGCGACAAAGATTTTCTTCCTGAGACAGAGGAAGCAGCAGTCTGTCCCGTTTGTAACCATTGAGGTAAATGGAAAACGGGTGATTCAGGTGAAGGCGGCCTATAACAAGAAAGCGGACATACGGGCGCAGAGATTTGTGCGGAAATGGGCCGCTGTGAAAGGCCTGCAGATTACAACGCCGGATATGCGGGAAAGTGTATGACAGAAATTCTGCAGCCGTTCCGCTGGATGAATGGCTGCAGGATTTCTGGCGGACAGGAGCTTACAGATTTCGGTTCGTATGAAGCGGCCCCGGAATCTGTTCGTACCACTTAGAGAGTACGAACGGATTCCGGGGCTGCTTTTTTGACCTGTCTATTTTCCTGACAGCACATATCAAAAATACTCAGCGCAGTCCGCTACGCCGGCGTTTTTTGACCCGCACACTCGAAAAAGCATTCTGTGCGATTGGTCTGATGTACTAGGAAAACATATGCCGATATTTTTCCGCAAGTTCTTTGTCTTCTTCCGAATCGTATCCTGCCAGGTCGTCTTCGTAGGCCTGGCGAAGCTTATACATGTCCTCAAGCATTTCCGCAGAGGTATAGGCTTTCAGGGGCGGGTACTGGTATACGGGAAGTTCAGGCTGTTCCGTATAGTCTTGCAGAAACTCATACTGGTCAAGATCGGGAAGCTCTGTCACCCAGGTAAGCGGACCGGAGGAAATATAGACCTCGGAAGATTCCCGGCCTTTTTTCAGTTTCCGCAGATCTGATACAGAAATCAGCCGGCGAGGAGTTCCGTCTTCGGATTCGTTGGTGTAGCCGGCTTTTTCGGAAAGCTCTTCCAGAAGCTCCGGGTCCGGACTTCCCGTAAAATAGATATTCTTACAGTTTGCGAGAATCACAGGATACTCTTTCGGGTATGCCTGTTGGAGCTGGCTCTTGCTCTGACAGACCAGATACCACCGGATGTTTCTGGAACGGTGAGCGCTGATATTTCTGTCCATGCCGGGGATATAATAATTGCAGAATTCGTCGCAGATGTAATTGACTCTCCGGGGCAGCATTCCGCCGTGCTGATATGCCGCTTTTACCAGAGCTGCACTGATCTGTGAGAGAATCAGTCCTGTCACGGAACGGTAGGTGTCTGTTTCATCCGGGAGAATCAGAAACAGAGCGGTTTTCTGTTCATACAGTTCAGATACTTCAAAGGTGGAAACGCTGAGCATCCGCAGCAGTTTTTCGTTGATGATAAAGTCGCTGAAAAAGGAAGCAACCGTCGCCATTGTGCTCATTCTGGTACGCTCCGACTGGGAGAGGATGCTTCTGAGCATTGTCATGATATTATTGTTTTTTCCCGGCAGCATGGCCGCAAGCTTTTCCAGGTTCTCGCAGCTTTCATTGGTTGCATAGGAGGCAAGAGACAGAAGATTGATCCGGTCGCGGTCCTGACAGAATTCAAACAGGAAGACTGCGATTACCATCACGTATTCCCGGGCATTTTTTGGCCAGATGGGATCGGACGTACTCCTGTTGTAAAAAGACGAGAGAGCGCTGACAAGATCATGCAGCTGAGCCATAGCTTCTTCTGTCTGCCCGCTCTGGTATAATTCATACGGCTGCTGCAGGAGATTCCACCCGTCGCCGTTCAGTTCGCGGAGGTTCACTACACGGATCCGGTAACCATTGGCCTTCAGCACGCCCCGGACCTTCGGGGCAAGGACGCCCTGGCAGAGCTCTCCTTTGACGTCCGAAATGATCATGCTTTCGCCTTTTTCGGTCATGGCCAGAACGCAGAGCAGAACGGAAACCAGAAGGCGGGATTTTTTTGTCCCGGTACCGCCGTAGATCATAGTCATCTCGTCTGCTGTATTCAGTGTTGCCGTACGGCCGTCACAGAGTACGGGCAAGCCGCCGGCGGGGATTTTCTTACCCTTCTTTAATTCGACGGTAAGATATCTCTCTTTCAGCTCCTCCTCAGTTGCCAGATGATCCGCTTCATCGAAGGCATACTTTCTCCAGTCTGCTTCGTAACTATATAGCTGTTTCATACGCTTCATACTCCGTTCCCAGGCAGGTTCCGGCCAGAATAGCCAGAGAGCTTTCCGGTTCCTGCAGATATTGCTTCACTGATTTTTCGGAAATTCTCAGAACCTTTTCTTTTTGTTCTGTTTCCCGGCAGAGAATCTCATATGCGATTCGCCGGATGACCGGAAGGGTTCTGTTCTCCATCGGAAGTCTGGCGCCCAGCGCTGCCGCAAGCTCCTGCACAGCTTTTTTGTCTGCCGTCACACCGAAGTGGGAAAAAGCATTCTGAACGTACCGGCTCAATGTTTCCTGGCTGTATACATATGCCCGCCGGCTGTGAAGAATAAAATAATTTGCGCAGACGCGCCGAAGGTCGGAAAGCTCTCCGGGCGAATATCCGGAACAGATGTATACCAGGTCCCATTCTTTGCTGTTGTCGTACAGATATTTCTGCATGATCTGGAAATATTCCTCTTTCTCATGACTTTTCCAGGGAGTGACGTCGATTCCGACGATTCCGCGGTAGCTGCTTCGCAGGCCCGTTCTGCGTCGGATTTCCAGGATCAGTTTTTTCAGACCGGTAAACGGCCCGCCGGGGAGTTCGTAGCTCCAGCGAAAGAATACATATCCGGCTTCCTCCGGGCCGTATGCCGGCTGTCTTTTCTGCGAGGGGAAGGCCTGTTCCGTGAATATTATTTTCCGGAAGAGCAGCTCTGTTTCGGTAAGATCTGTCTCCAGAAGGGTGAGCGATGGAATGAAGTATTGTTCTAAGTCTTTTTTCGTCATGATGATCTCCTTCTGATGCGTCTGCCTGCAACAGACGGCCTGCCGGAAGCTTTCTGCGGCTCCGGCAGGCCGTCCGTCACTGCCCGCTGATTGTGCTGCGCGCCTGGTCGATCAGGCGGTCCAGCGTCTGTTTTGCCTGTTCCGCGGAATTTCTTCCGAAGATGTTTCCGAGAATTCCCACGTACCGTTCTTCGCCGTCCAGCTCAAATATGGAGAAGACCAGGTAATCGCTGGTTTCTGTTCTCGCCTCCACCAGAGCGATGAATGCGTCGTCGAAAAAGCTTCCCAGGCCGCTTTCGTTTTTCTCTGCGTACCACTGAGCGAAGTCGTGCTCTGACGGACGTGTGGTGATCAGCAGGATGCCCAGCCCTGCAAGGATCAGGAAAGTAAATACGATTCGGATCAGTTTTTTCATGTGTCAGCCCTGCCTTTCTTCTACAATGAGGATTCCTTTTTGTTTCAGGTAAATTCTGTTCTGCTCGTATGCTACAGTTGCCGGGCGCTCTGTCTTCAGGAGCTTTATTCTCCCGGTCAATGCCGCAGGCGCGCCGCTTGTGGTAATAAAATCAAAAACACGGTGAAAATTCTGATTCTGATAATAGGCGGCTGTGCTGGATATCTGAAAACAGTCCTGTGCCGGTAAAACCGTATCGTCAGAAAACAGATCGAACGGTTCCCGGCCGGAGTTGCTCCGATCGAAGAAAATTCTTTCGGAAAGATTGTAATAGACTGCGCTGTTGACAATCAGTCCGTCGACACGATGCGGCTGGGCGGGTGTGAGCACATATGGCGAAGGATCATGAACGGTCGGCTCCGGCAAAGTATCCGGGGCGTCTGATCGTGATCCTTCTGCTTTTTGGATTTTTTTGCCGGAATCCTTTTCGCCCTGGATTTCACCGGAATCCCGGGATGCCTGCAGCGAGGAGGAGCCTGTATTCTGTCCTTCCGACCTGGACCGGATTGGTTCCTGGGAACCGCCGGAACCGTCGGAATCCTCCGAATCGGTGCCGCCGGAGCCCTGTATTTCAGAGAAAAATCCCGGCCGGATATCTTCTGAGGGACGTTCTGTTTTCCCTGGCAGCTCAGAAAGAAGTTTTCGGATATCCGTGGTCGCCTTGTAGATTCTTCTCTCCCAGATCAGCGCCGAAAAATTCAGAAGGATCAGACCTGCCAGGAGCAGGATCAGCAGGACCAGACAGAGGATGAGAGGTTCCCTGCTGCCGGCGGACGCCGCCTGTACGGCGGCATCCGCTGTGCTTTCCGACTGAGACAGCGCGGCGGCGAAATAAGTTGCCTGTTCTCTTATCATTACACATCAGCCTCCTATCGTTCCAGTGCAAGGTCGATGACAGCCCCGCAGAGAAGTTCTTTCTCAATACCGGGACAGGACATAATCAGGTCTTTCCGGCTGGACAACAGTTGTGAACAAATATTGGCAAAATGATCCTTTGCCGTTGTGCGGAGTGCTTCGTCAAAGCTTCCATCGCCGGTACCGGTATAGCCGAAGCGATTAAAGCTTTCCTCGAACATTTCATAGGTATACCCCCGGATGATTGCATCAAAGGCTTTATCGTAAATCTGTTCTTTCAGAGTAAGGAACTGCCTTCTGGTCGCCTGTCCATTGAGAGTCTCCAGCTGATCCAGGAAGCTTTGCTTTGCTTCTTCGTCGTCCCCGCAGATTATGCTGAGATAGTATTCCGTCGGATCCTCCTTTTCGACAATCTGTGCGGCAGGACGATTGGCAGTGCCTCTTTCCTTCAGAAGAATCATACCTTCAGCCACACTGACTTTCCGGGTGTCGTTATTCGGAAGAAGCTGGATTTCTCCGGTGTAAGGTTCGCTGCTGTCGCCGAGCATCGCGTTGATTTCCGCTCGCAGTCGTTCTGTAAAGCGTTTCTCAAAGCCTTCTCCGGTATTGTTCATGGCAAGGGATCCCTTGCCGACCGGAGCAAGCATCAGGTTTTCAGAGGGATGCAGATCGCCGGCCCGGATTGCTCTGACCATCGTATCGGCGTATGCCGGTATGGCGACGTTCAGTTTGGCCTCCACAATCTGCTGCACCTGCAGCTGGAGATGGTCGGCATTTGCACCGGTCACCTGAAAATTGCATTCACTGAACAGGCGGTTCAGCGCAAGCACAAAACCAAGACGCTCATACAGCTTTCCGTGTGAGGAATTCATTACCGAGGGATTCATCACTCTTTTGATGGATTCCTGAGTCTCTTTCATCAGCTGCTGACTGCCGCCGTGAAAACACCGCATCAGTTCCTTGTCATTTCCGTCATATACTTTTGCAAGCGTTGCGTTTGTGAGCTGCTGGGCGGCATAGGGCAGTGAGAACAGATACAGGTGTCTGTTCACTCTTAACGAGTAATCGTGGGTAGAAAAACCGCAGTCCGGCGTGCCGGTGGCATTCGAACCGCCCAGAAAGTCTTTTGTCGGCGGGTGCTCTTCGTGCCATCTGTTTGTGGCTTCGCTTTCCGAATAGAGAGTTACGTTTGAGCCGACGGCCAGATGATTCGAAGGAGTAAGATATTCATTTATCAGCTGGATCGCTCCCTCGATTGCTTCTTTCATCAGCCTGGTGACGCTCTGGCCGGATCCGTTCTCCGGATAGGAGATCAGCAGCTGCAGGTTCCCATGCTGAATGGAAAATCCTTTTTTTGCGGCTTTGAAGATACCTTCCAGAAGCAATATCCCAATGTAAAAGTTCAAAGCCTGTATGCATTTTGCTCTGTTTTCCGGAGTCAGGTCGGATCTGGAGATCATCTCCTTGGGATTCGACACGACGCCGATGGCGGTCATAGCATCAGTCATGTCGCCCGTGAATTCTTGAAGGGCAGTAAACAGTTCTTCCTGATTCTGCTGGAATATCCTGCTCTCTATCATCAGGCGGGCCCAGTCTCCCGTGCCGTCCAAATCGAAATTCTGCAGAAGCGATGCAAAGTGAGTGGTCTGAAGGCCTGTGGTCCGCGGCAGAACAGCGCGAAATTTTTCGACTGTTTTCAATGCCTCTTCAGACATTGGAGTCAGCGGCGCCAGGAGGTCGCTGTCAGGTACTGCCGAAATGTTTCTGCTTCCCGCAATGGTCGCGAGACGTACGCTCTCGGCGCCGGCAGGATCCAGGGAGATGTACATAGTGTTGTTTTCTTTCTTGAAAGCCGGCGAAACCGGAGGTATGACAGTTCCCAGCACATGTCCTTCGTTGTCGGTCAGTTTCAGCATGGAGATTGGCAGAGTTCTCTGCAGAACCGTCCAGGACGATCCCTTGGCCTGCTTTGATTCCAGTGTTGCCTCGATTGTCGTGGGATCTTCCGGATAGATCTCCCAGATGGTTTCACCGGCGGTTTCATGATTCTCTTTCGAATTTGCCATAGATTGCTGGATCAGATAGTTATGCCGTGAAAGGAGCCAGTCCGGAACACCGTAGAACATATCTATGATATCCTCCGGCTGAAAGATCTTCCATCCGCCGGATGGGCGGTGGTAGATTTTGTGATAGAGGGTTTCGTCCAGAAACGCGGTAAACTCCAGGTAGGATTTGTCATCAGCATAATCATATTTCGCTCCGGTGATGGAGGAGCAGTTATCTGTCGGAGGAATTACAACCAGTTCTGTCCCGATGCAGGCCATACCGGCGTTAATCTGTGACTTTTCACCGACAAGGAGAAAGGCCGGTTCTTCCAGCAGCCTTGATACTGTGTTTGTTCCGGGCATGCAGCAGAAGGCCCGCGCTGCGTCCGGTTCCGCGCCCGTAACAGCCTGGAGATATTCCAGGACGTCTCCGGAGAGAGATTTCAGCATTTCTCCTCTGTAGATCTTCATCTTCTCTGGCGGAAGCACGCCGCCGAGTTCTGAGAGCAGCAGATTCAGCGCGATGCTGGAAATATGGTTTTCTGCCATATTGGTGAGAAATGCATGGTATCTGTCTTTTACCTTCGGATGTGAGGAAAGGTACCTGTCGGTATCAATTTTATTGCTCTTTTGTTCTCCGCATTCGTTTTTCAGAATGCCCGTCTGCATCTCCGTAAATGCCTGCTCCGCTTTCTCGCGGGTGCTGAATCCGGCTCCCGGGATGAACATCCGCATCTGCGGATCAAAGATCGCACAGGCGCGCTCGCCAATGTTCATTACAAGTACCCGGTCCGGCATCTGATTCCATCCGGTTCTTTCCTGGAGATGTTCGATGCAGCTCTGGTCGAAGTCGTCCTCCTTCTTGAATACATGAATGTTATAGGTCACAGAAACACCCCGGTAATCGGCGTCTGCCACCATTGCATACATTGTTTTCAGGACATAGATGCAATCCTTCAGAATTGCAGGATCAGGATTTTGAAGGTCGTTGCAGAAGGCGATGAGAGAGGCAAAGGGGTCGGCGATGCTCCGGGGATTCTGGCGTACTGCTGTGCTTTGTTCAGGGTTGGATATCAGGTTGGCTGAACTTCTGATTGGCATGCCAACCACCTGCGCAAAAATTTTGTCAGGAAACTGATTGAGTGCTTGGCGGATTTCTTTGGATTCAGGATTTAAAGCCATGGCGTTTCTCCTTTCTGTCGGCGCAGATATCATACAGTTCTTCCATAAGAACAGAAAATGGTTTCGGATGTCTTCCGTCTCTGTATTTCATCCGGGTGCGAATTTTATCAGGGGTCAGTCTGGTATAATAGAGAGACTTGCCGTTGCATTCTGTCAGACGGTCCAGCTGGAAACTGCTGAGGGGTTCCGGCCGGTTGGATTCCGTTGCTGCACGGATCAGCTTCTCAATCTCACTGACAGGGAACAGTTCTGTCTTCATGTCTTCTGTGGGCATCTCGCCGTTTTCCCAGTTTTTTCCGGTCAGGCAGATATCTCTCAGCCATTCCAGAAACAACAGTTCTCTGTCAAGAAGGATGGAAAAGGGTTTCAGAACCTGCTCTTCCAGTTCCTCATAAGAAACAGCCCGCTCCAGTTCTCTGGATTTTTTTGTGCCATACAGCTTGCCGAGAAATTCGGATTCGAATACAGTACTGTTGACCAAAGAGCCGGAGCCACTGGCGGCTGGAAGAAGCTGCGGTTTCAGCCAGTGAATCAACATCGCGTCAAAAAACAGCCTGTTGCCAAGCGCTTTGGGAACGATGTCCGGAAGCGCCAGAGTTTTCCAGGTGGTTTTGCCGTTTCCGGGTGATGAATAACGTGCGATATACGGCCCCTTGACGGTCATCTCCTCGTCGCTTTTTTCATAAAAGTCCTGGATGGCATAAAAAGCAAGCAGCTCAATTGCGTGATGATGTCTGTATTTGTCATCGGAACCATCGCAGAATTTTTCTGCCTGGACAGGCATGGCGTCGTGTTCAAGAAGATAGAATGCGTTGACTGCTTTTTCAGAATCCTCAGGATAATTTGCGAGGGTTCCCGCGACGAGTCCGGAGACATCCTGATCCAGATTGCCGCCTCTCGGGAATCGAAATACAGATCCGATCAGAATCACTGCAATTTTCAGAGTTCGCTCTACATATGCGATCGCCTGTTCTTCAGTCAGATGACGGTCCTGCATGACTGCTTTGATGCACATTTTTCTCAGAAGAGCCGGGTGCTTGCAGATGTTGGTGCGTCCTTCACCACCGCCTCCGCCGGCGATATACGGTACCATTACCTGATAAAGGTTGTTGGCGTTTACTACTTCGTCTATAATCGCCTGCAGTCCTTCCAGTTTATCTTTCGAATTTTCCATGGCGCGGTGAAGCGAGTGAATACAGGAAAAGCTTCCGATTTTCAGGTTTCGGCCATATCCCTTTGTAAGGTCAAAATCAAGTTCATCATTGGTGAACAGCAGCTGATTATGATACCATGGATCGGCAACAGATCTCAGGTTGTAAGGTTCTTCCTGTCCGTTTGATTTTGTCTTTCTGGCGTCGGAGACTTTCAGAAACAGCAGACGAAAATCAGGATTCCGAAAATCCAGAGCCCGATTCGCGGCCATAAGCTTCTGGATGTTTCCGATAAACTTTCCTCCGGCATCCATGGTTTCATAGATATGCGGAGCAAGGTGATAGGGTGATTTCAACAGGGAAAGAGTGGTTGCCATTTGCAAATTGCTTTCGCAGCAGGCTTCTCCTGTTCCCCCTTCAATGATTATGCGCATTTTTCTCATCATCTTGCCATTCCTCCTTTCATCAATAACGTCCCAGCACACGGTTCGGAAGCCCGAAGTACCACATCAGAAGCCACAGGGTAATGTTTCCGATCAGCCATTCACTTAATACAGAGGTGAAGGAATAGATCTGACTGATTCCAACGAAGATGAGGTTCAGAAACGTTACAAGGAGCGCAACTGCGGCGATGCCCAGAGTTATTCCGATGGAGAGCAACAGATATCGGACAGCGCATGAACGGGCGGCTTTTCTCATCTCCGAGTTGTTGAACATATCTTTTGCGAGATTATTGCTTTTTTTGTACCAACGCCAATACAGCAAGGTAATACTAAGCCCCTCAGCCGCAACAAAATATACACTGAAAGAATATGCCGTATCCCCGGCTCCCATCAGATAGGCGGTCGGATACAGACCACCCATCACCAGAAATGTGATCAGCACCAGGATAAAAATTCCCTTCACCATATTTCCGTATTCTGTATTTTTTATCAATGTGTTCTCCTCCTTTTTGAATACGCACGGCAGTATGCTGCACTGCCGCAAAGCAGTGTTATCGGTTGTCAATCATCACCCGGAACAGGATGACGTCGTTGCCCCCTTCCGCCTCCGCGCCTGCTGCGGCCAGCTCGTCGGCAATCTGTTCGAAGTTCAGAAGCCGGCTGAATACGGAAGAGCCGGAGGCTGTACGGGTGTACTGGGAGGCGCTTGGTTCTCCGTTTACAAGAACCGGCTCGCATTCTGTTTTCAGGGCGGCTGTGTACTCTTCCAGTCCCGCGCTGTGTTCCGCTGCGAATTCCTGCAGGCTCACCGGCTCGTCTGATTCACAGACCAGCTCTGTCTCCACAGCATACAGACCTTTCGGAAGCTTTTCGTTTTCCACAGTGACCACAAAGGCAGGCTCGTCTCCGGCGATCAGATTGCCGCCCAGGGTTGTATTCAGCGTTTCGTCGTCGGAGGCGGGAAGTCCGTCCAGAAGGCCTTCCGCCGTCACGGTGAAGGATGTGCCGCTGGGAAGAAAGGTTTCTGTCTCAGAGTCATATTCTAGGACAGACACCTTCTGTTCGGCGATGGCGGGCACTTCGCTGTCCGGCGTTGTGTAGAGGACAACTCTGACTGCTTCGGTGTTGTCGTTGGCGCTTTTTCCTGACTTCCTGTAGACGAAGGTGTTGGAGAGGGTGAAGTCTGTTCCGGAAGTGTCCGCCGGTTCCAGACCGTAGCAGTACCGGTTGTTTTCATAGGTGATACCAGCCAGGTTTTTTGTAAAATACTTGCTGGAAGTCAGTGTCAGAAGGCTTTCGGTGGTTTCTTCCGATTCGTCCGTCATGGAGACATGGCAGAAATCATAGGCCATGCTGTGATTCAGCTTTTCCTGGAAGGTCTCGTCAAAGTTTTTGACCAGGTTGTTTTCCCCGAAGACAATCATCAGAAACTCCCGTTCAAAGCTGCAGTTGGAAACGGATACATACGTCAGGGCCTGAGCGGAAGTGTAGGTGCTGAACTCTACTGTGCCCTGATAGTTCATGGTAAATATGTAAAACGTAAACCCGCTGCATCCGGTGTCGGACAGCCATCGGCCGATTTCCGTGCCGGTGGTGCTGGCAGATTGGAGATCTGTGGTCAGTACATTGACGCCTTCCGGATCCACCGGAATGTCGGCGGCGCCGATGACGTCGATCACAGCTCCGGTTCCGTACTGGCCGCTGAGAGCCAGTTGTTCGTCGGTTTCCATGAGTTCTCCTTCTTCTCCGAGGATATAGTGAAGCTTGTCCATTCCGGCCCCGGCTTTTTCAGCCGCGGAATGAACGGTGATCACTTCCGGAGAACGATACATGCTCTGAGAGGTATCCAGAAAGTAATGGATCTCGGAAGCAGAAGCGTCCTCTTCGGAAGTTTCCTCGGCTGTTGTTGTGGAAGCGGCGGCCTGACTCGAAGCTTCCGATGCAGAAGTTGTGGTTTCCTCACGGGAAGCTTCAGGATCTGACGTGTCAGACGCAGAAGCTTCCGATGCCGATGATTGCGAATCAGAAGTTTCTGATTCAGAATCGTCGTGTGCTTCTTTTGATTCGTCAGACTCGTCTGTATCCGTATTCCGGATTACCCAGCCATCAGGGTAGGGAAGAGTTCCGCTGCCGGTTCCGCTTCGGCAGCCCACCAGACTGGTGAGGAGCAGGACCGCTGCCATTATCAGAAACAGAAGTTTGTTTTTCATGGCATTTCCTTTCTGCAGATTTTTCTGCGTGGCGGACACAGCACTCGGAAATTTGCTGAATGCTGTGCCGGTGAATGAGTTCCTTTAGGTACATTAAACTGTTTCTTTTGAAAAATAAAAAGCTAAGTTCCGAAACCGGACGCGGAAACTGTTTCAATATCTGGTGATTTTTTCATATGGTCCGTGCAGTAAATGCACGGACCTGGCTGAACTGTAATAAAAATCCGGAATAAAAGTGAATTACAGCTTGACAAACTATAATGGAAACAATAAAATATTTATATGAAACAAGAAATGAAACCGAAATGCGAAACAGACTCTTTCACTGATTTTTGAGTTGACAGCTAGTATAAGCCGCGATAAATACCTTATTGTTTCGGTGAGGATGCTTTTTCGAGAGTACAGTTGTAAAAACGCAGGCGTAGCGGGCTACGCTGAGGTTTTTACAACTGTGCTATCGGGAAAGCAGACCAGCGAAACATATGGTTATTTATCGCGGCTTATACTAGGAAGACAGATGATCTGGTAAAGTTATTTCGGCAGTTTTTCAGCGGAAAGGAGCAGTTTGTATGGCACAGATTACGTTGCAGGAGTTCAGCCAGGAAATTCAGCAGGCGTTTCCGGAGAACAGCCCGGTGAGAAAAAAGATCGAGACAATCGAGGGATTTGCCCTGGAAATTTTTCCGAAGCAGATTTATACGCTTGTAAAATGCAGAGCGACCGCAGAGGATGTTCTGAAAGAAAATTCGGAAAATATTCGTATAACAGAACAGCGAAAAACTATCTGGCGGGTATTTTCCGGGAATAACGCAGCCAGGAGATACCAGGAGATTGCCAAACTGCTGCTGGACAGAAGGGCAAATCCCACCCGTGAATACGCTACCTGGGAGAGCAGTCCCTACCGGCGGGAGATTACAGAGCGCTGGAGCAATCTGCTGAAGGAGACTTCACCGAAAGAGAAGGAAAATCTTTCGAAGCGAATGGAGGCGTTGATCCGGAAAACGGCAGACCATGACGCATCCGTTCTGAAGCGGCTGCAGACCGCGAAGAGGATTTCCCTGGAGGCCTGTCTGACCTGTTTCACACTGACAGGTCTTACGCTGACCTGTTTCGAGCAGAAGAAAGACACGGCAGAACTGTTTGCCCTGAAGCAGATCGTTTATCCATCTTCTTCGGATGAAAAGGAAAAGGACAGGAACATACAGGAGGAGCTGCGGAAAAAGGCTGCGGAAAATGCGAAGAAGAGTCTTGCTTCCATTGAAGAGGAATTCGGCAGAATCACGTTGAGCGAAGCCGCAGACAGAACCTGTTTCGAGAAGGCCAGAGGGGTGCTGGATATTCCTTTTCTGGAGGATTCTTTTCTGCTTGGAAAAGCAAACTATATTCTTTACCGCTGCAGTCTGTATCCTCCATATGTCGGCAGAATCCGGGAGAAAGAGGCGCTCCGCTATCTGGAAACGAGTATCAGTTATTCTTATCCGGATGCGTTGGAGGAATACCGTCTTTTTGCGGAACGGTCTCTTACTTACCACGCAAAAGAGGCGTCCAGCGACAAGACCGGACTGTGTATTACGAACTGTGACAATGAATATACAGAATTTTGTCTTAAGACAATGCCATGCTGGACCTGGAGCAGGCAGGAATATCGTCCGGATGATTTCGGACAGGTACTGTCGTTTCCAGAGAAAAGATACCTGTTTTTCAGCGACGACACCCATCAGAATTTTCTGGATGCCCTGAAGCTGCTGGAGGTGATCCGGGCAAAGAAGGCGTATGAGCTTCTGAGGCATCTGGAAATTTTCATCCGATGTGAGGAGGAAATCTACGGTGCACTGATCGATACTGCACAGAATTATATGGAGGGTCATGTCGCCAGAATCCACCTGATCGATGATGACAAGTCTGCGGCACAGTATCTGCTCAGCCACCATCCGCTTTTTTATCACCTGCCCGTCGGCGGAAAAAACAGCCATTCGGTCGCTGTTCCGACACTGCATTTTGTGGTTGTGGGGTCGGATCTGTGTGCTGAGTGGCTGGTCCGCGAGGCCTCCTGGATCATGACGTTTTCCAGTGAAACCGTCCGGACAAAAATCTCAGTTCTGTGTCCGGATCCGGAAACGGTAATCGGGCGGCTGAAGGCCAAATGTCCGGGAATGGTCAGGGCAGAGCACCCGGCTGCCAATGAAATAAAAGACGTTCCGATTGCTTCCTTCGACTCACCGGATCTGGAAGATACAGTCAGAACTCTGTCCTCTAAGGGAGATTATCTGTATTTCGCAGTCTCAGAAGGAAGCGATGAGAGAAATCTTGAACTGGCGATCCGGATCCGGCAGCAGCTGATCAGAAATCTTGTCCTGAAAGAGAATGCTGGCAATAAGGAAATCGAAGAGACCAGAAGCAGGCTGTACTCTCTGCCGCCGGTGGCGTTCCGCTGTAAAAACCCGGATGTGGCGAATCTGAGCCGTCATATGGTGATCAGCAATATCCGTCAGGGGGACGCATGGCACAACAATTACGCCCTGATTTCTTTTGGTTCCCTTGATGAACGGTATTCCTGGGAGAATCTGGACGGAGGTATTCTGGAAAAGCTTGCTCTGTGTACGCACATGCAGTACTGCGCTGTGCCGCCGGGAACGTCTCATTCGTATGCGGACGACGGGCAGGGCGAACAGGATCAGGGAGCGGCCGAGGCTTTCCGCAGCTATTATGGCAGCCAGTATAATATGGATTCGTCGCTTTCCGTCGCTCTGAGCCTTCCGTACCGGCTGTTCCATATGTTCAGAGCTCACCGCAGACTAGTGAAAAAGCCCTGGAATATCCTGGACGGTGATGCATACTACAGCAGAGAGACGCTGCAGGAATTCGGAGAGGAGCTCAGTGCGTTGGGCGCAAAGTCAAACTATTCCACGGATCAGCTGGCCAGATGGGAGCATCTGCGATGGACTCGGTATATGTTCGCCCGCGGATGGCTGCCTGCCGATGACGGCCAGATAGAGATTTACCGGGGCGCCGGCTGCACAAAACATCAGCTGCATATCGCCCGGCTTCATCCGATGCTCCGGGAGTTTGACCGGCTGAAGGAAGAGGAGAAGGGGATCGATATCAGCAATCTGACTGCGACGAGGGATATTCTCCGGCTTGCATGGCTGGAAAAGGAGCCGGAAAAAGAACTGCAAAAGGAGCTGGAAGAACCGGAGCACGAGTTGATGTGACGGAGCCAGTGAGGAGGAAATGATATGGAAATTTCGAAAGGGATTCATGATGGGAGGACAGAAGGCCTTCAGGAGATTCAGACCAGAACAGAGGCGCTGGGGCAGACTCTGACGGTCGATGATTTTGTTTTTCAGGGAAAAGCCCTGAATGACAGGCTGAACCGGTATCTCCGGACATGGAAAAGCTTTCCTACATACAGATATGTGATCAATACACTGAAAAATAACATGTTTTATCACGGTGACGACAGAGCGCTGGAACTTCTGTACGAGGAGCGGGAGAGAGGCCAGAAGCTGTCCGAAGCGTCGGAAGAGGCGCTGGAGAGCCTGTGTGATGCTCTGATACAGAAGGTGGAAGATCTCCCGGACAAAGCACTGAGAGAGAAGTTGACGGCGGAGTTTCCCAGAGAGAAAATCAGGGACAATCTGCTGGAACTGCAGGAAAGCTTTTTCCTGACCTTTCTTGCGCCGATCCTGGATCTGGATCTGTACGAAATCGATGTTTTTCTGGTCAGAGTTCTGAAAAGAGATCAGCTGTGCTGCTATTCTGCGGACGAATATCTGCTGCGCCAGGCGGTTCAGATTCACGAGCAGCTCCAGGGTATGGGAACTCTTGAGATTCTGTATGAACTGAAATCCTGTTATGAGAAGCTTCCGGACGCCGGACAGGCGACAGAGATTCCTGAGGAAGAAGGGACGGTTTATATTGCGGAGAAGAGTGATGAAAAGCTGAAAGAACTGGAGGAGACAGGGAGAGCATTCCGTGTCGAAGATTATCCTGAAATCGCAGAGCTTCTGGTCTGGTATAAATCTCTGGAACGTCCTCTGGGAAGAGACCGGGCAGAAGCCTATGAAAAGCTTTTCCAGGAGGTTTACGACCTGTATCAGGATGAAACGGACGATTATCTGAAAGTGCTTCAGGTCGAAGAGGTTAAGAGAACCAAGCAGAAACACAGAGAAGCCCTCAGCCTTCCGATTACCATATGGTACAGAAAGGCAGGAGAAGACGCGGAAAAGAAGGAGCAGAAAATCCCGGCAGGGACAAGATTTTTTGGTAAAAACTGTATCTATGAAATCAATAAGGATGTGGTACTTCCCCGGGAGGATTATGTTTCGGTTGCGGTTCACGTTCTGCCTTCAGAAGAAAACAAAAAACAGGCGCCGCCGAAAACGAAATCGCTGCCGAAGAACGTACCGCTTGAGATTGTGGCCGGAAATTTCCTGAGGAACGGGAACCCGGTGGTCAGGAATGTCCATACAGACGTCATCACAAATATCGATCCCAGCAAAGACAGCAAACTTTGGACGAAACCCAAATGGACAGAGGATCCGGAGGGGAAGGGCTTTGTTATGATGGAGGTCCTCGCAGGAGAAAAAATTCCGGAGGATCTGTGTCTGGAATACAAGGGTTTCCGGTTTGTCCCGTCGGATGGACTGGACCGGAAGTATGAGCTGCATACGACAGTCACAGCATATCTGGATGTGACGTCCATTGACCGGGAACATGTCAGCTGCGAGAAGAAACGGGGAAACTATGTCTTCGAAGATACGAATTCCGTGACCCGGATGGAGCCGAAGGCGGACTGGATTCTGAGAGTCAGCAATATGGGAAACCGGATGACCGGACGAATGGAGATGTTTGATGAAAACCTTCAGCTTGTGACTCCGCCGGCGCCGGATATGGGAGAACTGAAGAAACAGATGACGCCGTGGCGGCTGTTTGCCGAATATATGTACAGCGCCAGGGATTTCGAGATCGCGTCCGGGCTTGATACAGAACTTGGCGGGAAAATCGGTCTGGATACCGAGGCTGTCGCCTGCGACTGGATCAGGGAATCTATGGTGCAGGGGGACGCCCGGTGGTTTTCGGGACTGCCGCAGCACAGGCAGAGAAACGTTGTTCTGGCGCTGCTGTTCCTTGTCTATATCAAAAAGAACTGTCAGGCGATTGGCCTCAGAGAAGAACGCTTTATCAGAAATTTCCGGGGATATGTGGAACGAAATATGGGAGAGTTCCGGTTTGACGGATTGTACCTGGGATATCCGCTGGATTGTCTGCTGATGTTTCTGTTGGCGTCCTGCGACGTGAGCGATATGTGCGATACCCTGCGGATCCTTTATAAGGAAACGGTGAAAAAAGGTGGTAAAAGTTCAGCCCGCTGAACTGTCACAAAAAAGCGAAAAGGAAGGAGAAAAGAAAGAGTTATGAGCGACCGACAGGAACGGATTCCCATGCAGCCGGGAGAATATCTGTTTTATGCAGTGAATCCGGACGAGATCCGGGAGAAGATCCGTTGTTCTGATTTTGGCTTTCCGGAAGAATGGACAGCACAGGAGGAGCAAAAAGAAATCCGGATCTGTGTGGATAAGCTGCTGTCTGATCAGGGAGCGACCTGTATGGTATATGAGGGGACGCTCTCTGAGAATGGGCGGAAGGTGATCGTCAAAGAGTTTTATCCATGCAGCAGAAGAAATGTCTGGGCGATCGGGAGAAGTCAGGACCGGGAACAGAAGCTTCGGATTCCCAGGATGACCAGAGTGCAGAACCAGGAGTTTGCACAACGGTGCAGGCAGTTTCTCCGAAGTTATCTCTGGCAGAAAAAATTTTATTCCGAGGCACAGTTTCTGGAGATTGTGGTGGAACCCCAGGCTCTGGCGGTCTACGGGGATACCTGCTATATTGTCAGCGATTATCACAACGGAGTGTCCATGGCGGAGCAGGCCGGGAAATTCCGGACGCTGAAGGAAAAAATTTTTCTCTGTCAGTACCTGGCCGACGTCCTTTCGATTCTGGAAGAAAACGGATATCTCTTTCTGGATCTGTGTGAAGAGAACTTCTTGATGATACTGCAGACAAAATCAAGATATCAGCTGCGGATGTTTGATATGGACAGCATTATTGATCTGAACGATCTGGACAATCTTCATCAGGCAGAAGGGAATATTTTTTATCATCCGGAGTATGCGTCCGGCGAGATTCTTTCGCTGGAAAAAAGTCTTCTCAGAAACCGCTTTGATGATATCAAAAAGGATTATCTGGAGGAAAGCGTTGCGGTTTACAGTCTGGGCGTATTGTTTTTCAAGATCCTGCTGGGACACGTTCCTTCCGGGGAGGAGCGGAAGGGTCTGGAAGCTTCCGGCGGTGAGAAAACAGCGGAGGCTTTGGCGGATACCTTCGGGATCCGGCCGAAGATGGCCCGGAAGCTGACGGTGCTTCTGGGGGATATGCTTTCGCCCCAGGATGAGCGGTATCAGAGGGGCGTCCCGTCGTGCGCCCGTGTGCTGGAACGTCTGAATGCGTTTGCTGAGGACATGAGTTATGAGACCTACGTTTCCCAGAGAAAAATCGCGGAGGCCAATTCCACCTTTGCAGCCTATAATATGTTGCAGAAGCATCCGCTGTTTTCTTATTCCGACATTATCCTTTCAGGAGAGAAAGGGCATGAAAGCAGAGTGATAAAAGCGGCGCTCTGTGGAAGCCATATGATGCGGAACGGTTTTCTGTCCGCACTGATCTCAATCGGACAGATGCTGAATACAAGGCTGGAGGTCAGCCTGGTATCGGAGGACGCGGAAGAATTCTGGAACGATTATACCTCGGAGGAACGGAACGCTGCACTGAAAAGAGCGGTGGTCTGGGAGATAAACGGACGGCTATGTTCCGCAAAGACGTACGAATCGCTGGTTGCGCGTCCTCTGGCATATCTTCATATCCGGACGGATCCGATGGAAAAAATGCCGGCCGGACAGCTTATCGCGGAGGGATACAGGTATTTTATTTTCCTGGATGAGAAAATGAATCCGCGGGAGATCTGTAAAATGTTTGGTTTGGCACAGGCGGACTGCGGCGTCGAAGGGAAAAACATGCAGAAGGTATGTGCTGCTTACCTCCAGACGGAAGAACTGGACATGCAGATGCAGGAGGAAACCGGGACACAGGAAGCCGGGAGAGAGAACTCAGAGGAGATTCTTCAGTGGCATCCGATCAGCGTTTCCTGTTTCAGCGAAGTGTACAGCGAAAAGATGTATGAGGAACAGGTCTATAAAATGGGGCTGATGGCCCACGCTTACTACCGCGGCTGGCTGAGACAGCAGGAGACGCTGGATATGGAGCAGCTGGAGCAGGAATACCGGAACAATATTTACAGCAGGATGTCCTCCGAGCGGGCGGCACTTCACGGGATATACAAGATGGCGAGCATTGGCGTGGACAGAGACCGGCCGGGAAGATTCCGCGCGTATTTTGAGAAAATTTCAGATGCGCAGACAGTGGAAAAACTGGGATGGCTGGAACATCTTTCGTGGACCGCGCATATGCTCACCACAGGAAATGTTCCTGTTCCCGTCGGTGAGTTTGCCTGTTACGCTTACCGGGGAGGAAATAACTGGAAAGATTTAAGTATGCCGGGCAGAGTGCGCCATCCCCTCCTGACTGCGTCCCGTCCGGAAAAGAAGCTTCCGGACAGAGACTGGCAGCTTCTGTCCCGGCAGGAGATCGAAGGGCTGGATCCTCTGGATACTGCAAGTTATCGGATTTATCAGTGGTACCGGGGGCAGAGGCCGGCGCGCAGACAGATGCTGGAGCAGACCTTTGAGGAAAATTCTCGGGATCCAAAGACAGGGACAGAACGGACTGCCGGAAAAGCAGAGGCGCTGCTGGAGCGGCTGCATGCATCTGCCCTGGCATGCACGGAATATATGGGAGACTTCTGGGATGAGCAGGCCGGACATCTGGTCGATGACTGGAAGACGGCTGTGGACGATATGGAGAAGTTTCTTCAGGAGCCGGACGTCCGTGAAACTGCGGAAGAAAAAGCCCTCCGGGAGTTCCTGCAGCAGCTGAAGGAGATCATGCGCCCGGTGACTGACTCGTATCAGAACCGTGATTATAAACAGATTGACAGAGATCTTGTCTATTCCGTTCTGGATCTGACTATGGTTTAAGGGAACCGTTCACAGGATCTGCGCAGTGAATGTACAGGCCGTATGAACGACAACGGTTTAAGGGACAGAGCCGGAAGACATCATTCCGGGTGAGTTGTGTGCGAAAATTTATTCCCGCGAACAACGAGCCAGGCGGACATGCTTGCATGTCCATTTGACTGAAAAAGATCCGGATTTACCGGCGGCAGAAATGCCGCCGGTTTTCCATATCATTCGTAATTTTCCAGAGCGTTCCGAAAAAAAATTTGTTCTGCCGGATGATATACTCTTCCTGCAAATGAAAATCTGTGATTCATGCGAAAGGAGTGTACAGATATGGGAGTACAGGAGTTTGAGCGATTCAGCGAATGTGAAGGTGGGGTGCTGGAGTGCTGCAGAAAAGGTGCGTTTATCATGCCGGAGAACGGGGAAAAAGCGTTTGCCTATAAGTTTGGAAACCTTTCTTCCGGGACAAGAGTGATCTGCTCGTTTCTGAAACCGGCCTGCGGAGATCTCCTGGCGAGAGTATCTGTGGATTCCGTTGTGTATGATGCTGCATGAGTTGTTCCAGGGCTGCCGTTCAGCTGGCTGAACGGCAATGTTCTGCAGCAGCAGTCAGTACATCAGAAAATAAATATCTGGCCAGATGACGCAGGGTATTTATTTTCTGATGTACTGGTGCGATACTCCGTACCAGTATCAGCGGGAGAAAAAAGAGAGGAGAATGTCAGATGGCTTTTGATCCAAAACCGGTAAGTCTGGAAGAATATAATCAGAGTCTCAGAGACAGTGTGAATGCATATTATGTGCATGCGATGAATGATCCGTCAATGAGCAGAGAGGAGGCGGTCAGTTCTACCGCGCAAATGGCTGAAAATTATCTCAATGCCGTGGATGAATTTCAGGCTGCGCAGACCGAAATCGGGACGGAAGGAGAGATAACGTCAGGCAACGGAACCGGCGTGGAAGACGGTATTGATTCTGGCGAAGATCTGGAAGGCGGCGAAGGCTGCGAGGATGGAATGGACATGTAAAAGGAGAGAACATATATGTCAAAAGATCATACACCAGGCGGTTTTCACAGAGCCAGCGGTTATAAGTCGGACCTGGAAATCGCGGAAGAAAATGGGAAACGCATCAACACATCGTTCGGGTCGGGCAACCATAATGTTTATGTGCATCATGCAGATCATACCCATGAGCATTTCTGGTATGACCCGGAAAACTGTCAAAGTGGTTATCATGGGGCCAACGTGGTCACCGCCAATAACCATCCGTCTTTAGGACAGGATGCGACGGGGACGGAGGAAAATATCGGTTCTGCCCCGGCAACCGGTATGTCAGATTCTGTGGAGGATTCGATGGAAGATGACATGGATTCTGGAAGGAATCTGGACGACGGCGAAGACTGCGAGGATGGAATGGATATATAAAAGGAGATAAGACGGTATGTACAATTATGGAAAGAGCACACCCCGGATCGGAGATGAAGACAGGGAAGGCCCGGTGCATGTGAGAGCGGTTTTCGGTCAGAATATCGGAGAAAATCCGGTGCCGACGGAGACCTCAGACAGAACGCACGCACCGTTCGTGGTTTTCGAGGATCCGGATTCGGGGATGCGGATCGGTCTGAACAAGGACAGCCTGTCGTTAGGGCTTCTGGCGCTGGCTGCGCCAGGCGGCGGAAAAACAAATCTGTTCCGCATGATACTTGCCCGGCTGCTGGCAACGATAGCTCCCGGAGATGTCATTATTATTCTCGACACGAAAGGAGACTATTTTGCAGAGTTCGGCAGCAGAATCCCGGCGGAAAACCGGGTTGTCGTCGGCAGCGGATCCTGTTATCAGAGTGTGACGGCGTACCATAATATCTTTGCGGAGATCATGCCGCGGGGGAATGACGGAAGGCTGGTGTACACGGGGCGCGACTGTGATGTGGACGCGCTGGAAATGACGGAGCATCTGTTTCAGCAGATGAAAAGTGAGACGCAGCCGGTATTTCCGGCGATGGCGGAACAGATATCAGCCGCTGTCATGATTTACTTTATGCGTACATACTGGAGAGATCGTCCTTCGATGCTTAACAACCGGCAGCTGGTAGACTATCTGCAGAGTGCGGAGACAGAAGATCTGATCAGGATTCTTGAACTGGAATATATGAAAGACCAGAGAAGCTGCATCAGTTACATTAAAGGTAAGGGGAATCAGACCCAGGGCGTGCTGTCTTATATCGGCGCTGTGTTCCGAAAGATTTTTATCGGCCCGTTTGCACAGTCCTGTCCGGAGAGAGAGTTTTCCATGCGGGAAATTGTCACCGGCAGGCAGACGAAGGTTGTGTTTATCGAATACGATCTGATCCGGGGAAATACGCTTGCGCCGATGTACGGACTTCTCTGCGATCAGGGTATGAAGTACGGTCTGGGAGGCCGCGGCGGACAGAGAAAGAACGTATATCTTCTGCTGGACGAATGGGCTCTTCTTTCAGAACTGAAGTATGCCGGGCTTGCGCTTTCCTTCGGGCGCACACAGGGACTGAAGCTGATGGCGGGGCTTCAGAATATCAGCGCAATAGAAAATATTTACGGGGAGGCGGGAGCCAAAAATATTCTGGCCGGCTTCCAGAATATTTTCGCGTTTAAGATTACAGATCACGAAACACGCCGTTTCATGGTGGACCGCCTGGGAGAAAATTATCAGAATCTGTCTTTTCGGGCGGGATTGAAGGATCTTTCTATACAGAGAAGCGGACACGCGGTAGAAGAGTGGGATCTGATGGCTCTGGAGAAAGGACAGGCGGTGGTGACTTTGGCGGACAGGAAGCCGTTTCTTTTTAAGCTTCCGCTTTATCAGTGAATGGCTGCAAAGGAATTTCCAATGGCTGGATGTTGTAACAGATTTTGAAAGAGGAGACGGTAAAGATGGGAAACAGAGAAATTGTTGCAAGGGAATGCGACAGGGCCAATATGGTCCGCAGAGTCTGTATGGCTTCCGTGGATGACCGGACATTTTTTCATGAAATCAGGGGTCCGCTGATGATTTCCGGCCTTCCGGCAGGGGAGATAACTCTGGTGGGAGATCTCATATGCGAATATGCGGCAAGAAACGATATGCCGACTGTAGTACTCACTGGTCGACCGGAGATTCTCGGATATCTGCAGGAGCTCAGGGAAGAGGGCAGCCTGCCGGGAACCATGATTTCCTCTCCGGCTTCCCGGAATTATCATCCGATGTATGGGCTGTCGCGAAAACAGATTCTGCAGCTGTTTCGGAGGGCCGGGGAGGAGGCCGGGTATGGTGCAAGATTCGACGATATTCTGCCGTATGCGGAGGCGGCGATTACTGCTGCGGCTTCCAGATATCCGGCCAGCCTCCCGGCAATCCATGCGCTGCTGGAACATGACGACGATTTTATCGTATCCCTCGCCATACGTATGGGATTGCCCGGCGTGACTGCAAACAGTGTTGCCGGAAATTATCAGGCGGGAGTGATGTTCAGAAGGATCATAGAGCTTCTGGAGGAGACGCTGGAGGGAATCGCGGTGTCGGACAGCGAGACGAAATATAATCTGCAGAGCGGGAGCATGGGAAATCTTTCTGTGATGGCTGTTTATCAGATCAGCAATCACCAGAGCCTCATGAATGCATATTTGAGAGAAGAAATTTTTTCCACGCTGAAACGGGTTCCGAAGCTGAGAGTGATCCTGAACGAGGTTGCGTTTTGCGACGATTCCGACGAGCTGCTGGTGGAACTTTTCAGATGGAAACGGCAGGGAAGGGTGGAGCTGATTGCGGTCAGTGAAAATGTAAAGGAAATGCTCTGGGACACTTCGCTGAATTTCGGAAATATCTGTCTGTTCCTCCATGAAAACCCTGAGGTGACTGAGACGCTTTCAAGAGAAATATTCGGCACTTATCCGTATCACTATCCGACACTGGCCGTCGGCCATCCGCCGGTGCTCTTGTTTTCCTTTCGCAGAGAAGAGCATTGGGCGATTGCGACGGAAGAACGGCTGAGAATCCGATGCGAGGATTTATATGAGACGCGGCGTATGCTTTGCAGAACCGGAGAGAAAATGGCAATAAAGATCATGGGAAAATCTATGATTTATACAGTTCCCGTCAGAAAATTCCTGCCGGAAGCCTGCGGAAACCAGTATCCGGCTGCTGTCCGATCCGGTTATTAGTTAAAATCCGGGCAAGTCTGCACTTCGTTCGATCGGTGTTAACCGTGTGCCGCCGGTACACAGCACCGCCAAACGGACATGCAGGCATGTTCGCCTGGCTCGTTGTTTGCGGGAATAACATTGCGCAGGCAGTTCAGGCTTTTGCAGAGCTGCTCCGTATACTGACAGGAAAGGAGACGATTGAAATGAGAAGAATTCATAATATGTTTGAGCCAGACGGCTATCGTGGAACCGGGAGGCCGGAATTTACCGGTACGCAGATTCTGACTATCGTGCTGAGCGTGATATCTTTGCTGGGAGCAATTTATATCATCGCAAATTTTAATGCGCTGCTGGCGAGAATTGCAATCTGCGTTGCGAATCTGCTGACAATGGGATTTCCGCTTCTGGTGCTCCTTGTTGTGATCGCAGTGTGGGTCGGAAGAACCAGATGGAGAAGACGGAGATGGTTTTGACATACATTGACGGCTCAGCAAGCGCATGAAAAGGAGGAAGGTATGGGTAATTCATTTTTGACCGCCTGGGATATTATAAAAAGATTTCTGATCGGATGGGCGGTAACGTTTGGAATTCTTACAGTCATCAGCTGTGTGAAATACCGTGAGTTTATCGCATCTGTTCTGCATGAAGGAGTGTGGGCGTGGATCAACGCTGTTCTGCCGTTGGTGCTGATCATATATGTATTGTTTTCCCTGGTGCGTTCGGTATTCTTTCCCTCCGGCCGTTGACATGGCTGGACCGGAAATTGTATCATGGATGCAATAGTTCAGAAGAAGGAACAGTTACGGATAAATTTCAGGGCAATACGGAAACCATAAAGTCTTTGCTGGTGCCGTATGCATTGTAGTCAGGAAAGGATGGTAAGAATGCGCAATACGTATGAAGAATATCTGAGGGAGCCCAAAACCCTGACATTTGAGCAGATGCGGGAACTGCACAGGGAAATCGCAGAAGAAACGGACGGAGATCCGGATGCGCTGGAGCTGTATGGGGAGCTTATGGAGTCGGCGGCTGCCTATGCGGCCATACGTTCCCGATGGCTCCGGATGACCCGTGAGGAAAAGATGAAGCAGGATTCTCTGAGGACATCTGCACATGATTCTGTGATCATTCATTTTAATATGCTGGCACGGTATCTTCGAATGCAGGGAAAGAAGGCAGAGTGGAGGGACAGACTCGGGTATGAGGAGGATGACCCGTATTACAGAAAGACAATCGGAGATTTCGGATGCTATCTCGTATTTATAGACAGCATCTGCGCCAGGTAAATTTGTAACAGTTCAGCTGGATGAACTGTTACGTAAATTTTTGAAAGCAGGAGGAAGGACTTGCAGTGTGGGAAATTACGTTGCAGAAAATAACAGGAACATACCATGAACTTCACGGAATGTTGTGTCAGGACCAGATTTTTCATCAGGAGAGAAATCACTGTCAGTCGGTGGTTCTCGCGGACGGAACCGGAAACAGCGACCTCAACACACTCTGTGTGAAGGAAGTTGTGGAATTCGCCGCAGAGATTCTTCTGGAGTTTGTGGAAAACGGGCGTGCCGGACGCATTTGCCGGGAAGACGTCATCCGGCGGCTGATGCAGGGAGTCGTACGTATCATCAGCAAATACATGGATACCTACCATCTTCCGGCCGAGGCTTTCGCTTCCACACTGATGGGAGTGGCAGTAAATCATGTGCGGGAGGAATATCTGATGATCCATCTGGGAGACGGCATTATTGTCGGAAAAAACGGACAGCAGAGCTGTGTCTTGTCGTATCCTGTGAACAGAAAAGTGAATGAGACGTTTCTCACAATTTCAGAGAATCTGATGGAACGAACCCGGGTAAAGAGCGGGTCGCTGGCAGAGTTTGACCGGCTGGTGCTGTGTTCGGACGGAGTGTATGATTATCCGGTGGGGAGAATGTTTACGGAACAGACGATCTGGGAGATTCTTGACGGAACAGAAAATCTTGCAAAGAAGGAGGATGATCAGAGTTATATACAGCTGAGGAGAAAAAACTTGACATGAAAAGCTGATATTATAAAATGTAGTTATATTCAGCTGGCTGAACTGTTACAGGAGAAAAGGACGGAAAGGCCGTACGTACGAAAGAGGAGGACAGATGATGTCGGAAAATTATGATAAAATGCTGCGGCTGGCAAATCAGCTGGGATATCCATCCTTCACAGATCTTCAGGAAACAGCGTTCCGGTCAGAAGATGTGTATGATTCCGGCAGGGATCTTTTTATAATTGGTGAGACATCCTCGGGAAAGACCCTGATTCCCATGCTCATGTATTATGCTGCGTATCAGGAGGCCCTGGAAAAGCAGCAGAGAACGCCCCAGATGCTCTTTGGGGTTCCCTACCGGGCGTTAGCCGCACAGAAAAAGCTGGAGATTGAACGGCTGTTTCAGGGGGAAGATCTCGATATCGCACAGTCAACCGGCGAGTACCGGCAGAATGATGACGAGATTCAGCGGGGTGAGGTGGATATCGCTGTTATTATCACAGAAAAGGTTTACAGATATGCATCCAGAGATTCGGCTTTTTTATCCAGATACGATTTTCTGGTCATCGATGAGGCCGGGCTTCTGAACGACAATTCCCGGGGCATCCGCATTGATTTTATTCTGGCATGGGCGCACAGCCGGCGGCTCCGGTCGGGGAAACCACGGATTCTTATGCTTGGGACGCCGTTTTACAACTGGGAGGCTTATATCAGTAAATACGGATTTACAGAGATCAAGGCTGACGGGCGTCCGGTGGAACTTTCCAAAAATACCATATTATATTACAAGGGCTGGGGAATTCACGGGACAGAAGGAGCAGATCCCTGCGTCACCCGCTGCCGTTTGCTGAGTCAGACCCGGTATGAGAAATTGCTGAGCGACTATGAGAAGCCCACCATCGGCTGTGAATTCTATCCGGTGGAAAATACCCTGTGCGATGTCATTGATCTGAAGCAGAAGAACAGTGGAGAAGTTTTCTGCCCATACCTTTCCGATACATGCAGAAGTCCTGTTGTGATTCTTCCGCCAAACTGTAAGAGTATTTCCATGTATGTTCTGTCTGAAGTGTGCCGGTATCATCTGAAGGAAAACCGGCAGATCCTGATCTTCTGGAACAACCGGGAAGAGGTTCGCCGGCTGTGCAGGGACTTGTACCTGATGCTTCGGGAGGAACTTCCGTGCCCCGCAGACGGAGAGACATGCAGGCAGAGGATTCTGGATGCATGCGACATCAATGAGGATGACGTCTATGGAGTGCTGGAGGACAGCACACTGAAGGAGGACGAGAGATATATTTATTACCAGGCGCTGGAGGCGGGCATAGGCTTTCACAGCGCCTCGGTGCCGAATGAACTTCGAACCTACATTGAACGGAATCTGCTGGAGGACACAAAGCTGAAAATTGTCTGCAGCACAGAAACTCTGGCCTTTGGCGTGAACAGCAATGTGGATGTGGTCATTATCGCGGATCTCACCAAACAGACCGGGCAGGAAATGCGTTATCTGACCCAGAATGAATACCAGAATTATATCGGACGCGCCGGACGGTATTCCAGAAGCAGACAGAAGAGCAACAGCAAAGGATATGTATACACATTGGTCAAAAAAGATCAGAAAACGGTATGGAACGAGCTGCTCAGAAGCGCGGACACTCCGCCGCGGCTGTACAGCCTGTTTTTTCAGGCGGCAAACACAGCGGGACCGATGTTCATTCTGAATCTTTTTACGGATGAATCCTCGAAACTCAGCAGAGAAGAAATTCAGGAGATGATACAGACTCTGCCCCGGCCGGACGGGTACGAGGAGGAAGGTCTGACCGAAATTGTCCGGAATGCTCTGAACTTTCTGGTGGACAAGAAGCTTCTGCAGTACAGCCGGCAGAGACTTATGGGCAGGAGCCGGAAGGAGACTGAGAAGCGATACTGCCTTACCATGTACGGCAGCCAGATGAAGGGATACATTCTCGACAGCTCGGATTATGATCTGATTTACCGTGCGATCGAAGAGCAGACGGACAAGGGAATCTGGCAGGAGATCGATATCCTCACGCTGCTGTACCGGCTTTTGTCCTCCAGACATGCGACAGAGTACCTGGGCGGAATGTATACCAGCGCAAGGGCGGAAGTCGATCTTCAGACCACATATGAAAATCTGAAGGCCCGCTATGCCAAAGGCGACGTGCCAAGATGGCTGGAGAACATGAACCTGAAAAACGAAAAACAGGTGAAACTTCTGCATATTCTGGTGGGGCTGATGAGCTGGATGGACAGTGACAATCCGAGAATGATCTTTCGGAACTGCAAGATTCATTATTCTCTGCTGTCGAAGCTGGCGGAGCAGCTGGCTTACCTTCTTGAGATCGGTCAGCTGATGCTCAGACATCTGCTGACCGAACAGTGGATGGAGCGGCGGGAACAGTTCAGGAAATTTGAAAGCTTTGGAATTCCGGTGGATGAGCTCGGCCTGGAGGAAGAGATCTGTAAAAAGGAAGCGTGGCTGCAGAAAATACACTGTTCCCTTTATTACGGCATCCACGCCGGAGTCTGGGAAAAATTCCTGAGTTTCCTGGAAGGGAGTCAGGACGAAGGGGCGGCGGCCCTGGCGGACAGACTTTCGCCGGCCAGGATCAATCCGGAAACGGCGAGGAGCCTTCGGAAAGCTGCGGTGAGATACCGTTTCTTTGAGCGGCCGTCCAGAGCGCAGGACGAGGATATAGAGGTAAGAAACAATTACAGAGATCAGAAGCGTCAGTATCAGAAGGATGTGCGCAATATGGGCAGGTATTACGACGCGTTTTTTGCCGCGTCCTTCGGAGAAAACTATACGTTGGAAGAATGAAAGGGGATGCACATATGGAGGTTCGGGTACTGTCGGACGTATACGACGTATTTGGCTGGGACAGAGAGGACAGGTCCAGTATCTATGCGAAAACGTTGGAAAATATTGAAAGTCGTCTGAAAAGCCGGCTGCCGGAAAACGATGAGGTGGAACTGACGGCTCTTCAGAGGCTTGCGTTGAGTCACAGGGAGTTCTGCGACGACTGGTCGGATTCTGACAGAGTGCCGAAACATCTGATTGTTCAGGGCGCCACGTCTTCGGGGAAAACATTGCTGTCCGAGCTGAATATTCTCGATGTGGTGTCCCGGAGACTGCAGGCGATTGTCCTTGTGCCTCTGAAGGCGATGGTACACGAGAGGACCCGCCAGTTTATCGATGATCTGGAGGGACAGGGCCTGCGTGTCTATGGTTCCAGCAGCGACTATATGGACAATGATGAGCGCCTGATCAACGGAGAATATGATGTGGCGATCATTGTGTATGAGAAATACTATGCGATGCTGAGCCAGAACGGAGGAGCGATTCTGGACGCCTGCCGCCTGCTGGTGGTGGACGAGCTTTCCATGCTCAGCAAGGAAGAACGGGGGCCGAAGCTGGAGATGGCGCTTGAGATCACCCGTATAAAAAATCCGCAGACCAGGATTATGTGTCTTGCCACCAGCGACTGCAAGACAGATAAGATCAGGGAATGGCTGGGAAAGGACACAATACAGATCAACAGCCCGCTGCGGCCGGTGGGACTGGACGAATATATTCTGACGGAAAACGGTACCGGAAAACACAGGTATATCCCCAGCGAAAAGGAATTTGACAGCATTGACGTCAATGCACAGAAGCTGAGGGAAAGTGTCATTTCCGAGGATGTGCAGCTGGAGATACCCGGATATAATGAAGAACTGAGAGACAGGGAAAAGAGAGAAAAATTTCTTCTTGCGGTGATCCGTAAGATTTATCAGAAGAATCCGAATGCAAAAACGCTGATCTTCGCCGCGACAAAGGCAGATACGGAACGATATGCCGACTTTCTTTCCAAGCAGGCGGGCGACATTTTCGGGCCGGTGACCGAAGATGAGGAATTCCGCCAGACGATGGCGGACATTGAAACCTGTGACAGGGATGATGACAGGGACCATATCAAGACATTGATGCAGAGGGGCCTCAGCTACCATAACTCAGGGGTATCCACAAACCTCCGTGAAATCATCGAGTCTGCCTTTCAGCGGAACAGCTCTCCGGTCAAGGCGGTTGTTGCCACGGAGACTCTGACCGTCGGCGTCAATATGCCTTTTGACGCAATGATTATGATGGACTGCCGGGTGCCGAAAAGAAAAGGAGACAAGGTGGAGCTTACCAGCCAGGAGTACAGAAACTATATCGGACGCGCCGGTCGGCTGGGACAGAGCAATACGACGGGGCAGACGTATCTGTATGTGAGAAAGAAAGAACTGACTACTTTCTGGCGCAGCTTTGACGAGGAGCCGGTGGAGATTGCCTCGGCCCTGAAGGATGCCAAAGAGACGGAGCGCGCCCCTTATTTCCTCGGTCTGCTTGCGGTCAGCACCAGGGGAGAAGCCTTTGATATCCGGAATCTCACGGAGTTGTATGACCGGAGCCTTTCCAGAATTTTTGACAGCAAACAGGTGGATATTGACAAGATTCAGAATGAACTGTACGAAAATTATCTGGTGGATATTGTTAAAAAAAAGAAAAAAGGCAGAGGAAATCTTCCCGGATACCATCCGGAAGAGCCTTCGCTTTTACAGCTGAAGGTATCCGCTTTCGGTAAAGATATGGCGCCATATGCGCTTTCCATGGAAACATGCGAGAGCATTTACAGCTATTTCCTTCATGGGTCGGAAAATGGAGGGATGCCTGCAGGAATCACAGAGAAAATGATAGATTCTGATTATTGCCTGTTGGAAATCCTGTATCATGTGTGTCAGCATCCGGAGATTGCCCGGTCCTCGAACCTGATGATGCCTCAGAATGTAGGGCTGAATGCGTCCAGACTTTACACGGCAACCGCGACAGTGAAGAAAAAACTGAATCAGATGTTTTCGGAAAAGGATGACAGAGGAAACTATAAGCATCAGTTGTGGAAGGACTGCGAAAACACAAATGAGCTGCGGGCGGTTGCCATGGGAACCAATACGGTGGATCAGACGGAGAAACTGCAGGCCGCGATGCGGGCGATTCTCATTTATTACTGGACACAGGGAAAGACGATCGGCGAAATTAAAAAGGAGACAGGGTTCAATACTTTTCTGAAGATAATCAATGGAGATCTGGAACGCCTTGCCGAGGTGATCAGCTTTCACCTGGACGCCATATACAGAAGTCTCGTGACGGCGGCCGCCGGTTCCCGCATGGTTCTGGCAGACAGCCAGGCGCTTGCGGCGTTTTACGCTCTCCAGACGAGAGTGAAATATGGAATGTGCCGTGATCTTGTGGTGCTCGCCAACAAACATGTGCATGGTCTGGATCGTTCTAGGCTTCTGGAATTCGGAAGGCTGTGCGCCGAGATGGGCAAGACGCCCCTGGAACTTCTGATGACCCTTCCGGATCGCGTGATTGTAAAGTATATGACTCTGCTGCAGCGAAATCTGCTGTGCCAGCGCAATAATGCCCGTTACAGACACGCGAATCAGTTCGACATCCTGTTGAAAGCGATCGAGAGCGATATCGGATCTGACTTTTCCCCCGAGCTTTCGGCAAATCTTCAGCGGATCTTTGAGTGGGACCTGGAAGGGAATGACGCGGATGCTCTGCTCACTGCGTTTCAGAATCTGCTGAGTCACAGAAAGAATAAGAGAAAAATTTTCGGCGATTTCGCCCAGGTTGACCGCAGGGGAACGGATCCGTATCTGGTATGGACCGGAAAGTGCAGGACAAATCGTGATGGGGAGTCTGTGGAGGACGATATCCTCCTGGGCGTTCTGACGGGCGATCCGGGAGAAGCCGCCGCGGTCCGGGAGTTCCTGAAGAGAGAGGCCGGCAGCGGGATGGCCAGAGCCCGTATTCTGATTATTCCCAACGACGGCGGGAAACTTCTGGAGGAACAGGGATGGAATCCCGGGGATGTGGATGTGGTAATGACCAACTCGATTTTCGCAGAGCTCCTTGTCAACGCGATTGCACTGAGAGGAAGCTGCGACAGAGCTCTGCTCAGTATCCTGACGGATCTGAAGGGTGTATTTGGCGTGTCTATAGAGAAGAACCGTCCGTCCGGTCTGCTGCAGAATTATATTGTGAAGGAGAAAGACCAGGGAGTCCGGCCGCGTTTCCGGCTTCTTTACTCCGGCAGCATTGACGATACGATCAGGTTTGATTCGGCGAAACTGATCAACACATTGACCAACACCGAGGATCTCAGCAATTGCGAGGTGCTTCCGTGGGGATATGCGCTGGAATGTGCGCTGGAGACGAAGGATTACAACGATTTTACAGACTGTCCGACGATCATCTGCCTGAGCAGCGAGAATGTGATCGGCAGCAGAAGCCTGACGAAATTCCTCTATAAAATGGGTCAGCAGAACTACAGCAACTGTTTTGTGCTTTTTGAGTCTGCGCAGGCGCATGAACAGTGGATCAGAGCGGCGGAAAAAGCGGATCCTTACGGGGAGAAGTGGTGGGAGAAAAACAATCAGATCCCCGGAAGAATCACACCGGATGTGAAAACCGCGGTCAGTGCGATCCGTGATATCGTCGGAAACTTTGAGAAAGACGGGTTTCTGATCGGTATTTCCTATTCCCACTATGAGGACGTGAATGTGTCCGGAGAACAGTATCGGAACGCAAATTATTCCAGAGAGTGCTGCGACAGTGATATCGAAAAGCTGGAGAGAGTCGCGGAAGCGCTCAGAGAAGAATACGGCGAGCACAGGGTCATGTTTGATCAGTTCAAGCCGGCAGCCGGGCAGTTCAGAAAGCCTGAGGCCAAGAAAAAGTCGATGGACGGATACCGGCAGTGCAGGTTTTTCCTGGTACTCAGCAACTGGTGGACTTATCACAATGAAATCTGCAAGGAGGAAATACAGGTGATGAAAGAGCGGTATCAGGAAGGGAAGGCCTCCTACCTTTATCTCACCACGAGATCCCAGGCGAGCATGGATCCGGGAGGAGACGAGTATACCTGGGATATCAACGATATCGACGGCATCCTTGAGGAGATCCGGAACTCTCTGAGAGAACAGAAATAACGCATATTCAAAAAGAATCAGAAAAGACCGAAGGGCAAGTGTGTGATGGATACACACAGGCTGTCCTCCGGTCTTTTTCTGTTTTCGGAAAATTTCGCTGTCCGGACACATCGGCTCCTGTAAAAAAATAAAGTTATGCCGTGTGCGATAATAGATACAGACCGAAGGAGAGGAGGGGAAGCAAGTGACAGGAGGTAACCGCTCAGTCAGAGGAGCAGTTACAGAGGATGCAGCCGTTCAATCAACGGAACGGTTGCCGGAGAATTCGGAGCAGAACCGTTACCGTTGACAAAGTTCATACAGAGAACAGGAGGAATGTATGATGATCAGAACAGGAACTTATAAGCTTTATGGACAGCTGGAAGAGCTGGCGGAAGGAAATGTAGATATCGATGCGTTTGTGTATCGGAACGGAACCGTGGTTCCGGCAGATCAGGTCGATGACACATCGGATCCCGGGATCCATACCGCGCCGGAAAAAAACTATGCAATCTGAGTGAAGAAAGGAGAAGGGCATGTCCGAAGGCGTCCGGTGCCTTCGGACATGTTCCGGTGAGAGTTGTATGGAATACTGGTATCAAAAGGAAAACGGGGCGCTGTATCAATTTGAGAGAAACTGTTACTTTCAGTTTATGAAAGAATATAACCATCCGAATCTGAAACTGGCATTTTCTTTTGATAATAAAAGACGGTTTGTCACGGATGTGGCGATTCCGTTCAAGGCGGCTCCGGATGTTCCGTGGAGAACCTTCAAGTTTCATATCGTCTATGAGCACGATCATCCGGGCCGGGGAGCAGACGGGCTGTTTGGCGGAAGCATCAAAGTGTATCCGCTGACGAAACTCAAACCGGGATTTCACCATCTGATTCCGGATGCTTCCATGGGACTGCCCTATATCTGCCAGGTGCGTACTGCCAACAGTGAGGAAGTCAACGGATACAAGGCGATGACACGTGTACTACGCTGGCTGGAGGTCTACAGCATCTGGGAACGCACCGGGGTGGATATTGACAGATAAAGAGGCGAAGAAAACCTCCCGGTCTGTCCTGAGAACATCAGCAAGTGCGTCAGGAAGGAGGAGACAATGAAAACATGGATCGGCAGACTTCTGAGTAATTATAAAAAGAAGGAATCCCTGTCCGAACAGGCGGAGGTACCCGATTCCGGGAAGCAGCTGTCTGCTCACAAAGAGCAGGACAGGATGGCAGAAGAGGAAAAACCGGAGTATCACGTCTATTTGACCTCAGATACCATGCGGGGAATTCTTCTGGAGGCTTACCGGCACCCCAATCTGGAGTGTATTGTCCAGATGGCGGGACTCAGGGAAGGAAATGCCTTTTATTTTGATCTGGTGTCAGACAGCGGAATTCATGCCACTTATCAGGCGGCGATGTGTGAAAAGGATCATGAGTATGCAGATCATCTGTGTACGAGGCTTTCCGAATATTATGAGATTCCTGCAGGCCGTATGACTGTTTCACAGATACATAAACATCCGCCGGGCTGCAGACGTTTCAGTTCCGGCGACGGGCCGGCCAACCGATCCCTGTCCCGTCAGTTCGGCGGAGTGGTAAACGGACTGATCTGGGTGGATCCAAAGTTTCATATGCAGTTCTGGTATATTGATGAGGCGGGAAACGAGACGGAGGTTCCCTATACGGTAGACAACCGCGCGGTAAGAGAAGCCATGCCGAAAAAGAAGGTAGCAGGCCTGACGCGTCTTGTGGAGCTTCGGGAGAGCATGGGAAGAGTTTCCTCCGGGAAGACAGATCTGTTGTTTCAGAGAACGGAATTTCCGGGACAGGAGGAAACCGGCCGGAAGACCGAACTGGAGCGCCGTCTGAGAGATCTTACCATTCGTGTCCGGAATGGACAGGGCCATGAAAGGTTTCAGACAGAGGATGCGGATCTGTCAGTCTCCGAAATGACCGCGCTGAATGGAGCACTGACAGAGGAGATGGGAGCGCTCAGCTATTTCACCGATCTGTATGTGGCGAAGGCGGGAAAGAATCTCCTGTCTGTGTCGGCGCCTGAAAAAGACGGAAAGATACGTTCTGTTTTTTTCGCTGCTGTCGATCGTCGGTTGTATCTGCTTGAGGAAGACAAAGAGTATCAGGAAGGAGATCTGAGAAGACTTCTGGAAATGGAGGGAGAAGATCATGGAGAGTACACAGGAATTGTTTCAGATGACGGAAGAAGAACAGGCGGATTTAGCGGCACTGCTGGAGGCGAGCAGACCGTATACGGTACTGCTTCCGGAGGAGTACCGGAAGAAGGCATATGAGGGTCCGCTGATGGGCTATTATATTGAGAACACGAAAACCTTTCATGTGGTGCTTGAACAGTTGATGAGAATCCGAAAGGACTGCAAAGTCATCGGACAGGCATGGAAATCCGGCGCGCAGCCGGAGAAGGATACCGGCTCCGGAAATGAGGCTTTTGTGGCTGTGACCTGGGAGGACGGGACGGCACATGCGGAGGTTCTGCATTCTGAGGCGCCGGTACAGGTGGAGTATTATCAGCTGAAAAAAGAGGTATTTTCAAGAAATCAGGGGATTCTTGAATATGATCAGATGAGCAGCAGACAGGCAGTCATCGCGGGAGTCGGATCGGGAGGCGCGTTTGTCGCTCTGGAATTTGCGAAGGCGGGAATCGGTTCGCTGGTTCTCGCGGATGACGACCGGCTGGCTTACCATAATATCTGCCGCCATCCCTGTGGAATTCACGATGTGGGGAAATATAAAGTGGATGCTGTGGCGGAGCGGATTGCAGATATCAATCCTGCCTGCCAGGTATATATTTTCCGGGATAAGATTCAGCATGTGGATCCGCAGGAATTTGAGAACGTTTTGTGGAAGAACTCCATTCTGCTGTGCTGTTCGGATAACCGCCATGCCGGTTATGTATGCAATGAACTGGCGGATCGGTATCATATTCCCATGGTTGACGCCGGCTGCGGTCCGCGTGCTTCGACCGGTGAGATTTTTTACTATAAGCCGGACTGTGGTATGCCATGCTACACCTGCACGTATGGGGAGGACCATGGAGTGGATTACACCAATCAGGCGGTGAGAAGAGCATTTTACGCGACGGAATCGGAACTGGAAAAGCTGCATTTCCAGCCGGGAATGTCTCTGGATATCGAGCAGACGGCAATCTTCCAGACGAAGCTCGCAATTGACCTTCTGATGGAAGGGGAACCGGGATATATGCCAAAACTTCTGCCGTATGTCAAACAGTGTACAATTCTGGTGAATGATCCGGTCGACAGGGAAGTGAATCCGTATATGCGGCTTTTTGAGACAGGAAACAAAGGTCAGGGACCGCGTCCGCTGGAGTGGAAAACCGGACCGGCAGAAAAAAATCCGGCCTGCAGCTACTGCGGAACGTAAGGAGGAAAAGAAATGGGATACTGTCTGATTAACGGAAAACGATATTACAGAGACGATCAAACCGGAAGACTTACGGTGGACAATGTATCCCAGCAGGAGGCGGACCGCCGTATGAACAGAACCGAGAACCGTTCAGTCTCCCGCGGCACGGCGGTCCGGTCCGGAAGTATGGCCGCGTCGCAGAATAGCCGTGGTACCGTCCGGAATGCTGCGCCTGCCAGACGGCGGAGCCGGAGAATTCCGTGGGGCTGGATCCTGGCAGCGGCGGTGATTCTGTCGGTTATCGGGGCGTTTGTCTATAACCGGAGTCATATCTCTGCTGAGGAGCAGACGATTTCCAGCTATATGCAAGCGGTGTTTGGAAACGGAGATTCCGCAGAAGTTTCTCCGGAAAACAGCGATACATCCAATGTGAGCGCGGAAGAAGCCGCGGAGAAATCCGGATATCTTCTGCCGGAGAGCGACGTGAGGTATCTGGATGCGTCTGAGGTGGAAAATTATTCCCACGATGAAATCCAGCTGAGAATCAACGAGATTTACGCAAGACACGGAAGAGTTTTTCAGTCCCGGACAAATGCGGAATACTTTGGCGCGCAGAGCTGGTATGAGCCTGTGGAAGGAAAGTCGGATGAACAGATCGTGAGTGAATTTAACGAGTATGAGAAAGCAAATGTTGAGCTGTTAAGCACTTATTTGTAGGAGGAGCCATATGAGGGATTTAAGTCGTGAGTGGATAGCGGTCGGTCTGAACGGAAACGCCGAAAAAATTATCCCGGTGATACGGATGGACGGGACAGGCGAAGTGAAAAAAGTGATTCGCGGTGTCTCCGGAGTAAACCGCATTTCCATTTATCATCAGGATTTTTCCGCGCGGACCGTAAAAAAAATCGGCACAGTTGTATGGCCGGAGAATCTGCGGCAGGCAGACCTGCTGCTGACTTACCGGCCGGAAACAAAGGGAGGTGAGCTTCAGCTTTCAGGCAGCGGAAAAATATGGAATTATATGGTGGAAGAACCGCTCCGCAGACTGCCTGGAAATCTGTCCGACAGCAGCCGGAATACACAGAGAAAAACGGCAGGAAGACATGAGATGGTGGATCGGGAAAAGGTGCGCAGACTGGAAGAACAGGAAGAAAAGCGGATCGTCTGGCCGGATGAGCTGGCGGAGGAACTGAAAAAAGATATTTACGGGCAGGATGAAGCGATCACCCGGATCAGCGAGCTGATTGCAGGCAGCCTCAGACGGAAAAAGCCGGAAGTCACTGTGATTCTTCTGTTTGGTCCCACCGGAGTCGGAAAGACAGAGACAGGACGGAAACTGCCGGAGGCATTGACGAAGCTGACCCATGTCACCTATGGGCTGCAGCAGATTGCATTGAATGAATTTGTGGGAGAGCATTCCGTGAACCGCTTTTTCGGAGCGCCGCCCTCCTATGTGGGATACAAGGATCCTACAATCTTTGAACCGATACGGAAAAATCCGTATCAGGTGTATCTGCTTGACGAGATTGAAAAAGCCACCGACCGAATCTGGACAGGTCTGATGGAGGCGTTCAGCACAGGAGTGGTACATCTGGCGGATAATTCACCGTCCATTGATTTGAGTCATGTGATTTTTGTGATCACCAGCAACCTTCCGATCAATATGAAGGAGTATAACGCAGCGTCGTCCTTCCGGAAAAAAGAAATCTGCCGGGATGCGCTCTCCAGAGCCTGCGGCCATCCTGAGATTGCAGGGAAAATTACAAACTGTCTTGCCTTCCAGCCATTTTCGGGAGACGGGCTTACAGACATTATCTTAAAATTTGTGACAGAAGAGCTGGATAATTATGACATGACTCTGAACCACATGGATGAAAAGCTGATGGTTCAGCTGAAAAAGCAGCACAGTAATTACGGCGCCCGCGGGGTCAGGGATGCCGTTCGTGAAGCGCTGCTCAATGCCACCGTATATGAGCGCAATCCGGAGCGCTATAAAGGCAGACGGGTCAACCTGAACGGAGATGTGGAGAACATTCAGATCGAAATGGTCCCGGAGTGACAGAACATCTGTGTAGTGAATCCAAGGACCTGGCGGAACTATAACACCGCGTTTCAGATTTATGGGATTCCTGTTTTAAGCAAATGAGATTCATGGTATAATGTGAACACGCAATCCATCCGGGGAAAAGCCCGGCTTATACCAGTTCGGTCCACCTGGCAAACCGGAGCCGGAGGCGAACAATGAGGAGCCGCGACTATAGTAAGAAAGAAAAATATTGGAAGGAGCATACGGAAAATGAGATATGCAGTAAAAGCGAACAAAACGAACGGCGGGAGAAAAATCGTCAAAGCGTATTGCCTTGGGGAAAACAGCGAAATGGAACGGCAGCTGATTCAGGAGGGTGCGATCCGAAAACATGCGGATGGACATTATGAACTGTTCAGCCTGGAGGCAAAGGACGGCCAGGGCCAGACGGCGCAGCCCGGAGATTATTTTAAGATAGATACGCTGGATGGGAAGCATTATCCTTACCCCAATGACAGAAAGTTTTTCCAGGAAAATCATCTGCATCTGAGCGGCGACGAGTATGAACAGATCAGCAGACCCCGTGGAATCTGGCAGGCTGGCGATGATATGGGGGAAGAAATACAGTTTCTGATTGATACAGGAAAACTTACTCTTCACCCGGAGACGCCGGACCGTTATTTTCGTGCGGTTACCGATACAAGCCTGAGTGCGGCAGAGGATGCAACGGTTGTATTTTTCGGAATCGACAGAGATGATCAGGGAAAGATTACCGATATCTCGTTTAACTTCGTTGCACGTCCGCAGTTTGAGCGGGATTATCTGTACTGCAAAGAAAACGGAGAACTTCTCTGAGAAGGATCCGGAGTGTGACTGAAATTTCGTGTAGCGCTCGCTCTGAGAGGGTTCGCATTGTCTCGCATGTGCGAATTTCCCGGCGGTTTGATGGACAATCGGTGGTGCGGATGTTATAATTACAGAAGACATGTAACAGCTCAGCGGGCTGAACTGTTACGAAGAGATTGGAAATGCCGGGAAACGTGCAAAAGAAAGGAGAAATCTGCATGAATTCAGTGATCAAAACTCCCTGCGGAGAAATCCGCGGAACTTCGGGTCCTGTGCCCGGAGTTACGGCTTACAAAGGAATCCGTTATGCGACGGCAGAGCGCTGGAAATATCCGGAGATCGTGACACATTGGGACGGTGTTTACGATGCTTCCGCTTACGGAAACTGCTCGTATCAGTCAAGAGCTTTTCATCCGGAAGATCAGATGCCGGGAAGGGCTTTTTATTATAATGAGTTCCGGAAAGGGGAGACTTACACGTACAGTGAAGACTGCCTGTTTCTGAATATCTGGGCGCCTGACGGCGGAGAAAATCTTCCGGTGCTGCTTTATATCCACGGCGGTGCGTTCGCCGGAGGCTGCGGCCATGAAAAGCATTTCGACGGTCCGGTCTGGCCGGAAAAAGGCGTGATTGCAGTGACGATCAATTACCGCCTGGGTCCGCTGGGATTTGCATGCCTGCCGGAACTGGAGCAGGAGGCCGGGCATACGGGAAATTACGGACTGTATGACCAGCTTGCCGCGATTCAATGGGTGCGGGATAACATTCGTTCCTTCGGCGGAGATCCGGAAAACATTACTGTGATGGGGCAGAGTGCCGGGGCTATGAGTGTTCAGCAGCTTTGTCTCAGCCCCCTGACGAAGGGGCTGATTGCAAAGGCTGTCATGAGCAGCGGCGGAGGCGTCAGCGAGGAGTTTGGAAAAACTTCCAGAGCAGAGGAAACGTACGGTTACTGGAAGGAAGTGATGCAGACGGCCGGATGCCAGACCCTGCAAAGCTTCCGGGAACTTCCTGTGGAACAGTTGTTCCAGGCCTGGGATCAGGTAAACAAAGGGCATCAGGGGATGGGGCTGACCTGCATGCCGTGTATCGACGGCCATATGATTCCCATGTCCGGCGCGGAAGCCGTTCAAAGCGGAGAATTTCTGGATATTCCGTATATGGCGGGAAGCACAAGCGAAGATATCGTTCCGCCGATTGTCTTTCAGATGGCCAGAGACTGGTGCAGCCTGCAGGCGAAATGGAAGTATTCTTCCAGCTACACCTGGTTTTTCGACAGACAGCTTCCAGGGGATGAGGAAGGCGCATGGCACAGCAGTGATCTGTGGTACTGGTTCGGAACGCTGGACAACTGCTGGCGGCCGTTTGCGGAAAAGGACAGACAGCTGAGTGAAGAGATGGTTTCTTATCTGACCAACTTTGCGAAGACAGGAAATCCCAATGGATCCGATCTTGCCAGGTGGGAGCCCCAGGCGGAAGGACAGGCTGAAGTGATGCGTCTTGGAGAAGGAGCCTCTCATATGGGAGACGTCAGCATGGAAAAGCTCTATGAGACGATGCGCAACAGTCATGCAACAGGAGAATGAAAGTATCCCTTTGCGATATCATTCAGATGGCGAAAGACGCCATGTTTTTTGAGGAACCGTTCGGTAGGCAGTTCAGCCGCCGGGCGGTTCTTTTTTTGGTCACATGAAACAAGGGAGCTGCCCACGGTGTGACAAGTGTTAAATTTCCCTGCGGCAATTGACGGTTTCAACCATTACGTCGTATAATAAATTTATTATAGTAAAAGTATCCATGTAACGATTCAGCAGGTCTGTGGAGTGAGTGCACAGACCTGACGGAACGGTAACGGCCTGTGTACTTGCTGCGCCGGTCGTAAGAAAAGGATGCGATAAGGCAGAATCCCACAAATACACATTGAGGCAGGAAAGAATGCAATGATTTTTGAAACACATGCTCATTATGACGATGAAAAGTTTGACGGCGACAGGGAAGAGCTGCTGAATTCCATGGAAGCGCATGGAATCGGCCGCATTATCAATGTCTGCGCGGATCTGGAATCACTGGACAAAACGAGAGAACTGATGGAAGCCTATCCGTTTATCTACGGCGCCGCAGGAATTCATCCGGACGAGGTAGGCGGTATGAATGAAGCGGTGGTGGATAAGATAAGAGAACTCTGCCGTCTGGAAAAGACAGTGGCGGTAGGAGAAATCGGTCTGGACTATTACTGGAACAGGGAAGATCACCAGGCGCAGCGCTACTGGTTTGAACGTCAGCTGGAGCTTGCCAGGGAAGAAAAGCTTCCGGTTATTATTCACAGCAGAGACGCGGCGGCGGATACCCTTCAGGTGATGAAGGACTGCCGTGCCGGAGAGATCGGGGGCGTTCTTCATTGCTTTTCCTACTCGAAAGAGATGGCGAGAGAATATCTGAATATGGGACTGTATCTGGGTATCGGAGGCGTGATCACATTTAAGAATGGCCGCAAGCTCCGGGAGGTGGTGGAGTACGCGCCTCTGGAGAGGCTTCTGCTGGAGACGGACAGCCCGTACCTTGCTCCGGAGCCCTATCGGGGCAGGAGAAACTCTTCGCTGAACCTTCCGCTGGTGGTACAGCAGATTGCAGAAATCAAGCGTCTGTCGCCGGAGGAGGTCACCCGAAAGACAGAAGAGAACGCGGTACGACTGTTTCTGAAAGACGCATCCGGCCCATTGCAAAGCGATTTTTAATATAACAGGAAACTGTGTTTCCTGTTATATTAAAACGTTCCGCGGGATGCGCACTTGCGCGAAGCAGAAATCTGTCGCTAAAGCGACTGCGGTCGGCGCGAGAGTTCCGCGAGCGGAACTCTTTGTTTCTGGACGGATGCGATAACAGTTCGGCTGGCTGAACTGTTATATATAATGGATCTATAAGATCGGAGGAGAAGAAGATATGATTCACTGGAACAGATTGGGAGAAAAGAGGGCAAGGCTGGTACGGATCGCTTTTATCAGCGCCCTTGTTGCAATGCTTGGAACCCCGATGTCTGTGTTTGCTGCACCGCCTGGAAAAGATGCGGTTGTTTCTCAGGAAATACAGACGGAAAAATCCCTGGTGTCTGAGGAACAGAAGTCTGTCGAAACATCCGGGTCTGATATGGAAACGGCTGAGCCGGAGACAGCGTCGACGCCGGAGGCGGTACCGGCACCGGAGACAACGCCAGCGCCGGAAACGACACCGGAAGCGACGCCGACACCGGAGACAACACCGGAAGCGACGCCGACACCAGAAGCAACGCCGATACCAGAAGCAACGCCGACACCAGAAGCGACGCCAACACCGGAGGCAACGCCGACGCCGGAAGCGACGCCAACACCGGAGGCAACACCGACGCCGGAAGCGACGCCAACACCAGAGGCAACACCGACGCCGGAAGCGACGCCGACGCCGGAAACCACGCCGGCGCCGGAGGAAGAGCCGCTGCAGCAGCCGTCCGCACCGGCGACCGTGATTGTGCCGTCGAAAGTGAGTGTTGAGAATACGCCGTGGCTGTTTCATACAATCGAAAAACAGTATGCTCTGGTGCAGGTGAATACATATCTGAATGTCCGGGAAAGAAAAGGAACGTCTTATCGGATCGTCGGAACGATTCCGAAAAACGGTTTATGTTACGTCATTGCAGATCCGGAATCGGAATGGGTGTTTATTGAGTCCGGGGACGTACGCGGTTTTGTCAGCAGGCAGTATCTGCTGATGGGAGAAGCGGCGGGCCAGGCAGTGAAAACGGCCGGTGAGGACAGCTATCTGCTGGGGGAAATGCTGGTAGATCCCTGGGATAATGAGGCCTACACCTATTCCTATGATACGGTGAAAGTCGTGCAGTCCACAAGTGCGTTTCGCAATTCTGTCCTGACGTACGCGCAGCAGTTTCTGGGAAATCCGTATGTGTGGGGAGGCACCAGCCTGACCAATGGGGCGGACTGTTCCGGATTTGTACAGCAGATCTTTGCGAATTTTGGTTATACACTTCCCCGTACTTCCAGGGAACAGGCCAATGCAGGGGAGAAAATCTCTCTGGAAGAGGCACGGCCGGGCGACCTGGTGTTCTATCAGAGAGACAACGGTTATATCTATCATGTGATGATCTATATGGGCGACGGAAAAGTGATTCATGCTAGCAGTTCGACGACGGGTATTATTGTCTCCGACTATAATTACAGTCGTTCCACCGGATACGCAGTGCGTGTGATCCAGGAGGATCCGGGTGCGATTACCATCAACAGCGGCGAGAATTATGTGCAGCCAGGCGGCAGCTATCTGGGAAAATTCAAGCTGACCGCTTACTGCAACTGTGAAATCTGCTGCGGCAAATGGTCGGGAGGTCCCACTGCCTCGGGAACAGAGCCGACGCAGGGCCGTACCGTGGCGATCGCAGGACTGCCTTTCGGCACAAAGCTGAATATCGGAGGTCAGGTGTTTACTGTGGAAGACAGAGGAACGCCTTACGGACATGTGGACATCTATATGAACAGCCATGACGAGGCAAATCTCTTTGGCGTACAGTATGCAGAGGTATTCCTTCAGGAATGACCGTGCGGCAGCAGCAGAAAAATATGTGTAACAGTTCAGCGGGCTGAACTGTTACACATATATAACGAAATGGAACAGAAGCGTCTGAAAAGACATCTTTTCGCAGATACTCCGGATGTGGATTCTGCCGGTATGGCGGATCCGGACCGGACGGCGAAGAAGGTGTTTTCGGACGCTTTTTTTGTCTCTGAATCTGCACTTCTGTCTCTGGCGGAAAGGATTAATGTGTACTTCTGCCTCTGTCAGCAGAATGGCTGCGGGAATTTGTCCAAAATTTTATGAAATTCGCATAAAAAACAACGATTTATCATAAAATCTTTATTGACTTCTTCTATACCGATTGGTATAATATACGAAAAGCAGACGACAGGGAGACATGAAATGGATAACAGACAGGCAATCCTGGACAGCGCGCTTACGCTGTTCTATGAAAAAGGATATGATGCGGTAGGCGTCCAGCAGATTGTGGATTCTGCGGGAGTGACAAAGCCTACGCTGTATTATTATTTCGGAAGCAAGCAGGGGCTGTTGTCCTGCGTTCTGGAAGAGCATTTTTCAAAGCTGGAAGAGCAGATGGAATCGCTGAAAGAGTCGCCGGGGAAGATTCCGGATAAGCTGTATCGTGCGGCGCGGATTTTTTTCAACGCTGCATCTGAGGAGCCGCGGTTTTATCTTCTGATGCTTGCGCTGTTTTATTCCGGAAGAAAAAGTGAAGGCTTTCAGACCGTGTATCCCCTGATCGAGAAATATTATCAGATGTTTGTGGATCTTTTTGAAAATGCAAGCCATGAGCTGGGAAACATGCACGGACGGCAGAAGCAGTTTGCGGTGGGATTTTCGGGAATGCTGAATTATTATCTGATGATGGTCGCACGGGATATGGATGATCTGTCGCAGCTCACGATCACGGATCAGGAGGTCTACGGGATCGTGCATCAGTTTATGTATGGAATTTATTCCTGAAAAAGACAATGGCACCAAAATATATGACTGGGAGGTTTTACAACATGACACCATGGTACGAGGCAGCAGAATTTTATCACATTTATCCGCTGGGACTTTGCGGCGCACCTGCAAGAAATGAGCAGGAAGAGGTTACACATCGCTTTGATATTCTGAATGAATGGCTGGAGCACGCGGCGGATCTGGGATTTCGGGCGATTTATATCGGCCCGCTGTTCGAGTCGACCACCCACGGCTACGATACGAGAGATTACCGGACCGTTGATCGCCGTCTGGGAGACAATGAAGATTTCAAGGCATTTGTCGCCCATGCCCATGAACTGGGCGTAAAGATCGTAGTGGACGGAGTGTTCAATCACACGGGCAGAGAATTTTTTGCGTTCCGTGATATTCAGGAAAAGAGAGAAGGATCCCGTTACTGCGGATGGTACAAAGGAATCTGGTTTGGAGGCAATACGTGGTATAATGACGGATTTTCCTATGAGGCATGGAGAAACTGCTTTGAACTGGTGAATCTGAACCTGCAGAATCAGGAGGTTCGCGATTATCTTCTGGATGTGATACGTTTCTGGATTGACGAATTTGACATCGACGGAATACGGCTGGACTGCGCGGACTGCCTTGACTTTGGATTCATGGAACAGATGCGGGCGGCCACAGAGGAAAAGAAGAAGGATTTCTGGCTGATGGGCGAAGTGATTCACGGGGACTACAGCCGCTATATTCAGGACGGGAAAAGGCTCCTGCACAGCGTGACAAATTATGAGCTGCATAAAGGTCTTTATTCCGGGCACAATGACAATAATTATTTTGAGATTGCACATACCATCCGAAGAGAGTTCGACGAGAACGGCGGAATTTACCGGGGGATGAAGCTCTACAGCTTTGTGGACAATCATGATGTGGACCGGATCGCGTCAAAGCTGAACAGGGAAGCGTATCTGATTCCGGTTCATGCGCTTCTGTATTTTCTTCCTGGCATACCGTCGGTATATTACGGTTCCGAGTTCGGAATCAGCGGAAAGAAAGAGGGAGGAAACGACGCGCCTCTTCGCCCTGCCCTGAATCTGAAGGAACTGAAGAAGGATTCTCCCCACCCGGAGCTGGAAGAGTGGATCCGGGAATTATCGGAAATCAGGAAAAAACATCCTGCCTGTGTGGAGGGATCCTATCGGGAGCTGGTTCTGACCAACCGGCAGTATGCGTTCTGCCGCAGCAGTGATTCGGATTATCTTCTGGTTGCCGTAAACAATGACGACCAGGACGCACAGATTCAGATTCCGGTGGATCAGAACAGTACCTATACGGAAATACGTACAGGGGAAGAATATCTGCCGGAAAACGGCAGGGTGACCGTGACGATTCCGGCCTGCGGCTGTGTTCTTCTGGAACGCGCCTGAATGCTGCAGTCTGACGTATAAAAGCATAGCGCCTGTGGGCATCCGGTCCATTGCGAAGCGATTTTCAATGGCCGGATGCGGTAACCGTTCAGGGGAAGAAGGAGAGAGGATTATATTATGGGAGAAACAAAAAAGAAGACGACACGGAGAAAACGTACCGAAGGAGGAAAAGCATCGGAAAAACCGGAAATGAAGGAAAAAAAACCGCGGTTTTCCGATCTGGATCAGTATCTGTTCGGTCAGGCAACTCACTATGAAATTTTCTGGAAGATGGGAGCTCATCTGGACCGTGTGGACGGAAAGGCGGGTACCTGGTTTACTGTGTGGGCGCCGCATGCACAGGAGGTTTCGGTTGTGGGTGACTTTAATAACTGGACTCCCGGCGTCCATCGGATGGAGCTGACGGGAAATGACGGCGTATACGAGCTGTTTATTCCGGGAGTGACCGAGGGTGCGCTGTATAAATACTGTATCAAGGCCAGGGACGGCCGACTGCTGTTTAAGGCGGATCCCTATGCGTTCGCAGCGGAAAAGCGTCCGGGGACGGCGTCGAAGGTTGCCCGTATCGACGGCTATAAATGGGGAGACGACCGGTGGATGGAGAACCGGAAAAATTTTGACCCGAAAACCTCGGCGATGACGATCTACGAGGTTCATCCCGGTTCCTGGATGAAGCATCCGTGGTCGGAGGCCAATCCGGAAGGCTTTTACAATTACGTTCAGTTTGCCCACGCTATTGTGGATTATGTAAAAAAAATGGGATATACCCATGTGGAACTGATGGGAATCGCAGAGCATCCCTTCGACGGTTCCTGGGGCTATCAGGTGACAGGGTATTATGCGCCGACTTCGCGGTACGGCACTCCGAAAGAATTTAAATATCTGGTAGATTATCTGCACAAAAACAAGATCGGAGTGATCCTCGACTGGGTACCGGCACACTTTCCGCGGGACGCCCATGGACTGGCGGATTTTGACGGCGAGCCGCTGTACGAATACGCAGATCCCCGCCAGGGAGAGCATCCTGACTGGGGAACAAAGATTTTCAATTACGGCATGAATGAGGTCAAGAACTTCATGCTGGCCAACGCGCTGTACTGGATCGAGGAATACCATGTGGACGGTCTCCGGGTGGACGCGGTGGCTTCCATGCTTTATCTGGATTACGGGAAACGGGACGGAGAGTGGGTTGCAAATAAATACGGCGGCAACCAGAATCTGGAAGCGATTGAGTTTTTCAAACATCTGAATTCTCTGGTTCTGGGAAGAAACAAGGGCGCGGTGATGATCGCCGAGGAATCTACCGCCTGGCCGAAGGTAACCGGAAACGTGGAAGATGGGGGCTTAGGTTTCTCCATGAAATGGAATATGGGATGGATGCATGACTTCCTGGATTACATGAAGCTGGATCCGTATTTCAGAAAATATAATCACAACAAGATGACTTTCGCCATGACGTATGCGTTCTCCGAGAATTACATTCTCGTGCTCTCCCATGATGAGGTCGTGCATCTGAAATGCTCGATGATCAATAAGATGCCGGGAGAGCCGGAGGAAAAATTCAAGAATCTGAAAGCCGGCTATGCGTTTATGTTCGGCCATCCGGGTAAGAAACTTCTGTTTATGGGACAGGAATTCGGACAGCTGAGAGAGTGGAGTGAGGAGAGAGAACTGGACTGGTATCTGCTGGAGGAGGACAGTCACAGGCATCTTCAGGAGTTTGTCAGTGATCTGCTTCATATGTACACGAAATATCCGGCGCTTTATGCAAACGATAAGGGATACGAAGGGTTCCAGTGGGTCAATGCAAACGATGGCGACCGCAGTATTTTCAGCTTTATCCGCTGGTCGCCGACCGGGCGGAATAATCTTCTTTTTGTATGCAATTTCACGCCGGTGGCGCGGCCGGATTATATGTGCGGCGTGCCGAAACTGAAACAGTACCGTCTGATTCTCGACAGTGAGGATGAAAAATACGGCGGGAGTTCCAAAGACCGGCCGAAAGTGTACCGGAGTAAGAAAGGTGAGTGCGATGGCCAGCCGTACCGGCTTGCCTATGAGTTGCCTGCGTTCGGAGTGGCAGTCTTTACGTTTTAAGAACGAAGAGTTCCGCTGGCGGAATTCTCGCGCCGGGCGCGATCTCCTTAACGAAAAAATCAGACAGAGCCGACAGCGGAAACGCTGCGGCTCTGTCTGATTTTTTGCGGAAAACGTTGTGGCAGTTTATTCGTCAGAACTGTTATGAGAACGGCAGGGTCTTTCCAATTATGTCAGTGACACATCTCCCAGACCGGTCAGCAGGACGATAAGATAAAAGAGAATCAGAGCTGCCGGGTAAACTGCATAGAAGATGTATTTCTTCCGGATACCCCGCTCTCCGTTGTAGAACAGAACCGGAAGGATGTCAAGAAAGGTAATAAAACCGAAAAGCTGCGAGGTCATGGAAGTCAGAAAACAGGCCAGCGCCATACCGAACACCTGGCGTTTCCGGAACATGTATAAAACAAGGATCATCAGTGCGGCGAAAATTCCGGAATCAACATTCAGAACCACGGAGATCACACAGGCGGCGACGGCGATCAGCAGCTTGCTGCTGCTCAGCTTCCAGGGGGAAGACTGCGCCAGAGACACCTCCGCTTTTTCCATCAGAACCAGGATGCCCAGCCCGATCAGCAGAGAAAATACAGGGTTCTGACGGTAGGGATTCCATATGCTGCCGCTGTAGACGAGATCAAAAGGAACCTCGGAAACCACAGCGACAACGGCCAGCCCGATGGCATATTTTTTCAGGCTGCTGGTGTGCATGAAGCCTTCTGTGAGAAGAAAACAGAACAGAGGAAGCGCCAGGCCGCCGATCAGCTGCATGACAAAATCCGCAATAAACAGAGTGCCGTTGCTCTCCATGAACGCCTGATAGGCTTCCGTGTTGTTTGCCACGTCTGCCAGACCGTTTTTCATCAGCATACGGTCAAGAATCGCGCTCGCGGCGATACCGATGAGCATGGTGATAATTGCAATGATTTTGATTGTACTTCCGGATATTTTTTTTCTGGAATCGGAAGAACGGGTTTGTGTGTTGTTCATAGCAGTGAGTCCTTTCTGTTTATAGTATAAAGTGAGATAACAGTTTCGTTTTACAGTCCCGGAATCTGTGCCACAAATCCGAGCAGCAGCAGGTGTACCGGGTAAAAGGCGTAGAATACGTACTTCAGGGAAATTCCCCGTGTTCCGTTGTACTTTCCGACCAGAGGCAGCGCGAAGTAAGAGAACAGCTGTGAGGATGACAGGAGGAGCAGCGGGATACATCCCGCGGCAAACGCCCGTACCCGGTGGGAACGCAGCATATACATCAGGCCGATGCAGAGAACTCCGCAGGCGGCGTAATCGGTCCGCAGAAGAAAAGCCAGCAGACAGCCGGCGGCGGTTACCAGTGCTTTCAGCAGCCACGCGGCGGCATAGTGCAGATTTCCAAAGCGCTGTTCGACCCATCGGATTCCGGTCAGAGTCAGAAGGCCGAGAAACAGGGTGAAGAACACATTCTGCGATGTGAATTCCAGCCAGGTGCCGTTCAGCGCCAGGTCAAAGCAGGGCTCCGAGAGCAGCGCGAACAGACCCAGATTTCTCAGGTAGCGGCCCAGGTGACGGGTATGGAGAAAGCCTTCCACCAGAAGGAGGCAGAACAGCGGAAATGCCAGCCGCCCGACCAGACGCATCAGGTCGTAAAGGGTAACCAGCCAGGAATAATCGGACATAAACGCCTGGTAGGCTTTTGCAGTCATGGCGGTGGTGCCTCCCCGGTTTCGGATCATCCGGAGGACAACGATGGCGCCGGTGTGGTCTATGAGCATGGAGGACAGTGCGATCAGCTTTAAAGTGCTGCCGGACAGTCCCCGTTTCAGATCTGATTTCACAGTATAATTCCTTTCTGTGTTTCGTTTTCTCTCATTATAAAGAGTTGTCCGCGGCAAGTCAATCATGAGGCGAAGCAATTTTCAATGGCCGGATGCCGTAACAGTTCAGCGGGCTGAACTGTTACGAAAAAATCCTTTACAATAAAAAATTTGAATGGTACCATAGTTTTATGAAGAACTCATTTCCCGTATAAGCCACACAGAACAACCGCAGGTTGTTCTGTGTGGCTTATACGGGAAAAAGGAAAGGAGAGAAGTACATATGTTAAAGACCCTGGGGGCACAGGTAAAAGAGTTCAAAACCGCCTCCATCCTGACGCCGATTTTCATGATTCTGGAAGTAATCATGGAGACGGTCATTCCGCTGCTGATGTCATCCATCATTGATGACGGTGTTGAGGCGGGCAATATGCAGCATATCTATCAGGTGGGAGCCCTGATGGTTGTGGCTGCCGCCATAGGTCTGTTTTCAGGAATGATGGGAGGAAAGTTCGGCGCCAGGGCGTCCACGGGATTTGCGCGAAATCTCCGGGAGGCAATGTTTATCAATATTCAGAGTTATTCTTTCTCGAATATTGACAAGTTCAGCACCGCAGGTCTTGTCACCCGACTGACCACGGATGTGACAAACCTCCAGAACGCCTATCAGATGCTGCTCCGGATGTGCATGAGAGCTCCGTCCAGCATGATCTGCGCGATGGTGATGGCGTTTACAATCAATTCCAGACTTGCCAGCATTTATTTGGTTGCGGTTGTGATCCTTGGCATCTGCCTGTTTCTGATCATGAACAATGCGACCAAATATTTCCAGCAGGCGTTTCCAAAGTACGATGACCTGAATGCATCCGTACAGGAGAACGTGTCTGCGATCCGCGTGGTAAAGGCTTATGTACGTGAGAATTATGAGACGGACAAGTTCCACAAAGCGAGCCAGAACATTTACAAAATCTTCGTAAAGGCGGAGAAAAACCTCAGCTACAATGCCCCGCTGATGCAGTTTACGGTTTACGGCTGTATTCTTCTGATCAGCTGGCTGGGAGCGAAGATGATTGTCGGAACCTCGATGACAACGGGAGAGCTGATGAGCCTTCTGGCTTACTGCATGAATATTCTGATGAGTCTGATGATGCTGTCGATGGTCTTTGTCATGGTCACGATGAGTATCGCGAGTGCGCGGCGTATCACAGAAGTGCTTAACGAGAAAAGCGATCTCTCCAATCCGGAGCATCCGATTATGGAGGTTCCTGACGGAAGCATTGTTTTCGATCACGTATCGTTTGCTTATAAAAAAGAGGGACAGGAACCGGTGCTCCGGGACATCAATCTTTCCATTCGCTCCGGTGAGACCATCGGTATTATCGGCGGAACGGGAAGTGCGAAGACCAGTCTGGTCAACCTGATCAGCCGTCTTTACGATGTGACGGACGGAAGCATCCGGGTAGGAGGAAACGACGTCAGAAGCTACGATATGGAAGTGCTGAGAAATCAGGTGGCCGTGGTGCTTCAGAAAAACGTGCTGTTTTCCGGAAGTATTCTGGACAACCTTCGCTGGGGCGACAAAAACGCGACGGAGGAGGAATGCCGTCATGCCTGTCGGCTTGCCTGTGCAGATGAATTTATCGAAAAAATGCCGGACGGCTATAACACGCATATTGAGCAGGGCGGAAGCAACGTTTCCGGCGGTCAGAAGCAGAGGCTGTGTATTGCCCGCGCGCTTCTGAAAAAGCCGAAAATCCTGATTCTTGACGACAGTACCAGCGCTGTGGATACAGCGACAGATGCGAAAATCAGAAAAGCCTTCGCCGAGGAGATTCCCAATACGACGAAGCTGATCATCGCCCAGCGTATTTCCAGCGTGGAACACGCGGACCGGGTAATTGTCATGAATGAAGGCGTCGTGGACGCTTTCGATACGCCAGAGCATCTGCTGCAGAACAATGAGATTTACCGTGAGGTTTACGAATCTCAGACCCAGGGCGGCGGAGATTTTGATGAAAAGGCAGGTGAAGAATAATGCCAGGACCAAACAGAGCGCCTGCCGGGGTGAAATCCCAGGTAAAAAATCCGATGGCGATTTTCCGGCGGCTAATGAATTATGTGACGAAACAGTATCTGATTCAGTGGATCATTGTTATTGTGCTGATTTTTGTCAGCGTACTTGCCAATGTGCAGGGAACCATGTTCATGCAGACACTGATCGACGATTATATCATGCCGATGCTTGGCCAGGACAATCCGGATTTCGGACCGCTGGCGATGGCGATCCTGCGGGTGGCCGGATTTTATCTGCTCGGAGTAGCGGCTACGTTTTCCTATAACAGGATCATGATTTATGTAACCCAGGGAACCATGCGTGCCTTCCGAAACGATATGTTTGCCCATATGGAAAAACTTCCGATCCGGTATTTCGACACCCACGCACACGGCGACATCATGTCAATCTATACGAACGATATCGATACGCTTCGCCAGATGATCAGCCAGAGTATTCCGCAGATCGTCAACAGTCTGATAACGATTGTCAGTGTGTTTGTCAGCATGGTGATTCTCAGCATTCCGCTTACGGTTCTGACCCTGGTCATGGTAACCCTGATGCTTTTCGCGACAAAATCTATCGCGGGGCGAAGCGGAAAATACTTTATTGAGCAGCAGAGAAATCTCGGTACCGTCAATGGATTCATCGAGGAGATGATGGACGGCCAGAAGGTTGTCAAAGTATTCTGCCATGAGGAAGAAAGCATTGAAGACTTCCGGAAGCTGAACGACCGTCTGTTTGAGAGTGCGGATCGTGCAAACACCTTTGCCAATATTCTCGGACCGGTCAATGCGCAGATGGGAAATATCAGCTATGTGCTCTGCGCCATTGTCGGCGGAGCGCTGGCTCTGAGCGGCTTTACAGGTCTGACGCTCGGCAGTCTGGCCAGCTTTCTGACCTTCAACAAAAGCTTTAACATGCCGATCAACCAGGTCAGTCAGCAGCTGAACGCCATCGTTATGGCGATGGCGGGAGCAGAGCGTGTGTTCCGCCTTCTTGATGAAGAACCGGAGGAGGACAATGGCTACGTGACTCTGGTCAATGCGACGGAAAAGGACGGAAAACTGGTGGAATCCGAGAAGCGTACCGGCCATTGGGCGTGGAAACATACCCATCAGGCGGACGGTTCGGTGGATTATATTGATATGAAAGGCGAGGTTGTCTTTGAAAACGTCAACTTTGGGTATGATCCGAAAAAGATTGTGCTTCATGACGTTTCGCTCTACGCAAAGCCGGGACAGAAGATTGCGTTTGTAGGTTCTACCGGTGCGGGAAAGACGACGATCACAAACCTGATCAACCGGTTCTATGATATTCAGGAAGGAAAAATCCGGTATGACGGCATCAATATCGGAAAGATCTGTAAGGACGACCTGAGACATTCTCTGGGCATCGTGCTTCAGGACACCCATCTGTTTACCGGAACGGTAGCGGAGAACATACGCTTCGGAAAGCTGGACGCCACCGATGAGGAAGTGGTTGCGGCGGCGAAGCTTGCCAACGCAGACGGTTTTATCCGGCGTCTTCCCGACGGTTATGACACAGTGCTGCATGGGGACGGCGCGAACCTGAGCCAGGGCCAGAGACAGCTGCTTGCGATTGCCCGGGCAGCGATTGCGGATCCGCCGGTTCTGATTCTGGACGAGGCCACCAGTTCCATCGATACGAGAACAGAGCGCATTGTTCAGGACGGCATGGACAAACTGATGAGCGGACGGACGAGTTTCGTCATCGCCCACCGTCTGTCCACTGTGCGCAATGCGGATTGTATTATGGTTCTGGAGCAGGGCCGGATCATCGAGCGGGGAACCCACGATCAGCTGATCGAGCAGAAAGGGCGCTACTATCAGCTTTATACCGGCAATGCAATAGGAGAATAGAGTCGGAAACGTCTGATCCGATCTTACAAACAGGAGCCGGGATAGCCAGCCGCAAACGCGGCGCGCTGTCCCGGCTCCGCTGCCGTTCCGTCAGAACTGTGCATTCACTGCACAGACCGTATGAAAGTAAAGTGCATGGGCATCTGGCTCCGGCCGCTTTTTTCTCTTGCTTTTTTGTTATATGGTTGCTATAATAAGCAGTATCCGGGGCGGAGGTCTTACCTTCGTCCCTTTTGGTGACAATGCAGACAGGAATTTCAATTTGGAAAGAGGTTGAGTAAAATGACGAGAATAGACATTATTTCCGGTTTTCTGGGCGCCGGAAAGACGACGCTGATCAAAAAGCTGCTGATGGACGCGCTGAAGGGTCAGCAGGTAGTTCTGATCGAAAATGAATTTGGTGAAATCGGAATCGACGGAGGATTTCTGAAAGATGCGGGAATCGAAATTCGTGAGATGAATTCCGGCTGCATCTGCTGTTCTCTGGTGGGAGATTTCGGCAAAGCCCTTACGGAAGTGATTACCAAATATCATCCGGACCGGATCATTATTGAGCCGTCGGGCGTAGGCAAGCTGTCAGATGTGATCAAAGCGGTCAACGATGTGGAGAAAGAGGCGGGCGTTGCCCTGAACTCTGCGACGACGGTTGTGGATGTGAATAAATGCAAAATGTATCTTCGCAATTTCGGCGAGTTCTTTGAGAATCAGGTGGAAAGCGCGGGAACCATTATTCTGAGCCGTACCGATACGGACAAAGCGACGCCGGAAAAAATCGAGGCGGCAGTGGAGTTGCTCCGCGGTCTGAATCCGTCGGCGACAATCATCACGACTCCTGTGGAAGAGCTGGGCGGCAAGAAGGTTCTTGATACAATGGAAGGGGCGATTATCCGCCTGGATGAGCCGGAAGAGGAGCATCATCATGAGCATCACCACGACCACGACGGCGAATGCTGCCACGACCACGAGCATCACCACGATCACGACGGCGAATGCTGCCACGACCATGATCACCACCACGATCACGACGGCGAATGCTGCCATGACCATGAGCACGACCACGACGGCGAGTGCTGCCACGGCCACGAGCATCATCACCATGACCATGACGGCGAATGCTGCTGCGGCCATGATCACCACCATCATCACGCGGACGAAGTATTCACCAGCTGGGGCAAGGAGACGGTCAAGGCGTTTACACAGGATGAGATGGAGAAAATCCTGAAGGAGCTTTCCGAAAACCAGAAATACGGTGTTGTTCTGCGCGCCAAGGGAATGGTTTCCGGCAAGGACGGACACTGGATTTATTTTGATATGGTACCGGAAGAGTATGAGATCCGCGAGGGCGCTCCGGAATATACGGGACGTATCTGCGTGATCGGTTCCAAGCTGAATGAGGAAAAGCTGGCGGAACTGTTTTCACTGTAATGGAAAAAAGTAACAGTTCAGAGCCAGCTGAACTGTTACGAAGAACAGCGGTCCAGGCGCCTGAGCCGCTGCAGAAAAGGAGTAAAGTATGGGAGAAGACGAAATCGAAATTCCAATTTACCTGATCACCGGGTTTCTGGAAAGCGGCAAGACCACTTTCATCAACTTCACGGTTGCTCAGGAATATTTTCAGATTGACGAGCCGACGCTTCTGATCACGACGGAGGAAGGCGAAGTAGAGTATGACGAGAAGGAGCTTCTGAAGTACAATACCGTGCTTGAGGTGGTGGAAAACCAGGAGCAGTTTACTGTGGAATATCTGAAAAAGCTGAAGCGCAAGTATCGCCCGGAGCGTGTGATTCTGGAGTATAATCCGCTCTGGAGCGTAAAGAAGCTGGAGGAGATGGAGATGCCCAGAGGCTGGGGCATCGTCCAGGAGATTGTGACGGTGGATGCCAGCTGCTTCCAGATCTACATGCAGAATCTGAACCTGAAATCTATTTTTATGGAAATGATCCAGCATGTGGATATGGTAATGTTCAACCGCTGCCGTCCGGAAGATCCGCTGCCGTCCTTCCGCCGCAGCATCAAGGTGGTAAATCCGGCCTGCGATGTTCTGTTTGAGAATGAGGAGGGCGAGATCAGCAACATTTTCGAGGATTCCATGCCCTACGATCTGGATGCGGATATCATCGATATTGAAGACGCGGATTACGGTATCTTTTATGTGGATATGGAGGATCATCCGGAGCGGTATCGTGGAAAAACTGTCCGTTTCAAGGGCAGAGTGCTGAAAAGTGAAGATGCGAAGGCGGAGTTCTTTGTGCCGGGACGCATGGCGATGACCTGCTGCGCGGATGACACCACGTTCATTGGCTATATCTGCGAGTTTCCGAAAGCCAAGTCGCTGCTGATGGGGCAGTGGGTGGAGGTAACCGCCCAGGTGGACTGGAAATATATGCCGCAGTATGAGGGCGAGGGACCGGTGCTGATTGCAAAGGATATCAAATCCGCCAAACGTCCGGACGTTGATCTTGTGTATTTTAACTGATTGTGAGAGCCGCCGCAAAGCTTTTTTTGCGGCGGCTTTTTCTGCCAACATATTTCTGGAGGAAAAGATGTATATTATAGTAGGATTGGGAAATCCCACAAGAAAATATGAGGGAACAAAGCACAATGTGGGATTTGACGCCATTGACTATCTTGTGGACGAGTACAATATCCCGTCTTCCGGGCTCGGCCATAAGGCAATGTATGGAAAAGGGATGATCGCGGGCCATAAGGTAATTCTGGCAAAACCGATGACATACATGAACCTGAGCGGAGAGTCGGTGCGGGAGCTGGTAAACTATTATAAGATCGATCCGGAGCAGGAGCTGATCGTCGTCTATGACGATATCAGTCTGGAACCGGGGCAGATCCGCATCCGCAAGAAGGGAAGTGCCGGAGGGCATAACGGAATCAAGAACATCATTGCAAACCTTGGCACGGACAGATTCCAGAGAATCAAAATCGGTGTCGGAGAAAAGCCGAAGGAATGGGATCTTGCAGACTATGTGCTCAGCCCGTTTTCCAGAGAGGAGCGGGCGAAAGTGGATGAAGCCATCTCCCATGCGGCAAAGGCGCTGGAACTGATGCTCAGCGATGAGACGGATGCGGCGATGAACGAATATAACCGGAAGGTAGAAAGGTAATTCTGATGAAGGCGTTGTTGGAACCGTTGGAGCGGATCGGCCGCTTTGATGACCTGATCCGTCAGCTGAAAACCAATCGGGGAATCGTGTCTGTGACCGGAGCCCTGGATTCGCAGAAAGCACATCTTGCGGCGGGACTTTCCCAGGATGTGCCGTTTCGTCTGTTGATTGCGGAGAATGAACGGAAGGCAAGAGAACTGTACGAGGATTTTCGCCTGTATGATCCGGAGGTTCTGTATTATCCTGCCAAAGATCTGATTTTCTATCAGGCGGATATCAGCGGAAATCTTCTGACCAGAGAGAGAATCCGCGTGATTCAGGCCATCCTGGAGAGAAAGCGTCTTACCGTAGTAACCAGCGTCGGCGGCTGTATGGATAAGCTTCTTCCGCTGGAGACATTTCTGGATCACTGTATTCATCTGAGAAATGACAGCGAACTGGATCTGGAAAAAATGAAAAGGGAGCTGGTACGCCTGGGCTATGAGAGAGAAGCGCAGGTGGAAAGCTGCGGCCAGTTTTCCATCCGCGGCGGTATCCTCGACATCTTTCCGCTGACAGAGGAGAATCCGTGGCGTATCGAATTGTGGGGGGATGAAATCGATTCCATCCGTAGTTTCGATGTGGAGAGCCAGCGGTCCATAGAGAATCTGGAAGAAGTGACGCTTTATCCTGCGACGGAGATGCTTCTCACCGAAAAGGCGATGGAACGGGGAAAGAAGGCAATCGGGAAAGAGGCCGAGCGCCAGAAGAAGTATTTCCGGGAGCAGATGCTCACCGAGGAGGGGGCCAGAGTAGCGCAGAACGCAAAGGATATCTGTTCTCTTCTGGACAGCGGGCTGGATTTTACAGGCGCGGAGCAGTATCTGACCTACTTTTACCCGGATACCGTGTCGTTTCTCGACTATTTTCCGGGGGATACCAGGATCTTTCTCGATGAGCCTAACCGGATTCTGGAGTGTGCCGATCTGCTGACCGCAGAGTTCCGGGAAAGTATGTCCCATCGGCTGGAGAAGGGCTATCTGCTGCCCGGACAGGCGGACAGGATCGACGATACCGGCACGCTGTGCGCGAGACTGAACCGCAGAAACTGTGTGGGGATGAGCCTGATGGATCTGCGGAAAAACGACTGGAAGATTACAGGGGAATATTCGGCCACAGTAAAATCCGTAAATCCGTACAACAATCAGTTTCCGGTTCTGGTCAAGGATCTGAAATCCTGGAAGCATGCAGGGTATCAGATGATCCTTGTATGTCCGTCCCGGACCAGGGCACAGCGGATGGCCCAGGATCTGCAGGACGAAGAACTGCCGGCATTTTACAGCGAAGATCCGGACCGGATCCTGAGACCCGGCGAGATCATGCTGATTCATGGAAATGTCCGCCGGGGATTTGAATACCCGATGCAGAAATTTGTTCTGATCACAGAGTCGGACATTTTCGGAAAAGAACGGAAAAAGACGCGGAAAAAGTCCCAGTATTCCGGCCAGAAGATTCAGAATTTTTCGGAGCTCTCCGTGGGGGATTACGTGGTACACGAGAACCACGGCCTGGGAATCTACCGGGGCATTGAGAAAATTGAAGTAGACCATGTGATGAAGGATTACGTCAAAATTGAATATGCCGGCGGAAGCAATCTGTATGTGCTGGCGACGCAGCTGGATGTGCTTCAGAAATATGCGTCGTCAGACGCTGCAAAGCTTCCGAAGCTGAACCGCCTGGGCGGACAGGAGTGGACCAGGACAAAGACCAGAGTGCGGGGCGCGGTGAAAAATATTGCCAGGGATCTGGTGAAGCTGTATGCGGCGCGGCAGGCGACCGACGGTTACCAGTACGGACCGGATACGGTCTGGCAGAAGGAGTTTGAGGAGATGTTTCCGTTCGAGGAGACGGAAGACCAGCTGGAAGCCATCGAGGCGACAAAAAAGGACATGGAGAGTCACAAAATCATGGACCGTCTGATCTGCGGCGACGTGGGATTCGGCAAGACCGAGGTGGCGATCCGCGCGGCGTTCAAGGCGGTGCAGGAGAATAAGCAGGTGGTTTATCTGGTGCCCACGACAATCCTTGCCCAGCAGCATTACAACACCTTCGTGGAGCGGATGAAAGATTTTCCGGTGCGTGTGGATCTGCTGTGCAGATTCCGGACCGCTGCCCAGCAGAAAAAGACCCTGACGGATCTGAAAAAGGGGCTGGTGGACATTGTGATCGGCACCCACCGCGTCCTGTCCAAGGATGTGGCGTTCAAGGACCTGGGACTGCTGATTATCGACGAGGAACAACGTTTCGGCGTGACGCACAAAGAAAAAATCAAGCAGATGAAAGAGACGGTAGACGTGCTTACCCTCACCGCTACCCCGATTCCAAGGACGATGCATATGAGTCTGATCGGAATCCGCGATATGAGTATTCTCGAGGAGGCGCCCGGAGAAAGAATCCCGATTCAGACGTTTGTGTGCGAATACAATGAAGAGATGGTCCGGGAAGCCATCAACCGGGAACTTGCCCGCGGCGGACAGGTCTACTATGTCTACAACCGGGTGCAGACCATTGCGGAGATGACCAACATGATCGCAAAGCTGGTGCCGGAGGCCAATGTGGCTTTTGCCCACGGACAGATGAAAGAGCGGGAGCTGGAAAAGATCATGTACGGATTCATCAACGGGGAGATTGACGTTCTGGTATCCACGACGATCATTGAGACCGGTATGGATATCTCCAATGTGAACACAATGATTATCCACGACGCGGACCAGATGGGCCTGTCTCAGCTGTACCAGCTGAGAGGGCGTGTGGGACGTTCTAACCGGACGTCCTACGCATTTCTTATGTACCGGAGAAACAAAATGCTGCGGGAAGTGGCAGAAAAGCGGCTTCATGCAATCCGTGAATTCACGGAACTGGGCAGCGGCTTCAAAATAGCAATGCGCGACCTGGAGATCCGCGGAGCAGGAAATCTGCTGGGGGCGGAACAGTCCGGACACATGGAATCCGTAGGGTATGACCTTTACTGCAAAATGCTCAGCGAGGCTGTGCAGGAAGCCAAAGGCATCGAAGTGGCCGAGGATTATGAGACCACCATAGATATGAGCATTGACGCCTATCTTCCCGACAGCTATATCAGCAACGAATCCCTGAAGTTTGACACCTATAAACGAATTGCCGCTATCGAAAACGATGAAGAATATGAAGACATGCTGGAGGAGCTGATGGACCGCTTCGGAGAGCCGCCGAAAACCGTGCAGAATCTCCTTGCAGTGGCCAGCCTCAAAGCCACCGCACACAAAGCCTGGATCACCGAGATCAAGCAGCAGGAGGATACCATCCGGATCACCATGCACGACCGCGCCCGCATCGACGTGGCCGGCATTCCCGGCGTCCTCGACGCCTACCCCGGAGAACTCACCTTCAGGCCCGACCGCCCCGCCATCTTCCTCTACCGCCCGAAAAAGAAGAACGCAAAAGAAAAAATCAGCTACCTGGAACGCACAAAACAAGTCGCCGAATCCCTCCGCGCCCTCGCCGCCCAGCCCGACAACGACAAAACCTGAGCCCCTACGCCGCCACTACCAGAAACCGGGCGCCCCGCCGTACGCACACAGCCGGGGCGCCCGGTTTCGTCAAATAAATTGAAGATTTTGTGAAAAAAGTTGCCCTCCCAGAAAAAAAAAGGTATAATTGGTTCGATATCATGCCAGGAACATGAAAAAACGAAAAAACACCGCAGAAAAGCGGTACCGGAGGTAAAGAAACAAAATGAAAAGAACAAGTGCAAAAGTTGTCTGCAGTCTTCTTACCGCCGCGATAGCTGTGACCGGACTTTCCGGATGCGGAGGGGACAGCACGGTGGTAGACGGAACCCAGACAGCTCTGGTGATCAATGACGAAGAAATAAATCTTGGAAAGGCAAACTTTATGCTGCGCTATCAGCAGGCGACGATGGTCAATTATTATCAGACCATGAGTTCCATGTTCGGGCAGGAGTATTCCCTGTCTTTTGACGCCCTTTCCGACACAAGCGACGAAGACAGCCCTACGGTGGGCGAGAATCTGAAGGCAGATGCGCTGACGTCCATTGAGCAGGCGTTTCTGATGAGACAGCATGCATCGGAGTATGAGGTTGCTCTGACAGAGGAAGAGATCGCCGGCGCGCAGGAAGCGGCGGCATCATTCATGGAGAGCAACGATGCGGAAACCCTGACCAAACTGGGAATTACTCAGGAGGATATCCAGGATGTCATCGAAGTCTATGCGATTCAGCTGAAAATGCACGATCCGATGATTGCGGATGTGGATACGGAAGTCAGCGATGAGGAAGCCCAGCAGTCAAAAATCAGTTATGTGCGCGTATCCACGGAAGGAACAGAAACCGATGAAAACGGGGATACCATCGAGCTGACCGATGAGGAGAAGGCCGAGAAAAAAGACATCGCCCAGAGATTTCTGGACGCCCTGAATGCGTCCGAGGATCCGGCGTCTGTGACTTTTGCCGATCTGAGAACAGAGATCAATGATCAGTTGAACGAAGAGAGAAGAGCGGAGGAAGCCGCAGCACAGGAGGACAGCAGCACGGCGGATACTTCCGGGGATTCCTCTTCCACGGATACGGAGGAAGACTCCGACGTTGTCTATCTGACGTCTTCACAGACAACTTTCGGAGCAGATGATGAGGACCTGGATGACGCGCTGAAAGAAGCGGCGGAGACCCTGAGCGACGGCGAGGTTTACGGGGAGGTCATCGAAGGCGAGGATGCGTATTACGTTGTGCGTATGGACAGTGTGCTTGACCGCGATGCGACGGACAGCCAGAAAGAAACGATTGTTCAGGAACGGCAGAGCGAAGCGTACAGTGATCTGCTGGACGGATGGATTGAGGAAAGTGATATCTCTGTAAAGAGGGCATGGAACAGACTGGAAGTTACCGACTACGATTTGTATACGATGACTGTGGACTCTGCGGACAGCTCCACAAGTACCGACAGCATGGCGGAGACAGACAGCGCAGCCAATACGGACAGCGCAGCGGAAACGGACAGCACAGCCAATACCGACAGTTCCGCTGGCTGAACTGTAACCTATGTTCTCATACGGTCTGTGCAGTGGATGCACAGACCTGACGGAATGGCAACTGGAGGAGACAAAATGACAAAAGAAGCATTTGCACAGCTGGCCGGCGAAGGAGTGATCCTGCTGGACGGCGCGACTGGTTCCAATCTGACAAAAGCGGGAATGCCAAAAGGAATCAGCACCGAAGTATGGACTTTGGAACATGCGGAGATTTTGATCGGACTGCAGAAGGAATATCTTGCGGCGGGGAGTCAGATCGTCTATGCCCCGACTTTTGCGGCGAATCGGATCAGTCTGGGAAATTTCGGTTACGAAGACCGTGTGGAAGAACTGAATACACGTCTGGTTGCACTGTCTAAGCAGGCAGTGGGAACCGGTTCCGGATGGATTGCGGGAGATATTACGACCACAGGGAAAATGATGGAGCCAAAAGGGGAACTGACCTATGGAGAGCTTTATGACGCTTATGCAGAGCAGATTGCTGCGCTTGCAAATGCGGGGGCAGATCTTCTGGTGGCGGAGACGATGCTGAGTGTGGATGAAACGTGCGTCGTGCTTGACGCGGCGGCGTCCGTCTGTGATCTTCCTGTCATGTGCAGCCTGACTCTGGAGGCGGACGGTTCTGCTCTGTTCGGAGGAAATGCGGTGGAAGCTGTGGAGACGCTTCAGGAAATGGGAGCGGCTGCGGTCGGGTTAAACTGTTCTGTGGGACCGGATCAGCTGGAGGCGGTGGTCCGCAGTATGGCGAAAGTGGCGAGAGTACCGGTGATCGCGAAGCCTAACGCCGGACTTCCGGTCATCACGCCGGAAGGGGAAGCCGTCTACAGTATGAATGCACAGGACTTTGCGAGGCATATGAAAGTACTTGTGGACGCAGGCGCCGGCGTGATTGGCGGCTGCTGCGGAACTACCCCGGAGTATATCCGGCTTCTGGCAGAAATGCTGGGAAAATAAGAGAAATAGAAAATTGTTTCCCGGACGGGGCGTTTTCGGAATTGTTTACTGAAAAAAACGGTTCTGAAAACGCCCCGTAATTGTTAGCGTTCAGCCAGGTCTGTACATTCACTGCACAGACCGTATGAAAACGCAGAGCCTGCGGGCAAACGGAACGACGTGATACTTAGATTCTCGTGTCAAACAGACCGCAGAAGCTGTCGATCGGATCCTTGGCGGTAAACGCTTCGGGTCCTGCCGTCAGCTTTTCTACCAGCGCGTCGAAAGTCGAGTTCTCGGCGTCGTAGGTATTGATATAGGTGCGCGCCTGCGGAATATCCGCCAGCATGGTCGGCTGACCGCAGCCGATGACAACAACCGGAAGTTCAAACACATACCACGGAATCTCACCGCCGCCCTTGGACATGCCGAAGCTCGGTCTTCCGCTGGAAACGTCGCACAGCGTGATCACAAGATCCATATCCTTTACAAACTCAGCGATTGCGTTCTTTCCGGCGAAATAAATATTGATATCCGGTTTCTCACCCGCCTCGATTTTTTTCTTCATCACATCCAGAGGGCTTTCATAGATAAACGCGTCGAAGCCTTTTGCGCACAGCTTTTCCTTCAGAAGTTCCGCCGGATTCTTCTTGCCTCCCATTCCCATCGCCTTCATCAGGAAGGACATGCCGCCTTCCGCAGCCTTGATATGGACGATCATGATTCTCTTATACCGTTCCGGTGTCAGAGGAAGGACGTCCGGATCTTTGTATTTTACCAGAGTAATGCAGTCGTTGCTGATAGCCTTCTGCATATCCTTGTATTCCTGTCTGCCGAGGGTCTGTTCTGCGATTTCCGGCTGCGGCACCAGATTTTCTTTCGCTTTTCTGTGCAATCCGAGATGTGCCTTCAGGCCGAGAATTCTTGTCAGCGCCTCGGTCATCCGCTCCTCACAGATCGTTCCGTCCCTGTAAGCGTTCAGCATGGTATTGAAATCCTCTTCCGGATCGTTGAAGAACAGGAACATATCGCATCCGGCATTGATGGTGCGGGGAAGCATCTCCGAGCGTTTCATCCGGTCGGTCATTCCCACCATATGGGAAGCGTCGGTGACTACCATTCCGTTGAAGCCCAGGCGGTCGCGGAGCAGGCCTTTCATGATTTCCGGACTCAGCGTCGCCGGCATCATATCGTCGTCCTTCAGATCAGGGTTGATGGCTCTTGCATATTCCGGCAGCATGATATGACCTGCCATAATTGCATCCAGCCCGTTGTCGATCAGGGTTCTGTAAACCAGCCCATAGGTCCTGTCCCATTCCTTGAAGCCGAAATAGTTGACATTATTGGAAAGATGCGCGTCCCGGAAGTCCTGTCCGTTGCCCGGGAAGTGTTTTGCCGCGCAGGCAAAGCCCGGAATCGTGTGGGCGCCTTTCAGATATGCGGCGCTCATGTTCGCGACCCGCTGGGGATCATTTCCGAACGCGCGGGTGATGATCTCTGTATTTTCCCAGTTATAGGCGATATCGCATACCGGTGCGAAAGCCATGTTGCAGCCGATGGACGCCGCTTCTTCGTTGGACATTTTTCCCAGCGCGTACGCATAATCTTCGTTTCCGGTAGCGCCGATTTTTACGCCGGAGCCGATTTTCGTTCCGTCTGCGCAGGCGCCGTCTCCGCCGGCCTCCGTATTGCAGGCAATAAATACCGGTATTTTTGCATATTTCTGAAGTTTTCGGTTCTGTTCCTGAATCGCCTTGCCCGGCGCCGGGTTGTAGCGGCAGCCGCCCAGGTGATACTTTTCCATCAGTTCTTTCAGATACGCTTCGTCATGGGAAGCCGTCAGCTGAAAGAAAAGCTGTCCGACCTTTTCCTCGTCACTCATGCCGGCGATGGTTTCCTCCACCCACTGGATATCCTCATCAGACAGCCAGTAAGGATTCGCTTTCAGATTTACCATATCTGTTCTCCTTTCCTGCGGAATGATACCTGCTGTACAGCGCATCGCAGATAACCGTACCGGATTGCTTGTCTGCGTTTCCAATGGTTCCGGTCAATTGCCGAACGCGCACCCATACATCTGTACTCTGTATCGTCCGATCCGCAATAAAAAATGAAATGTTATAATTTCGTTACAGTTCAGCCAGGTCTGGGCATTTACCATATCATTATCATACACAATTTTAAAGGGGAAGTGTTAGAAGAATTTTGTGAACTTACGGAAGATTTTTATCCTGGCGGGCAGCGAACCGGGCGGACGTGCCTGTATGTTCCTTTGACGACTGCTGCGGGATCGGAATCCTGAAACAAAAACAAAAACAGCGGCATACCGAAGTATACCGCTGTTTTCTAATGAGGGGGGAGATAGTGAGTGGTTAATCAACTATCTGTCATATAGTATACGGAAAAAATGTGTTGAAAGTATGTCCATTTTCTAAAAGAAACAGAAAGAATATTAAATCCCAATTTATAAAATCCGCAGAAACTGTCGGGAAAAGTGATCTTTTGCCGACAGTTTCTGCGCAGCCGGTTTGCCGGACCGGATATTTGTTTTCTGCTGTATCAATCTTTCTGATAGAGAATCCGGATGGAATTCAGTACGCAGATCACTGCGACACCGGTGTCAGCAAACACTGCCATCCACATATTGGCGAAGCCTGCAAGCCCCAGAATCATGACGAGGGCCTTGATGACAAGTGCAAATACCACGTTCTGACGGGCAATTCTCAGGGAAGAATGGGCAATCTCCAGGGATTTCGGAACCGCGTCCAGGCGGGAAGTCATAAACACTACGTCGGCTGCCTCGATTGCCGCGTCTGCGCCGCTGCCCATTGCCGCTCCCACATCTGCGCCCGCCAGCACGGGAGCGTCGTTGATGCCGTCTCCGACGAACATGACGGAGCCGTGGGCAGCCCGGATGTTCTGCAGCGCCTCAAGCTTTTCCTGCGGCAGAAGGCGTGCGTGTACTTCGTCAATTCCTGTGGCCTGTGCCACTGCCTCCGCATTTTCCTGCGCGTCTCCGGTGAGCATTGCAGTGACAATACCTTTGGAGCGGATGGAAGCGACAGCTGCCGAAGCCTCAGGTTTGATCGTGTCGGCGATCACCAGATGCCCGAGGAAAACTCCATTCAGCGCTGCAAAAACTTCTGTTCCGTAGCCGGAGTCTGCAGTGACTCCGCTCACATGGAAGGAATCCATCAGTTTCCTGTTGCCGCAGAGCACTTCACCCTGCGGAAGTACCGCCCGGATTCCCTGCCCGGCAATTTCTTCCACGGTGGACGGGTGTTTCAGAGCCAGGTTTCTGGCTTCTGCCGCGGCAAGAATGCTATGTGCGATAGGATGAGAAGAGTTCTGCTCGCAGGATGCACACAAGGTCAGCAGAGTATCTGCATCCGTGTCGCCGGCGGGTACCGCCTCCTGGAGAGTGAATGTTCCTTCTGTGATTGTTCCTGTCTTATCCATTACAACAGCGCGGATATTTTTCATGGCTTCCAGCGAAATACCGCCTTTGAAAAGAATTCCACGTTTGCTTCCGGCTCCGATTCCGGAGAAGAAAGCGAGAGGAACGCTGAGAACCAGTGCGCAGGGGCAGCTGATGACAAGGAATGTGATCGCTGTATAAATCCAGTGGTTCCAGTCGCCGGTGAACAGGGACGGCACAATGGCGGTCAGCAGTGCGAGAATGACCACAAATGGAGTATAAATTCTGGCAAAACGGGCGATGAAGCGTTCGATCTGAGGTTTGCTTGCTGCAGCATTCTCCACGGAATCAAGTATTTTGGTTACCATAGATTCGTCCAGAATCTTTTCCACGCGCATTTTCAGCAGACCGGAAGTATTTACACATCCGGATACGACGGAGTCGCCGGCTTTTACAGCCACAGGAACGGGTTCCCCGGTGACCGGTGAGGTGTCGATCCGGCTTTCTCCTTCCACAACGGTTCCGTCCAGAGGAATACGGTCCCCGGGACGGATCTGGAGAATATCTCCGACTTCCGCATCCTCAGCGGGAATCACATGGGTATGGCTGCCGTGGACTTTTGTCACGACTTCCGGACGCATATCCACAGCGTCCATGATCTGGGAACGGCTCCGCTCCACAGCGATTTCTTCAAACAGTTCCCCGACGCGGTAGAACAGCATAACGCCGACCGCTTCCTTGAAATCACCGATACAGATTGCCGCAACGGTAGCAAGGCTCATCAGGAAGTTTTCATCGAATACCTTGCCTCTGGTAAGATTTTTCACAGCGGTGAGAATAATTCTTCCGCCCAGGAGCACGTAGCCGACAAGCAGTACGACGGCGGAAAGCAGTTCCAGGTCCGTGGAGTTCAGAAGAATTCCAGCGACAAAAAGTACCGCGCCGATCAGAATCTGGATCAGATCTTTTCTGTTTTCCACGCTGAGACGGGATTTTTTTGTCGGAGTCTGCGCGGTGTCGCGGATCGTCCCGGTCTCTTCCGCATGGCTCTGTCCGGCGGATGCGGAACCTGTTCTGGGATAAATTTCCACGCCCGGCTCTACAGCGGCAGCTGTCTGGCGGATCTTATCCAGAAGCGCATCCGGATTCTCCGCTGTGATGCGCAGCTGACGGGTCGCAAATGTGAGCGATACCTCCTGAACCTCGGGCATCGCCGCGATCTTTCGCTCCACTGCTGCCGCGCAGTTGGCACAGTCCAGATTTTCGATCGTATAAACTTTTCTGACTGCGGAAGCGGAGATCCGGCGGTCAGAATGTGAAGACACATCTCCTGTGCTGTTTTCCTGAAGGGCTTCCTGCCCGCAGCCGCAGGAAGCATTGTGGTGGTGCTCATTCTCGTGAGTGTAGCCGCAGCTGCAGGAGTCACCGTGGTGATGTTCATGCTCATGAGTGTGGCCGCAGCCGCAGGAGCTGCCGTGGTCATGACTGTGTGCATGGGTGTGTTCACTGCTGCAGGAACCGTCATGGTGGTGCTCATGTGCATGAGTATGGCCGCAGTTGCAGGAATCATCGTGACAGTGCTCATGCCCGTGCTCCACGCCGCGTTCCTTTTCCCGGGCGGAACCGTTTTTTCCGGAACGTGTTCTCGGGTAGATTTCCACCTCCGGTTCCACGGCTGCGGCCGTCTGACGGATCTTATCCAGCAGTGCATCCGGATTTTCCGCTGTGATGCGAAGCTGTTTCGTCGCAAACGTGAGAATCGCTTCCTCAATTTCCGGCATCGCATTCAGCCGGCGTTCCACGGACGCCGCACAGTTGGCGCAGTCCAGATTTTCAATAATATAAACTTTCTTTTTTAACTGACGTGCAGTTTGCTGCTGACTCATATAAAGCCTCCAATCTCCATTTTTTCAAACGTAATGGGATATTTGATGTTGTGAACATATGAATGGATGTTCATATGTTCATGATATACCAGCACACAGGATTCGTCAATATGTTTTTGAAAAAAACTGCCTGCAGGCTCGTAACAGTTGAGCTGGCTGATCTGTTATGAACGTTCTGCTACCGTTCAGACTTGCGACTGAACGGCAACGAATATACCAGAAACTTATATGCATCGCCTTGCCAGAACAGATGGCCTCCTGTATAATGTTCAGAGTTATGGAAACCCGGCAAATTGCCGGGGCAGACAAGCGGTTCGGAGCGTGCCTGAAGAATTTTCCTGAGATCTGCACCTCCGGAGGAAAGGAAAAATATGGAAAAAGGAAGAGCAAGAGCACTGCTTCCCATTGGAGTGTTTCTGGTTTCGTTTCTGGGAATGGGGATTGTCAGCGGGAATTTCAATGCTATGCCCGCGGTGGTAGGGTTTCTGATTGCCCTGACCGTTGCGTTTCTCCAGAACCCTTCGCTGAAATTTGATGAAAAAGTAAAAGTGATTGCAAAAGGAGTCGGAGATGAAAACATCATTACCATGTGTCTGATTTTTCTCGCGGCGGGAGGATTTTCCGGCGCGGTCCGCGCAGCGGGCGGGGTGGACAGTACGGTGAATTTCTGTCTTTCCATCCTGCCGTCTTCTGTGGCGGTCATGGGCCTGATGCTGATTGGCTGTTTTATCTCCCTGTCGATGGGAACCAGTATGGGAACCATCGCGGCTCTGGCGCCTGTTGCGGCCGGAATCAGCGATAAGACTGGATTTTCCCCTGCCCTTTGTATCGGCGCCGTAGTCTGCGGCGCGATGTTCGGCGATAACCTGTCGATGATTTCCGATACAACCATTGCGGCAGTCAAGACCCAGGGCTGCAATATGAAAGATAAATTCAAGGCGAATTTTCTGATTGTTTTCCCTGCGGCTGTGGCGGCGCTTCTGATCTTCTTTCTGATCACCCGGCGGGCGGAATATGTAATAGAAGGCGATCTGGAATACAGTCTGCTGAAGATTGTTCCGTATATGGCGGTACTGGCCGGCGCGCTGGTCGGGATCAATGTATTCGCCGTTCTGATCGGCGGAACGGTTCTCTCCCTGGTGATCGGAACCGTGACGGGAGAGATCGGAGTCTTTGAAATCTTCACTTCTGTCGGAGATGGAGTGACGGGAATGTACGATATCACTGTGATTTCTCTTCTGGTTGCCTGTGTGGTGGCCCTGATGCGGGAATACGGAGGGATCGACTATATTCTTTTCGTTATCAGGAAAAGAATCCGCGGACAGAAGGGAGCTCAGATCGGAATTGCTGTTCTGACGCTGCTGGTGGACATGGCGACTGCCAACAACACAGTGGCGATCGTCATTGCGGGGCCGATTGCGAAGGAGGTAGCCCGGGAATATGAGATCGATCCAAAGAGAACCGCTTCATTGCTGGATATTTTCGCGTCTGTGGGGCAAGGGCTACTGCCTTACGGGGCTCAGCTTTTGCTGGCTGCCCAGGCTGTGTCTGCAGCGCCGTTTGAGATTATGCCCTATCTGTACTATCCGTGGATGATGGGGATTTCCGCGCTCCTTTTTATCCTGTTCGGGAAGGACCGGAAGCAGCGCCGCAGGAGCCGTTCAGACGGCTGAATAGTTCCCATGGGCAGTAACAGTTCAGCTGGCTGAAGTGTTCTCGCTGGCAGAATCGGAGGAAGGTACGCCTCTTTACACTGAGAAAACCTTGTAGTAAACTGTATATGAAAATGCCGCAGCCGTTCCGTCTGGCCGAACGGCTGCAGAATGACAGTAACAGTTCAGATGGCTGAACTGTTACGAATGACAGGAGACGCTCAGGGTTTGAACTCTGGCGGGTTCGGTCAATGCATTACAGATTGAAACCGGAGGTATCTTATGAGTACGATAAAATTATATGAGGCCGACGCATATCTCGGTGAATTTACAGCGACAGTGGAAAAATGCGTCAGCGAGACAGGTATTTTCAAAGTTACATTAAACCAGACGGCCTTCTATCCCGAGGGCGGCGGACAGCCGGCAGACAGAGGAACGCTTGGGGATGCAAGGGTTCTTGACGTGCAGGAAATTGACGGAACGATCTGGCATACGGTGAGTGAACTGCTGGAGCCGGGAACAGAAGTGGTGGGAAAGATTGATTTTGAACGACGTTTTACCAATATGCAGAACCATACCGGGGAACATATTGTATCGGGAATCGTTTCCCGGATCTACGGATATCATAACGTAGGCTTCCATATGGGAAGTGAAGCGGTCACTGTGGATTTCGACGGCGTGCTGACGAAAGAGCAGCTGTTTGATGTGGAGATGGAAGCCAATGAAGCGGTTCTTAAAAATGTTCCGGTTACTGCCTCATACCCTTCCGGCGAGGAACTGAAACAGATCGATTACAGGAGCAAAAAGGAGATAGAGGGACAGGTGCGTCTGGTCAGCGTGGAAGGTTATGACTGCTGTGCCTGCTGCGGCACGCACGTTTCCCGGACTGGAGAAATCCGTCTGATCAAGATTCTCGGCGTTCAGAATTACAAAGGCGGCGTGCGTGTTTCCATGCTCTGCGGGGAGACTGCGTTCCGCGATTATATGGTGAAACACAGCAATATTGTGGGCATCGCTCAGCTCCTGAGCGTGAAGCCTGAGGAGGCCGGAGATGCGGTGGTTCGTCTGAAGGAAAAGAATATAGAGCTGAAGAAAGAACTGAAGCAGCTGAAAAAACAGATTAACGCAAAAGAAGGTCAGAATCTGCCGCGTTGAGAATGGACGGAAACAGCGGAAAGGAAGGACGCAGAAAACGTGAGCAAGGAAAAAGAGATTAAAACCAATGCCATGAGAATCCTGGATCGGGAGAAAGTTTCCTACCAGGTGCTCCAGTATGAGTGCGGCGAATTTATTGACGGAATGCACAGTGCAGAGCTTACCGGGGCGCCGGTGGAGCAGTCGTTCAAAACACTGGTGGCGAAAGGAAAAAGCGGACAGTATTATGTTTTTGTTCTTCCCATTGCGAAGGAAGTGGATCTGAAAAAAGCTGCCCGGACAGTCGGGGAGAAATCAGTGGAAATGATCCATGTAAAGGAGATCACGGCGGTTACCGGCTATGTGCGGGGCGGCTGCAGTCCCATCGGTATGAAAAAGCGGTTCCCGACGGTCATAGAACAGTCGGCGGAGCAGTATGACAGGATTTATGTCAGTGGAGGCCGGATCGGAACGACACTGATTCTGTCTCCGGAAGATCTGTGCAGAGTCAGCGGGGCAGAGTACGGAGACTTTGCAGTGGAAGTGGAAGAGCAGTGATTGGTTATCGCAACCTATATGGGAAAAATGGAGGAGAGAGGAAGCTATGTTATTTTTGGAATATCCCACATGCAGTACCTGCAAAAAGGCAAAAAAGTGGCTGGATGAGCATGGGGTCTCTTATGAAGACCGCCATATCAGGGACCAGAACCCTACCGTTTCTGAGCTGAAAGAATGGCAGCAGAAAAGCGGGATGGAATTGAAGAAGTTTTTCAACACCAGCGGGATGAAGTACCGGGAACTTGGCCTGAAGGACAGACTGCCGCAGATGAGCGATGAGGAGAAGCTGGAACTTCTGGCGTCCGATGGGATGCTGGTAAAACGGCCTCTGGTCATCGGCGATGATTTTGCACTGACAGGATTTAAAGTGAAAGAGTGGGAAGAAAAACTAGTATAAGCTACTTTAAATGATATATTGTTTCGCTGAGAATGTTTTTTTGAGAGTGCAGATGTAAAAGCGCAGGCGTAGCGGGCTGCGCTTTTACACCTGTGCTGGCGGGAAAACAGGCCGGCGAAACATATGGATATTTAAAGAGGGTGATACGAGGACGCGTCTGAAAGCCGACGTGCGCAAAAAACCGAAGGGTTCACGGCCCTTCGGTTTTTTGTTTCCCGGCGGAATCTTTTGCTGTAATAACTGCTGTAGAAAGTTTCTGCCTTCCTGCGGGAGCGTTTCCGGGGTTGTGCCCGGGGCGCTCCATAGTTACCAGAGTGCTTTTTCCGCGTCCTCAGCAGAGGCGAATGGTCCCGGGATCACCTGGATTCCCCGGTGCCCTCCGAAATAATCTCTGTCAAAGACAATTTCCGTTCCGTCCGGATTTTCGAACCGCTCTTCCGGCTCGAACGCACAGCCGAGGATATCGCTGTTGACCATGCCGACAGAGAAATCGCCCAGGAATTCATACAGGTTAGTGGACAGAACCGGTTTTCCGTCTCTGAAAGTAATATTCACGGTCACTTCATGTTCCGTGTCAACCAGAGGACCGGATTCCTTTTTCCATGCTTTTGCGCCGTTGAAATAAGCGTTGCCCTTCACCCACACAGGGAGCTTATGGTTGTGGGCCGGATCCAGTTTGGACATATCGGGGGTATCTGTGTCCATGTCAAACATCTGAATCCATTCTTCGTAGGTGGGATAATCGTCCAGCACATGTGTGCCGACCTCACGGTTTTCCTCATCGGTCCCCTCAGAGCTGTCCTGCAGAGTCACAAACGGATTTGCGGGCCATTTCTGTACAAAAATGTTGTTGTAGAAACGGTCATCCCCATGCAGAATGGTCATAAATCCCATTACTTCCGTGCGGTGAGGAATATGATACGGCGTGTAGCGCGGGCTTGTGCCGTCGCCGACGCAGGTGAGGGCTCCGCAGATCAGGTTGTGTACCATTGCGACGCCTTCCGTCGCCATGCGCAGAGATGCGTCCGACAGGAGGATATTGTTGTCGATCAGTGTTGGACCGTGTCCGACTTCCACAAAAATATCCTGGCTCATTATTCCACCCTTCAGCTGTTTGGCGAACGCCGGCTTCTGGTTGTCATGAAACAGGTTCTGGGTAATGCGGGTGCCCTGCGCCTCCCAGTCGCACCAGATGCCCATGGTACAGTGGTGGATATAATTGCGGCGGTAAGTGACGTCGATTGCCGCATGCATTTTGATGCCTGCGATCTCAGCCCCGCCCAGCTCCATCATATTGTTGATGTGGTGGATATGGTTGTCCTCAATGATAGAGAAAACGCCGCCCATACGGCCGATGATGCCGCCCTGTTCGCAGTTATGGATGTTGCAGCGGCGGATGATATGGCTGCCGACCTTTTCCTTCAGCCATCCGTGATACTGGCCGCGGCATACGGCGTCGCGCTCCATCTGCGTGGGGCTCTTTACGTGCTTGTATGTAAAGTAATGGTCGTTGTCGGGGTCCAGATATTTACCGAGAGAGATGCCGGCGCATTTGCTGTTGCTGATCTCACAGTCTTCGATGATCCAGCCTTTGGACCAGTGAGGACCAATCATGCCGTCCTGGTAAGCGGCCGGCGGCGCCCAGGTGGTTGCTGCCTTGCAGATCTGAAAACCGCTGACCGTGATGTAGCCGACGCCGGTTTCCGAGGGCATGAAACATTCCCTGCGCACATTGATTTCCACTTTCTCACAGTTGGGATTTTTTCCCTGGAAATTTGCGTAGATCACCGTCTCGCTGCCGTCCTGCTCGGCGAACCATTTATAGACGGATGCCTCCGGTTCCCAGGAGCATTCATAGACTTCGCCTTTGATGCAGGCGTCAAGACTTTCCGCTTCATACATCATTTTGTCATTCAGATAAACCGCGCCGGTATGTTTGCTGCGGCCTGCGAAATACCAGTCTCCGTATACGTAGGTGGTATATGGATTGTAACTGCCGAACACAGAATTGTCGATTCTGCACACCCAGACATTTCCCTGATAAGGTTTCCAGCTTTTTACCTCTTCCGCTCCGGTGATCACCGCGCCCAGTGGCTCTGTGCTGCGGTATACGATTCTTGCGTCTTCTGTACCGGCATTCTTAGGGTTTACATATTCCCGGTATACGCCCGGGGCAACCAGGACTTCGTCGCCCGGCTGCGCAGCCTGCGCCGCGTCATTGATGTGCTTAAACGGCATTTCCTTTGAACCGTTGCCGTCACGGCCTGCATTTGCATCCACATAAATTTGCATGCACATATCCTCCTTAATTAGTTACTGTATTTTCTTTCGTTTCCGCAAAGGCCAGAAAAGTCGCTGTCTGGCTGCGGGTGAAATCTGCCGCAGCCGGAGGTTGATCTTCTGACTGCTTTCGGGCTCATCATACACTATTTCCTCTGTACAGTCAAGACGCCTGTTTGCTTCTTTTTTGCAGTGAAAATCAGACATAACATGAGGAAAATTCAGATAAAAAATCTGTAACAGTTCCAGCTGAACTGTTACAAAAATCTGTCTGATCTGACGAAAAAATTCTTGTTTCAGGTGGAAATGTGTGGTATACTGAAAAAAACGAATATGGAATTGTTCATATATCGGTCAAAAAGGAATGTTAGAAGATGATCAGCGGGTTAAGCTGAAAGTCTGTCCATTTCTGTATTGACCGGTTTTTTTGTGCTTTCAGAAACAGAAACAGGACGCATTGCAGAAGTCCGGCAAGGCAGACTTCTGAGGATCATCTCAACAGTCACTGGAAAATTCCCTGTGTGACAAAGACAGGGACCGTTCAGAAACGAAAGGAGAAAGCATATGAACGCATATTCAAAAAGTGAAAAAGGGTATAACAGACAACTGGCCACAGGTTACGCCGTCTATATGATGTGCGGAAGTCTCTTCCGGGAGAGCTACTGTACGAATCCGTGTGAGGAAAGCCACCTGTATCTGCATTACGCCGGAATGCCCCGGCAGAGACAGTATGATACGGAAGATGAAATTCTTCTGCAGCTGAGACAGATCCGGGAAGACTGGCGCCTGCGTCTCGAAGAACTGAAATGCGAAGTTCACTTCCGCAGAGAGGAAGACCGGTACCGGATTCTGTTTTTCACCGGGGGATTCGAGACAGTGGAGAGTGTAATCGAAAAGGACGGGAGCTTTCAGATTAATTATTCCTGCGGGGAATGAGCCAGGCGGATGCGCGCAGGCGCCATGCTTTCTTATATCTGTGCAGGGAATGCACAGACATGACTGAGCTGTGATGCCTGTGCCGTTCCTGCGGCTCAGATGGACTGGATAAATTCCTCAACATAATAAAGCGCGGCGCCTATGGCCGGAGTATACTGTCCGTGGGTGCCAAGCACAATCTGTTCCCTCTGCATCGGAAACGGACTGCTGGCGTTGATGCGCTGCAGCAGACGGGATATATCTTCCTCCGTAAAATACGGCGCCAGATAACCGCTGATAATGACCGGCGCATCGATGATCATATTCAGATTCCGCATTGCGAAGGCCAGGTGGTCCAGATAATCGTTCCAGAGCGAAACAAGGCCTGGCTGTCTTTGGCCGCGCAGAAGCGTGAAAAATTCACTGGCAGGCATCCGGGCAGCCGTTTCCAGCGTGTTGGCGGAGCAGTAGGTTTCCAGACAGCCGCGATTTCCGCAGTAGCACAGAGGACCGTCGGAATGAATGCACATATGCTCGATAGTTCCGCTGTGCATGGACACGCCCTGGTGTACTTTTCCGTTGGTGATCACAGCGCCGCCAAGGTTATGATTCAGGAGCAGAACGATGGCGTTGTCCAGTTCCCTGTGGTTCCACCATTCCAGGTATGCCGCCGCTTTGGAGTCGTGTTCCAGGCGGCAGGGGTAGGAAAGTCTTGAGGAAAAATCCGACAGTTTCATATCCTTATTGTTCATGATCGCGCCGTAGGTGACAGACGATCCGTCAGGGGAAATAATTCCCTGTGTGGCGACGGCAACGCCGAGAACCCTGTCTTTGGAATCCGGAAAACTGTGGAGAAAGGCTTCTGTGTTCTCAGCGACCTGGCGGTAGTATTCTTCCGTATTGCTGTATGGCGTCGCTATGGTTTTTCTGCACAGTGTTTCCCCATACAGATCCACAGCCACGATATGATACATCTGTTTGAGAATTCCCAGGCCGATGGAAATTTTTTTGTCCGGAACGATCCGGATCGCCTGGGCTTTGCGGCCTCCGGTAGAATCAAAGGAACCTTTCCGCTCGATGAGTCCTTCTTCCTCCAGAACGTTCAGATTCTGGCTGACGGTGGAAAGGCCCATATGAAGATCCTGCACGATCTGAAGCTTGGAGGCAAGACGATTTCTGTAAATATACCGGTAAACATTTCTTTTATTGATTTTCTTTAAGGTGATTGTCGTCACACTTTTTTCATTCATGTATACACTCCTGCGAATCGTAAACCTGTAACTGTAAAACTACTTTTCATTGTAATGGGGGAGGATGAAAATTGCAACAGCAAAAAATTACTGCGGAACAGGTCTGCAGCCGTCGTAATGACGGCTGCCGCAGGAGGGAGAGAACTCAAAAGGAGATTGTCTTTGTGGTGAAATGGAAAGGATGCAAAACAAAATTTTCGCGCCGAATTTTGGATATCTTTTCGCTGAAAAAGTGAAAGGGGCAGAAAAACAACGAAACCTTTCATCCCCAGAGACAAAATATCTCATCAAATATTTTCCGGCCGTTTGTCGGCAATTCACAAATCGGAAAAACTTGCGGAAAAATGCTGGACAAACCGGAAACCGACGCTTATAATGACGTCACAGTCAAACAGAAACAGCGGGAGGTGATACGAATTGAACCTGCAGCATTGTCTGGTGCTGACGGCTGCAGCGGGTGCGGTATTGATGGATTTGAAAACAGGAGAAATAGCAAATGGCTGGATTGTGATATTATGGCTCGCCGGTTTTGCCGCCGGGGGAATGAGCCGCGGCGCTGTCGGTTTTCTTACATTTCTGACCGGCGCACTTCTGCCGATTCTTACACTTTTCTGGTTATTCTGTTTCCGGATGATCGGGGCAGGTGATATCAAATTGCTTTCTGCTCTCGGAGGCTTTCTTGGCCCTGCGGCAATCTTAAAATGTATTTGTCTGTCGTTTATCTTTGGTGCGATTCTATCTGCGGGCATTTTACTTATCTGCGGAAACATTCGTCAACGTCTTTTAAAATTCACCACTTATTTCAAACATTATATTTTACCAAAATTACAGGGTAAAGCTGTGGTTCCGGTTCCCTATCGCGACGGGAAGTGGGGGATGGAGTGCATCCATTTTTCGGTTCCCATCCTGCTGTCAGTTTTGCTCTGGTTAGGAGGCTTCTATTGATTCATGCAAAGAAAAAGAACGTTTTTGCGGTCTGCGATACGGAAATTGAATATGCGTATAACTTTATGGAATATCTGATGCAGAAGAAGAATATTCCGTTTGAGATTCAGGCGTTTACCAGTCCGGAGGTCCTGACAGATTTTGCCAGAAACCACGAAATAGAAATTCTGCTGATCTCCGACAAAGCGATGAATGAAGAGATCCGCAGCCTGCCGGTCCGTCAGATTATCATACTGTCTGAAGGAGTACACAGCCCGGATCTGGACCAGTACCCTGCCGTGTACAAGTACCAGTCGTCAGACAAGGTCATTCGTGAGGTGATGGCCTGTTACGGAGTAGAAAACGAAGTGACAGGGTTGCAGAGCGGAGTGGTGAAGAAAAATATGCGCGTGATCGGCGTCTATTCTCCCATCGGGAGAACGCAGAAGACTTCGTTTGCTCTGACGCTTGGACAGATTCTCGGAAGGGATCACGCGGCGCTTTATCTGAATCTGGAAAGCTATTCCGGATTTGAGCAGCTTCTGGACATACATTTTGACAAAGGGCTCAGCGATATTCTCTATTACGCCAGGCAGGAAAACAGCAGCATTGTCTATAAGATTGCCAGTCTTGTTCAGACGGTACAGAATCTTGATTTCCTGCCGCCGGCTCTTTTCCCGATGGATATTCAGACAACAAAATATGAAGAATGGATATGGCTGTTCCGCCAGCTGGAACAGAACAGTAATTATGAGGTGCTGATTCTGGATCTGGGCGACGGGGTTACGGATCTGTACCAGATTCTTGATTACTGTACGGAAATATATGTGCCGATCCGTCAGGATCTGATGTCTCTGGCTAAACTGGAACAGTTCGAAAATGCACTGCAGATGTGGGATTCCGTTTCTGTTCTGGAAAAAATGAAAAAGATCAGAATTCCCTTTTATGCGGCGGGAAAAAGCGGGAAGGCATGGTTTGAAGAGCTGGCATGGAGCGAGCTTGGAGATTACGTCAGGAAGATACTGCGCGGAGAGGATGGCGGATGAAGGAAGCGGAAGCGCTGAGACCGCTGCTGATGGAAGAGATTGATATTACCAAGGAGCCTGAGGATGAGAAAATCCTGGAGCTGATTGACCATCTGATTCTGGAGGAGGAGATCACCAGGAGACTTCCGGTGAAACGTAAGCTGGAGGTGCGCCAGGAACTGTTCTATTCTGTGCGGCGGCTTGATGTTCTGCAGGAACTTCTGGATGACCCGGAGGTGACGGAAATCATGGTGAACGGCTGCGATACGATTTTTGCGGAAAAGCATGGAAAGATTTTTCACTATGAGAAGAAGTTTACGTCCAGGGAGAAGCTGGAGGATATTATCCAGCAGATCGCAGGAAGCTGCAATCGGGTGGTCAATGAACAGAATCCTATCGTGGACGCCAGGCTGGAAAACGGAGACCGTGTGAATGCGGTGCTGCGGCCTGTCGCGCTGAACGGACCGATTCTGACGATCCGGCGTTTCCCGGAGCGCCCGATTACAATGGCGCAGCTGATTGCCGGGAACTGCATTTCCCGGGAGGCGGCGGATTTTCTGAAGGATATGGTGCGCGCAGGGTATTCCATTCTGGTAGGCGGCGGAACCTCCACCGGAAAAACCACATTTCTGAACGCTCTGAGTTCCTGCATTCCTCCGGGGGAAAGGATTATCACTATTGAAGATAACGCGGAGCTCCAGATTCAGGGGATCGAGAACCTTGTGCGCCTGGAGGCCAGGGAGACGCATCTTGAGGGGCAGCAGAGTATTACGATCCGGGAACTGATCCGCACTTCACTGCGGATGCGGCCGTCACGGATTATTATCGGAGAAGTCAGAGGAGCAGAGGCCTGGGATTTCCTTCAGGCGCTCAATACAGGGCACAGCGGTTCGCTGGGAACGGCGCATGCAAACAGCACAAAAGATATGATCGGGCGGCTGGAGGCTATGGTCCTGATGGGAATGGAGCTTCCGCCGGAAGCCATCCGCAGGCAGATTGTCTCCGGAATTGAGATTCTTGTGCATCTGGAGCGAGACGTGGACGGGAAAAGACACGTGGAGGAGATTTCGGAAATCGACGGGATCTGTGACGGAACGATTGGAATCCATCCGCTGTTTCAGTGGGAACCGAGGAAAGGACTGATGCCATGTGGAACAATAAAAAACAGAAAAAAGCTGGAACGTCTCCGGAGCTGAAGGCGGATTATGAAACCTATTGTCCGGAGAGGAGGGAGATTTTCCGATGGGTTCTGGAAAGTATCGGAATTGCAGCAGGGCTGAATCTCCTGTTTTACCGGTCGGCGGCCGCCTCCGTCCTCTGGCTGCCCCTTGCCTGGTTCTGGATCAGAAGAAGGAAAAAGCAGGCAGCGCTGAAGAGGAAACAGGAACTCTACTACCACTTCCGGGATCTGACCGCGGCCATGCAGTTCGCCGTATGTGCCGGATATTCTCTGGAAAATGCCGTGCGGGAAGCCTACCGGGATCTCCGGCAGACTTACGGCGAGAAAGATGTTCTGGTAAGAGAACTGAAATTCATGAAAAACCAGATTGCGCTCAGCATCCCGGTGGAGCAGCTGTTTATGGATCTGGCGGCGCGCAGCGGTCTGGAGGATATCCGGATGTTTGCCAATGTGCTGACGATTTCCAAGCGAACCGGAGGGAATATGGAGGCGGTGTTGAAAAATACGTGGAGGATTCTCAGCGGGAAAATCGATACGGAACGGGAAATTGCCAGCAGTATCGCATCCAGAAAATACGAACAGACGATTATGAATGTGATTCCGCTGGGAATTATCCTGTATATTCAGATTTCTTTTCCGGAATTCATGGATGTACTGTACGGTAATCTTCTGGGCGTGTCCGTGATGACGGTATGTCTGGGCATCTATCTGGCGGCTCTGGGGATCGGCCAGAGAATTATGAGAATTGAGGTATGAGATGGCAGAAATATATCTGATTGCAGTGACCGGGAACAGGATAGGGCCGGGGATAACGGATCGGAGCGATGCTGACGATGCCTCTGGAGAATCCGCAGAGAGTTGGTCGGGCGGATACAGCAATTTTGCAGTGAAAGAATAAAGAGATAATCACTGATAAAAAACGGGATTTTTCACTCCTGGGACAAACAGGATATACAGCTTAAGCTGATAGTATCCTTTTGTCTCCGGGGGCAAAAATCCCGTTTTTGTCAGTATTATTTTCGGCGGTTTGTAGAATCCCTGTAAAGAATTTCCGATTGAATAAAAGTTTCTGTATAGGGCAGATCCGGGTTCTGGATCCGGTCTGTTAATTGTTTTGCTGCAATAATCCCTAATTCTTCATTGTGACAATCAATCGTTGTAAGCGACGGGCCTACCACGCAGGAGGCAGGGGAATTGTCAAAACCCGTCACCAGAATATCCTCCGGCACAGAAAGCTGCATTCTTTTCAGGCATGAAATCAGCTGAATGGCCAGTGCATCGTTTGCGCAGACAAAAAGTTCCGGAAGTGGTTTCATCTGGCGAAGCGTCTGCATCATCCACGCGGAATCCCAGTATTTTGCATCGTCCTGTTCTGTAATGCACAGGGAACTGTCTACCGTGAGACCGCATGCGTAAAGTGCCATGCAGAATCCGAGCCAACGTTCATGAAAAGAAAAGCAATGTGTAAATGCCCCGACAAACCCAACGCTTTTCAGGTGATATTGACGGATCAGGGATCGTACCATTGCTGCCAGTGTATTTTTACTTTCTGAAATTAGCAGATCCACAGAAAGATGGTCTTCGCTGATATTCGGATAGGAATCAAGAAATAATGTCGGTTTATTCAGTTCGCTCAGCATCTGACAGTATTTTTTGTCAAAAACCTCAATGCAGAATATGGCGTCGACGAAATTCAGCTGTAAAGTGCCCGGAAGTCTGCACTGTAAAAGATCCTGATCGGAAATGGAATATAAGGACAGGGTATATCCCTGACGGCTGATATTTTTTTCAACCACAGTCAGAACGGAAGAACCGGAATGTTGCTTATCGGGAAATTTGTGATATAACAATGCAATATTGCCGTTGATTGGATCGGAAGATTCCTGTTTGACAGAAAATATAGGCGATTTGGAAAAATCGGATATATGTTTATAATTCAGTTCCACGGCTTTTTTTAATACACGATCTCGGGTTTTTGCAGAAACGCCGGCGTTTCCGTTCAATACCTTGGATACCGTTGTACGGGAAAGATTAAGGGAATCTGCGATATCCTGAACAAGGACTCTCTTTTTTTCCATAGATAAGTTACCTCTTTATCATGTTTCCTCGATAAGTTACCTCTTTATCATGTTTCCTCCGGCAGTAAGAACCGCCTGAGACAGTATGATTATATCATGGATTCGGATGTCGTACAATGTCTAAAAGATTAATATTTCCAGAAAAATTAACAAATGTTAAAAAGCAGAAAAAGAGAAAAGATGAGCATTGGCAATAATCGCCAAAATATATCATGATAATTTATTAAAATAAGCAAAAATGATAAAAAGCGTTGACATTAGTTTATAAAAGAAGTAAAATTAGGCCAAACAAAACAAACAAATGTTAAATACATAAAATTAACATCTGTTAATTTTCGGAGGTGAAAATATGAAGCAACTTACGGTGAAAGACAGAAAAAAGCAGGCGCCATATTTTTACAGATTTGGAAAATATGTAAAAAAGAACTGGCAGCTGTATCTGATCTTTTTAATGCCGGCCTTTTTGCTGACATTGATTTTTAAGTATCTCCCGATGTTCGGAATTATTATTGCATTTGAAGAGTACAGTCCGCTGCAGGGATACTTTGGAAGCCAGTGGATTGGCCTTTATAATTTTAAGCGTTTGTTCTCCTCTACGGAGTTCGGAAGACTTTTTCTGAATACGTTAAAGCTTAGCGGATATAACCTGATCTGGAGCTTTTTCCCTCCGATTATCCTTGCCCTCTTGCTGAACCGGATTTCCCGCGCCGGTTTGAGAAGGAAAGCGCAGCTGATTGTCTACCTGCCGTATTTCATATCGACAATCGTTCTGGCCGGTATGATACGTTTGTTTTTTTCTTCGGTGGGTCCGATTAATTCAATTCTCGGAACTACCATTGATTTTATGTCAGAACCTTCCTGGTTCCGGACATTGTATATCGGAAGCGGCATCTGGCAGGGAGCAGGATGGGCGTCTATTATTTATACCGCGACGTTGTCCGGCGTCAGCCAGGAACTGATCGATGCAGCGAAGATTGATGGAGCCACGATTCTTCAACAGATACGCCATGTTGAACTCCCTGCGTTGAAGCCTGTAATTGTTATCCAGTTTATTCTTTCGGCAGGAAATATTATGAGTATCGGATTCGAGAAAGTATACGCCATGCAGACGGATCTGAATAAGGTGACAAGCGATATCATTCCGACGTATGTATATCGTCTTGGACTTGAAATGGGAGATTATGGATATTCTACGGCAGTTGGATTGTTTAACTCCGTGATTAATCTGATTCTGTTGATTGCTGTTAATATGATTGTGAAAAAGCTGAATGAGGGTGAAGGTTTGTAAAGAGGGAGAAAAATCCCAGAGGTTTACTTCCAAATCTGTCTTGGCGACGCAGCGGATGCGTCAGGAAGGAGGAAAAAATGGCAGCAACGACCATGAAGGTAAGACAGAAAAAGAAAATTTTTACACAGGATCATGTGATAACAGTAATCGGAAATCTTTTGCTGGCGATCTTTCTTCTTCTGATCATCATACCTATTATTTATATTTTATTGTGCTCGATCATGGATCCGGCGACAAGAAGCAGTGTAGGAGTTACTTTTGATATCAGCCATTGGACGCTGGAAGGTTATGAAAGAGTTTTTCAGGACGAGAATATATGGAGAGGTTTTGCAAATTCCTTTTTCTATTCGATCGCTTTTACGGCCATTTCTGTGGTGATCACCATGTTTGCCGCGTATCCCATGTCGCGGGAAGATTTTATGGGAAGGAAGTTTTTTAATGCCTTCTTTGTGTTTACGATGTTTTTCGGCGGCGGTCTGATGCCTACATATCTTCTGATGGATCAGCTGGACCTGATTAACACAATCTGGGCGATTCTGCTTCCGGGTGCAGCGAATGTGTGGAATCTGATATTGGCGAGATCCTATTATAAAACGGTTCCGGGAGAACTGAGAGAAGCGGCTGCCGTGGACGGCGCCAGTGACATGCAGTACTTCTTTAAGGTTCTTATGCCGGTCTGCAAGCCGATCCTTGCAGTACTTTGCCTGTATCAGTTTGTGGCTATGTGGAACTCGTATTTTGACGCAATGATTTATCTGGATAAACAGGATATGCAGCCGCTGCAGCTGGTGATCCGTGCAATACTGGTGCAGAATCAGATCAATCCGAACCTGATTGCCGATATGGAAAAAATGGCAGAAACGGCGAAACTGGCCGATCTTCTGAAATATTCCACGATTGTAATTTCCAGTGTGCCGCTGCTTCTGATGTATCCGTTCTTCTCTAAATATTTTGAGAAAGGTATTATGATCGGTTCTGTAAAAGGTTAATCTTCTGTACGAAAGTACGGAATGAAAAAGTTAAAATCAATCAAAGGAGGTACATGTAATGATGAAATCGAAAAAATTGCGAAAGCTGATGGGAATTGTCTGCGCGGCATCCATTATGACGGGTACGTTTGCCGGCTGCGGACAGTCAGACGCATCGTCCGGCGGGAGCAGTACTTCGGAAGCACAGGCGGAAGAGGTTGCATTTCCGCTGGAAGAAAACTATGAGTTTTCTATGATGACCAGAGCGGCTTCGGATTCAGAGCAGGATTTCAGCAAAAAGGCGTTGGTACAGCGGATGGAGGATGCAACCAATGTTACGGTTGACTGGCAGGTTATCCCGGATGAGCAGTTTGATGACAAATTCAAACTCGCGCTTTCCAAGAGCGACATGCCGGACGTAGTGACGAAAATGTACATTAAGCCGTATGATATCCTCGGCTATGCGAGAAAGGGAGTGTTTATTCCCCTTGAAGATTATATTGAGACCAATATGCCGAATCTGACAAAAGTTCTGGAGCAGAGACCCGAAGTCAAAGCTGCGATTACCGCTGCAGACGGACATATTTACACTCTGCCGTTTATCAATGAATGGTCAAAAAACAGTAAAGAGAATATTAATGTAATCGGTGCGATTCCGTATATTAATGTCAGCTGGCTGGAGGAACTGAATCTGGAAATGCCGACAACCACAGATGAACTTGAAGCGGTACTGAAGGCATTTGCGGAAAATATCAAACCGGAAAGCGGAGACGTAATTCCCATGTCTTTCCGTATCAATCAGGTAAATCAGGATCCTGGTGTAACACTTGGTTCTTTTGGCTGCGGAGACAATATGGATCACTATATGGTGACAAATGACAAAGAGGTCTACTATTCTCTGGCGTCTGAGGAGGCGCGTGAAGGCCTGGAGTGGCTTCATGGATTATATGGAGAAGGACTGATCGACCCGGAAATTTTCTCTCAGGATGCTTCCACTTACTCTGCAAAACTGGCGTCAGGACGAGTTGGCCTTTTCTATGAGTGGGCGAGAGAGTCAGCAGGCGATTATACCGATGAGTATCAGGCCCTTCTGCCGTTAGCGGGACCGGACGGAACAGTTAATGTACCCCGTCAGAATTATTACAGCTTCGACATGGGTGTAACTGCAGTCACCAGCGCATGCGACAATCCTTCGGTAGTCTGCGCATATCTGGACCAGTATTTTGAGCCGTCCATGTCGATTCAGAACTGCTACGGAACTTATGATGATGAAAACTATACCAACGTGTTTACTATGGACGAAGACGGTATGCTGCACTGGACGGACGAAGGCGCTTCTGACAGCAAAGTGCGCGGCGACCAGAATCTGTATGACACCTTTGCGATTCTTTCCGATTACTATGGAGTATATGTAGACCGGATGCTGGATTCCGACGCGATGAGATTTGATACTGTTAAGAACATCTACTCTCCGTACATCAGCAGTGATTATAATTATCCGGCAGCCTTTATGGAACAGGAGGATATCACCAGAATTTCAGAAATTGAGACAGATCTGAAAACGTATGCAGAGCAGACAAAAGCGGATATTGTAAAAAATGGAATCTCTGATGACGAGTGGAATGCATATCTGAAAAAGCTGGATGACATGGGACTTCAGGAACTGCTGGAACTGAAGCAGAAAGGCTTTGACATGTTCTATGAGCTGACCAATTATGCGGAAGCAGGAGGACAGACGTCTGCGGCAGAATCCGCATCGGCGGAGACAACATCTGCAGCAGAATCCACATCGTCGGGGACAGATGCCGCATCTCAGGAATAGTAAAGGAGGCTTCATCATCTATGGATCTGTTTTATACACCGAAATATGCAAAGACGGGAGACGTCATTCCGTTTTACAATGAGGAGACAAAACAGTTTGACAACTACTATCTGAAAAACTGGAATCCTGACGCTCCGGGAGATCTGGTGGTTCACGGATGGCATAAAATTACGACTGCGGATAACAGGACGTATCAGGAAGTGCCTGTCAACATTTGCGGCGGAACAGGTTCTGTGATCAAAGTAAATGGAACCTACCATATGTTTTACTGTACCTTTGATCAGGATCCGCCGGCGCAGTGGGCGCGACATGCGGTCAGTGACGATCTGACACATTGGGAAGATATTCCGGAGGACAGATTCGGACCTGACGGAGAAATTTACCGGATGTCCGACTGGCGGGATCCGTTTGTATTCTGGAATCCGGAAGAGAAAAAATGGTGGATGCTGCTTGCCGCGAGGGAAAACAGCGTGACAGAACGAAATGGGTGCGTTGCACTCTGCGTTTCGGACGATCTTTCCCGCTGGGAATACAGAAAACCCCTTTATGCGCCGAGAACTCACCAGGCGGCGAATGAATGCCCGGATCTTTTTCGGATGGGAGACTGGTATTATCTTGTGTATTCCAACTACACAGATGGTTTTTGTACCTACTATCGTATGAGTAAAAGTCTCAATGGCCCATGGATCCGACCGGCGGTAGACACCTTCGACGGAAGAGCGTTTTATGCTGCAAAAACAGGAAGTGACGGTACGAACCGATATGTCTATGGGTGGAATCCTACCCGCGGAGAAAACGGCTGGGGATTTGATCCGGGAAAGGATTTTGGAAAGGATTACTGCTCATGGAACTGGGGAGGATCTATCGTTGTCCATAAACTGATCCAACATGAGGACGGTACGCTTGGAGTCTGCCCTGTGGATAGTGTGGCGGAAGCATATGGACAGGGTGAAAAGACTTCCTGGGAATTTCTTACAGGACAATGGAGCCGCCGGGACGAGAAGGCGCTCTGCAGTTCTCCGGACGGTTATGGAGCTGCGCTGTGTGACCGCCTTCCCCGTCAGGGGGTAGTCAGAGCGAAAATCTGCTATGAGGGAGAACCGACGCGTTTTGGCATGGCACTCCATGTGGATGAGAACTTTGACAAAGGCTACTATCTGATGTTCGAGCCGAACTTTCAGAGAATTGAATTCCGCTCCGGACTCCGCATGTATGAACAGGGTGGACAGATGTTCCCCTATGCAGTGGAAATGGAACGGCCTCTGCAGCTGGTGGCCGGAAAAGAATATGAACTGGAACTGTACATTCAGGATTCTCTTGCGGTATTATATGTAAATAAGGATGTTGCTTTTGGATTTCGCATGTATAACGAATCAGGAAAGAGACTCGGATGGTTTGTCTCGGAAGGCAGCATCCGTGTATGGGATGTGGAGATCGCCGGAGAATAGCAGGATACAGGCGACAGTTCAGTGGATGAACGGTCAGGAATACATATGGGAGGAATAAAATGTATTGGGATATGGATCAGGCAGCCCGGTTGCAGGAGGGATATTCGCGCAGCATTAACTGGGAGAATCGAACGGGAGAAAAAGGAAAGGGAGGAATGGCGGCGAGTGTACTCGGACCGTCGAGGAAAGGCTCGCCCTGTATTCCCTGTGTGCATGCCCATGAAACGGTGATGCTGGCGCAAATAGAAGGGACGGGGATTATTCGCCATATCTGGATGACCGTCACGGACAAGGTCAGCGACAGAAACCGATACGTTCTCAGGGATCTTGTCCTGAGAATGTACTGGGACGGCGAAACAGAACCCTCGGTGGAAACACCGCTGGGAGACTTTTTCTGCTGCGGATTCGGAGAGGCATATACGGTGAATTCTCTTCCTGTCGTGGTAAATCCGACCCGCGGATTTAACTGCTACTTTTCCATGCCGTTCCGGAGAAGCGCGCGGATTACGCTGGAAAATCAGTGCGATGAGGATATCCCGGCGTTCTTCTATCAGATTGATTACTGCCTGAAACATTCTCTGCCGGAGGATATGGGATATTTTCATGCCCAATGGAGACGCAGCAGGATGACAGAAAAGACAAAGGATTACGTGATTCTGGATCAGGCGAAAGGGAAAGGACAGTATATAGGAACTTATATTGCGCTGACGGCTCTGGAACGCTACTGGTATGGAGAAGGAGAAGTGAAATTCTATCTGGACGGCGACACAGAGTATCCGACGATCTGTGGAACCGGTATGGAGGATTACTTTGGAGGAGCCTGGAGTTTCGCATCTCAGGAAAACGGAAAGACTGTGGAAAATACTTTCTGTACCCCGTTTCTCGGCTATCCCTATTATTCCTGCCATGACACGAGGGTTCATAACGATTACCACACGGACGATCATCTTCCTCAGAGAAGTTTTTACCGCTGGCATCTTCCGGATCCGATTCTGTTTGAAAAGGATCTCCGGGTGACGATCCAGCAGATAGGAGTCTCCCATGGAGGACTGTTCGAGCGGCAGGATGATCTTGCCAGTGTTGCCTACTGGTATCAGACAGAGCCCCATCGACCCTTTGAAGCGCTGATGGAGAGAAAAGAGCGCTGGCCGAGATAATTGAAAGAAAACGTAACAGTTCAGCGGGCTGAACTGTTACAAGAAAACAGAAAAATACCCGGAAGACTGCAGAAACACCGGAGCAGTCTTTCGGGTATTTCTGCGTTCGGGGCTCTGGATCAATCCGTTTCGGGCGGCTTTTGATGAAGCAGGGAGAAAAAGAGATTACAAAACTTTAGTATTGAATTTGTACACATTTTTTTCTTAAATAATGAAAGGAAAAATAAAGAACCGAAATCTTTCACGCCGGTGGAAAAAAATCTCATCAAATTTTTTTACGGCCATTTGTCAGCAATTCACAAATCCGAAAAACTTGTCGAAAAACGCTGGACAAACAAAAATACGACGGCTATAATGACGTCACAATCAAACAGAACAGCAGGAGGTGATACAGATTGAGCCTGCAGTATTGTCTGATATTGACTGCTGCAGCGGGTGCGGTATTGATGGATTTAAAACAGGAGAAACAGCGAATGGCTGGATTGTGATACTATGGCTTACCGGCTTTTCCACGGAAGTTCGGAGCCGTGGAGCTATTGGATTTCACACATTTCTGTTCGGCGCACATTGGCCGATTCTGATACATTTCTGGTTATTTTGTTTCCGAATGATCGGCGCAGAGGATATCAAATTCTCTTCATTCCCCGGAGGCTTTTCTGGCTCTGCTGCAATTCTGAAATATGTCTGCCGGTCGTTTGTCTTTGGCGAGACTTTATCTTTGGACATTTTACTTATCTGCGGAAACATTCGTCAACGTCTTTTCAAATTCACCATTTACATCAAACACATTTTTCGGTCTCATTCGGTCTGCGGCTTTGTTCTGGTCAGGAGGGAGGTTTTATTGATTTGCACAAAGAAAAAGAATATATTGTAACAGTTCAGCTCGCTGAATTGTAACAGTATATTTGCAGTCTTTCTTTCCCACGGAAACTGAATACATGTACAACTTTATGGAATATCTGACGCAGTGATTCGGCCGGAGATCCTTCGAAGACAAAGGGGCTTTGCGGTTAAGATCCTGATTCAGTGCATTATGAGAATTGAGGTATGAGATGGCAGGAATACATCTGATTGCAGGGGCGGGACTGCTTCTCTGGTATTTCTGGAGAAAGAGAAACGGGAAGTTCGACGTTCTTGAAAAGAGAATCTTTCTGTTCGCAGTAATTGGGAACATAGCCGGACTGGCGCTGACGGCGTCCGCTTATCTGAATGCAGGTCTTGGGACAGAGCCTGCGGTTGAGAAGGGCGGCTACGGTGAGCAGGTCAGGGAAGAGGCTTTTGAAGTGTCGCGGGGAAATGGAGAGAGTCAGAAAATTACGGTGCTGGTTCCCTCCAGGCAGTATGGAGAAGAGGAGACACGGGAATGGCTGGAACGTGCGGAGAAGGTATTGGATACAGTCATACTTGGCGAGAATACATCTCTTCAGCATGTGGATCAGGACCTGAACCTGGTCACACAGATACCGGACAGCCCGGTAACTGTCTCCTGGGACACAAATGAGCCGCTTCTGGTGGGCTATGAGGGGGAACTGTCAGATGAAATTCCGGCGGAAGGAGCAAAGGTGCGGCTGAAAGCTGTGCTCAGCCTCCAGGAAGAGACACAGGAATGCATCCGCCAGATTGTCGTCTACCCGAAGCAGACGGAGCAGACGCTGGAACAATTGATCCGTGAGGCGGCTGAGGAGCAGAATACAGACGGCTCGGATACTTTGTATTATCTTCCCGGGGAGGTTGACGGACAAAAGCTTACCTGGAGAAGGGCGCCGGAACGGACCGGAGGAGTGATTGCGATTTTCTCACTGCTGGCGGCGCTGCTGTACGGCGGCACTCAGGTGGAGAAAAGGGAGGAAGCGAGACGGGCGAGAGAAGAAGAGATCCAGAAGGATTATCCGGAAATTGTGAGTGCGCTGGTGCTGCTGCTGGGAGCCGGCATGAGCATGAGAAAAGCGCTGGAACGGCTGGCGCTGGATTACCAGGGTAGGCGGAGAAACGGACGGACGGCAAAACGTCCGGCGTACGAAGAACTGCTCTATACCTGGCAGGAAATGGAGAGCGGCGTTTCGGAACTGAGCGCTTATGAACATCTTGGAGCCAGATGTCAGGGAACCTCCTATCGTTCCCTGGCAACGCTTCTGACGCAGAATCTGAAGAAAGGCAGTAAAGGACTGCTGGAGCTTATGGAACAGGAATCCTCGGAAGCTTTCGAGGAACGGAGACGCAGAGCAAGGGCGGAAGGAGAGAAGGCAGGGACAAAGCTGCTGTTTCCGATGATGCTTATGCTGGGCGTCGTATTTCTCCTGATTCTTGTGCCGGCGTTTTTGTCCTTTGATGCATAAAAAGCCGGGGCTTCTGCGGCGAAACGGCCGGAGACGGGAGAAACGGCGGAAAGGGACGGCAGTTCAGAAGAATGAACTGTTGCGGAAAGGAGGTGAAAACATGTGGAGAATACTGGAGTTCTGGCGGGAAGAAGATGCGGTTGGCGTTGTGGAGATTATTCTGATTCTGGTGGATAAATACACTGGGACTTAGTGCTGTGTATTATGTATATAGTGATTGAATTATAGAGTTATAGAGACAGTATACACAAAAGATAACTATAATGTATATGTTGTAGAGGTAGAAGAAATGAGTAAAAAGAAGTCAAAACAAGGACTACAGATTGTCAATCTCAAGTTGGTTAAAGATGGAAAGATAGGCACTAAGAAGATAGTGGATACCCCAGAGAAAGCAGTTAAATCCATTGCTAAGAAAATATCTAGTATAAATGTTTTCAATTAACTCGACTATATAATCAACCTATGATATAATATCTCCATGCAGTAACTATGGAGGGCAATATCATGGGAAGAAAAGCAACAACAATAACACTTACTCCAGAGGAACGGT
>DWWU01000011.1 GCA_019119555.1 Candidatus Fusicatenibacter intestinigallinarum | reverse complement strand
GGAACGGAGAGGAAGATGGTTGTCGTTAGCCATCTTTTTCTCTTTTTAGAGGATAAAGTTCAGGGGCAGATGTGACTCGTATGAGTCACATCTGCCCCTGATTTGGACTACCTATTTCCCGATAGCCCCTTCCTTGCACATACTTTAACTGCCGACGAAATTCACCGCGGCAGTCCGGCCATGCTTTCTGCCGCAAGTCATGATTCACTATTTTCTTCTGAACCCTTCCACGTATCCGAAATCCTGTGTCTGCAGTTTCCCGGTCTGCGCCGGAGGGATTTTCGTCTGCCTGAATAATGAATTGACTGCACGTGAACATGTTGTATCTTCAGCAGATGTTTTGTTACATTTCCGTATTGTATCAAAAATACATTTGTTTGTCAACCGCGTAATCCCATAAATTAATATCTGATATCTGTTTTTTTGAATTTACAAGTCTTCTGCAGCAACTTTCATTTCTCTCCATATTTTCCCCGGATTCCCCTGTTTTCGGCGGCCGGTCAGCCGTTTTTCCGCAACCGGCGGGGAACATTCCTTCAAAACGGAAGTTCCCCGAGCACACAGTCCTCCCCGTGAATCTTCACGAGTTTTACCGCCGCCATCCGGTTTTCATACGTCTCTCCCCTGTGAGGCACAACGACTTTCAGATACTCGCGGGTGTGGCCGGCCCAGTATTCCCGGCCGTCCAGCAGAATTTTTTCCTCGAACAGCACTTCCTTTTCTTCTCCGAGGAACCCTTCCATATATTCTCTCCGCCGGTCTGCGTCCAGTTCCAGCAGAATATGGCTCCGCCTGGCCTTTTCCTGTTCACTGATCTGACCCGGCATCGCCGCCGCCCGGGTGCCCTCACGTCTGGAATACTTGAAAATATGCGTCTCGAAAAAGCGTACCTGCTCCACAAACCTCCGGGAAGCCTCAAATTCCTCCTCTGTCTCCCCCGGAAATCCCACGATCACATCCGTGGTCAGCGCCGGACGGTCGTACACCCGGCGAAGCAGATCGCATTTTTCCATATATTCTCCGGAACCGTAACGCCGGTTCATCCGCTGAAGCACCGTATCGCACCCGCTCTGCAGAGACAGATGAAAATGCGGGCAGACCTTCTCAAGGGCAGCGATGCCTTCGGCAAATTCTTCGGTAACAATCCCCGGTTCCAGGGAACCGAGGCGGATCCTCCGGATACCTTCCACCGGATGGACCGTCCGAATCAGTGTCAGCAGATTCTGTCCCTCTTCCAGATCCACGCCATAGGAGCTGAGGTGAATGCCTGTGAGCACGATTTCCTTACACCCGGCTTCGGCAAGGCGGCGCACCTCTTCCAGCACATCCTCCGGACGGCGGCTGCGTACCCGCCCCCGGGCATAGGGAATGATGCAGTAGGTACAGAACTGGTTGCACCCGTCCTGCACTTTGATGAATGCGCGGGTATGTTCCTCCGTGCGGCTTATGGAGAGCGATTCATATTCTCTGTTATGAGTCATATCGCTCATCCAGACGCCTTCCGCCGCCTTTCCTTCTTCCCTCTCCCGGAAATACTCGTCGAGGATCTCCGGAATCTCCTTTTTCCTGTTGTTTCCGATAATCAGATCGACCGCTTCATCCTCCTCCAGCTTTCCGCCGGCCGCCTGGACATAGCAGCCACAGGCCACAACCACGGCATCCGGATTCATCTTTTTCGCCCGGTGAAGCATCTGACGCGATTTTCTGTCTGCAATATTGGTCACCGTGCAGGTATTGATAATATATACGTCCGCTCCCGGCGCAAAGGGCACGATCTCATAGCCCTTCTGCTCCAGCATCTGCTGGATTGCCTCCAGCTCGTAGGCGTTTACCTTGCAGCCCAGGTTGTGCAGCGCCGCTTTTTTCTTTTCCTCTTTTTTCATGACTTTTCCTTTCAAAACTGGTTTCCCTGCATTTTTTCCATGTACATCATTATCTATTTTGCCAAATAATCCGCCGTATCTTTGTAGGTTTTCGTATTGACTTTTCTATCTGTAGACGGTAAGATAAAACTGTTAAATGAAGGTATTGAAATATCATTCATAAAGCTATAGGGAGGATTTCACAATGAAAACAGTACAGATTTCACTTAACTCCATTGACAAAGTAAAATCCTTTGTTAATGACATCTCCAAATTTGATTTTGATTTCGATCTGGTATCCGGAAGATACGTAATCGACGCAAAATCCATCATGGGCATTTTCAGTCTGGATCTGTCCAAACCGATCGACCTGAACATCCATACCGACGGTTCTGATCTGGAGAACGTATTATCCGTTCTGAATCCGTATCTGGTTTAAACCCGTCTGACTGACCGCTGAGACAAACGACAAACAAAAATGAATCATGAAAGTTTTTAAGGAACCTGCCGGCCGCGCCGACAGGTTCCTTGTTTTTTATCACATGGAACTGTGCCTCAGGAGATTTCAATCAGTTCCGCCGTCCGGAATGCAGTCTCCATCATCTCGTCGATTTTGTCTGCCAGATGGGTTTCCGAGCGTCGGATAATATTCAGATTCGGCTTCGTCACCGGATGCTTTGCGACGAAAATCGTACAGCAGTCCTCGTAGGGAAGCACGGATGTTTCATACGTTCCGATTTTCTCGGAAATATCCACGATCTCCTGCTTATCAAAACCGATCAGAGGACGGAACACCGGCATGGTGCAGACTTCATTGGTCACCGCAAGGCTGTGCATCGTCTGGCTTGCCACCTGTCCGATGCTCTCGCCAGTGATCAGGCCCAGACAGCCGTCCTGTCTCGCAAACATCTCCGCCAGCTTCATCATATAGCGGCGCATGATGATCGTCAGCTCATCATGGGGACATTTTTCATAAATATACAACTGAATCTCCGTAAAATTGACCACATGCAGCCGGATCGGCCCGCTGTAGCGTGCAACCAGCCGTGCCAGGTCCACAACTTTCTGTTTTGCCCGCTCGCTGGTATACGGCGGCGCATGGAAATAAACCGCGTCGATCTTCACACCCCGCTTCGCAATCATATATCCGGCCACCGGACTGTCAATTCCTCCGGAGAGCAGGAGCATCGCCTGGCCGTTGGTTCCCACCGGCATTCCTCCGGGCCCCGGAATCGTCTCGGAGTACAGATAAATATTCTGTCGGATTTCCACGTTCAGATATACGTCCGGCGTGTGGACGTCCACTTTCATATTCGGGCAGGCCTGCAGAATCCTGCCGCCCAGCTCGCTGTTCAGTTCCATGGAACTCATCGGGTATGTTTTCTTTGCCCGGCGGGCGCATACTTTGAAGGTCTTTTCTTCGTCTCCGTATACCTCCTTCACATACTCCACCACGGCTTTTGACAGATCCTCGAATCCCGTGTCCTCCACGATTACTACCGGACAGATTCCGGCGATTCCAAAGACCCTCTTCAATGCCTCCACGGCGCCGTCATAATCAAACGCGCCTTCCGTGCGGACATAGATTCTTCCCATCTCACGTGTCACGGAAAAATCTCCTTCCACGTCCGCCAGCGCATGTCTCATCTGACGGCAGAGGGCTTCCTCAAAAATATGACGGTTCTTTCCTTTGATTCCGATCTCGGCATATTTGATCAGAAATGCCTTAAACATGTTTTCCTCCTTCCCGACACACTCTCTGCGTCAGCGTTTTGCGCAACCGTTCAGCCATCTGAACGGTTATCTTTTTGCCGCACCGTTTTTCCCGATACCTTACTTCCTTGTAAACTTTCTGAGCATCGGAACGGTCCGGTTCAGCACCTCCAGCGTCTTATCGATCTCCTCCTCCGTGGTCGTCTCACAGAAACTGAAACGCACCGAGGATTCCCGTTCCGCTTTCGACGCGCCGATCGCCGTCAGCGTCGGGCTTCCCGCCCGTTTATGAGAAGAGCATGCGGATCCTGCGGAGACATAGATTCCTTCACTTTCCAAGGTGTGGAGCAGCACCTCGCTGCGCACCCCGAGAAAGGACGCGTTGACAATCTGGGGCGCCCCATCCTCTCCGGATTTTCCGTGGATCGTTACATTTTCCATCTTCTTTAAGCCATCGGTCAGGCGCTCACGGATCCGGTACATATGCGCCCGGTATTCGTCCAGCTTCCCGTAAACCATTTCTGCGGCCAGCGCCATTCCCGCCGCCCCCGGCACATTGTCCGTGCCGGAACGCATGCCGTTCTGCTGTCCGCCTCCCAGGATCAGCGGGCGGATCTTCGTTTTCTCCCTGACGTACAGCATGCCGATTCCCTTGGGCCCGTGAAACTTATGGCCGCTGACCGACATCAGGTCAATCTTCATTTTCGACGGATGGATCCTGAATTTACCAAAGGCCTGGATCGCATCCACATGAAAGACCGTGTCGGGATTTTTTTTCTTGATCCGCTCTCCAAGCTCCGCAATCGGCTCTACGGTTCCGATCTCATTATTGACGAACATCACAGACACCAGAATGGTCTCGGGTGTAATCGCCTGCTCCAGTTCGTCCGGATCTACCATACCCTCCCGGTCGACGCCGAGGCGGGTGACGGTAAATCCCATCTCTTCCAGGAAAGTCACAGGCGCCTGCACCGCCGGATGTTCAATCTGTGTCGTGACGATATGCTTCCCTTTTCTCTGCATCCCCAGCGCAGTGCCCACCAGCGCCCAGTTGTTGGACTCTGTGCCGCCGGAGGTAAAATAGATTTCTTTTTCCTGCGCCTTGAGAATCCTGGCCATCGTCTCCCTGGCCTGACGCAGATACTGCTCCGCATCGATTCCTTTCTGGTGCAGCGCAGACGGATTCCCATAATCTTCCAGCATCAGCTTTGTCACCAGCCGGGCAACCTCCGGGTATGCCCGCGTTGTCGCCGAATTGTCCAGATATATTTCCATTTCAGTCTTCCTCCATCAGATACATCAGAATCGAGAGTACCGTCATTCCCGCCGTTTCCGTTCTCAGAATCCTCTTTCCCAGTGTAACCGGCACAGCTCCCGTTTCCACCGCCTGCTCCACCTCCGCCTGCTCGAACCCGCCCTCCGGGCCGATAAAAATACCCACAGACTGGCCGGGACGGATGGACGCAAACAATTCTTTGGTATATCTCATTCCTTTCGCCCGCTCGTAGGGAATCAGAACCAGATCCAGAGACCGGGCGTACTCCAGCGCATCCCCGAATTTCATCACCGGATGCACCTTCGGAACAATCATCCGTTTTGACTGCTTGGCAGCGCTCTCGGAGATTCCCTGCCATCTCGCCGTCTTATTTTTCGCCTTCTTTTCATCCAGTTTTACGACGCAGCGTCGGGAAGCCACAGGAATAATCTCGTGAACGCCAAGCTCCACGGTCTTCTGGATGATAAATTCCATCTTATCCCCTTTGGGCAGCCCCTGAAACAGATAAATCCGGGAAGGAAGCTCCAGCTCGCTTTCCATCGCATAAAGAATCTCTGCCGTCACTTTCTCTTCCTCCAGCGCCTCGATCCGGCATCTGTATTCCAGATTTCCCTGGGCGCTGACAAGGATCTCCTCCCCCGGTTTCATACGCAGAACATTTCTGATGTGATTCACATCGCTTCCCGTGATATGAATCCGATCAGGATCTATCTGATGCTCTTCCACAAAAAATCGATACATGGCTCTCCTCCGGAATTTCTTCTATAACAGAACATATTATATCTGCAATCCAGGAACATTTCAACCGGATTTTCAATGGCCGGATGCCGTAACAGTTCCGCTGGCTGAACTGTTACAAGCGGGGCAACGGTTCAGCCGGCTGATCCGAAGACCTGGCATTACCGTTCAGGTTTCCGAGCAGTTACGGACACCCACTCTCCCTGACGCGTCACTTCCACAAGCACAAGACCAGCGGCTGTCACCGCTTCCTTTACCACTTCTTCTTTCACATCCAGAATGCCGGAAGTGATATAGATTCCGCCCGGCTTCAGCTGATGCACAATCACCGGAGTCAGCGGCACCAGCACATCCGCCAGAATATTCGCCGTCACAATATCATATTTTTCATACCCTGCCGCATCCTGTATCTTTTTATCATCAATAATATTTCCGATCATCATGTCAAACGCATCCGCCGGAATCTGGTTTGCCTCTTTGTTCTCCTCCACGGCGGGAACCGCACAGGGATCCAGATCTGTTCCCACCGCGTGAGCAGCTCCCAGCTTCAGAGCAATGATCGACAGAATTCCGCTGCCAGTGCCTACGTCCAGCAGTTCCGTGCCCGGCGTCACATATTTTTTCAGCTGACGGATACACAGCTGCGTCGTCTCATGCATACCGGTGCCAAAGGCCGTGCCGGGATCGATATGGATTACCATCTTATCCCGGTCCTTTTCCTTTACTTCCTCCCAGGAAGGGATGATCAGAATATCGTCCACATAGAACTGCTTAAAGTACGTCTTCCAGTTGTTGATCCAGTCTTTGTCCTCGGTCTCGGATTCCATGATCGTACACTCTCCGAGATCCATAAACTCCCGCAGTTCCTCCAGAGCCTCCCGCACATCCGCCAGAATCTTCTCCTTGTCCTCCTCCGGCTCCAGATAAAAATTCAGGTAAGCAACTCCGTCGTCATCGGGCATATCCGGCAGAATATCCACAAACATCTGCTGCTTGTCATATTCCGTCAGGGGCTGTTTGTCCTCAATCTCCACGCCCTGCACGCCCACGTCCGCAAGAGTGGCAATAACGATATCTTCCACTTCCGCCCGTGTTTTCAGTGTAAATTTCTTCCATTTCATAGACACAATACTCCTTTGCTCTGTTTTTCCCATATTTCTTTCTGCGGCAGTTCAGCATCTCCCTTTCCCTGCCGCGGCAGGATTCACGTTACCATTCGGTCAGGTCTGTGCATTCATAACCACTCAGCCAGTTGAACTGTCACATGCTTTCACGCACAGACTGTATGAAAGCATAGTTCCTGCAGGCAGTCGTCCGGCAGCAGTTCCGTCCTCTGAACAGCTGTCCCGTTTATCATACACGAAACAGCGACTGTTGTAAACACCGCGCGCCGGACCGGAACAGATCCCGTTACCGTTCGTCCAGGTCTGTACATTTGCTGCGCAGACCGCAGGAAAACGGGTACAGTTAGCCGGCTGAACTGTTACGGAAAAGGCACCGCCTGCGGATATCCGCCCTTGTAATTCCACTCTGTTTCCCATATACTATACATATCTAAGGATACATTTCAGAAAAAGGAGATACGCAATGATTTCACAGGAATTAAAAGATCAGTTTCGCCGGGAGATCGACGAATACGAAAAGCAGGCGCTTGCGTTTGAAGCGGGAGCTCTGGACCGCCAGACTTTCAAAGGAATCTCCGGAGGATTCGGAAGCTATGCACAGAAGAATGCGGGCCTGATGCTCCGGCTTCGCCTTCCGGGCGGATGTCTGACAAAGGAACTTCTGAAGTTTCTGGCGGACGAAGTAAAAGAGAAATCCATCAGCCTTCTCAAGATCACCACCTGCCAGACCATTCAGGCACACAACCTTTCCGCCAGATCCGCCGCATCCATGATGCGGAACGCCCTGGAAGCCGGCATCATCACCAGGGGCGGCGGCGGAGACAATCCCAGAAACGTTATGGCAAGCCCGCTCTCCGGCGTGGAAAAAGGGGAAACCTTTGACGTTATGCCTTATGTGCAGACGGTGGGCGATTATCTGCTCACGCAGATCCCTTCGCTTCATATGCCGCGGAAACTGAAAGTGGGATTTTCCAATACTCCGTCCAATGAGACCCATGCCACCTTCCGCGATCTCGGTTTTATCGCCAGGGAAGACGGCACCTTCTCCATATACTGCGCCGGCGGCCTGGGACCGAATCCTCTGCTGGGCGTCCACATCACAGACGGCGCGGCTCCGGAAGAAGTCACCTTATACGTCAGCGCGATGATCCGCCTGTTTACCGCATACGGAAACTATGAATCCCGCGCCAAAGCCCGCACCCGTTATCTGCAGAATACCCTGGGCGAGGAGGGCATCCGGACCCATTTCATGGAATTTCTCGAAAAAGCCAGGGCAGAAGAGGCCCCCTGGCCGATTCCGTGGGCGGACGAATACCAGAAAGAGGGAGACGGAACCATCTCCGGAAAGCGGATCCACGAGCAGAAACAGCCGGGGCTCTATACCGTGTCCTACCATCCGATCGGCGGATGTCTTCCGCCGGAAAAACCTGCGGCGCTCTATGAGACGATCAAAGATATGGACGACACACAGGTACGCCTCGCACCGGACGGAACCCTCTATGTCATCAATCTGAAAGCCAGCGAAGTACCCGCTGTACTCAAGGCAACAAACGACGGCGCAGAAACCCTGTTCGAGACCAGTGTCAGCTGCATCGGCGCCTCCATCTGCCAGCATGGCATTCAGGATTCCCAGGGACTTCTGAAGGATTGTATCTGCCGCATCCGGGAAGAAAATTTCGCGGACGGCGTGCTCCCGAAGATCCATATTTCCGGCTGTCCTTCCAGCTGCGGAAGCCATCAGGTCGGCTCCCTGGGATTCATGGGACAGGCAAAGAAAGTGGACGGGCAAATCCGGCCCGCCTTCCGTCTGTTTGTCAACGGATGCGAGACCTTATCCGACGCACGGCTCGGCGAAGCCGGCGCCGTCCTTTTAGCCGACCGGATCCCGGAATTTCTGGCCGAGCTTGGCCGTACTATCCAGGCCGACGCCGGAACTTTCGAGACCTGGTATCCGGTGCACCAGGAAGCCTTCGCTGCCCTTGCCGCAAAATACAGCAGCTGATTTCCGTTACACCCACAGGCAAAGCCCGCGGACAGAAGTCTCCGCGGGCTTTGTCTTTTTCCTCTCAGAAGCGATCCCTGTCAGTGAGCCGGATGCTCACAGGCGGTTTCTGCTTTTCTACTTTTCCACCCGAAGCATCCGGTAGCCCACGCCGATATGCGTCTTAATATATCTGGGATGCGCCGGGTCCGTCTCAATCTTCTTCCGCAGCGTCGCCATAAACACCCAGAGCGACGAAGTATCCGAAGCGGTATATCCGCTGCCCCAGATTTCCCTGATGATAAAGTTATGGGTCAGCACCTTTCCCGTATTTCTTGCCAGCAGGCAGAGCAGCCTGTACTCGATCGGCGTCAGATGCACTTCCTTCTCCCCGACAAACACACATCCGGCCGCATAATCAATTTTCAGGTCTCCATTCTGATAGACGCTGGATTCCTCTCCGGTCTTCTGCCCGTCGGACCGCACTCTGCGCAGGGCCACCCGCAGCCGGGCAAGCAGCTCATCTATGGAAAACGGTTTTGTCAGGTAATCATCCGCCCCAGCATCGAGCGCCTCCACCTTATCCGCATCCTCGCTTCTGGCGGACACAACAATGATCGGCATGCTGCTCCAGGAACGTATCTTCCGGATAATCTCCACGCCGTCCGCGTCCGGCAGTCCCAGATCCAGCAGCATGACGTCCGGGCGGTAAGACAGGGCCTCCATCACCGCAGCCGCTCCGTTCGCTGCTTTCCGGTACTGGTAATTCTGGAGCTCCAGCGTCGTCGCGATCAGATTGCTGACCGCCGCATCATCTTCTACAATCAGTATCTGTGGTTTATTCATATGCCGCTACCTCCGAAGCGTGTAAGGTGAACAGGAAGCAGGTGCCGTGCGGGCTGCAGTCTTCCACAGAGATCGTTCCGCCGTGGGCGTTTACAATGGATCTGCACAGGGCCAGCCCCAGCCCCATTCCTCTGCGGCCGTCCGCATTCCTGTTCTCTGCCGTGTAAAACATATCAAAAATCCTCTTTTTCTCTTCCTTTTCAATGCCAGGTCCGTCGTCGGAAATTCTCACTGTGATCTGCCGTCCCTCTCTCTGCGCCCCGACGCAGATATGAGAACCGGACGGCGTGTATTTTACCGCATTGTTGACAATGTTGATCACGACCTGCCCGATCAGCCGCGGATCCATATCCGCCACCAGAATCTCATCCGGAAGCTCCGTGGTGATCGTATGTTCCGACGCCCGGCGGTCCAGATGATCCATCGCCTCATACAGCACTTCTTCCAGCACGGCGGGACGAAGCTCCAGCCGCATGTTTCCGTTCTCAATCCTGGTGATCGACAACAGATTCTCCACCAGCTGCATCAGCCACATGGCATCGTCATAAATCGCCAGATAAAGTCCCTGCTTCTTTTCTTCCTCCAGCCTCCGGCTTTCTTCCATCAGTATGCCTGCGTTTCCGGAGATACTGGTCAGCGGAGTCCTCAGATCATGGGAAATCGCCCGCAGCAGATTTGCCCGCAGCGCCTCCTGCCGGGCGGTTTCCTCCAGCTCCTGATTTGCCCTGCGGATCTTCTCCCGTTCCAGGGCAAGGCCGCATTCATCCAGAATCGCAACCATCAGGTCTTTCTCGAAATCCGCCGGCGGGTCGGAATCTTTCATCCGGATGCCCACCACCGCCAGCGCCTGTTTCCGGCTGCGCACCGCCATATACAGGCAGGACGCCTCGGAAAAGGTCTGGGTCATTGCGCCCGCATGCTTATTGTTCCGGAACACCCATTCCGCAACGTTCTGTTCTCCCGCCAGCTCCTCCCGTATCTGGCTTTTCCTGTCTTTTCCCGGGAAAATTTCCATCTGTCCCAGTCCGCCGCCGGTTCCGGCAGGATAGATCACGATCGTCCGTTCCAGCAGTTTTCCCATCTGTTCCGCCGCCACCGCCAGAATCTCTTTTTCATTCCCCGCACCCTGCAGCTTCCGGCTCGTCTCCAGCAGCGTGCCCGTTCGATAGGCCTTGCGCGCGCTGAGCGCCGCCTGTTTTTTCACCCGTCCGGTCAGAGTGCTGCTCACCACCGCTGCCGCCAGCATAATCACAAAAGTCACGAGATATCCCGGCGCGCTGAACAGGGAAAAATACGGCTCCGTAAAAAAGAAGTTAAACAGCAGCACGACCAGCAGCGAGACGGCCAGACTGTACACCTTTCCTCCGGTGATCACCGCCACGCTCAGAACACCCAGAATATAAATCAGGACAAGATTTGACTCTTTAAATCCCATCCCGGAAAAGAAAAAGCTGACCACCGTACACACAGCCATAATTCCAAGGGAAATCGCCAGATCCCGAAGCGTTATCCTCTCCCGTTCCGGCCGCAGCACCCTGGTCCGCTCTTTTGCACGGTGCTGGTCCGGAATGATGTAGATATCCACATCCGGCGCAAGCTCGCTGAGCCGGTCTACCATCTGACGGGAACGCCACCGTTTCGCGCTGCGTCCCAGCACGATTTTCGTCACTCCGCTGATCTGTGCGTACTCCGCAATCTGCAGCGCCGTGTCGTCCCCGTAAACCGTGGCAATCCGTGCGCCCAGCTCCCGCGCCAGCCGCAGGTTCTCCCTCACGGCCTCTCCTCTTGCCTGCCGGTTGTCCACAAACAGCGCGGTCAGCTTTCCGTGAAAAGCCTCCGCCATCCGGACCGCCGTGCGTATCACCGCCGCATTGGACGGAGCCCCTGACAGACAGATCAGCAGATGTTCCTGTATGCCTTTCTGTTTCTCCCCGCGGTGCTTACCGATGCGTTCCGCCGCCCGCCGGAAAGCGATCTCCCGCAGAGAGGTCAGCTCATCCTTGGTAAAGGCCGTCTGTCCCGCGGGCTCTGCCTCCTCCGCCTTCTTCCGGAGCAGCTCCTCCGGCTCCATATCCACAAATTCTACCTGGTCCGCCCCGTCAAAAACAGAATCGGGAATTTTCTCCTTCACCGGGCGTTTCGTCACGGAAAACACCAGATCCTCCAGGCTTTCCAGATTCTGCACATCAACCGTTGTGTACACATGGATGCCGGCCCGCAGCAGCTCCTCGATATCCTGGCAGCGTCTGAGATGGCGGCTTCCTTCTCTGTTGGCATGGGCCATCTGGTCCACCAGGAGCAGCTGCGGCCGCCGCGCAAGCGCACCGTCAAGATCAAACTCCTGATCTGTGTTTCCCTGATAGCGGATTCTGCGCACAGGAAGGCATTCCATTCCGAACTCTGTCACGGCAGCGGCCCGCTGTTCTTCCTCTTCCAGATAGCCGACCACAACGTCACAGCCCCGCTCCTGTTCTCTTCGCGCCGCCGCGAGCATCGCCTGCGTCTTTCCCGTTCCGGGAGCATAGCTGAAAAAAATTTTCAATTGTCCGATTTCTGTCTGATCCTCCTGCATAAACGGTTCCTCCCCGTGACATAATATTAAGCCGATCTTAAGGTACAGCCTTAAATCTTAATTCTGCGCTTACGGAAACCATGATATACTGATACAACATCAATGTCAAATACAACAGAAAAGGTGGATACTGTCATGTTATGGAGAAAAAAACAAATCACTCCGGCCAGAATTATTATTGTCGGTTTTGCGCTTCTGATTCTGACGGGAACTCTGCTGCTGATGCTTCCGATTTCCACAAAGGGACCCGGAGGAGCTTCCTTTCTGGACGCGCTTTTCACCGCGACCTCAGCAACCTGCGTGACCGGACTGATCGTACAGGACACAGCCCTTTACTGGACCACATTCGGCCAGTTTATCATCATACTCCTGATCCAGATCGGAGGCATGGGCGTTGTCACGGTGGCTGTGGCCGTAGCCGTTTTTTCCGGAAAGAAAATCGGCCTGAAACAGCGCTGGGTCATGCAGGAATCGATTTCCGCCCCGCAGGTCGGGGGAATCATCCGGATGACCGGATTTATTCTGAAATCCCTGTTTTTAATGGAAGGAATCGGCGCGGCGCTCCTCGCAGTGCGCTTCATTCCTGAGTTCGGTGTCGCCAGAGGATTATGGTATTCTGTGTTCCATTCCATTTCCGCGTTCTGCAACGCGGGCTTCGACCTGATGGGGATCAAGAGTCCGTTTTCTTCTCTGACCGATTATACCGGGGATCCGATTGTCTCCCTTACGATCGCTTTCCTGATTATTTTCGGCGGTATAGGATTTATGACCTGGAAGGATGTTCGCCAGCACAAATATCACCTGCGAGCCTTTTCCCTCCAGAGCAAGCTGATTCTGGCGACTACCGCCGGGCTGATCCTGATTCCGACGCTGCTTTTCTACTTCTTCGAGTTTGGCCGTCCGGTATGGGATTCTCTGTCCTCAGGGGAACGGATCCTGGCTTCTTTTTTTCAGGCTGTCACTCCCCGTACTGCCGGATTTAACTCGGTGGATCTGACCAGCTTAAGCGAGCCATCCCAGGCAATTACGATCCTGCTGATGCTGGTCGGAGGCGCTCCCGGATCCACAGCCGGCGGATTCAAGGTGACAACCCTCGCCGTTCTCGTTCTGACCGCCTCCGCCATCCTGCGCCGGCAGTCAGCCCCGGAATGCTTCGGCCGCCGTCTGATGCCGGAAGCGCTGATGAATGCGGCGACCATTGTGCTCCTGTATTTCACACTGTTTTTCACGGGAGGCGCGGCGATCTGTGCGATGGAGGACATTACGCTGATGGAAGCCCTGTTTGAGACAGCCTCTGCGGTCGGAACTGTCGGCCTCACCCTCGGGGCCACCCCTACGCTGGGAACAATATCAAAACTGATTCTGATTTTCCTGATGTACTTCGGCCGCGTCGGAGGGCTGACTCTGATTTACGCGATGCTGTCCGGAAAGAACCGGCAGACTTCCATGTACCCGCAGGAGAAAGTAACCGTCAGCTAACTGAACGGTTGAATTTGAACATTCAGATCCAAAGAATTTTAAGCGCAAAAGATTTTTAACACAAAAGTTTTAAAAAAGAAAGGACGAATTATCTATGAAATCTGTATTACTGATAGGGCTTGGCCGGTTTGGCCGCCATATGGCACAGGAGCTCCAGAAACTGAACCACGAGGTTCTGGCCATCGACGCTGACGAACAGAGAGTCAACGATGCCATGGATTTTGTCACCAACGGACAGATCGGAGACAGCACCAACGAAGCGTTCATCGATTCTCTCGGCGTACGCAATTTCGACCTGTGCGTGGTGGCCATCGGAGACAATTTTCAGAGTTCTCTGGAAACCACCGCGCTGCTCAAAGAACATGGCGCTCCGTTTATTCTCTCCCGGGCCTCCCGTGAAGTACAGGCAAAATTCCTGCTGATGGCAGGCGCTGACGACGTTATCTACCCGGAGAAACAGATGGCTTCATGGGCTGCCGTGCGATACAGCTCCGAGCATATTTTCGACTACATTGAGCTGACCGACGATTATTCGATTTACGAGATGGAAGTTCCCCGTTCCTGGGTGGGCAACACCATTGTGCAGGTAAGTTCCCGGCTGAAATACCGTTTCAATATTCTTGCGATCAAGCATGGGGAACGCCTGGAGCCGCTGCCGGAACCCGGATATCAGTTTTCTGCCAATGAGAGTATTTTCGTCATGGGCGACAACAAAACGCTGCAGAAACTGCTGCAATTATAATCCGTCGGAAACATATCAGCCGAGAAAAACATAAAGAGCCGCAGGAAGCGGGAGGTATCGGAACATAATTGCCGGTACCTCCCGCTTCCTGCGGTTTCTGGCCTGCTTTCATGAGCGCTGGCCGAACAGTCCTGTTTATTTGCAACAATTCAGCCGGCTGAACGGTTACATTTATTTTTCCGCATCTTCGAATGCTTCCTTCACACGATCCATAAAGCCTTTTTTCTTTTTGCCGCCTTCTTTTCCGCCGGTTTCTTTTCTGCTCTCATCTCCGGAATCCGCAGAAGCTTCCGACGGACGGTTGCCGCAGGCTTCATCAAATTTTCTCAGAGCCTCTTTTGCCTTTTCATTGAGTTTTGTCGGCGTCTGAACCACCAGTGTGACATACTGGTCTCCACGCACCGCCTTATTGCGCAGGGACGGAACGCCTTTTCCTTTCAGGCGAATCTTTGTGTTGGTCTGGGTTCCCGCCTTCACGGTGTACAGCACGTCGCCGTCGACCGTTCTGATCCTTACGTCTCCTCCAAGAGCTGCCTGTGCAAAGGTAATATACACCGTTGAAAAGATGTTCATATCCTGTCTCTGGAATTCCGGATGACGGGCCACCTGCACTTCCACCAGCAGATCTCCTCTCGGGCCGCCGTTGATACCCGGCTCTCCTTTTTCCCGGATACGGATGCTCTGACCGTCGTCGATTCCTGCCGGAACAGAAACTTGAATCTTCTTGCGGCTGCTGGTGTAGCCGGTTCCGTGACAATGGGTACATTTGTCGCGGATGATTTTTCCTGTACCGCCGCAGTCCGGACAGGTCTGTACGTTTCGGATCGAACCGAAAATAGACTGCTGCGTATAGGTCACCTGACCGGTTCCTTTACATTTCGGACAGGTTTCCGGTGACGTTCCCGGCTTTGCACCGGTTCCGCCGCAGGTGGTGCAGGTATCTTTCAATGTCAGTTCCAGCTCTTTCTCGCAGCCAAACACCGCTTCCTCAAAACTGATGTGAATCACAGCGCGCAGGCTCGCACCTTTCATCGGACCGTTGTTCGCCCGTCTTCTTCCGCCGCTTCCGAACAGATCGCCGAAAATGTCGCCGAAAATATCGCCCATATCGCCGCTGAAATCAAATCCGCCAAAGCCGCCGGCTCCGCCGCCCGCGCCGCCGTCAAAGGCTGCATGTCCGAACTGGTCATACTGACGCCTTTTCTCCGGATCGCTCAGCACTCCGTATGCCTCTGTGGCTTCCTTGAATTTTGCTTCTGCCTCTTTGTCGCCGGGATTCATATCAGGATGATATTTCTTGGCAAGCTGTCTGTATGCTTTTTTCAATGTGGCATCGTCGGCGCCCCGGTCAACACCGAGGACCTCGTAGTAATCTCTCTTTTCTGCCATATCTTTCACCTTTCCATACAAAAATCCCAGCGCCGCCGCCCGACATCGCTTGGCCGATGTCACTGACAGCCCTCTGGGCTTTGCGTCTTATAACCGTCCAGCTGACGGAATGTTTTTTCTCATTCTTTCATCTATATCTGTTTTCCGCCCGTCCGGAACATGATTCCGGACGGACAGAGAACAGACTCTGTCTTTGTGTCTTATACCTCTTTGTAGTCAGCGTCTACCACATCGTCATCAGAGCTGCTGCCTGTGCTGCCTGAGCCGCTGTTCATATCCGGGCCTGCGCCTGCTGCGCCGCCCTGTGCTCCGCCTGCATTGTTCTGCTCATACAGTTTGGCAAACAGTTTCTGAGAACTGTTCATCAGTTTCTCCTGAGCTGCCTTCAGGTCGGTTACCTGGCTGTCGGTCATCTCTTCCGGATTGCACTTGGAGATTACCTCTTTCAGTGCGTTCAGATCCGCTTCTACTGCAGTCTTGTCGTTGCTGTCCAGCTTGTCGCCGGCTTCCTCCAGAGCTTTCTCCACCTGGAATACAATGGAATCCGCGTCGTTTCTCGCGTCGATCGCTTCTTTCCGTTTCTTGTCCTGCGCCTCAAACTCAGCCGCCTCTTTGACTGCGCGGTTGATTTCGTCCTCAGACATATTAGATCCTGCAGTGATTGTGATGTGCTGCTCTTTTCCTGTTCCCAGGTCTTTTGCAGATACGTTTACAATACCGTTGGCGTCAATATCGAAAGTTACCTCAATCTGCGGAACGCCACGTCTTGCCGGCGGGATTCCGTCCAGACGGAACTGGCCGAGGGATTTGTTGTCTTTCGCAAACTGACGCTCGCCCTGTACCACGTTGATGTCTACTGCGGTCTGGTTGTCTGCTGCGGTAGAGAAGATCTGGCTCTTCTTGGTCGGGATTGTTGTATTTCTCTCAATCAGACGGGTTGCAATACCTCCCATTGTCTCGATGGACAGAGACAGCGGAGTAACGTCCAGCAGAAGGATGTCGCCTGCGCCTTCGTCGCCTGCCAGCTTACCTCCCTGTACGGAAGCGCCCAGAGCCACACACTCATCCGGGTTCAGACTCTTGCTCGGCTCATGTCCGGTCAGCTGTTTTACTTTCTCCTGAACGGCCGGGATACGGGTGGAACCGCCTACCAGCAGTACCTTGCCCAGCTCGGAAGCGGTCAGTCCTGCGTCGGACAGCGCTCTCTTAACAGGCTCTGCAGTCATCTCCACCAGATCGCGGGTCAGCTCGTCGAATTTCGCCTTAGTCAGATTCATATCCAGATGCTTCGGTCCGTCTGCCGTTGCGGTGATGAACGGAAGGTTAATGTTTGTTGTTGTCGCGCTGGAAAGCTCTTTCTTTGCTTTCTCGGCAGCCTCACGGATACGCTGCATTGCCATCTTATCGTTGGACAGATCCACGCCTTCCTGTTTCTTGAACTCAGACAGGATGTAATCTGCTACTTTCTGGTCAAAGTCATCGCCGCCCAGACGATTGTTTCCTGCGGTGGACAGAACCTCGATGACGCCGTCGCCGATCTCAATGATGGAAACATCAAAGGTACCGCCGCCCAGGTCGTATACCATGATCTTCTGCTCTTTCTCATTGTCAAGGCCGTAAGCCAGAGCTGCTGCCGTAGGCTCGTTGATGATACGTTTTACATCCAGGCCTGCAATCTTTCCTGCGTCCTTGGTTGCCTGACGCTGTGCGTCGTTAAAGTATGCCGGTACAGTGATAACTGCCTCTGTCACTTTCTCACCCAGATAGTTTTCCGCGTCGCCTTTCAGTTTCTGAAGAATCATCGCGGAGATTTCCTGCGGAGAATATTTCTTTCCGTCAATGTCTACTTTGTAGTCGGTACCCATCTCACGTTTGATGGAACGGATCGTTCTCTCTGCATTGGTGACTGCCTGACGTTTTGCCGGCTCACCTACGAGACGCTCGCCGTTTTTGGAGAATGCCACGATGGAAGGTGTGGTTCTCTCTCCCTCTGCATTTGTGATAACGGTCGGCTTACCGCCTTCCATAACAGCTACACAACTGTTGGTTGTTCCCAGGTCAATACCAATAATCTTGCTCATGATTTTTTCCTCCTGATTGATTTATTTGTATTTCAGATTGTTGTAATATCCGCAGCCGTTCAGATCGCTGAACGATTGCCGATATGTGTCTGCTTTCCTGTAACAGCTCAGCCGCCTGAACTGTCACGCTTTATCAGTTGGCTACCTTTACCATACTGTGCCGTACCACGATGTCCTTGTACTTGTAGCCTTTCTGAAATTCCTCGACGATGACGTTTTCACCGACGCTCTCATCCTCCACATGCATGACTGCATTGTGAAGATTCGGATCGAATTCCTTGCCTACCGCCTCGATAACCGTGACTCCCATATCCTCGAGAGCCTTGGTCAGCTGCTTGTAGATCTTATTCATTCCGTCAGCGAAGGGATCGTCCTCCGGATGTTCCACGGTCGCAAGACCGCGCTCAAAATTGTCGACAACCGGAAGGATTTTCTCTACAATATCCTTCGCACCGATGATATACATGCTTGCCTTTTCCTTTTCTGTGCGCTTCCGGTAGTTGTCAAACTCCGCCAGCTGACGGGTCAGCCGGTCAGTCAGCTCTTCAATTTTTTCATCTTTCTTGTCTTTCTTGTCCTTTTTCTTGAAGAACCGTTTTTCCTTTGTCTGGGGCTCTTTGTCCTCCTGTGCGGACGGCTCCGGGGAATCCTCTGTCTGTTTCTGTTCCTCCGCCTTTTTCTCTGCGGCCGCTTCCGCTTCCGCCTCGTCCGCTTCTTTCATGATTTCTTCGGCAGGAATCCCGCGTTCCGTATCCTGTGCAGCCTCATCTGCTGCTCCGGCTGCGGCTTCCGCCGTTTCTGTTGTTTCATTTAACGTTCTGTTTTCTTCTGCCAACGCCTTATTCCACCTTTCTATGTGTCTGTATCCGGCTTTTTGAAGACATTGTCAAGCTGTGTCTTGAGTATCTTCAGATTATCCACGACGTTCTCGTAGTCCATTCTCTTCGGTCCCACGATTCCGATCGTTCCTCTCATCCCGTCGCCCATATCGTAGGTTGCGGTTACCACGCTGCAGTCCCGCAGCGGTTCCAGAGAGGTCTCATTTCCAATATATACCTGAATGCCGGTATTCTCACCGTCTTCCTCAGATGCCGTATCCTTCAGAAGGTTTACCAGGCGCTCCTTTTCCTCAAATGTGGAAATCAGCCCGCTTGCGCTCTTTCTGTCGCTCAGCTCCGGATACTTGAAAATATTGGTCGTTCCGCTGGTATAGACCGGAACGTCCTCATCGCTCACCGCGATCGCATCCGCAACTGCATCGACGACTTTGTTGATTACGCCTGAGTGAATACCTGCCTGCTCTTTCATTTTCTGAATGATGCCGAGATTGATTTCCTCAATGGTCAGCCCGTTCAGCTGCGTATTCAGAAGAAGATTCAGCTTCAGAAGACGCTCATCGTCGATCTCTTCGTCAAGATCTATGATCTGATTTTTCACCAGGTTGCCTTCCACTACGATAACTGCCAGAAGCTGCTCTTCATTGACCTTGGACAGCTGGATGAACTTGACTTTCGTGCGGTGCATCGCCGGTCCGGTAATCAGCGTCGCATAGTTTGTCTTGGACGCCAGGACCCTTACGACCTGCTGCAGCGTCTTTTCCATGTGGTCCGTTTTCTCGATCACCATCTTCTTGATATCTGTGATCTCCTTCTCTTTTTCCTTCATCAGTTCGTCGACATACAGCCGATAGCCTTCATCCGAAGGGATCCGCCCCGCAGATGTATGGGGCTGCAGAATATATCCCATCTCTTCCAGGTCTGACATTTCGTTGCGGATCGTTGCGGAGCTCAGGTTCAGATCGGTGTATTTGGAAATTGTCCTTGAACCTACCGGCTCGCCGGTTTCCAGATACGTTTGGATGATTGCTTTCAGTATCTTCCGTTTTCTTTCATCCAATTCCATACCTTTCGCTCCTTTCTTTTTTGTTAGCACTCATTTAAGTGGAGTGCTAACATCTATGCTCTTACGATAGCACTCACTGTTTATTTTGTCAACACCTTTTCTGTGTTTTTTTCTAAATAAAATATAAAATACACCGTCCCGTCGCAAAGGGCTTTTCCGATGCCGGAGATCGCGGCGGGGAAAAGGGTCGGATTTGAGCAATAAATTTGTCGCTCTTTTATGGTAATGCCATTTGGTCTTGTTTTCCTCTATTTATACGTCCGTTTAGTAGTATGTGGTTGGGTGATGTTTATGAAGTTTCAGAGAATTGAAGACATGCGGGTGGATCATGATCTTACCATCCGGCAGATCGCAGAGTTTCTTGGGTGTCACCGGGATGTGTATTCACGCTATGAAAAGGGAATTCGGCAGATTCCTCTGGATGTTGCAATTCGGCTGGCAGAATTTTATGACTGCAGTCTTGATTATCTGCTTGGAATTTCAGATGTGAAGCGGCGGTTCGGAAATTGAATGGCGCCCGCAAAATGCAGGCGGTTTCACACTTCAGGATTTCAGATATTCCCAGACCCAGTAGGGATTCAGATACCATGTTTTTTCTATATACAGACATTGAAAAGAAACGGGCCATGCACGGCAGACGGTTCTCTTTTCCGTGGCGGCCCAGCACACGGAAACTTCCGCGGCACAGGTCACAGGAATCTGGCGGGCTTCATACCAGTTTCTTCCATAATATTCTTCTGTCAGGCATACGTTCTCTATGTGATAGGGAATGGAAAATCCATAGGATTCTATCTCCGCCAGAGCCTGCCAGAACTGTCCGGCGGTTGGAAACGCCGTTTCCCCGGTTTCTGCTTTCCAGTCTCCCGCAGGGACCGGATACAGCAGCCAGGCGAACGCCTCTTCGTCTTTTTCTTCCACGGCCTCCATAGCCTGCAGTACCATTGCTCCGCATTTTTCCGTATCGACGTTTGTCATAGAAAGCACCTTTCTTTTTTGCGGCCGTATGACCGTATTTTTCTCATGTTCTGAAGTCTGTTGATAGTATGGAATCACAGCCCTGATCTGTATAGGAGACCGGCTGCCTGCAGGATAAAACTGCGCAACAATTCAGGCTGACTGTTGCATAAAATTTCCCACCGATGTTCAGACTGACCAGTAACCGTAGACCGATAGAATTCAGAACAGGACACACAACTATGAAGTATCAGAGAATAGAAGACATGCGTATTGACAGTGATCTGACCATCAAGGAGATCTCTGCCATTCTTGAATGTCACAGGGATGTCTATTCCCGTTATGAAAAAGGAATCCGGGAAATTCCGGTAGATTTTCTGATCCGGCTTGCCAGATATTATAACTGCAGCACGGATTATCTCCTGGGTGTCAGCAACGATAAAACACGCAGATTCGGGGAATAACCATGTTCCGGAAATCATCCGGTTGGACGGGCTGTACCGGATGTTTCCGGACTTCCTTTTTGTCTTCTGTAAGGCCATTTGGCCGTATTTTTATTATAACTGCCTGCCGGATTCTTTACAAGATATATTTGCATTTTTTCACAGACGCAGATTAACCGTTCAGCCACCTGAACGGTTACGACACTGGAACCATTTTTTTACGCAAAAAAAGTGACTCTCAACGTTTTTCGCTGAAGAGTCACCTTCTGTCTGCTTTCTGCAACAGTTCAGTTGCAATGTACTGTCAGCCCACCTGGTAGACATCCACATACTGTGAGCCGAACGCAAGCGCTTCGGAATGGCTTCCAAAGAACATGTCCACATGTCCGTAAGCGGTTCCCCGGTCTTCTACCGTATAGATCTGACCGTTAATCATCAGTTTCGTTCCAAACGGCACACCGCCCATCGCCACCGTTCTGCCCGGCGTCGGAGTCGTACCGCTGGCGGTTGTGCCGCCCGCCCAGTCGCCGCAGCAGATGGAACATGCGCAGTATCCTGTAACGCGGAATTTTCCCAGATAGGTTCCGCTGGAAGAATTTTCATTTTTCTCGCTTTCCTGTACCGTTGTACTGCTGCTGTCCGTGCTGTCGGAGCTGTCGGTCTTCTGGCTGCTGGTATTGGAAGAGGACTGAGCGCTCTGCTGCTGTCTTGCCGCCTGCTCGGCAGCCGCTTTTGCCGCAGCTTCTTCCTCGGCTTTTTTCTGTGCCGCGATTTCCTCCTCTTTGGCCTGTTTGATCAGACCGTTCAGCGTTTCCTGCTGAGCATTGATCTCAGCCACCAGTTCGCTCTGGCTGGACATTGCACTGTCTAATTGTTCGTTATATGTACGGAGCTCCTGATAGGTCGCCGCATACATTTCCTGTACCGCTTCCTGTTTCTGATCACTCTGCTCCTGCAGGTTCCGGATTTCTTCCTGCTCCTGCTGTACCTGATCTTCTTTTGCCTCTACCGTCTCAACAGTACTCATATACTCTTCCAGCATCGTTCTGTCGTAAGAAGATACCTGCTGAATATATTCTGCACGGTTGAGAAATTCGGAAATATCTCCTGAAGTCAGCAGCATCGCCAGGTAATTGTTGTTGCTGGAATTTTCATACATGTACTGTATTCTTTCCTTCATCGCATCGTACTGCTCTGCCTGCTGCTGTTTCGCCTCCTCCAGTTCCTGCTGAACCTGCTCCAGTTCCTGCTGCTTTTCACTGTACTGTTTCTGAAGCTGTTCCATCTCTTTTGTCAAATCTTCCAACTGCTGATTCAGATCTGTCAGATATGCCTGCGACTGACCCTTTTTTGAATTCAGCTCATCAATCTGTTCCTGTACGCTCTCAAGTTCCGACTGTGTCTGCGCCTGCTCGTTCTGAGCGTTGGTGATTTTCTCCTGTGTAGTCGCTCCGTAACACGGGAGCACGCTTGCTGCTGTAAGAACCACGGAAAGAATCAGACTGAATTTTTTCTTGTTTCGCATGTCGTACACCTCATGAATCAAAATCACTTCTGAAGGATCCGGCTTCAAAAGTATGGACTGTCATCCCCTGTACCAGGGGGGACAGTAACTACTGCTTTTCAAAACTTCGCACCTATTATAGCATAGTCTGAATCAAAAAGAAAGCTTTTTTTAACTTCCCGTAACATTTCCGTAATATTTCGTCTTACTTTGTTATTAATTTCAGCTACTTTCCATGAAAATCTGAAAACTTTTCTGTCTGCTGTCGAAAGAGAGCGGACGTCAGACAACTCTCAGCTTTTTCTCCAGCTGACCTGATATTTGTTTTTGAGAATTCCCTGAACCAGCTTTCCCCAGCCCAGAGGATAGCCGCCCGCGCAGACCAGTTTCCAGCCGGAAGGGCTTTCCGTCTCCTCAGGAAGCACTTCCACTGTCTCTCCGCGCAGATACCGTTCCACCCGCTCGTCCTCCGGATCCAGGCACACCTTCTCCCGGAACTCACCGGCTTTCAGACTCATGGCCAGCTGCTGGGAAGGTTCAAACCGATCCTTCCGTATCTCACCCATATACAGACCGTTGCGCAGAAACTTCAGCCCCCGGACATGATCCGGAAGCTCTGGAACCAGATAAATTTTCTGTCCCCGTTGTTCCAGACGCTCCATCGGAATCCGCCTGGTACACGGTTCCAGAAACGCTTCGAGAATCTCCCGTTCTTTTCGGCCCGGACCATATCCCGAAACGGCGCCTGACATACCGCTGTTCCTTCCTGCCTTTTTTCCCGTCTTTTTCTTCTTTATCCTGCCGCCCTCCCCGGATTCCCGGCGATCGGACAGCCGGCTCCTTTCCTGCGGTGCCTTCGGAGGATTTCCGGAATCCTCCCCGGCCGTCCCCTCCTTTTCCAGAAGGGCGAGAAAATGACCTTCTCCGTGCATCCTGTGGGGCCAGATCCGGACACAGAGCTTCAGCTCTTCCCTTCCATCTCCCCACCGGGGACATCCTCCGGAGAATCCTTCGTACCGGGGAAGAGGAATCAGATGCATCTCCGGAAACTGCTCCAGAACCCACGAAATCGTCTGCTCGTCCTCGCAGGGTGCAAACGTACAGGTGGAATACAGCAGCTTGCCTCCCGGACGCAGCATTTTCACCGCCTGACAGACGATCTCTCTTTGCTGCCCGGCAAAATACTCAGACTTTTCGGGCGTCCAGTCCTTTGCCACAGCCTCCTCCTTCCGGAACATTCCCTCGCCGGAACATGGGGCGTCCACAAGAATCTTATCGAAAAATCCCTCGAAAACTCCGGCCAGCGCCGACGGCGTCTCGTTTGTCACAAACGCATTGTCGATTCCGAAAACTTCAAGGTTGTAAAGCAGCGCTCTGGCTCTGGACGCGCTGATGTCATTGGCCACCAGAAGGCCCTCCCCCTGCAGTCTGGCGCCAAGCTCCGTAGCCTTTCCGCCCGGGGCAGCGCAAAGATCCAGCACCCGCTCCCCCGGCCGCACCGGAAGGCAGGCCGCAGGAGTCATCGCGCTGGGTTCCTGGAGATAATAGAGCCCCGCCGCATACAGAGGATGCTGCGCGGGCCGGACGCTTCCTTCATAGAAAAAACCATTCTCAACCCAGGGAATTCTCCTGACCGGAAACAGATTCAGATGTTCAAACTCTTCCGGGGTGATTTTCCGTCTGTTGACACGCAGCCCGTAGGTGCGCGGCTCTTCATAGGACGCAAGAAATTCCCCATATTCCTCTCCAAGCATTTCCTTCATTCGCTCCAGAAATGCTTCCGGCAAATAAGTCATGGCTTTTCTCCTTTCCTCCAGGTCCGCGGTTCTCCCCTGCAGACCGTATAAAAGCGCTGCGGTCGTTCAGATATATCCGGAAAATTATACACGATAATGCGGCAAAAGGGAAGAACTTTTTGAAATCCATATCCGGGAACCGCAGGGAATACGGGGCCCGTGAAGAAGGCCCCTCCGGCCCTGCGGCCGGAGAGGCCTTCTTTTACAGGTATTCTGCATCCTCTCTGTAACAGTTCAGCCACCTGAACTGTTATATGTTTTCTGTCTTCGCGGCACTTCAGTCTTCGGAACTGTCACTCTTCCTCCGCAACTGCTGCTTCCTCCGCCGCGGTCTGCTCATATTTTTCCAGAATGATATTCTGAATCCGCTCCCTTGTCTGTGAATTGATCGGATGTGCAATGTCGCGGTATTCTCCGTCCGTGGCTTTGCGGCTCGGCATTGCGATAAACATTCCCTTTTCACCCTCAATCACTTTAATGTCATGCACCACAAACTCGTCGTCGATAGTGATTGAAACCACTGCTTTCATCTTTCCTTCTTTCGCTACTTTCCGTACTCTCACATCTGTAATGTTCATAAATAGCTTCCCCTTTCACCTCGTAATTTAAATGGCATATCTTTCGTTTTTCTCTACGACTATCTTGATTCCATCTTCTCCGCAGTGATAAGAGTTTGCCCGAATCGTATCGCGACTCTCCACAATACAGTTTTCGATGTGTGTGTTGTCCCCAAGATAAACATCATTCAAAATGATTGAGTTTTTGATTACGCAGTTATTTCCGACATACGCCCCTTTAAAGAGAATTGAGTTCTCCACCTGGCCGTTGATGATACAGCCGCTCGCAACCAGGGAATTCTTCACACAGCTTCCCGGATTGTATTTTGCCGGCGGAAGATCGTCGATTTTCGAATAAACGCCGGGATACTCGCCGAAGAAATACTCCCGCACCTCCGGTTTCAGGAAATCCATATTGGTCCTGTAATAATCCTCTACCGATGCGATATTGCTCCAGTAAGTATCAATTTTGTATCCGTAGATCCGCTTCAGATTCTTGTAACGGATCAGTACGTCGTTTACGAAATCATAGCGTCCTTCCTGTGCGCAGCGCTCGATCATTTCGATCAGCTGTCTTCTTCGGATCACATAGATTCCGGTGGAGATCACATTGGATCTTGCCATCATCGGCTTCTCCTCAAATTCCTCGATGCGGCAGTCTTCATTCATCTTAAGTACGCCGAAACGGCTGATATCCTCTGTCTGGTTTGCCTCTGTGCAGACAACCGTTACATCCGCACGCTTGGAAATATGGTATTCCAGAACTTTATTGAAATCCAGCTTGTATACGCCGTCGCCGGAAGCAATCACCACATAAGGCTCATGGCTGTTTTTCAGCCAGGAAAGATTCTGATAAATCGCATCCGCCGTTCCACGGTACCACCAGCTGTTGCCGACAGTCACGGTGGGCGAGAACACGAACAGGCCGCCCTGCTTACGTCCGAAATCCCACCACTTGGAAGAATTCAGATGTTCGTTCAGCGAACGCGCGTTGTACTGTGTCAGGACCGCTACTTTCTGAATATGAGAGTTCGTCATACTGCTCAGCGCAAAATCGATGCTCCGGAAGCTTCCCGCCACGGGCATGGCCGCGACGGCTCTTTTGTTGGATAACTCTCTCATTCTGTTGCTGTTTCCACCTGCAAGAATTATTCCCAATGCTCTCATATCATTCACCATCCTTCTCTACGATTGCTCCGCCGCTTGGCAGTTCACCGTTTGGATAATCCTCAGCCGTGGTCACACCGGAAATGCAGACATTCTTTCCGATTTTTACATTGTCCGGAATCACCGCGTTTTCTCCGACGGTTACCAGACCAAAAGAATAAATCTTCGGTTTCAGAACGTTGGGCGCTTCCTCGCCGACGCCCATCACCACGTTGTTTCCTACCTCGACATTCTCCGCGATGATTGCCTTGTCGATCGTCGTTCCCGCTCCGATATGGCTGTGACGCATGATAATGGAATCACGGATGACAGCGCCTTTCTCGATTCTTACATCCGCTCCGATCACCGAATTATGTATCTCTCCATAAATCTCAGCGCCCTCTCCCACAAGGCTCCGCTCGACGGTCGCCTCCGCAGAAATATACTGCGGACGAATCACATCGCCCTTGGTATATATTTTCCAGAATTCCTCGTACAGATTAAATTCCGGAATGATATCAATCAATTCCATATTGGCTTCCCAGTAAGAGCCCAGGGTTCCGACATCCTTCCAGTAACCGTTGAACTCATAGGCAAACAGACGCTTGTTATTGTCCTTGCAATATGGAAGAATATGTTTTCCGAAATCGCAGCCCGGCTGATCTTTCAGCGCGTTCAGAGACTCTTTCAGCGCCGGCCAGCTGAAAATATAGATACCCATGGAAGCAAGATTGCTTCTCGGGTGTTCCGGTTTCTCCTCAAAATCGGTAATTTTTCCGTTTCCGTCCGTAATCATAACGCCGAAACGGCTGGCCTCCTCAATGGGCACAGGCATACATGCGATCGTAACATCCGCATGATTTGCCTTGTGATAGTCCAGCATGACCTCGTAATCCATCTTATAGATATGGTCTCCGGAAAGAATCAGAACGTAATCCGGATTATAAGTCTCCATATAGGCCATGTTCTGGTAAATGGCGTTAGCCGTACCGCTGTACCATTCACTGCTTGTACTCTTTTCGTATGGCGGCAGCACTGTCACTCCACCAACGTTTCTATCCAAATCCCACGGAATACCGATTCCGATATGGGTATTGAGTCGTAATGGCTGGTATTGTGTCAAGACACCTACAGTATCAATCCCGGAATTGATACAATTGCTGAGCGGAAAATCGATGATTCGATATTTGCCACCGAATGCTACTGCCGGCTTTGCAACTTTTTCTGTCAGCACACCGAGTCGGCTGCCCTGGCCGCCGGCTAACAGCATCGCTATCATTTCTTTCTTAATCATGCAATCACCTCTTGTCGTATATATAGGATGGTTTGATTATAGCACAAACCGCCGAAATTGTGAACATTTTTTATATATTTTATAGGTTTTTTTCCTCCATTTTATGATTTTTGCCCTATAATTTTTTATTCCTTAAAATATATTTTTCGTGTTTTTTACAATTTTCGATAAAATACCGAGCCTTTTATTTTCTTTTTTTATTTATTTTTACCAGTTCTGTTTTTTTCAAAAATGCAAAGTATAAATTTGCTTATTTTATTTTATATATTGCATTTCTGAGCGGAATTTTACAATTTCTGCCATTTTTTTACGACTCTTCCGTCGTATTTATTCGCCGCCGCACGGTTTCTTTTTCACATATTTCTTCCTATTATAATAATTTTTCCCATTCTGCAAAACAGCTCCGATCCTTCTCCGGCATCCGACTATGATACGGCCATGTTTTAATATAACAGGGAACGCAGTTTCCTGTTATATTAAAAATCGCTTCGCGATGGGCCGGATGCCCGCAGGCACTATACTTTCATACCGAATATTTACATTTTCTGAAAATCTGTGTATAATCAGAAAGGAACAAAAAACAGTGAGAAACTCACAGGAAATAATCGTATCAGCTCAGCCTGGTCTGTGCTTTTCCGGACAGACCGTGTGAAAACGTAATGACTGCCGGTATCCGGTTCACCATGGGAGAATTTTCAGCAGACGGATGCCGTAACCGTTCAGCCGGCCGAACTGTTACAAACGATGAGGAGAAATCATGTATATCGTAGACTTTACCAAACCTATTCATATTCATTTTATCGGCATCGGCGGCATCAGCATGAGCGGTCTTGCCGAAATCTTACTGAAAGAAGGCTTTCGGATCTCCGGCTCCGACGCCAAGGAAAGCAGTCTGACGGACCATCTGACACAGCTGGGCGCCGACATCCGGTACGGACAGAGATCTTCCAATATTACAGATGACATTGATCTGGTCGTTTACACTGCCGCTATCCACCCGGATAACCCGGAATACCAGGAAGCCGTCACCCGGCAAATTCCCATGCTGACCAGAGCAGAACTGCTCGGACAGATCATGAACAATTATGACACCCCTATTGCCGTTTCAGGAACTCACGGAAAAACCACAACGACTTCTCTGATTTCTCACATTCTCCTGTCCGGCGACTGCGATCCGACCATCAGCGTCGGAGGAATTCTCCCCTCCATCGGAGGGAACATCCGCGTCGGAAATTCCGAGATGTTTCTGACAGAAGCCTGCGAATACACCAACAGCTTTCTGAGCCTGTTTCCGAAAATCGGCGTAATCCTGAATATGGATGCAGATCATCTGGATTTCTTTAAAGACATCGACGATATCCGCCATTCCTTCCGGAAATTTGCAGAGCTGATTCCCGCAGACGGCGCTTTGATCATCAACGCGGATACGCCGGAGTATCAGACCATCACAGACGGGCTGAGCTGCAGAATCCTCACCTACGGCCTGGAAAATACCGGAGAGACAGATTATACAGCCGAAAACATCGTCTTCGACAGCTACGCGCATCCTTCCTTTGACTGTATCTTCCGGGGTGAAAACATCGGACATTATTCCCTGAAAGTGCCGGGGCTTCATAATGTTTCCAACGCACTGGCGTCCATCGCCGTCGCCCGTGAGCTGAATCTCTCCGATGAAGCGATTCACGGCGGATTTGCTTCCTTCACCGGAACCGACCGGCGGTTCCAGTACAAGGGAACAGTGGGCGATGTGACCATTATCGATGACTATGCGCACCATCCCACCGAGATCACAGCCACCCTGAAAGCCGCTGCCGAGTGCCCTCACAAAACCCTGTGGTGTGTATTTCAGCCTCACACCTACACAAGAACAAAAGCTCTGATGAAGGAATTCGCCCAGGCGCTGTCCATGGCAGATCATGTCGTTCTCGCAAAAATTTATCCGGCCAGGGAGACGGACAACCTTGGAATCTCCTCTGCAGATCTGCAGACAGAGATTCAGGCGCTTGACACTCCATGCGAATATTTCGAAACATTCGATGAAATTGAAAACTATCTTCTGGAAAACATTGCCCCCGGCGATCTTCTGATCACCATGGGCGCCGGCGACATTGTAAAAGTCGGTGAAAATCTTCTGGGACAGTAAGCTTCAAAAGAAAAGGACCTGCAGCCTTTGGGCTGCAGGTCCTTTTCCTTTGAAATTCCGTAACCGGAATTTCACAGTCCTTCCGCTGTACGCTCACGAAGTTTCAACACACTTATCCACATTATCCACAACTTTATACACAATTTTCTGCCTGTTCCCCTGTGGATTATGTGTGCAAACGCATGTTTACATAACTCAGACGACAGGTTTCGTAAAAATCCTGTAAAATACGGCACTTTTCGTCTTTTATCCCCAAAACAGGTTGATAATAACAAGCTGCAGAAAGTTTTCCTCCCCATTATCCACATTATCCACATCTGTTTCCCCGGAGACTTCCGGAAGACTTTCCACCAGTGATTGCGAAAAACCCAGTTACAGTCCCAACGTTTCTGTGCAGTAAGTGCACAGACCTGGCTGAACGGTAAGCCAGTCCCCATCAAAAAAAGTATTCACTTGTTGAAAAATCTGTGTTATACTGGCATTGCAACAAGTTCCGCCTGCGCGAAAAGCGCTGCGGGACGAGCGATACCTGTGAACCCTGATGAAAGCAGGTTTTTTTCATTTTTGGCAAATTCTGAAAATCGCCGTAACCGTTCGGTCCGCTGGACGGTACCAATCAACTGCGTTGACGAAACCGCAGCCGTTCCGCCAGCCGGACGGCTGTGCAAAACCGCAGGCACTATACTCTCACACGGTCTGTGCAGTGAATGCACAGACCTGGTTGAACTGTAACTTTCATTACATAATACAGGATGGTGTTTTCATGCATACGTTTACATTGCAGGACGAACGTTCCGCACAGGTCACAGCGGTTCCGGATCTTTTTCTGGATTATTATATGCCGTCGGCCAACGGAGAGTTTGTCAAGGTCTATCTCTATCTGTTACGGGCTGCCGGATGCCGTGAGGTCAACGTCAGCCTTTCTTCGATTGCAGATTTCTTTTTCTGCACGGAAACAGATGTGATCCGGGCGCTCAGATACTGGGAAAAAGCCGGTCTTCTCGCTCTGTCTTTCGACGACGGTGGAATCGTCACAAATATCCGGCTTCTGCCGCTGACCGTCCCCGGCCAGACCGCAAATGTGCCGGAATCCGCAGGGAAAACCGAAGTTTCCGCTTCTGCTTCCGGTGAGGAAATCCAGACGCCTGCAAAGCCGAAACAGCTTTCCTCCGGCCGGATTCAGGCTCTGAAGCAGAACGAGGACATCCGGCAGCTTCTTTTCCTGTCAGAACAGTATCTCGGCCGGACGTTAAGTCCCGGGGATATCAGCCGGATTCTCTATTTTTATGATGAGCTTCACTTCTCCGCGGAGCTTCTGGAATATCTGGTGGAATACTGTGTGTCCAAAGGCAGCACCAGCCTGCACTATATCGAGAAGGTGGGACTTGCATGGCATGAGGCCGGGATTACAACGGTGGAAATGGCAAAGCAGGAAACCACGACTTATAACCGGAAATATTTTCCGATTCTGAAAGCTTTCGGCATCCGCAACCGGAATCCGGTTTCCAGAGAAATCGCGGACATGGACCGATGGCTGGACGAGTACGGATTCAGTCAGGAACTGATCGCTGAGGCCTGCGCCCGGACGATCGCCCAGACCGGCCAGCCAAGCTTCAGCTATGCGGAAGGGATTCTTTCCAAGTGGAAAGCCCAGAATGTGCGGACCCTTCAGGATGTCCGGGCGCTGGACGAACAGCATCGCCAGAAACAGAAGACATCTGCAAGAGACGCTTCCGCCCAGAAATCTTCCGCTCCGAATCGCTTTAACAACTTCCATCAGAGAGAATATGACTATGCGAAACTGGAGCAGCAGCTTCTGAATCAATAAGGGTAACCGTTCAGCCGGCGGAACGGTTGCCAGCAAGGCACTTACAGACCATCTCAGCGGATTCGCAGGCTGTGCCGGAAACCGACAGCCTGTCCGCTGCATTATTAGAAAAGGAACGATCATGGCACTTACCAATCCTCAGTACGATTCCATCATGCGTATGTACAACCGCCGTCAGCTTCAGCACCGCCATGAACAGGAGGAGCGTCGGAAAAACGCCTACGCAAAAATTCCGAGACTTCCGGAAATCGACGCGGATATCGCTTCCATCAGTGTAAAAAAGGCCCGGGATATGCTGAACGGCGGTCCCACCGCAGCGCTGGATCTGCGCGCTGCGATTGCAGAGCTTGCCGAAGAACGCACGGCTCTGCTGGTCTCCAACGGATTTCCGGCAGATTATCTGGAACCTTCCTACGACTGCCCTTATTGCCGGGATACCGGGTATATTGACGGAAAAAAATGCACATGCTTCAAAAAGGCGGAAGCTGCGCTACTTTATACACAATCGCGGCTGGACGAGGTTCTGGACCAGGAAAACTTCGATACCTTTTCCCTGGAGTATTACTCAGACGACATCAGAAACAGCGCTACCGGCCTTACTTCCAGGCAGACGGCTCAGTCTGCCCTGAAACGCTGCCGTTCGTTTGCGGACAATTTTCAGGACCGGTTTGACAATCTGTTTTTCTACGGAGATACCGGCGTGGGAAAGACTTTTCTTTCCCACTGCATCGCCAAAGAGCTTCTGGACCGGGCTTTCTGTGTGATTTATTTTACTGCATTTGATCTGTTTGATCTGTTCGCCCGTCATACGTTTTCCGGTTCCGACGATACAGGCGACGTACACAGCAGCATTTTTGACTGCGATCTTCTGATCATCGATGATTTAGGTACGGAACTGACCAACAGCTTTGTCTCTTCCCAGCTGTTCCTCTGCATCAACGAGCGCATTCTGCGGAAGAAATCAACAATCATTTCCACGAACCTGACACTGGACCGGTTTGCGGAAACTTATTCAGAGCGTACCTTTTCAAGGATATCCAGCAACTATACGATTATCAAGCTGTTCGGCAATGATATTCGTATCCAGAAAAAACTTTTGGGAGGAAAGAAACCATGAGTCAGAAAAACGAAGGAAATTTTAACACCCTGCCGGTCGGACGGCTTGGCATCATTCCGCTTGCAGGCTGCATCACCCTCGGCCAGAAGGTGGACAATTACCTGGTGCAGTGGAGAACCGGGCGCGGAAATGCAGAAAATGAAAAGTACATCGCCGAGTATGAAGGGTATGAGCGCAGCAGCTACATCCTCAAATCCCAGACTCCCCGTTTCGGTTCCGGTGAGGGCAAAGGTGTGATCAACGAATCCGTCCGCGGAGACGACATCTACATTCTGGTTGACGTCTGCAACTACAGCCTGACCTATTCCCTGTTCGGACACGAGAATCACATGTCCCCGGACGATCATTTTCAGGATCTGAAGAGAATCATTGCCGCGATCGGAGGAAAGGCCCGCCGGATCAATGTCATCATGCCGTTCCTCTACGAAAGCCGCCAGCACAAGCGCTCGGGACGTGAATCCCTGGACTGCGCGATCGGCCTTCAGGAACTGGTCAACATGGGCGTGGAAAACATCATCACCTTCGACGCTCATGACCCAAGAGTCCAGAACGCGATCCCTCTTCACGGTTTCGAGACGATCCAGGCAGCTTATCAGTTCATCAAGAATATCCTCCGCAACGCGCCGGACATAAAAATCGACAGCGACCATCTCATGGTGATCAGCCCGGACGAAGGCGGTATGAGCCGTGCAATCTATATAGCAAACAATCTTGGAATCGATATGGGTATGTTTTATAAGCGCCGCGACTATTCCACGATCATTGACGGACGCAATCCGATCGTAGAGCATGAATTTCTCGGTTCCTCCGTGGAAGGAAAGGATATGATCATCATCGACGATATGATCTCCTCCGGAGACAGTATGATCGAGGTGGCAAAGCTCCTGAAGGAGCGCAAAGCGCGCAACATTTATATGTGTGCAACCTTCGGCCTCTTTACCGGCGGCCTGGAGCGGTTTGACCGGGCTTACGAGGAAGGGCTGTTCACAAAACTGCTGACCACCAACCTGGTTTATCAGACGCCGGAACTGCTGAAACGTCCGTATTATGTCAGCTGCGATCTGAGCAAGTACATTGCCCTGATCATCGATACGCTGAATCACGACGCGTCCATCAGCAAGCTTCTGGATCCTGCGGAACGAATCCAGAAGGTTCTGACCAAATTCAGAAATCACGAGAAAATTTAACACAGCGCGGCACCAACAGCGCCGCCTTATATGACAAAACACCGGCATCCACAGACGGCCAGAATGCCCGCCTCGCAAATGCCGGTGTTTTGTTGCTATGAAAATGCCTGCATCAGCCGATCGTATTCCTGATCGCTAAGAGCAAGCACGCCGCCGTGACGCTTCATACTTTTTCCCATGTCGTAGCTGCCATCCGGAAGAATCTCCAGCTCACCCTTTTCCAGATTCCGGCTGAGCATCGGCAGATATCCCCTGTTCTCATGGAATCGGTCAGCAATCAGACACCAGGTTCTGTTGTCCGGCAGCAGATATGCCTCCGGCCCCTCAACCCCCTTCAGTTCCTCCAGAGTACGGGATTTCACCGGCTGAAACACTCCGGTCAGTGTTTTCCCCCGCTCCAGCACCAGGCACTTATTTGTCTCATCCTTGGAAATTCTGTAATACCATCCCTGATCCGCGATAATCGTCGTATCGATTACATGCGTATCCCGTTCCAGGTAGAGGAAGGGCTCCGAAAACTCCCTGAAATTCTTTGTCCAGGAAGCGTAAATTTTCTGCTTGCTCTCCGGCTCACCTTTCTTTTGTGTCATTGAAGCCCAGAATACGAAAAACTGCTCTTTCTCATTGTCATAAACCGCCTCCGGTGCCCAGACACAGCCTGCGCCAGGTACACCGACCGTACAGGCACGCTCCTCCGACCAGTGAACCAGATCCTCTGTTTCCCAGACGATCAGATCCCTGCTTCCCCGATACTGCGCCGCCTCCCATCCGTTTCCCGCCTCGATCCGCAGGTCTGTGGCAATCAGATAAATTCTCCCACTTTCCGGATCACGGACCGGAAACGGATCTCTGACTCCTCTCATACCGATTTTGGAGCGCAGAACCGGCTTTCCCTGATTTAAATCCCTCCAGTGAAGGCCATCCCTGCTGACAGAGAAATAAACCTGTTCTCCGTCCCTGTCCTCCCCTGTAAAATGCACAAATAAATATCCTGCCATTCTTTTTTCCTCTTTTTCTACGTAATTCATTCGCTCCTCAAAACGCCATTCCGTCCCGCGCTCCGTCACAAAGCGTATCAGGAACCGCCGCACATCTTTGCATACTTCAGCGGCGAAATTCCGGTATGGCGCTTGAATACCTTGCTGAAATAGCTTTCATCGGAAAACCCCACCTTCTCACTGATCTGGGAACCCTTCATGGAAGACGTCGCCAGCAGCTCTCTGGCATGGGCAATCCGGATTTCGCTCAGATACTGAAACACAGTTTTTCCAATGCTCTGCCGAAACAGACGGTTCAGATAATCAAAATTGCAGTCAAACTTTTCCTCCAGGCTGTCGCCGCTGATGGGTTCATAATAAAACATATTCAGATAATCCAGCAGTTCCCACACTCTGCGGTTTCCCCGGCTGTACCCGCCCGTCTCTCTGAAGCCGACCGGGAGAAACTGGCGGGATATCCGGATCAATGCCTCCAGGAATCTTGAAGCGCAAAGCGCTTCTCCTCCTTCCATCGGACTGTTGTGAAAGGAGATTCCCTCATTCAGAAGCTGTGTGATATCCCGGTATCCGGTATCTGCCGCCAGATGGATGTATTTGGGAAGCAGAAGCATTTCCTGTCTCTCACAGCCTTTGCTCTGCGAATCCATACGCAGGGTTTTTTCTCTCTGACGAAGCAGTCTGTCCCTCAGCGCCTCATCGGAAAGTACGACGGTTTCCAGTGAGCCGTACAGAAAATGAATGTAATAGTACTCACAATTGGTTGCCTTTCTCCCCATATGGGTCCGATCCGGCTCCAGAATCAGAAAATCCCCGGGAAGAAGGTGATACAAGGTCTCGTTCTCCGACAGATACATTTCTCCCCGGCGAATCAGATAGAAAATATATTCCCCCGGCGTTCTCCGTTTATGCAGATACGGCGGCTCAATCGCCGCCGTATCCGCAAGCCTGATCTCCGGAAGCTGTCTGCAATTATACTGAAAATACCTGTTCTCCGCTTTCGCCATTTTTCGTCTGCTCCTTTTCAGCCAAGATCCGGTTCATCGCACAGTTCCACAATTCCCGGCGCTTTTCCTTCCGTCTCGAGCACAAGGATTGTATTATTTCCCTTCTTCAGCAGAGGAGCCGGAATATAGAGTCTTTTCTGGGGGCCGATCTCCCAGAATCTTCCTATAATACCACATTTCTTCCGCTTTGAAAGCCATTCAAAAACGGTTTTCCGTCAGACCTGGCAGCCGTTCAGCCAACCGAACGGCTGCCGGACCTGTACGTCTTCCAATAAAAAACTGAAAAATGGGGACACCTGCTGTCAACATTTTTGTTTGTACGAACAGGTATCCCCATATATCACTTATTAACTACTTCATCAGTAAACAGTAAACTGCCGCTGTTATTCCGCAGACGTGCTGCTTGCAGAAGTTGTGCTTGCAGAGGATGCGCTTGTGGAAGCAGTATCACTTGCTGCAGTGAAGCCGCCTTCTCTTACAAACTGTACATCACCGTGCTCTGCCACAAAAGCGTCAAGGTCTTCCTGGATGGATGCTTTTACATCTTCGTAGCCTGCCGCAAGCAGTTCTTCTCTCATTTCATCAATCGCTGCATGCGGATCATCGAATTTACCATAAGCCAGCTGCGGAATATACTCGGAAAGTACATTTGCCAGAGCTGCCTGCTGAGAAGAAATTGCCGCTGTGTCAATGATAAAGTTTTCAAACGGATAGTCGTAAGCGATGCTGTTCAGGTTTGCGATAAAATCCTGAGTTCCATCCCACCATGTAGAATCCTGAAGCTCAAGATCATCGTTACGTCCCAGCCAGAAGTTGGAATCCAGAGCGTCTGTACTCTGATCCCATCCATCCGGACGAGCCAGCTTGCCGTCGTCAGTTACCAGATAATCTTCGCCTTCAATACCGTAGTTCAGAAGCCTGATGGGCGGCGTACTTGGCGGCTACATTTCTTCCAAGACCGATTATGTATGCTTCAACGGTGTTGGCGTCGGCAACAGAAAACAACGTTCCGACACGCTCCGGCAGATATTCTGTCATCTGAATATTGAAAACCCTTTCATCACTATCTTCAGTATAAACATTTCCGGGCGAAAATGCAAGGAAAGGTTTCCCGCAACCGTCCGCCAGTGGTTACAGTTCAGCCGGCTGAACTCTTACCCGTCAGTCCGAATGATTCCGCAGATCCGCCGCCAGATTTTTTCCTTCCCATTCCGGCGCCGCCTTCGCCCCTGTCAGCCACGCAATCGTCGGTGCAAGATCCGTAATCCCCGGCGTGCCTTCCATTGGCCCCGGAGTAAAATCAGCCCCGACAATCACAAGCGGAACCGTCATATCGCTTTTCTCCGCGGAGCCGTGGTTCCGGCCGTGGCCTCCGTGGTCAGCCGTAAAGAAAATCGTATATTCCTCCCGGAACCTTTCCACCAGCCGCTGCACTCTGTCGAGAGATCTCCGGCATGCCGCAAGATATTCCGGCCCCATCCACCCGAACCTGTGACCGGCATCATCTGTCAGACCGAGATACACAAACACGAACTCCGGGCGCTCCGCTTCCATAAACATCTCTGCTTTTTCCGCAGCCAACTGATCCGCTTTTTCATAGGAAATTTTTTCTCCTGACGCATAAAAGCTGAAGGTGAGCGAGCCGGGACGCGCCAGATCCCTCAGCTCTTCCCAGCTGTAGAAAAACGCGCAGCTTTTCCCCGCCGCCGCGAGCTGTTCGCACAGACCGCTCACAGGCCGCGCCAGCGGAACGTAGGTGTTGGTCAGGATTCCGTGCCGGTCAGGAGAAACGCTGTGAAACAGCGACATATGGCACGGCAGTGTTACCGACGGATACACTGTCGCTGCGTTCAGGCAGAAGCTGCCCATATCCAGAAGCTTTTCTGCAAACGGATGTCCGCATGCAGACAGTGCATCCGGACGGAATCCGTCCGCCAGAATCAAAAGAACTCTGCGATTCATATCATTTCCTTTCCTCCCGCATTTTCTGCGGGAACCCGTATTTGGGACGTATCATAGCATGCAGCCATCGGAATGTCAACGGATTCGGCAGGCAAAAATGTCGCTATTTTACAAAAAATCTCTCTTGATTCCATGTTATTTTCCTCTCATGCTGTTATAATGGTGACTGATTTCAATAGAAAAAATCCACTTCAGGAGGAACAGACATATGACAGGAACGAAGGCCGGCTCACGTGAAGCTGACACGAAAAAAATACTCCTGGGCAAGGGATGGCTCTTCCATCTCGGCGACTGCCCGGACGCATGGAAAAAAGACTACGCGCCGGAAGGATGGCAGGAGGTAACGCTGCCTCACGACTGGTCGGTCTCGCTTCCGTTTTCCCGGGAATATTCCAGCGGAACCGGCTATGCGGCGGGCGGCATCGGCTGGTACCGCTGCTCTTTCCGTCTGCCTGAAAGTCTCAGAGGAAGAAGAATCCTCCTGACCTTCGACGGCGTATACAAAAACAGCCGCGTCTGGTGCAACAGTATCTATAAGGGATTTCATCCCAACGGCTACACGCCGTTTTCCTATGACCTGACAAAAGACGCTGTGTTCGGAGAACGGGAAAATATGATCTGCGTCCGCGTGGACCGCACGGAGCTTTCCGACTCCCGCTGGTTTACCGGTTCTGGAATCACCCGCAAGGTAACGCTCACAGTTTCAGATCCGGTCTGTACCGGCGAATACGGCGTCTTTTTCACGGTTTCAGAAGCGTCTCCGGAATACGCCCACGTCCTGACAGAGACAGAAATTCTGAATACCACGGACGCCGGACAGACCGTCACAGTCATCAACCGTCTCACAGACGAAGACGGCGTCTGCGCGCTGGAACTTTCTGATACGGTACAGGTTCCCGCCGGGGAATCCTTTACCAGCCGGATGAGCGGAATTCTGGAGCGTCCGGCTCTCTGGTCTCCGGATAGTCCGCGTCTGTATACCCTCAGCACCTGGCTGCGGAACGCGGACGGCGAAACGCGCCTCTCCGACGCGTTTCCCGTGGGAATCCGCACGTTCTTCTTCGATCCGGATCATGGCTTTTTCCTGAACGGCCGGCCGCTGAAGCTCAAGGGCGTCTGCGTACATCACGACGCAGGAGCGCTGGGAGCGGCGGTAACCCGGGAAATCTGGATCCGGCGCCTGGAAAAGCTGAAGCGTATGGGCTGCAACGCGATCCGTATGAGTCACAATCCCCATATGCCGGAGCTGTACGATCTCTGTGACTCCATGGGCTTTCTCGTCATGGACGAGGCCTTCGACGAGTGGGAGGCGCCGAAAAACAAGTGGAGCACCGGACACAATGTGTACCCACCCATGCATCAGGGTTATTACGAGTATTTCTCCCAGCATCACAGCGAAGACCTCAACGCGATGATTCTCAGAGACCGGAACCATCCAAGCGTCATTCTGTGGAGTATCGGAAACGAAATTGATTATCCCAATGATCCCTACTGTCATCCCCGGTTCGAGACAATGACCGGAAACAATGACGCCAACAAACCGGAGGAAGAGCGCCGCTACAATCCGGACCGTCCGAACGCGGAACGTCTGAAAGACCTCGCCGCCATGCTGGCGGAAGAGGTACGGGCCATCGACGTCACACACCCGGTAACGCTGGCCGCGGCGTTTCCGGAGCTTTCCTCACACCTGGGATTTCTCGACGCTCTGGATGTGGCAGGCTACAATTACAAGGAGCACCTCTACGAGGAGAGCCATGAACGATTTCCGCAGCTCCCCTTCCTTGGAAGCGAAAACAGCCACAGTCTGGAAGCCTGGCAGGCGGTCACGGACAACGATTACATCAGCGGGCAGTTTCTCTGGACCGGCATCGATTATCTGGGGGAAGCCCAGGGATGGCCTTATCGGGCTTCCGGCGCAGGACTGCTGACGCTGGCAGGCTTTGAAAAAAGCGGCTATTATCGAAGAATGAGCTTCTGGTCGGAATCCCCGATGGCTCATCTGGCAACAGTCCGGGCGGAAGCTGCGGCCGCCGCTCCCTGCAGCGAATGGATTCCCTATCTGGAATACTGGAATTACAGGGAAGGCGAGCAGGTAGATGTGGTCTGCTATACCAATCTTTCCCGGGCGGAGCTCTTTCTGAACGGGGAAAGTCTCGGAATCCGGCAGAAATCTGCCGGCGAAGACGGTATCCGCTGGCAGGTACCGTTCCATCCGGGAACCCTTTCGGTTCACGCGTCCGGCTCTCTGATCACCGTGAGCGGCCGGGAAGGAGACGCCAGCGATCAGCTTGCGACCATCGGTGCTCCATGCATACTGGAAATGCAGACCTACAGGATTCCCCGGACTCTCCGTGCCGGAAGCGCCATTCCCGGCTTTCTTCCGAAAGATGAGAACAGAACGCCTGGCGAGATTTTCCAGATTGAAGTCTCCGTGCAGGACAGAGAGGGCCGTCTTGCCGTCACGGACGCCTCCCGGATTCAGGTCCGTGTTTCCGGCGGAACACTGATCGGGCTGGAAAGCGGAGACATCGCGGACTGTACCGAATACACCGCGCCGATGCGCCATGCCTTTCACGGTCATCTTCTGATCTTCTGCCGCAGAGACGGCGAAGCCCCGATGACGATCACTGCGGAGGCGGAAGCGCTCGCTCCGGCCGTTACGGTAATTCCCTGATCTCTGAACGGCCCCGCGGACATAAAAGACCGACGGCCGAAAGAAGCTGATACAGATGCAGCAGTTCAGTTGGCTGAACTGTTGCATGCAGACAGTTTCCTTCGGCTGCCGGTCTTTTGCCTGCCGCCCGCCGACGGGCGGTTCCGCTGCGGCTCCATCACCGTTCCGCAGCGTCTTTTCATAACAGTTCAGCCTGCTGAACTGTTATGCTTTTTCTTCGTCAGAAGCCGGTAAGGCCCGCAACCTCATCCACCGGCAGAGACAGCAGAACGCCCCGGCACTCGGTAGCGATACCTGCCTCTTTGTTGATCGCATCCATCACCGGCTGGCGCAGTTCTCTCGGAACCAGAATCGCAATGATTTCCTTCTCCGGATGCACGGTCTCATCCCCCGGTTTTTCCTTACTGTCTTTGACCCGATGGCCACGAAGCACGGTACCGCCGCGGGCGCCCGCTTTCTTTGCAGCGTCCATTACCGTGTCTGTGCTCCCCGTGGAGGCCATCACAAGAATCAGATCTTTTTTGGTTTTCGCCATCTCTTCCTCCTTTTCCGTCTCCGGATGATATGCTTCACCGGTCACATTCTGCGCCACAGCGTTGCTGATCGCAGACAGCGGCATGGAAAACAGAATGCCTCTTCCGGGGATCGCCAGATGCAGCTTCTCCTTCGCCGCTTCGATCACCTTCGGAACCGTATAGCCCGGAAGCAGCGTAAAAAGCACATCTTTCTCCGTCTCACCAAATCCAAGATAATTCAGCAGCTCGGAATCCGCCGTTCCGATCCCCCGCATCGCGTAGTGCAGATGGAGGCCGAAATCGGAAAACAGTTCCACCGCTTTCCATCCGCGTCCGCGGTCCAGGATCGCCACCATCAGTCTGATGCGCATATCTTCTTTCATACACTTTCCTCCATCGAATACTCGTCGTCCAGATCGTCATAACTGATAATGAAATCTTCGTCGAGAACGCCGACAACTCCTCCTGCCTGTTCTCTTGCAGACTTTCTCTGATAAACCAGACCCAGAATCTGAATGGCAACCAGCGGAGTCATCGCAACCATCGCGACAATTCCGAAGGCGTCCGTAAGAATGTTTCCGCCAAGCGCCTCGCAGGCTCCCATCGCAAAGGGAAGAAGGAAGGTCGCCGTCATCGGACCTGACGCCACGCCGCCGGAGTCAAACGCAATCGCGGTGAATACCTTCGGCACAAAAAAGCTGAGAATCAGCGCAATCAGATAGCCCGGCACAAGGAAATACAGGACGGAAACTCCGGTCACAACACGAAGCATCGCAAGTCCCACCGCCGCTGCCATTCCCACAGACAGCGTCGTTCCCATCGCCTTCTGGGAAATCGCGCCTCCTGTGATCTCCTCCACCTGCTCGTTGAGCACGTGAACCGCAGGCTCCGCAGCTACAATAAACCAGCCGACCACCATTCCGATCAGAACCAGGATCCAGTGGAACGGAACCTCTGCAATCTGTTCCCCGAGATAATAGCCGGCAGGCATGAAGCCGACATTTACGCCGGTGAGGAACAGGACCAGTCCCACATAAGTATAAACCATTCCCACAACAATCTTGATCACCTGCCTGCGGCGCAGATGCAGGGCAATGATCTGGAAAACGGCAAAGAAGACGATAATCGGCGCAAGTCCAAGCGCCACCTCTTCAATGTAGGTGGGGAAGCCGGACGCAAAATACAGACCCACATCCGCCGTCGTCTCAAGATCCGGAATCGAAAACGGAGTGTAACTGAGATCGCTGGAGTTGTAACAAAGACCGAGAATCATTACTGCAAGGATCGGACCGATGCTGCAGAGGGCAACCACACCGAAGCTGTCCGCATCGGAATCATGGTCCTGACGCAGCACGGCCAGCCCGCCTCCCAACGCCATAATGAACGGAACCGTCACCGGCCCGGTGGTCACACCGCCGGAGTCAAAGGCTACCGCAAGAAATTCTCTCGGCACCAGAAAAGCCATCCCGAAGACGATCGCGTAGCAGAGAATCAGCATTCTGTTCAGCGGCCATCCGAACTTGGCACGGAGCAGCGCCATCACGAGGAAAAATCCCACGCCCGCAGCGACTGTCAGGATGATCACAATATCCGGAACCGCCGGCACCTGACGGGCAAGCACCTGAAGGTCCGGCTCCGCAATCGTCACAAACACTCCGATGACGAAGCACACCGGAATCATTCCCCACAACTTTCGGCTTCCCGCGATCTGTCCGCCGATTCCTTCTCCAATCGGAAGCATCGCCAGGTCAACGCCCAGAGAAAACAAGCCGACGCCGAGCACCAGCAGAATCGCGCCGAACAGGAAAAGAATCAGAGAACCCACGGGCATGGGCGCCACCGTAAAACTGAGAAAAAGAACAATTAACGTAATCGGCACCACAGATGACAGTGCCTCCAGAATTTTTGTTTTCAGTTTTCTGTTCATCAGCACTCCTTTCTTAAAAAAACAGACAACAGCCGTTCCCTTGCGCGGGCAATCACCATCTTCGGCTGTTGTCTCTGTCAAAAAGCTTCTATATATAGGATAACATATTCTTTTTTTCTGTAAAATGAAAAATTTCATTACATTTCAGTCAGGTCTGTACATTTACTGCACAGACCGTATGAAAACGCAGAGCCTGCAGGCATCCGGCTCATCGCGAAGCGATTTTCAATGGCCGGATGCCGTAACAGTTCAGCTGGCTGAACTGTTACAAATTTTCAAAAATATAGTTCAATGGCAACCGTTCAGCCAGGGCGGGAACGGAGAAACTTTTTCACGGCAGAGGTCTGCCGTTTCATTTCCGCCGGATCCTCTTCCCGCACCTCCTGACGGTAGCGCGCCCGAAGATAGATTTCCCGCATCCGGCCAAGGTGCATGTTCAGCGTCTCTTCCCCTTCCTGCGTCCCCTTTGCCAGCTCAAGGGTCTTCCGGGCCAGTTCCCGGCTGGTATCGGACGGAAGACGCGTGCCGCCCTGGCGTTCAAAACATCTCAGGTAGCTTCTGTAGTGCTCCCGGATACGATGCGCCGGCGTGTTCCGGAAGATCCCTCCGGCCTTCCGGTCTTCCGGCGGCGGCATGTGATCAATTTTTTCAACCTGTTCCGCGGCATGTTCCTCCCCCGGAGCACGCATGAGCAGCCATCGGAAAAAGACAGCGGCAAGAATCACCAGCGCCAGAATTCCTATTACAAAAAAGACAATCTGCCAGACCGGAGATCCGTCATCGGAGACAACGACGGTTTCGGTCAGCGCCTCCCCCTGCCCCGTGAAATACTGCAGGATCTCTCCGATGTCCTGAGGCTCCCGGTGTCCCAGGGTAAGAAGGTACCTGAGAAGCTGAAACAGCCAGGTAAAAACCACAGAAAACGCCACGATAACAACAGTCAGAACCGGCACCAGCAGACGATTCCAGACTGCGGCCGCCACTGTTTTCAGCAATTCCAGTACAGCGTCCCTGCTCAGCGCCCAGGCCGCCGCGATCAGAAGGCCGGTCTCAAACAGGCTGCGCAGCTGATAATCCCTGTGCCGCCAGACCTCCGACCCGTGCCGCAGGGCGCGGAGAAGCAGAACGGATCCCGCCACCGTGACCAGCGCCGCCGGCACTGTCGTTTCCAGCAGAGCCGAGCCGCCGAAAATCGTAAGCGTCAGCGCAAAAATCCCATAGGCTTTCCAGAACGTGGAAAACACATCTGTCTGGCGGTAACGGGACAGTGTAAAATCTTTCCGCCAGATCACGGCAGCCAGATATGCAAACGGAAACAGAAAGCAGATCCTGTCTGCAGGAGCCATTCCCGGAAGGAGCAGCCAGAAAACCGCCGGAAGAAGGCCGAGATACCGGAAGAAGCGCCCGGCTCCTCCGCTTTCTCCTCTGCCGGCCTTCTGCAGCCGCTCCGCCGACGGGGCTGTCACGTGTTTTTCCAGCAGTTCACACAGGATATAGCATACCGACAGCAGCAGCGCCGGAAGGACAGTCTCTCCTCCGCCAAAATGTGCAGCCGCCGCTCCTGCAAATGAATAGTAGAAGGATATCTCCACAAGCATCCGGCAGAACATCATAAATTCCATCCTTCGCTTCCTCCTTTCTTTCCTCTGTGCCGGATCATGAATGTTCTGATACCGTAACCTTCACGGCATCCGGCCATGAAAAGCCGCTTCGCACAGACCTCACGGAAAAAATGTCCGGGCGCACAGAACCTGCACGTTTTCTCCGGATTCCCTTCTCCACCGGTCGAGCTCCGCCGCATTTTCCGCAGACTGTTCCAGGCCTTCGCCGGGTGTGATTACCAGAAGGCCGCGGTTTCTTCCGTTCTGCAGAGCAGCCTCCTCAATCAGCCGGCAAAAAGGCCTGGCGGCTTCCTCCATTCCCCGGCCCAGGCATTCCACCACGCTCCGGAAATGGGTTTCTCCAAGCCCCTCGGAGACGCTGGCGCCGTTTCTGCTCCCTCCGGCCTGGGAAGCGTTGGTTGCAAAATCGTATTTGATCTGCCGGTCCTCCAGCGTGGCGCACACCGTTCGGGCAATGGAATAGGCCGCCTCGATCCGCTCCGGTTCCTCGCGGGTATCCATGTTGAGCAGCACAGTCACTGCCGGTTCCACCGTGTGGTCATACTGGTGAACCATCCATGTACCGAGCCGTGCGCTCTGTTTCCATGCGATCATTTTCATCGGCTCCCGTCCGGTATATTCCCTGCATCCCACCGTCAGAATCGGATCCTCATACAGAAACCGTTGGACCGAGTAATCTCCCAGAAAGCTTCCCAGCGCCTGCTCCAGCGCCGGGAACGACACTTCCGCCGGGGCGACGATAACCTCACGGAACTGCCGGAACTCTCTTGTGTTCTCCTTCAGCCCCAGAAAATCTCCGCCCAGAAGTACCGGATGGCGCAGCACATACCGTCCCCTCCGGGAAATCCGCACCGGTATATGAAACCGCACTTCCTGCCAGGGACGCAGAGTGTAAGACCGTACCACCCGCTCCGCCTTTTCCTCCAGACGGAATTGCTCAGGAACCTGCATTTCCACTTTCACAAACGGAAGATAGCGGCGGCTCTGGTTGCGCACCGCAAGGATAATGGAAAACGGTTCTTCCGGATCAGTCACCGTTTTTTCCGCCCAGTAATCCTCATAAACCGATTCCAGGCAGCGGCGCAGCGCCCATTTTTGCACCGCCACAAGAAGAAGAATCAGGAAAAGTATGAAAAAAAGCGTCATGCCTGTTCCAGCGGAACCGGGATTTCCTCAATCATCTGTTTCAGACGCTGGGAAAAATCCGCCGTTTTTCTTCCGCCTTCTCCGGAAAGACGATGCAGAAGCACGTAGGGCGCCATCGCCTTGATGTCCTCGGGAATTACAAAATCCCGTCCGTCAAAGGCTGCCGTCACCTGCGCCGCCTTATAGAGCGCAATCGCGCCCCGGGTCGATATGCCGCAGGAAAAGCTTCCGCTCCGGCGGGTTCCCTCGATGATATCCATCAGATATCCCAGAACCTCTCCTGACATTTTCACCTGCGAGCAGGCGCTCCGCACGTAGGCCGTTTCCTCCGGCGTTACCGCCGGCTCCAGGGTTTCGATCAGTTCTGCGGAAGACTCCGGCCGCGCCAGCACCTGCATCTCCTGCTCTCTTGTCATATAGCCCAGAGACAGTTTCATGAAAAAGCGGTCCACCTGAGCTTCCGGCAGCGGAAACGTTCCATAGGATTCCAGCGGATTCTGCGTGGCCATAACGAAAAACGGCTCCTCCAGCCGGCTCGTCACACCGTCAATGGTGATCTGCCGCTCTTCCATCGCCTCAAGAAGACTGGACTGGGTCCGCGGTGTCGCCCGGTTAATTTCATCCGCCAGAACCACATTGGCAAACAGAGGGCCCGGGCGGAATTCAAACTCTCCCTCTTTCTGATTAAAAAAATGAATTCCCGTCAGATCCGACGGCATCAGATCCGGCGTAAACTGTATTCTCCTGAAACTTCCTCCGATTGTCCTGGCAAACGCCCGCAGCAGCATGGTTTTTCCGGTTCCCGGCAGATCTTCCAGAAGAACATGGCCGGAACAGAGAAAACTGGTCAGAACGAGAGAAATCTCCTTTTCCTTTCCGACAATCACTCTGCTGCAATGACCGACGACTTTCTGACGATATTCCTGAAATTTGGATGGATCCACAACTGACGCCTCCGTTTCTGTAAGTATTTGTATTTCCGCAGCCGCTTCCGGCTCCGCAAATACACTTTAAAATTTTATCATACCCATTAAAAAAACGCTACAATATTTTTCTTTCGTATACAGTATCAGAAAATATTAGGTTCCGACCGTCGAAATGCGTTTGAAAAGTAACCGTTCAGCCCACTGAACTGTTACTCTGAAAAAGTCTTCCCTCTCTGTCCTTTTTCATATAAAATGATGTTGGGGTCAAAAGGTATTTTGACCCTGGCATCATAAATAATAGAAAAAATTATTTTTTCATGAATGATATCCTCCGTCTCAATCGTGTTACTGGTGAAAAAGAAAAAGTAACCTTCCGGATAACGGAACGGTTCCAGGAAAGGAGTCATCATTATGAAAAAAATATCAGTCATTCTTACAGCAGCAGCAATCACAACAATTCTCGGAGGAACCGCCGCGCTGGCAGCCGGCAGCGGGCAGAATGCCACGGATCGCAGCGTTCCGGCTTCCTCCGGCTACTCCTGCTCCTACTGTCAGGACAACGGCCATTGCTTTACGGATGCGGACGGCGACGGTATCTGCGACTACAACTGTGCTTCTGCAGGGCAGAATGCTGCGGATGCGGAACAGAATACTTCGGGCAGCAGCACCCCCGCTTCCGGCCGCCATCACATGGAGCGAAACCACGGTTCCGGCAACGGACATCACGCCTGCGCCCGTTTTGCTGACTGATCGGCAGCCGCCGTTTTGCCGGAAGAACCGGCAGCGCAAAATAACCATTTTGAGGATAGGGAAGAGAAGACATGCGAAGTGAGGAAGAAGCAAACAGAGCCATCGAACGGTATGCCGATACCGTCCGACGGATCTGTATGGTACATCTGAAAAACTATTCGGACACGGAAGACATCTTTCAGACCGTTTTTCTGAAATACATACTCTATCCGGAGCCCTTTGAGAGCGAAGAACATGAAAAGGCATGGATCATCCGGGTAACCATCAACGCCTGCAAAGATCTGCTGAAAAGTTTTTTCCGCAGCCGGACCACCTCTCTGGACACATTGAAAGAGCAGGCGCAGGTCCCCGGGACCGAGCACAGCGAACTGCTCGACGCAGTTCTCTCTCTGCCGGAAAAATATAAAAATGTCGTCTATCTGTATTATTATGAGGGGTATTCCGCTGCGGAAATCAGCCGGATTCTGAAGAAAAACGTAAACACTGTCTACACGCTTCTCACGCGTGCCAGACACCTGCTGAAACAAGAACTGGAAGGAGCAACCGACGATGAATGAAACATGGAAAAACACGTTCGACCAGATCCACGCAGAACCGGAGCTGAAAGAACACACCAAAGAATATCTGAGCGAAAAAGTATACCGGGTCCATGACCGGCGCGTCTCCCATTTCCGCCGGCTCGCCGCCGCTTCCGTCCTCTGTCTGTTTCTCTGTGCCGCAGGCGTCTGCTACCTGTTCTTTACTCCGGTTACCTATATCAGCGTCGACATCAACCCGTCCCTCGAGCTGAGCTTGAACTGCTTTGACCGCGTCGTATCCGTGGACGGATACAACGACGACGGAAAAGCTCTGGCCGAATCTCTTTCTCTGCGGTATATGAATTACATAGATGCGCTGAACCGTATTCTGGAAAGCGATACGATCAAAACCCTTCTGTCCGAAAACAACGATTTATCTCTGACTGTGGCCGGAGAATCGGAAACGCAGAGTCAGGAAGTGCTCCGGGATGTGGAAGCCTCCGTGTCCGCTTCTTCCAATATCCACTGCCACTCCGGCGATATGGAGGAAGTACAGGAGGCCCATTCCTGCGGAATGTCTTTCGGCAAATATCAGGCATTCCAGATCCTCCAGGAGCTGGATCCTTCCGTAACCGCGGATGAGATTACCGGGCTCACCATGCATGAGATCTGGGAGCGGATCCGCCAGCTTTCCGACGAGGATTCCGGGAATGCATCCGGATCAGACAGCAATTCCGCTGGAAATCATGCGGATTGCGCCGGCCAAGATCCTTCCGGTTCGGGAAATTCAGGCGCCGGCAGCGCATGCGATGACAATTTTAATCCCGGAATTTCTGATACGAGCGGCTCTGGCAACGGCAATTCTGATTCCGGAAATTCTGGTACGGGCGGCTCTGGTTATGGTAATTCCGGTTCCGGCACGGACCATCAGGGATTTGGGCATCACCACGGAGGAGAGCATGAATGATTGAACTCAGCCAGGTCTGTGCATTCGCTGCACAGACTGCAGAGCAAAGAGTTCGCCCGCGGAACTCCCGCGCCCGGCGCGGTCGCCCCGCGACAGATTTCTGTCTGGCGCAAGTGCGTATCTCGCTGAGAGATTATATTTCTTTCCGCAGCAGCCGAAAGACGAGCCCCGCCGCCAGAAGCAGGAGGATTCCCAGCCCCCAGAACAGCGGGCGGACTCCCATCGCCCCGATCTGTGAGGACGCGAAAAGAAACAGAATTTCCAGCGCATTGGAAACCATGCTGTATCCGGAGATCACCGTTACCCTGTTTCTGCTCAGACCCTTTCTGTCAATACACAGATTCTGGCAGGTCTCCACGTCAAGCTGTAACAGCTGCAGAGCTGCGGGCAGCAGAATCATCGGCAGCAGCACAAAAAAGCTTTCCGTCCACGCAAGTCCGAATACCAGAACAGCAGCTGCCGCCAGAGAAGTGAGAAGTGCATTCAAATGTTTCTGCAGGCTGTTCTGCTCGTCCGGACAGCTGCGCCTCCGGCTGCGTTTTTCCTGCAGACGGTTCCTTTTCCGGATGATCCACGGAATCAGGATCTGTATCCCGGTATACACCAGAATGACCGCTGTCATGTATGTTTCGTCAAGGCCAAGTTCCTCCAGAATCGTCACATAGAAAAAGTTCACAAGCAGAAACGAAAGGCTGACCAGGCTGATTCCGAGAACGCAGACCAGGTCCGGCATATCCGGATGTACTCTGAACCCATGAACCATCTTTATCATATTTTTCCAATGTACGGCATCTCCGCCGCGTGTCCTCTTCTTCTTTTCCTCCAGAGATTTATTCCCGCGAGCAACGAGCCAAGCAGGACATGCCTGCATGTCCATTTGGCAACTGCCGCCAGGGTCCAAAACCCCGCAGCCCTGCTGCGCTGCAAGTTTGATGCCCCGTAGCTTGCTGCAGGTTTTCTGACTCAGTCTGCAGGACGCCAGAAACGCCGCAAATGCCGCGGCGGCGGTTCCAAGCAGCAGCCCTCTCATTCCCAGACATTGATAAATGACAGAAAATCCGAGCGTAGACAAAAGGAAACCAAACTCGGAACATCTGTTGATTTCCGCCATATTGACAGCGTATGTGTCCCTCTCTGAAATACTGTATACATAGCCTGAAATTGTGCCCGAATTCAGCGCAGCCGCCAGGCCTTCCACCACGGCTTCCGCCGCAAACATCCAGAAATTCTGTGACAGCAGCATGAGGACACGCGCTGCAAAATTCAGCAGAAAACTGAGAAGGATCGTCTGTCTGTATCCGATCGCATCTGACAGAAAACCGCTTGGAATTTCAAAAAAGAAAACAGTCGCTGACAACAGCGCCTGAAGGACAAAAAATTCCTCCAGGGTGATTCCCATACGTGTACGGACCAAAAGAGAAACCGGCGCGTAGAACACCATACTGGAAAACAGCGACATGCACATCAGCAGCCGGACCGGGCTGCTCATGACAAAACGAGCGATATGATTTTTTCCCATCTTTTTTAACCCCCGGCATCTGGGCATCCTTCGTAACAGTTCCGCTTGCGGAACTCTCACGCCGAGCGCGGTCGCCTTAGCGACATATTTCTGCTTCGCGACGGACCGGATGCCGGCAGACAAAGGGGGACTCCTTTCTGATTTTCAGCAACCGTTCCGTCAACGAAAACGGCTGCGATTTTTATTCAATGAACAGTTCCGCCAGGCAGAACTGTCGCTGATCCAGTTCACTGAACCTTACATTTCCAGGGAAAAAACCATCGATCAGATGGGACTGAGAACAGAAAAAAAGTTACACGTTTCCTGAGAAGGCGCAAAATTCCCGTCATTTGCTCTCACAGAGTAATCTGATACAGCTGATACAGTCATAAAAACGCCTCCTTTCCGGAAATAGGGCAACAGTTCATTCAGCGGAACTGTTGCGGAATATAGTCTCTTTACCAAGAATTGTCTTTATTATAGTCAGCTGCCGGAAAAAAATCAATAGTCTGTTGACAAATCTATATCGCAGTGCGATAATAACCTTAGAAGCATCGCACTGCGATATATCGTACTGAAAGTATAAAACAGCCAGCTGCATCAGAATGTATCCGGATGCCCACAGGCTCCGCGTTTTCATACGGTCTGTGCAGTGAACGCACAGACCTGGCTGAACGGTAGCCGGAAAGATGCAGCAGGTGTTGCCGAAAGGAGGCAGCAATGGATTCTCATATACGCAAAGTGTATGTCCCAATGACGGAAACCGGATTTTATATTCTGCTGTGTCTCCGGGAGGAAGCCCACGGCTACAGCATTGTCCAGAAAGTGGCTGCACTGACGGACGGCGAAATAAAAATCAGTCCCGGAACACTGTACGGCAGCCTTTCGAAAATGGAGAAAGACGGGCTGATCGAATTTGTGCGCGAGGAAGAAAAGCGAAAAATTTACCGGATCACCGACCTGGGACAGCAGGTACTGGAACTGGAAATGAGGCGAATCGAACGCTTATACCGAACCATGAAGGAGGTGCAGTAAATGAAAAACACCAAAACCGAAGTAAGGTTTTTCACCATTACCGAGTGGGAGAAGGAACAGGATTATCTGCGGCAGCAGCATCAGAAAGGCTGGAAATTTGTAAGAGTAAATTTTATCGGACTTTATCACTTCGAAAAATGCGAACCGGAAGACGTCATTTATCAGCTGGATTATAACCCGGAGGGACTGGAACACAAGGAAGAGTATGTTCAGATGTTCCGCGACTGCGGCTGGGAATATCTCCAGGATTATGTGGGCTACAGCTACTTCCGGAAAGCTGCTGCCCTGATGGATGGCGAGGAGGAAATTTTCTGCGACGACGCCTCACGGGCCGACATGATGCGGCGGGTGTTCAAAGGGCGGATGATCCCTCTGTTCATTGTCTTTTTTCTGCTGATCCTCCCGAATCTTTATACCCAGTTTCAGAACGACTCTCTGGAAGGCCGGATTCTGAGCGCTCTGTTTCTTTTGCTGTTTGTCATATATCTCTCTATTTTTGTCTGCTTTGCTCTCCGTTTCCGGCGTTTTTACAAATCCCTGCACGAGTGACACCCATACTCTTCCTGTCTGTACCCCGGAATTTCTGTGCAGAATTGTCTTTGAAAATTTTTTTCGGAAAACTGTTACGGCATCCGTCCATTGAAAATCGCTTCGCGATGGGCCGGATGCCCGCAGGCACTATGCATTTCTACGGTCTGTGCAGGGAATGCACAGACCTGGCTGAACTGTAACTCTGTCTCAGATTTCCCGGAACCCTTGCCTGTCGTAAGGGTTTCCCGAGGCTTTTTCCTTTTTCAAAAACAGGGATCAGTCTTCCTGATAATACTGCGCTTGTGCCTCCCACATCCGGCTGTACAGGCCCCTGCTGTCCCGCAGCAGTTCTTCATGCGTGCCTTCCTGCACCAGCTGTCCGTCCCGGAACACCAGGATCCGGTCACAGAAACGGCAGGAAGAAAGCCTGTGGGAGATAAACAGAGCCGTCCGGTTTCCGATCAGATTACGGAACCCGCTGTAAACCTCATACTCCGAGATCGGATCCAGGGCCGCGGTCGGTTCGTCCAGGATCACCATCGGAGCGTTTTTGTACAACGCCCGGGCCAGGGCGATCTTCTGAGCTTCCCCTCCGGAGATTTCCACACCGTCCTCCGCCAGAATCCGGTAAAGGCTGGTCTGCAGACCCTTTTCCATCCGCGCCAGCCGCGGACCGAATCCGGCCTTTGCAAGACACTCTCTCACCCGTTCCTCATCGTATTCCACGGCTCCTGCCACATTTTCCCCCAGCGGCAGCGCCAGCAGGAAAAAGTCCTGAAACACCACGGAAAACATCCGAAGATACTCCTCATATCGATACTCGCGGATATCTTTTCCATTCATCAGAATCTGCCCTTTCTGAGGATCCTACAGACGGCACAGCAACTTGATCATCGTAGTCTTTCCGCTGCCGTTTCTTCCCACCACCGCGATTTTCTCACCGGGGCGCAGATGCATGGAAACGTGGGACAGGGCCGGCGTCCTGCTTCCCGGATAGCAAAACGTCACATCACGGAATTCAATGTCCACCGCTTCCTCCGTCTGTCCCGCAGATAATGGTCCGTCCTGAAGCAGACCGGGCAGTTCCAGATAGTCCAGGCTACTCTCCATCCGCCGCGCGTTCCGGAAGATCTCGCTGCGGCTTCTGGCCAGCAGCTTCAGACTCTCGCACAGCTGATAAATCGATGACGCGAACAGCACCACAGAACCCGCCGAGAGCGCACCCTGCAGCGCCCGCAGCACGATAAATACATAGGATCCGCCCATCAGCAGACCGGAAATGATTCCGTCCAGAGCTCCGGCGCGGCCCTGCAGCCGGCTTTCGCCGTCCACCATATGATCCCGTTCCGTTTCTCTGAGCGCGCCCATGACCAGAGGCTTCGCCCGGTATATTCGAATATCCTTTCCCTCTTTATACGTCAGATTATCGATCAGCCAGTCGCTTCTTGCACTCTTTTTGTCGTACTCGTCCCGCAGCGCTTCGGTCTCCACGAAAACACGGTTCTGGCTCCGGGCGGAAAGCCCCGTCAGGACCACCGCAAACACGAGAAATACCGGCGACGACCAGTGAAGCCAGAAGCTTCCCTGCGTCAGAACCGGCGCCATCATCACAACCGCCGCCGCGCTTCCCAGCACTGCGCTGCAGAGCCTCTGGAACTGGGGAACCATAAAGTAAGCGCCGTTGCCCCACTGGTAATCATTGTGGATCTTTGCCCGTAAGTATGCTGCCTCCCGGCTGTCCAGAGAAGCATAATCCATGGTCATCGTCTTTTCCTGGTATTCCCACTCCATCAGATCGTTGCAGTTCTCCGTGTGCGGCAGCCCGCAGTGATACATTTTTCCCCGCAGGGCGTTCAGCAGAAACAGGACCGTGACGCCGATTCCGGCAATCGCCGCCAGATACTCAAAGGACCGGCCGGCAGCGAGTCCCTCCACAAACAGCCAGGAGAGCAGCGCCGGAACCAGCGGCAGCAGCGCATCCGCCACCGCCAGGCCGCCCGCCATCAGAAGGGACTGCGGCTCATGGTTCCAGATCTCTCTCAGGCAGCGCATCAGAAGTTTTCCGTCTTTCCTTTTCATAAAACCGCCTCCTCTTCTTTTCTGTAATACCGGCTCTGTACCCGGAACATCTCCGCGTAGGCAGGACAGCTTCTCAGCAGCTCCTCATGCGTCCCGCTCGCCCGAACCTGACCGTTTTCCAGCAGCACCACACGGCTGCAGAAACGGGTGCTCGCCAGCCGGTGGGAGATATACACTGCCGTCTTGTCCCCGGACAACTGATGAAACTGTTCGTACGTCTCGCTCTCCGCGATGGGATCCAGCGCCGCCGTCGGCTCGTCAAAAAACAGCAGCGGAGCGTCCTTGTACAGCGCCCGGGCCATAAGAAGCTTCTGTTTCTGACCTCCGGAAAGCATGATCCCTTCGTCCTCCTCCAGACGCATCATCCCGGTATCCATTCCCGACGGAAGGGACTGTACCTTTTCCCACAGGCCGACAGTCTCCAGGCATTCTCTCACCTTCGAATGATCCGTCGCCTGCTCCGGCTGCAGGGAAACATTCTCCGCGATCGTAAACGGAAGGATTGTCGCCTCCTGGAACACCGGAGCGATCAGCTGCCACAGATCTTCTTTCTTATAGTTTCTGACGTCTGTCCCGTTGACCAGAATCTCCCCGCCGGTCGGATGATAAAATCCGCACAGCAGCTTGATGATCGTCGTCTTTCCCGCGCCGTTGACGCCCACAAGCGCCAGCTTCTCTCCCGGTCGGATCTTCAGGCTGAAATGATCCAGCACAGGCGCTTTCTGATCGTAGGAAAAGGTGACGTCCCGGAATTCCACGGAAATTGGCGTTCCTCTCGCAGGAAGCGCCGCCGCAGGGTCCGGTTCCGGCTCATCCGCCGCGTCCAGATACGCCCGCATCCGTTTCAGCGGCGGCAGCGCCTGAAACATCTGACCGACACTGTCGGATACCTGGGTCACCAGAGCGGAAAACGAAGCCACGGCGCTGCATGCCAGGACAAAATCTCCCGCCGTGATCCTTCCGCCGCAGGCCATCCACAGAAAGTACAGATACGCCACACCGTCCCGGAGAAACAATGTCGCCGCCTTTACCAGCGCCGCCTGATAGAAATGATTCTGAACATCCTGGCGGAGACGGAAATGCGCGTCCCGGTAATGGTGAAAATATCCCCGGATCCACCCGGCCATCTCATAGAGCCGGAGATCCTTTCCCAGATTGACGTCCGAGGCCTTCGTCCGGAAATACCACCGTCCGTGCTGGATTCCGCTCCGTTCCAGAATCCGGTCCACTTCATGCTTCTGGGCCCGGCGCAGCGCCAGAAAATGCACCATCGACAGTCCGACCAGCAGAAGCAGCAGCCATGGATTCAGCTCCGCAAGGATGGAGCCGTACAGGAAGAAGCTGAAAACGGCGGCAAACGTCTTTACCGCGCCCTGGGACATCAGTGTGGTTCCAGACCACTCTCCCCAGTTGACGCTCATTTCCCTTGCCTCCTGATACCGTTTCTGCCACTCGGCGCTCTCTACATGTTCATAATCACATTCCAGGGTCTTCGCAAACAGGCGGTTTCGATAATGGCTGCGCAGACGGTCATGCAGCATCGTCTGCGCCCGCTGCGCCATCTGGGAGATTGCCATGGCAGCGGTGATCCCTCCCAGAAGAAAAACCGCCCGCTTCGGATCCGCCTGCTCCGTCACAAGATCCACGCCGAATTTCGGAAGATACATTCCCAGATACGGAGTGACAACGGTACAGACAGCCTCCACGATCATAAATACCAGCAGCTTCGGATCACTGCTGCGGATTCCTTTCAGCAGAAAGATCAGCGTATTCCAGAAAGTATACGGATCCTTCTTTCTTTTGCTGTCAGCCTCCTCTGCGGCTTTTGAATTTGTTGTACGCATAAAAATTCCTTTCTATTTCGCTGCAGTCCGGCCGGAACAATTCCAGGTATTCCGGCATACAAAAAGGACCATGCGGCCGCAAACACAGCGCATGATCCTGACAGTATCCCTGATTACAGTTCAGCCGACTGAACTGAAACTATCCCCGTTTTATCCGGCATTCTTTTTTCACCGGTTTTCCGGCGCGTCCCGCACAATCCGGTTTTTCGTCCATATCCGGCATGGCGGCAGCGCACAGAAGATCCTCCGTTCAGATCTCCATCTATTCAAGAAAAGAATTGAATTCTCCCGACAGGGGCGTCGTCGTTCAGACTCCTTGTAATACAAATCACCGCTGTTTCGCAAAAGGCACAAAGATAAAACTGTACTCTGAAGTTACAGTTCAGCCAGGTCTGTGCATTCACTGCACAGACCGTATGAAAACACAGAGTCTGCGGGCATCCGGCCCATCGCGAAGCAATTTTCAATGGCCGGATGCCGTAACAGTTCAGTGGGCTGAAACACTCTGAAACAGATACAGCACCTCTTTTGCAGCTTTCCACTTTCCAATTTGCAGTTCCTGATTACAATTCTGTCTTCACCCGACTCCCCCCTCAAAAAAATCTTTTACTTACTGTATCCCTGTTGTCCTGTGAGATCTCCAACACGGAACAGCCATCCTTGTTTTTTATTCTATTCTCTTCGCAGAAAAAGTCAATGGAATTCAGCGACTTTTTCTGTATTTCAGCGTAATTATTCAACTGACTGAGCAGTTACATCTGAAACGTCTTGCGGAACTCCGTTCTTTCCTGCTTATCTCCTGCGGAACACTGCCGCAGACAGTAAAAGACAGTAAAATATATGAAAATATTATAATTGACAGATATATTTTCCATATATATGATTTAATCAGAGGATTGCTGTGGAATACCGCGAGAGTATATCCCTGTCTGTCGCCGCAGCGGCGAGCAGGCACCATTGATTCCGTTTCAGGGGAAAGAACGGATACCATGCCCAGGAAGAAACGGACAACGTTTACAACTGGAAACCACCGATTGAAAATGTCAACTGAGGGCAGGACAAAGAAGAGGTTTTTTCGGTGAAAACGCACAGACTACGCTTGCCTTTGACCCAAATTACGGGCTGGTGAGAATCTCCTTCGCTTTCGAAACGGAAAATGCGATTTCCGGGTTAATTCCGAAGCTTCAGGAAGCATATCCCTCTGATACGAAGTCGGATCAGACGGGCATTTACGGCTCTGTGCCTGATGAGATGGAGGAAGCTCAGACAGAGAAAGCAGATAATCCCGATATGATGGTCGGCTGGGAATATTTCGACGTATTCTCCATCAACTGCTACGATTTCGATTCCTCGACCGATATGGATTTTGTGAAAAACGCAGGCGTCGATCTGCCGATTCTGCTTGGAGAATACCACTGCGGCGCCCTGGACCGCGGTCTGCCTGCCACGGGACTGAAAGGCGTCAAAAACCAGAAGGAACGGGCCCGGATGTGGCGGTATTATGTGGAACACGCGGTGGCTCATCCCTGCGGCGTCGGCGCCCACTGGTTCCAGTACAACGACCAGTTCTGCCTTGGAAGATTTGACGGAGAAAACTATCAGATCGGAATGGTGGACGTATGTATGCAGCCGTATCCGGAGCTCATGGAGGCCGTGAAGAAATCCTCGGAAGTGCTTTATGCAGTGAAAAATGGCGAACAGAAACCTTTTGACGAAGAACCTGTCTCCATTCCCATGATCGGCTATTAAATTCCGCGTAACAATCCCGCTATCTCATGTTTTTGCGGGTTCCAAAGTCATGCTTTTTCATACAAGCATGACCTTTTGACCCTGGCATCATTTTATGTTATGATACAGATAAATATCTGTTAATATTTATTTTAACCGAGACAACGATTTGTCTTGGAAGCACAGACAGGAGGGATTGCTATGCCAGGACCAGGAGGACGTCGGGGGCCAGGAGGGCCGGGCGGCAGAGGCCCTGGAGGAATGGGCGGACCACGCAGACCGGGCGGAATGGGCGGACCGCCGCGCGGCCGAAGACCGGGGCCGCCGCCACCACCGCCGGGACACGGCTGGGGCGGCGGTTATCGACGGGGCTGTTGTCTGCCGGGCTGCCTTATGTATGTACTGGGGGCAGGCGGAATGATCGCTTTGCTTGTCATGGGCATTGCCGCATTGATCTGATTGTCCCGGAATACAGAAAAACCTGCCGGCGGCAGGTTTTTCTGTATTTTTATGCAGCAGGAAACTGTGTTCCCTGTTATATAAAGTTTTCCTCTCGTCTGCATCACGGACATAAAAGCGGATTATGCCAGCGCATGCTCCACCATCGCCGCCAGATAACCGTGAAATACAACGGTTCCGTAGGCAGGGCTGTCCGGATCTTTATGTTCTGCTGCATTATTCTCCGATTCTCAGAACTTCGTCATACCTGTCCATATCCTTCTTCTCCGCAGGTGTGAGAGATATGAATCACGGTCAGGTCTTCTCTGCAAAAAGCACCCGCCGGGTAGCAGGTGCTTTTTCTCTTACTTTACTTTTTCCAACAATGCTTCCTGGAGAACCTGGGAAAAGTTTACTCCGGATTTTACCGCCGCATCATTCAGCCACTCCGGGATGCTCAGAGTTTTTTTCACGGCGCGTGAACAATGTTTCCGCCGGTACTCTGCAAGATCAAACTGTACGACTACCAGAAAACCATCTTCTGTGTTGATATCTTCCGGTTCTGACGCTTTCGGAAGCTCTTCCTTGTTCTCTTCCATTGTCGTCAGGGAAAGCCCCAGTGCATCTACAGCCATTTCATAAGCCTGCTGCATATCGTCTCCCTGCGTCATGCATTCCGGAATATCCGGAAACGTTACCCAAAAACCGCCCTCTTCCGCTCTGTGAAAAACAGCCGGATAAAACAATCGATCCATGCGTGATACCTCCCTTTCAGGCGGCTGGGCTATCTAAGCCCCGCCTGTTTTAATATTGCCTGCTCCAATCCCTTTTTCAGGTCTTTAGAGTGATAAGGAACGATTACCGTTCGTTTGATCTCCGTGTTTTCAAGCTTTACATGTGATCCATTCTGCCCGACTTCCCGGAAACCATTCTTCTTCAGGAGCTTTATCATCTCCTTTGGACTCATTGGCATCTTATGTATCTCCTTTCCTTATCATGGCATCATCGTAGCACGTATTAATACGTATGTCAATACTTTTATGTATTCAATGAATCATAATATTCAGCGTCATCAGATCCGCAGTTGTAATCTGATTCTCTCCCGGCAACAGCGACGGGAACTCCCAAAAATCTGTCTCCGGATATTTATTAGCGCCCTGCCGAGTCACCGTACATGTTTCGCCGTCCGCAATGACCAGATCTTTCTTCCTCACCGTATCATTCTCCGATTCTCAGAACTTCGTCATACCTGTCCATATCCTCTTCCCCGCAGGTGTGAGAGATATGAATCACAGTCAGGTCTTCTCTGCTGAGCAGATACTCCTCGAAGTCTCTTTTACTCTTTTTATCCAGCGCCGCCGTCGCTTCATCCAGAATCAGCCATTTCGAATGTTTCATCAGCGCACGGAGCAGCGCAATCTTTTCACGCTCGCCGTTGGAAATTTCATTGCTTTCATTGGAAATCTCCCGGCGCCCGTCAAAAAGCTTCTGAAGCGTATCGTTGGACAACGCAGACAGCGTTTTCATTTCTTTCATATCCAGGGTGCCGAACAGCGTGAGATTCTCCTCTGCCGTGCCGGAAAACAGATAAGGAACCTGGGACAGGATCGTCACCTCTCCGAAAAATTCCCGGTCCGGCACCAGCTTCCGGTCGACACCGTTGACTTTGACCTGTCCGCTGATTTCCGCATTCTTTCCGGCAAAATCGCCGGCAATCAGATGCATCAGCGTACTCTTTCCGCTCCCGTTCTGTCCGACCACCAGATATTTTCTGTTCTTTTCAAATTTGCAGAAATAGTTCCTGAAAATATATCGTTCCCCGCGTTTCAGCGTGAGGTCGCTGATTTCAATCGTCTGAAGCTCTTTTCCATTGATACCGGGCTGCGCCGGCAGAGTCTCCTCCTGCGGAGTCTCTTTCGTCCCCACAAAGCCGGCCAGCTTCTCTCTGATTCTGGCCGAAGCCACCACCGTGTTCAGAGCGGTGGAAATTCCGAGGACAGGGCCTACCAGCTGATCCGACAGCTGATATGCCGCAAACATACTTCCCACATCCAGATTTCCAAGATACACCTGGATGCCTCCCAGCGCGATAATCAGAAACGTACCGAGGAAGGACACACACCCGATAACAATCTCCGAATAACTCTGTGTTCTTTCATAGTCAAACTCTTTTTTCGCGCTGTCTTCAGACGCCAGACTGACAATTCTACGGATCGCCGTTCCGATCTGCTGAATCCGTATTTCTGAATGTCCGAAAACCACATCGGAAAACTTCACATTGAATGCTCCGATGCTGTCCAGACTTTTTTCTCTTCTCGTCTGAAGTCTTGTTTTAAACAAAAATGGGATCACCGCAATCAGGATACTGGTCGCCGCTGATACGATCGCCAGCGGAAAATAAATTCTGGTCAGAACCGTACAACTGAACAAGATAGACAGGAGCTGAAAAATAATGTTTGTGATCTTCAGATAATAATCTTCCACAACAACCGGAACATCATTGTTCATCACCGAGATATATTCCTGCGGCGCACGCTCCGTGAATGCTTCAGCGCCAAGTCCAAGAACCCCGTCGCTGACCTTTCTGCGCAGCCAGTCCTTCAGACTTGCTGAATATCTGGCCTCCAGAAGCTTCCTGCACAGTTCAATCAGCAGAATCGCCGCAAACGAAACAAAGTACATGACAAGCCAGAAAGCCAACGTTTCTTTCGATGCATTCAGATGATTGATAAACTGCTCAACAATCACCGGCTGCGCGGTATTGAAAAATGCCAGCAAAGCCGAAAAAAGAATCAGCCCCGCGGCAAAAACGTAATATTTTTTTGCAGGTTTCATTTCCCCTCTCCTTTTCCTGTGTCCTCAGCATAATGTTTTTCTGATTTTGGAATTTCCTTTTATGCAGCCCGTTTCAGGCGGAAGACAACACAGTACCTATGATATCTCTGTCCGGATGATATTGTCAAGATTAGTTGACACATTTTTCTCAAGGATATCACTGACTATGCAGCCACCTCCAAAGCCTCATAGTACTGCCTGCGTTTTACCATGGGAGGAAGGCCGCCATTGGCAGAGCAGATCCTC
>DWWU01000010.1 GCA_019119555.1 Candidatus Fusicatenibacter intestinigallinarum | reverse complement strand
ATCTGATCTCCAAGCAAAGCCTGAAATAATCAAAAAGAGCGCAAAAAAGCGGAACACCCCTGTTATTTACAGGGGTGTCCTATAATTCCTCGCCGCTATGCGATATCCATAGACGACGTCATAATCTGGTGGACCTGGCGGGAATCGAACCCGCGTCCGAAAGCCTATCCATTCAGGCATCTCCCATCACAGTCATTCTTTTAAAATTCCCTCCGCATCACGCCGGATGACAGGCTTGATACATTGGTAGCTTCATAAAATCTTTCACTGCCGCAAAGCTTTGGCAGGGAAGTGCCCCGCTGGTTTTTGATGCCGGAGAATAAGCCGCGGGATTCTCACGCTCCGACAGCCGCCATTAGGCAGCGTACGCTAATTCATTATTATCTGCGTTTAATTTTAAGTTCCAGGTTGATACGCGGTCCCGGAGTCCGCGGATGGCTTCCCAAACTTCAAAACCCCCGTCGAAACCAGTACAAGCCCTGACGCTTCCGGCAGAAATAAGAAATTTCTGCCCTGGTTTTACGCAGATGAAGTCTGCTTTATTATTACTATACCCCAGAATCTGCCTTCCTGTCAACAAAATTTTCCGGAAACAATTTTTGAAAATCAAGGTAACCTGGGAGTTTCTTGTACCATTTTTCGGTTTTGTGAATATATGATAGTAAAAGGAAAAAAGGGGAGAACAATGGAAGAACTCATGAATTATGTCAAACCGGAGCTTCTGGTTGTGTCGGTGGTGCTCTGGCTGATCGGAACCGCCGTGAAGAAGACAGAAAAGATCAGGGATAAATATATCCCTCTGATCCTGGGCGCAGCGGGGATTCTGCTGTGCGGGATCTGGGTTCTGGCGACGTCGGAACTGACCGGCTTTCGCTGTGTAGCTATGGCTGTTTTTACCTCGGTTGTGCAGGGAATCCTGGTGGCGGGACTGTCTATCTATGCGAATCAGGTGGTAAAACAGATGAAAAAAGAGGAAGAATGAGGGAAAATATCTGTTTGCAGACAGGAGGAGAGATTTTATGGGGAGAGATATCAGCAAACTGCACCCGAGGCTTCAGAAGACTATCGCGCAGCTTCAGGAAGTCTGCAGAAATGAAAATCTTGCACTGGGGATCGGGGAATGCTTCCGCAGCGTGGAGGAGCAGGATGAACTGTACGCACAGGGGAGGACAAAACCGGGGGCGATTGTCACCAATGCACCGGGAAGTTCATACAGCTCTCAGCATCAGTGGGGGATTGCCTTTGATTTTTTTAAAAATGTCAGCGGTCATGCCTATGATGACGACGAGTTTTTTGCGAGAGTGGGATCGCTCGGGAAATCCATGGGTCTTGGATGGGGAGGGGACTGGTCGTCTATTGTGGACCGCCCTCATCTGTATCTGCCGGACTGGGGAAGTACGCCGGCAAAATTGAAAGAAGAGTATGGAACCTTTGAAAAGTTCCGGGAAACCTGGAGTGGTTCCGGCGCTGCCGCCGGCTCGGGGACGGCCTCCGGTTCCGGAAGCGTGATTGTCCGCGACGGACAGATTCATGCGAATAATTTCTGCGGCGCGGGAATTGTGCCTGACGGAATCCGGGGCAGCCGCACAAAAAAAGCAGGAATTAAGGTTCTGCAGTATGCAATGAATCTGGATTACCGCGCAGGGCTGGCTGTGGACGGGATCTGGGGGACGAAATCCAGGCAGGCGCTGGGAAACCATTATGTGCGGAGAGGAGAGAAACAGTATCTGGTGACGGCGGCGGAAATTCTTCTGATGCTGAAGAATTATGCGGTGAACGGGGTGGAGTCCCCGGGGATTTTCGGCGGCGGTCTGGAACAGGCGGTAAAGAGCTATCAGAGAGCAGGCGGACTTTCCGTGGATGGCATCGCCGGACCGGCAACCTTCCTGTCGCTGATCGCCTGATTTCTGAAAATCCGGGTTGCTGTGCCGGAAAGCAGGAAGTATAATAACAGAGAAAGCAACGGCAGCTGTCTGACAGATCAACGGCTGCCGGCGCTTCACAGAATAAACATAATCCTTTGATACAATAAGGAAAATGACAGGAAAAACGGAGTGCGCCCGGGAAAGCAGGGAAAGCCGGCCCGCTCTGGGAGAGGACGTGGAAGGAATGGACAAGATAAAGATTCTGGTAGTGGATGATGAGAGCAGAATGCGGAAGCTGGTAAAGGATTTTCTGACCAAGAAAGGATATGAAGTTCTGGAGGCCGGCGACGGAGAGGAGGCGCTGGATCTTTTCTTTAAGGACAAGGAAATTGCGCTGATTATTCTGGATGTAATGATGCCGAAAATGGACGGCTGGCAGGTCTGCCGGGAGGTTCGTCAGTATTCCAAAGTGCCGATCATCATGCTGACGGCGAAAAGTGATGAGAGAGATGAGCTGCTTGGGTTTGACCTGGGTGTGGATGAATATATTTCCAAACCGTTCTCGCCGAAGATTCTGGTGGCGCGGGTGGAGGCGATCCTGCGCCGCACCGGACAGGCGGATGCAGAGAGTATCCTGGAGGCCGGAGGTATCCGAATCGACAAAGCGGCCCATCAGGCAACCCTGGACGGAACGCCCATGGAACTGAGTTACAAAGAGTTTGAGCTTCTGACCTATTTCCTGGAAAATCAGGGAATCGCTCTCTCCCGGGAAAAGATTCTGAACAACGTATGGAATTATGACTATTTCGGGGACGCCCGGACGATCGACACCCATGTGAAAAAACTGAGAAGCAAGATGGGAGATAAGGGAGAGTATATCAAAACCATCTGGGGAATGGGTTACAAATTTGAGGTGGACAAATGAAATATTCCGTGAAGAGAAAGATCGCAGTCACGTTTATTGCCGTGATGTCTGCGGCACTTCTGGCGATTGCGCTTCTGAACTATGCATTTCTCGGCACATATTACACTTATCAGAAGGTGGATACTCTGAAACAGGCGTGGAACACGCTGAACCAGATGAATATTCAGAACTCAGGCGATGTCCCGTCCGCATTTACGCAGTTCTGTTCGACCAATAACCTGAAAGTTGTTGTTGTGAACTCTGTTCTGGATCAAAGAATTTACCGGAATACCATAGACAGCGAGGTGATGCAGATACGTCTGGCTGGAATTGTGCTGGGTCTGGAACAGCAGAATACGAGGGTGCTGGAAAAATCCGAACGTGAGGACTGCAGTTATGAGATTCAGAATTTCCACGAGACCACGATGAATATCGATTATCTTCAGCTTGTGGGACAGCTAAGCAACGAAAACTACTGTATGATTCAGTATCCCACGGACAGCATCGATGATGCGGCGGCGATTTCCAACCAGTTTTACACTTATGTGGGTATCGTGACCATCATTGCCGGGGCGGTGGTGATCTGGATTGTGGCGAGCAGGATCGTGCGGCCGATCAAGGAGCTGACGGATATTTCCAAGAGGATGGCGGCGCTGGATTTTGACGCACGTTATGTCAGCGGCGGAGAGGATGAGATCGGAGAGTTGGGCAATAACTTCAACTCTATGTCTGACAAACTGGAACTGGCGATTTCCGAGCTGAAGACCGCCAACGCGGAGCTGCAGAAGGATATCGAGAAGAAGACCCAGATTGACGAAATGAGAAGGGAATTTCTTTCCAATGTTACCCATGAACTGAAAACACCTCTGGCGCTGATTCAGGGATATGCGGAAGGCCTGAAGGATAACATCAACGAAGACCAGGAAAGCCGCGATTTTTACTGTGATGTGATTGTGGATGAGGCGTCCAAGATGAATGAGATGGTAAAGAAACTGCTGAATCTGAACCAGCTGGAATTCGGAAACGACCAGGTGACGATGGAACGCTTTGACCTGGCGGAGGTGATCCGCGGGGTTCTGCAGTCTTCGGGAATTCTGATCGAACAGAAAAAAGCAAAAGTGGTCTTCAATCAGTCGGATGCGGTTATGGTCTGGGGAGACGAATTTAAGGTGGAGGAGGTTATCACCAATTATCTGACCAATGCGCTGAATCATCTGGATTATGACCATGTGATCGAGATCAGCTGCCGGACGGAAAACAATGTGGTGGTTACCACGGTCTTCAATACCGGCGATCCGATTCCGGAGGAGGATATTGACAAGATCTGGATCAAATTCTATAAGGTAGACAAGGCGCGGACCAGGGAATACGGCGGAAGCGGAATCGGCCTTTCGATTGTAAAAGCAATCATGGATTCTCTGAACCAGAAATGCGGTGCGGATAATTATGAAAACGGCGTGGCATTCTGGTTTACCCTGGAAAAAAGCAGCTGACCGGTGAAACGGACGGAGAAGCAGAAAACTTCGCCGGGCTTCAGGGTAGAAGCAGTCCGGAGGGGATGTCTTCCGGGAGCGCCGGGCGGGGAAACTGTCCGGACAGTTCCCGCAGAAGCTGCATGGCCGGGGTGAAGGTCTTGTTTTTGTGGGTGACGAGAAAAAAGCTCCGGTCCCATTCCCGGGTACTGTTCCGGATGACGTGTATCTTTCCGTTTCTCACCTCGTCGTCAATCAGGCGGATGGAAATAACGGTGAGACAGTTGTTGTACATGACCATATTGCGGATTGCCTGCGGAGTATTGGCTTCGCAGGCAATTTTTATATGTATTCCGCTGCTCTGCAGCGTGCGGGCGAACAGTTCCCGCGTGCCGCTTCCCGGTTCGCGAAGAGCGAAGGGCTGATTGTTCAGTTCCCGGAAGGTGATGGTTTTCCGGGAGGCAAAGGGATGAGAGGGGGAGCAGGCAAGGACGAGAAAATCCTCCACCACCGGTATGCTTACCAGGTCCTGGTGTGTGATCATTCCTTCCACCAGCGCGATGTCCAGAGAAGAATTGAGAAGATTCTCCTGAATTTCCGTGGTATTTCCCACCTGGGTATACAGCTCCAGCTCCGGTTTCAGTGTCTGAAGCTGGGAAATAATCTGGGAGAGCAGACAGTTTCCTACGGTGATGCTGGCGCCGATGTTCAGATGGTCTACCATACGGTCTTTGCGCATGGCTTCCTCAAGAAGTTCAAAAGAACGAACGGTCTCGCGGGCGTAGGTCAGCAGCTTTTTTCCGCTCTCCGTAATATAAAGCCGCCGGGAAAGCCGTTCGAACAGAAGGACGCCGTAATACTCCTCCAATTCATGGATGGCCTGGCTTACCGTAGGCTGAGAGATATAGCAGTTTTTGGCGGCGGCGCTCATTTTCCCCGTCTCAGCCACCTGGATAAATATTTTCAGATGTCGGATTGTCATATGTATCTCCTGTCAATTATTGGTTTTACCTATTAATATGATTCGATAATATCATTTTTAAAATGAAAGAACAAGTAGTAAAATAGAAAGAAAGCTGTGACAGTTCAGCTGGCTGAACTGTCACGTGTTATGAACGGTTACGCATGATGCGCAGCTGCGGACAGGAACAAAGGAGGAAACACTTTGAAAGTACTGATTATCGGCGGTGTGGCAGCCGGAACAAAAGTAGCCGCAAAACTGAAACGGGAGGACAGATCCTGTGAGGTGACGATTCTGACCAGCGGCAGGGACATTTCTTATGCGGGATGCGGTCTTCCCTATTATGTAGGGGAAGTGATCAAAGACAAGAGTGCTCTGATTGTCAATACGCCGGAGAGCTTTTCACGGCTGACAGGGGCAGAGGTCCTGACAGAGACGGAGGCGGTTGCCGTCGATCGGGAGGCAAAGGTTGTAAAGGCGCGCAGTCTGCAGGACGGGCAGGAAAAGGAATTTTCCTACGACAAGCTGGTGATTGCCACGGGAGCGTCGCCGATCCGGCCGAACCTTCCGGGCATGGATCTGAAAAACATTTTTTATATGCGTACGCCGGAGGACGCTTATGCGCTCCGTGACGCGATAAAGGAGATTCCGGCGAAACGTGCGGTGATCGTCGGAGGAGGGTTTATCGGACTGGAAGTAGCCGAGAATCTGGCGGCCCAAGGTGTGCGCGTATCCGTCATCGACATGGCGGAGCATACGCTTCCCGGATTTGATCCGGAGATTGCCGAATATGTGGAAAACCGGCTGGCGGATGCGGGAATCATGGTATTTCCGGGGACGAAGCTGGAAGGCGTCGAGGGAGACGGAAAGGTGGAAAAAGTGCTGACCAGCCGCCGGGCAATGAAGGCGGATCTGGCCGTGATATCTGTGGGAATCCGTCCCAATACAGCCTTTCTCGAGGGCAGCGGTATTGCACTGAATCCGAACCGGACGGTGGCAGTCAACCGGCAGATGCAGACCAACGATCCGGATATCTATGCGGTCGGCGACTGTGCGGGAGTGACGAACCGGATAACCGGAAAAACCGTGTGGTCTCCGATGGGTTCTTCCGCCAACATTGAGGGACGCAGAATCGCTGTGAACCTGGCAAAAGGAGAGGAACGTCCGTACCCGGGCGTGCTGGGGACGGGTGTATGCAAACTGCCGGGAATGAACGTGGGACGCACCGGATTTTCCGAGATGCAGGCAAAGGAAGCGGGCTTTCATCCGGTCAGCGCGGTCTGTGTCGTGGATGACAAGGCTCATTATTATCCGGGGGCTTCCAGCTTTGTGATCAAGATGACTGCGGATTCTGAGACCGGTAAATTCCTTGGGATTCAGGTGGTCGGACCGGGAGCGGTGGACAAGATTGTTGATATCGCAGTTACGGCGCTGACGCTGCATGCGGATCTGTCACAGCTGGAGGATATGGATCTCGCCTACGCTCCGCCATTTTCCACAGCGATCCATCCGTTTTCCCAGGCCCTGAATATTCTGGAGAACAAGATGGCGGGAGAACTGGAAAGCTTTGGCCCGCAGGAATATCTGGACGGGGCGGCGGATGAATACCGGGTGATCGACTGCGGAATCACGCCGGCCATCGAGGGCGCTCAGTATCTGGATGTGACAGAGATCCAGGGAGAGGTTCCGGGAATCGACAGAGACGAGAAGGTTCTGCTTGTCTGCACCAAAGGAAAGCGTGCGTACCTGACCCAGAACCGCCTGAAATATTACGGATATACCAACACGAAGGTGCTGGAGGGCGGTCTGAGCGTCAACGATGTGGAGGTTTCCGAAAACAATAACATATAAAGAATAAAGGAGAAAATACGTTATGGCGACATTGACAGTCAGTGCAGCGGATGAAAAGAGAGTAAAGGGAATGGGATTCCTGAGCAACAAAGGCACGGATAATTTTTCCGCGCGAATTATCACGATCAACGGAAAGGTGACGGCGGAGCAGATGCGTGCGATTACGGACGCGGCGGAAAAGTATGGAAACGGAACCATTCTGTTTACCACCCGTCTGACCGTGGAGGTACAGGGGATTCCCTATGAAAAAATCGACGAGTTTAAAGCTGCGATCGAGGCGGCAGGCATGAGCTGCGGAGGAACCGGATCAAAAGTTCGCCCGGTGGTTTCCTGTAAGGGAACCACCTGCCAGTACGGACTGATCGATACCTTTGCGCTGTCGGAGGAGATCCATCACCGTTTTTACGAGGGCTACCGTCAGGTGAAACTTCCGCATAAATTCAAAATTGCGGTGGGCGGATGTCCCAATAACTGTGTAAAACCGGATCTGAACGATCTGGGAATCATCGGACAGAGAATTCCGGCGTTCGACGAGGACAGCTGCAACGGATGCAGGAAATGTTCGGTTGAGGCGGTCTGTCCGATGAAGGCGGCTAAAGTTGTGGACGGCGTCCTGGAGATTGACAAGGAGATCTGCAACAACTGCGGACGCTGTATCGGTCAGTGCCGTTTCGACGCGATCGAAGACGGTCAGACCGGATATAAGATTTATATCGGCGGCCGCTGGGGCAAACAGGTGGCGAAAGGCCATACGATTTCCAAAATCTTCACCGACAAGGAAGAGGCTCTCTCTGTGATTGAGAAGGCGCTGCTCCTGTACCGTGAACAGGGAAAGACCGGTGAGCGTTTTGCGGCCACCATCGAGCGTCTCGGCTTTGAAAATGTGGAAAAACAGCTTCTCTCCAACGATCTTCTGGAAAGAAAACAGGAGATTCTGGACGCGAAGCTCCATGAGACGGGAGGAGCGACCTGCTGAATGGAATCGGTACCGTATTTTCCGATATTTTTCCGGCTGAAAGGCAGAAAAATCCTGGTGGCGGGCGGTGGGACCATCGCCTGCCGCAGGATCCGGACCCTGCTGGAATTTGAGTCTGAAATCACTGTGGTGTCGCCCTGCCTCCACGAAACGCTGGAAGAGCTGGCGGCGCAGGGAAAAATTTCCGTCCGGCGTACGATGGCTGACGGGATTGACTTTGACGGAATTTTTCTGTTCCTTGCCTGCACAGACGATCCGGAGGAAAATCACAGGTTGTGTGAGCGGGCCCGGACGGCGGGAGCGCTGGCCAACAACTGTTCCCGGAAAGAAGACTGTGATTTCTATTTTCCGTCCATTGTCCGGAAAGATCAGACAGTGATCGGAATCAACGGAGGAGGACAGGATCACGGAAAGGTCAGAGAACTGCGCTGCAGACTGGAGCGTTTTCTCGATGCGCCGGGGAATTATTAAAAATACTGGAACAAAAAGGGAGAAAGTACTATAATGGTTCAGGAGGCGGCTCGCCTGTACGGCCAGGATTTCCGTTCTGCGGAAATCCGCCGCGAAAGATACAGAGCTGCCGCCTGAATTTTTTTGTGGGAAGAAGGAAGAGAGAAGTATGGATATGACAGTCAGACCGCGGCGTCTCCGCGGGAGTGAGGTATTGAGAAAAATGGTGCGGGAGACCCGCATGGATAAATCGTCTCTGATCTATCCGCTGTTTGTGCGGGAGGGACAGGGGATCCGGGAGGAAATCCCGTCGATGCCGGGGCAGTACCGCTATACGCTGGATCAGCTTCCCTACTGTCTGGAAGAACTGACAAAGGCAGGGGTGGGGAGCGTCCTCCTCTTTGGAATACCTGACGTCAAAGACGAGGTCGGATCCGGAGCCTATGCGGAGGACGGAATCGTCCAGAAGGCGCTTCGTCTGGCAAAGAAGGAATTTCCGGATCTGTATTATATTACCGATGTGTGCATGTGCGAATATACCTCTCACGGACACTGTGGCGTGCTGTGCGGCAATGAAGTGGAAAACGATGCGACCCTGGAGCTGCTGGCAAAGACGGCTCTGTCCCATGCCCAGGCGGGAGCGGATATGGTGGCTCCGTCCGACATGATGGATGGCCATACGAGGGCGATCCGTGCGCTTCTGGACGCCAACGGATATAAGGGAACGCCGATCATGTCCTATGCGGTGAAATATGCTTCGTCGTTCTACGGTCCGTTCCGGGATGCGGCGGGCAGCGCTCCGTCCTTCGGGGACAGAAAAAGTTATCAGATGGACTTCCACAACAGCCGTGAGGGCGTCAAGGAAGCGCTTCTCGATGTGGAAGAGGGAGCGGATCTGTTGATTGTAAAGCCGTCGATGGCTTACCAGGATATGATTACCCGGGTAGCCGGATGCACGAACATTCCGGTGGCGGCTTACAGTGTCAGCGGAGAGTATTCGATGGTCAAGGCGGCCGCGGCCAACGGCTGGATTGACGAACAGAAGATCATGTGCGAGATGGCGGTAGGCGCGTACCGCGCAGGCGCACAGCTTTATATCACATATTTTGCAAAAGAACTGGCGGCGTGCATGGATCAGGGAATCATCGGCTGAACTGTTACGGTACGGAACTCTCAGGTTCCGGGAATAATTTCCAGACAGTGTGGGAATACTCCTGAATAAGAGGCGGCGGGAAGAGAAACGCATCGGAACCGCGGCAAGAACAGAAAAAGGAGTAGAGACACATGAATGACAATGCCAGACTGTTAAATTTTGTATATCAGAATGCACAGATGGGCGTGGATTCCATCCGTCAGCTGATGGGAATTGTGGAAAACAAGGAGCTGAAAGAGCATCTGAAAACGCAGTTTCAGGGATATGAGGAATTTCAGAATACCGCCCGTCAGATGCTTGAGGAGAACGGATTCGACGAAAAGGAAATCAGCGCTTTTTCCAAAATCAGTACGTATCTGATGATTAATATGCAGCTGCTGACGGACAAGTCTGCCACGCATATTGCGGAGATGATGATCCAGGGAAGCAATATGGGCGTCATCGACGCGATCAAGAATCTGAACGAATGCGAGGATGCGGAGCAGGACATACGGAATCTGATGGAAAAGCTTCAGAAATTTGAGGAGCACAATATCGAAAAGCTGAAAGAATTTCTGTGAAGCGATGGCGCTTATGGGCATCCGGCCCGCCGCAGAGTGATGTCTGTGGGCCGGATGCCTGTTTTTCGGAAGGTGGGAAAGGAATACATATGCAGAAAAGAAAAAGAATTGGAAGAAATGATCCCTGCTGGTGCGGGAGCGGAAAAAAGTACAAGGACTGTCATCTGGAAATGGATGAAAAGCTTCGCAGCTACAAGCTGAGAGGTTACAAAATTCCGTCGAGAAAAATGATTAAGAGCAAGGAGCAGATCGATGGAATCCGCACAAGCGGAAAGGTAAATATCGCAGTGCTGGATTATGTGGCGGAGAACATCCGCGTGGGGATGAGCACGGAGGAGATCAATGAACTGGTGGACCGCAGGACGAGAGAACTGGGAGGAATCCCGGCGCCGCTCAATTATGAGGGGTTTCCAAAGAGCGTCTGCACATCCATCAATGATGTGGTATGCCATGGGATTCCGTCGGAAGAGGAGATTCTTCAGGACGGAGATATCATCAATGTGGATGTTTCAACGATTTATCAGGGATATTTTTCAGATTCTTCCCGGATGTTCTGCGTGGGAAACGTGCCGGAGGAAAACAGGAAGCTGGTAGCCGATACGCTGGAGGCGGTTCAGGCAGGCCTGGCGGAGGTCCGGCCGTACAACCGTCTGGGAAACGTTGGCGCGGCGGTTCATGAGTTTGCGCTCAGCAAAGGGTATCAGGTGGTAAAGGAGATCGGCGGTCATGGGGTCGGACTGGAGTTTCACGAAGATCCGTTTGTCAGCTATGTGACACGGCGGGATACGGGAGTGCTTCTGGTTCCGGGAATGGTATTTACCATCGAGCCGATGATTAACATGGGCACGGATGAGATTTTCATCGATGAAGAGAACGACTGGACCGTGTATACGGAAGATGGAGCGCCGTCCGCTCAGTGGGAGGTCAGCGTAGCGGTGACCGAAGACGGATATGAGATCCTGGCTTACTGACGGCGGCTGCCGGCTGTGTCCGAGGGCATGCGGGGCTCACCGGGAGCTGGGAAAGACAGGGTTCTGCCGTGTGACGGCGAAGCTGTATGCGGCCCGTGCTGCGCTGCATTTCTGGGAAGAACCTTGCATTTCCGGGAACCGGGGATCCGGAACGGTATTTTTCTCCGGCTGTACTCTGCGCTGTGTTTACTGCCAGAACCGTTCAATCGCCCGCGGGGATGCGGGACAGGAAATCTCACAGGAACGGCTGACGGAAATTTTTCTGGAGCTTCAGGCGCAGGGTGCCCACAACATCAATCTGGTGACGCCGACCCATTATTCCCCCTGGATTGCCGCTGCGCTGAAAGAGGCGAAAAGGCAGGGGCTGAACATTCCTGTGGTCTACAACTGCGGCGGGTATGAGGGGATGGAATCCCTGCGATGGATGGAGGGTCTGGTGGATATCTACCTGACAGATTTTAAATATATGGACAGTGACCTGGCTGCACGGTATTCCAATGCGCCGGACTATCCCCGGGAGGCGAAGAGAGCGCTGGCGCAGATGTTCCGCCAGGTGGGAACTCCTGTTTTTGACGAAGATGGAATGATGAAAAAGGGGATTATCGTCCGCCACCTGCTGCTGCCGGGAGCGCTGAAAAACGCAAAGGCGGTTGTGAAGTATGTGTATGAAACGTACGGTGACGATGTGTATCTCAGTCTGATGAATCAGTATACTCCGCTGACCGGTGAGGAAGGTGAAACGCTCCCGGAGCCGCTGAACCGGAAAGTGACGAAACGGGAATATGAACGTCTGGTGGATGCTGCCCTGGAGCTTGGAGTGACGAATGCATTTATCCAGGAAGGAGATACCGCGAAGGAAAGCTTCATTCCTCCGTTTGAGGGAACCGGACTGTGAGGTTTTCTCTTGACGCAGGAAGAATGTTCCCATATACTTACACCGGAAAGAAAGGCGCCTGCCCACTGTGGTGGGAATTTTTGCAACCGTTCCGCCGACAGAACGGTTACAGATTTTTCAGGCAGGAGAACGTGATGGTTCAGCTTGCTGAACGGTTACGGGAGAACAGATAGGAGAAACAGAATGAGCAATGCGGTTGTAACATTGAAAAAGGGAGAAGGAAGGATGCTGAAGTCCGGAGGACTCTGGATTTTCGACAATGAGATCGCCTCTGTGATGGGCGAGTTTGAGAACGGTGATGTGGTCCTCGTCCGTGATTTCGACGGATATCCGATGGGACGGGGATTCATCAACAGAGATTCGAAAATCCGCATCCGTATGATGACAAGAAACAAGGATCAGGAGGTGGATGAGGCTTTCCTGGAGATGCGGGTGCGAAATGCCTGGGAGTACCGGAAAAAAACGGTGGACACGTCCAGCTGCAGGGTGATTTTCGGGGAGGCGGATTTTCTGCCCGGCCTTGTGGTGGATAAGTTTTCCGACGTGCTGGTGGTGCAGTCTCTGGCTCTCGGAATCGACCGGATGAAAGAGACCATCGTCTCGCTGCTGAAGAAAGTTCTTCTGGAAGACGGAATTGCCGTGCGCGGCGTTTATGAGCGCAGCGATGCCAAAGTCCGGGAGCAGGAAGGCATGGAACGGACCAAGGGATTCCTCGGGGAACCCTTTGATACGGAAGTTGAGATTATCGAAAATGGCGTCCATTATCTGGTAGACGTGAAGGATGGACAGAAGACAGGATTTTTCCTGGATCAGAAGTATAACCGTCTTGCCGTTCAGCGGCTCTGCAGGGACGCGAAGGTTCTGGACTGTTTTACGCATACCGGTTCGTTCGCGCTGAATGCGGGAATCGCCGGAGCGCGGGAGGTGACAGGCGTCGACGCCTCGGAGCTGGGCGTGGAGCAGGCGCGGAAAAATGCGGAGCTGAATTATCTGGAGGATCGGGTGAAATTTATCTGCAGGGACGTCTTTGAGCTGCTGCCGGAACTGGAGGCGAAGGGTGAGAAGTATGATGTGATTATTCTGGATCCGCCGGCGTTTACGAAATCCAGGAATTCTGTGAAAAATGCGGTGAAAGGCTACCGTGAGATCAACCTGAGAGCGATGAAGCTGGTTAAGGATGGCGGCTATCTGGCCACATGCTCCTGCTCCCACTTCATGACCTATGAGCTGTTCACAAAGACCCTTCATCAGGCGGCTCAGAATGTGCACAGGCGTCTCCGCCAGGTGGAATACCGTACCCAGGCGCCGGATCATCCGATTCTCTGGGCGGCGGAAGAATCTTACTATCTGAAATTCTATATTTTTCAGGTGTGTGATGAAAAATAATGTTACCGTTCAGCCAGGTCTGCACATTCACTGCACAGACCATATGAAAGCATAGTGCCTGTGGGCATCCGGGTAACCGTTTGGTTGGGGGGAGACGGAGATTATGAAGAGAAAGAAGACAGCCAGGCGGCAGACAAGCTGCGATTCCTGTGCCAATTATGTTTATGATGAGGAATATGAGTGTTATACCTGTGAGGTAGATCTGGACGAGGATGAGATGGCCCGTTTTATGGCGGATACTTTTTATGACTGTCCCTATTACCGTCTGGGAGACGAGTATGCGATTGCGAGAAAGCAGTAGGCCGTATATCTGCAAATCCTATATTTTTCTGCGGCCTGTACAGGGAATGCACAGGCCTGATGGAATATTTACAGATAATTTATATATTTTTTAGAAGTTTTAGAAAAAGACTATTAGGTATTTGTCAATTTCTGTTATATAATAGATGTGTAACCAGGGGACAGCAGTTGCAGGTTCCGGACCGTCTGGTACATGGAGATGGGACGGATGGAACTGCCGGACCGGAGCTCCGTTTCAGAGGAAACGGGAGCGGGAGTCGCAAAGGACGAAGGGGATGACGCATATGAGAATAACAGAAATGATTTATCAGGATATAGAAGTGATCAGAGAACTGCGGACCAGAATTCTGGTTCGGCTTGGCGTGCTGCGGCCGGTAAAGGTGACAGCGTGTCCTGAGAGCACGCGAGATCATCGCAGGTTCTGAGAAGTCTGAAAAAAGCTGAAAAGAAAACTCCGGAACTGTTCAGACGACAGAGAGATACTGTCGGCTGAGCAGTTTTTGTATTGGCGGAACCGTTCCGAAAAACAGTGAGTTATGAACATTTTGGAGGTGGAAAGTTATGATTTATATTCCTTATTACGGCGCGCTGACGCTGCCGGATGTTTCCTGCTATTTTAAACTGGACGCACTGAAAGAGATGGCCGACAAACCCATAGAAGTCGGCGACAAAGTTCTCTTTCTGATGCTGAAGGAGTCCAAAAAGGACGATGAGATACGTGCCGAGGATATTTACCCCATTGCGACCCGCGGCGTGGTGGAGAGCATCGAGGGCGAGTGGGCGCTTCTTCATACGACCAGCCGTGTGAACCTGGATTCCATTCAGGCGGACGGAAAATCGTTCCATGTGGAAATGCGTACCCGTCCGGAAATCAATGATCTGGACCCGGAAGAGCAGAACAAACGCTTTCAGAAAATGCGCTCGGATATGCTGGAGGCGCTGGAGGGAACCCAGTGGCTGATGGGCGCCAGAAATTATGTGATGCGCTGGAACAATATGAATGAACTGGTGTCGCTGACTTCGGCGATGCTTCAGATCAGCAGTGATGAAAAGTATGCGATCCTGGCGGAGGATTCCGTTGCAAAACGTACGGAGCGGATGGAAAAGGCTTTTTACGAGTCGCTGGAGCTGTACAAGGTCAACAGTGAGGCGCAGGATGCACAGAAACAGTCCAATGAACAGCTGTACCGTGAGCAGGCGATCCGCAGACAGATGAATTATCTCCAGGGCGAGCTGGACAAGCTGCATCCGGAGAATGTGACGGATATTCAGAAGTTTGAGAAGAAAATTCAGGAGTCCGGGATGAACGAGACTGCCCGGGCAGAAGCGGAGAAAGTACTGAACCGCATGAAGCAGGAAGGACAGGAGGGGCATGAATACGGAATGCTCTATGATTACCTGGATTTTGTTACCGGACTGGTGTGGAAGAAAGAGCCGCCGGCTGAGATTGATCTTGAGGCTGCCCGCAAGGTTCTGGATGAAGATCATTTCGGGCTGAAAAAGACAAAGGACCGGATCATACAGCAGATTGCTGTGATGGCTCTCAATAAAAAGCAGTCAGGTTCCATTCTCCTGTTTGTAGGGGCTCCCGGAACCGGAAAGACCAGTATCGGGCAGAGTATTGCCAAAGCACTGCAGCGTAAATATGTACGGGTCAGCCTGGGCGGCGTCCGCGACGAGGCGGAAATCCGCGGCCACCGGCGCACCTATATCGGCGCGATGCCGGGGCGTATTATGGATGGAATCCGGCGGAGCGGGGCGTCTAACCCGGTTGTGGTTCTGGACGAGGTGGACAAACTGGTAAGGGATTACGGCGGAGATCCGTCCAGCGCCCTTCTGGAGGTGCTGGATCCGGAACAGAATGCGACATTCACCGACCACTATATGAATGTTCCCTATGATCTGTCGGACGTTCTGTTTGTCTGCACCGCCAATACTACAGATACGATTCCGGAGCCGCTGCTCAACCGTATGGAGGTCATCTCCTTCCCGGGATATTCGGCTCTGGAAAAATTCCAGATCGCCAAACGCCATCTTCTGCCCAAGGCCATGGAAAAAGCGGGTATTTCAGAGGAACAGCTGACAGTCAGCGACGAGACGCTGCGGGCGGTGATCGCCGATTACACGATGGAGGCAGGCGTCCGGGGACTGAAAAACCGGCTGGATACCCTGTGCCGTGCGGCGGCGGTTCAGCTGGTCAGCGGCGCGAAGGAATCCGTGAAGGTGAAACCGGAGGATCTGCGGGGACTTCTGGAACTGGCGCCGATTCGCCATGATCATATTCTGGAGGCAAAGGCACCCGGTATTGTGACGGGACTGGCGTGGACCCAGGCGGGCGGAGAGATTCTGTTTATAGAGACTCTGTTTACCAAAGGAAACGGAAAAACTGTCATTACCGGACAGCTGGGCGATGTGATGAAAGAATCCGTGCAGATTGCAGTCAGCCTTGTAAAATCCATCTTTCCGGAAGAATCGGAGAAGTTTGTACATAACGATCTTCATATTCACGTTCCGGCCGGAGCGGTTCCGAAGGACGGACCGTCGGCGGGCATTACGCTGACCACGGCGCTGGCTTCGCTGGTAACCGGAAATGCGGTCAGCCCCGAATATGCGATGACCGGAGAGGTTTCTCTGCGCGGCGTCGTCATGCCGATCGGCGGTCTGCCGGAAAAACTGATGGCGGCCCAGAGAGCGGGAGTAAAACAGGTGTTTATTCCGGAAGAAAATCAGGATGATCTGATGGATGTGGCGGAGGAAGTCAGACAGGCGCTGAAGATCGTTCCTGTTCACTATGTCACAGATGTGCTGAAACAGACGGGCGTCATGAAGGATACCTGCGCGTCCTGAGACCGGCGGCAGGCTTCATCAGTCATACGAAGCGCCCGGTTGCGCATATGTTGGTAAAAAAGACGATTCAGACGCCGGTATTCCCAAAGGGGAAGACCGGCAGAAGGTCAGGAGAACTGTATGGCATATGAAACTTACCAGGTGGTGACGGGCACGGTTATGGCAATCCAGGATATGGAAAATGACTGCTGTTCCAAAATAATCAGCATCAGCGACCGCGGACGGGAGGTACAGTTTGTCGTATCCGGGCGCACTCTGGTGATCAACAACACAACGTTGCGCAGAGGAATGAGAGTCGCTGCATTTTACGATGCGAATCTTCCGACTCCGGCGATCTATCCGCCCCGCTATCAGGCGGAAATCGTCACAATGCTCTGGCGGAATCAGAGCGTGGCGCTGGCCTATTTTGACGAAAATCTTCTTGCCGCGGACCAGTCCCTTCAGCTGAATCTTGACAGGCAGGTAAAGATCACAACGGCAAACGGACAGAGCTACAGCTGCAGTCCCGGAAACGCTGAGCTGCTGGTCTATTATACGGCGGTGACAAGAAGCATTCCGCCCATGACAACGCCACAGAAGATTATCGTCCTGTGTCCGGAGTAGTTACCGTTCAGCCAGGTCTGCGCCGGGCAGCCGTTCCCTTCGACGGAACGGCTGCCCGGCATTTTTTTGTTGGTTCCCTATGCTGCTTATATTGACGAAATGCTCCGGAGGGAGTAAGATATTTTGGAATTACAGTTTGGAAAATATAAGGAGGGACCGGACATTGAAAGGCAATAAATACGAAATAGACATGTGCAACGGCACAATCATGGACAAACTCATCTCTTTCTCCCTTCCCCTGATGATTTCCAGCATTCTGCAGCTGATGTTCAACGCGGTGGATATCATTGTTGTGGGAAGGTTCAGCGGCAGTCAGGCGCTTGCAGCAGTGGGATCCACCACTGCGCTGATCAACATTTTCACCAATCTTTTTATCGGCATTTCTCTGGGCGCAAATGTTCTTGCGGCCCGATATCACGCGGCGAAACGGGACAGGGAGATGTCGGAAGCGGTACATACGGCGATTGCGCTGGCGCTGGTCAGCGGAATTCTGATGGCATTTGTGGGCGTGGGAGTCTCCAGACTGGCGCTGGAGGTGATGGAGACGCCGGCAGACGTCATCGATCAGTCTGTGACTTATATGAGAATTTATTTTATGGGAATGCCGTTCTTCATGCTCTATAACTATGGCGCGGCAATTCTGCGGGCAGTGGGAGATACGAAACGGCCGCTTGTCTTTCTGATTGTTGCCGGTCTTGCCAATGTTGTGCTGGATCTGCTGCTGGTGATTGTGATCCCTCTGGGAGTCGCCGGCGTGGCGATCGGAACCGTGGCGTCCCAGATGATTTCCTGTATTCTGGTGCTCTGGTGTCTGTGCCGGACGGAAGCGAGTTATCAGCTGCATTTTTCCAGGCTCAGAATCCGGGGAATTTACCTGAAACGTATCTTTCAGGTGGGAATTCCGGCGGGAATCCAGAGTACGGTCATCAGTTTTTCCAACGCGCTGCTTCAGTCGTCGGTGAATTCCTTCGGTTCCACAGCAATGGCCGGTTACACGGCGGCGAACAATATTCTCGGATTTCTGTATGTGGCAGTGAACGCAGTCACCCAGGCTTGTATGAGCTTCACCAGCCAGAATTACAGTGTAAAGAAGACAAAAAGAATGGACCGGGTTTTTGTGGATTGTCTGATTCTGTCGGCGGGAGTGGCAGCCGTGCTTGGAATCGGAGCGTATCTGTTGGGAACGCAGCTTCTGTCCATTTACACATCAGATCCGGATGTGGTTCAGTGCGGTCTTGAGATTCTCTCGATCACCACCGTACCGTATTTCCTCTGTGGAATTATGGATCTGATTCCGGGCGCTCTGCGGGGGATGGGACGTTCGGCAGTGCCGATGGTTCTGTCGGTGATCGGAACCGTAGGTACAAGGGTTCTCTGGATTTATGTGTTTTTCCCGCATCACAGATCGCTGTACTTCCTCTTTATTTCCTATCCGGGTTCCTGGATCGCTACCATTCTCATGCAGGCGGTCTGCTATTACTTTGTCAGAAAACAGTGCAGGAAAGAACTGCAGGTGGAATAAATACGCAGGGAGCAGAAAAGCACAGATTCTGTGTGCATCTGACCATCAAAAGTCACGTAATTGTTGCGCAAATTAAGAAATTCCCAAGAAAAAGTGTAGTGAAATTTCCTTCTGTCTGTGTTATCATGAATATGTATAGAAAATATAAGAATCCCATTTTTCTCTCGTGTTGGGCTGTGAAAAATGGGATTAAAATTTATCAGATGTGAAAAGGAGGAGATTCCACATGGAAAATGCAGTACTGACGGCAATCAAAGAGAGAAGAAGCATCCGGAAATACAAGAAGGAACAGATCAGCGACGAACAGCTGAAAGCGATTCTTGAGGCAGCGACTTATGCGCCGACCGGCCAGGGAAAACAGTCGCCGGTGATGGTAGTGGTACAGAAGCCGGAACTGATTGAAAAGCTGTCCCGCCTGAATGCAGGGGTAATGGGTTCGGACGGCGATCCGTTTTACGGGGCTCCGACGGTTGTTGTGGTTCTGGCGGATTCTGCCAGAGGAACCTGTGTGGAGGACGGTTCTCTGGTGATGGGCACACTGCTTCTGGCGGCGCATGCAGTCGGCGTGGATTCCTGCTGGATTCATCGGGCGCGGGAGGTTTTCGAGACGCCGGAAGGCAAAGAACTGCTGAAAGAGTGGGGACTGTCGGACAACTATATTGGTATCGGAAACTGTATTCTCGGTTACCGTGACTGTGAATATCCGGAGCCCAAGGAGAGAAAGAAAGACTATATTATCTATGCATAAGATTATGATGATTGAGGACGACCCGGTTATAGCGAAAACGGTCGGGGAAACGCTGACCTCCTGGGGAATGGAAGTTTACTGTGTGGAAGATTTTCAGAATGTCATGGCGGAATTCGCTTCTTTCTCGCCGCAGCTTGTGCTGCTGGACATCTCGCTGCCGTTTTACAACGGATATCACTGGTGCCAGGAGATCCGCCGGGTCTCCAAAGTGCCGGTGATTTTTCTGTCGTCCGCGGCGGACAAAATGAATATTATCATGGCGGTCAATATGGGAGCGGATGATTTTATCGCGAAGCCGTTCGATCTGAACATTCTGACGGCTAAGGTTCAGGCGATGCTCCGGAGAACCTATGATTTCGGGAGAGAGACGAATCTGCTGGAGCACCGTGGCGCGATCCTTGATACCGGCAGCGGCATTCTGAACTACCAGGGACAGCGGATTGAGCTGACGAGAAATGAGTGGAGAATTCTCCAGGTGCTGATGGAGAACAAAGGAAAGGCAGTGAGCAGAGACACACTGATGACCAGGCTCTGGGAATCCGACAGCTTTATCGATGACAACACCCTCACCGTCAACGTGACCCGGCTTCGGAGAAAACTGGAGGAAGTCGGCCTGGAAAATTTCATACGCACGAAAAAAGGCGTAGGGTATTTTGTGGAGTGAAAATGAGACAACTGTTCAACTATCTGAAGAAAATTTTCCCGACACTGCTCTGGACCGCTTTTTTCCTGGGGATTTTCGCGCTGGTGTGTTTTCTGTACGATGTTCCGGTGCAGCCGGCGGTATATGCGGCGCAGGTGGCGCTGGTGTTCGGGGCGTTGGCGGTGATGATCGGATTTTTCCGGTTCCGCAGAAAATCCATGGAACTGGAGAAGATCAGGGAGGACATTGTTCTGGCGGAGGAACTGCCTGAGCCGGAAGATTCCGTTGAGGAAGTCTATCAGGACATGGTGAGAGTGCTGCGGCAGAAAATGGCGGAAATGGAAGAGAAGGATCGTTCCTCCTACCGGGAGATGATCGAATATTACACCCTTTGGGCTCATCAGATCAAGACGCCGATTGCGGCGATGCGCCTGCTTCTGCAGCAGGAGGACAGTGACAGAAACAGGGAGCTTCTGTCAGAACTGTTTAAAATCGAACAGTATGTACTGATGGTTCTTCAGTATCTGAGGCTGGAGAGTGAGTCCAGCGATCTGGTGCTGAAAACCCAGAACCTTGACGACATTATCCGCCAGGCGGTGAAAAAATATGCGCCGCTCTTTATCCGGAAAAAGCTGACGCTGGTCTATGAGCCTGTGAACTGCCAGGTGCTGACCGATGAGAAATGGCTGGAATTTGTCCTGGAGCAGATTCTGTCCAACGCGATCAAATATACGAAGCGCGGCAGTGTAGCGGTCTACATGGACGACCGGGAGGAGAAAACGCTGGTGATCGCAGACACCGGCATCGGAATCGCCGCGGAGGATGTTCCCCGTGTTTTTGAAAAAGGCTTTACCGGTTATAATGGAAGATATGACAAGCGTTCTACCGGAATCGGCCTTTATCTGTGCAGGAGAGTTCTGAACCGCCTGTCCCATACCATACGGATCGAGTCGGAGCCGGGGCAGGGAACGAGAGTTTATATCAATCTGGATACGGTGAATCTGCAGCCGTAAAGGAACTTGTTCGATCCGCAGCGCTCATCATGGGAGGAGAACAAAATGAAAAAATGGAAGAGATCAGACTGGTATACAATTCCGAATCTGCTGGGATATTTCCGGATTCTTCTGATTCCGGTGTTCGCATGGCTGTATCTGAATGCGGAGACGGAGGGAGAGTATATCAGGGCGGCGCTTGTCATCGGCCTGTCCGGCCTGACGGATCTGTTCGACGGAAAGATCGCGAGAAAATTTCATCAGATCACAGAGCTTGGGAAATTTCTCGACCCGCTTGCGGATAAACTGACGCTTGGCGTGATTATCCTCTGCCTTGCCGCACGCTACCGGGAAATCTGGCTCCTGGTGGGGCTGTTTGTGGTGAAGGAAGGGTTTATGGCTGTGATGGGACTTCTGCTTCTCAGGAGAAACGGGAGAAAACTGGACGGAGCTCAGTGGTATGGAAAGGTATGCACGGCGGTTTCCTATGTGGTGATGTTTCTCCTTCTGATTCTTCCGGATCTTCCCCTTCCCGCCGTGAGGACGCTGACGGGGCTGTGTGCGGCGCTGATGGTCTGCACCCTCTGCTTTTATATTCCTGTGTTCCGGGAAATGTGGAGAGAATCGTGAGAAAGGATGGAGAGTATGGAGACAAAACTGCTGCTGGTGGAGGATGATCCGGGGATCGTCCGTTCGCTGACAGAATTTCTCAGAAAAGAAGGGTTCTGTGTGAGTTCCGCGCCGGGCCAGCAGAAAGCACTGGAACTGGCGGAAACACAGTCCTTTGACCTGGCGCTCCTGGATATTTCTCTGGCGGACGGAAACGGTTTTGTGGTGTGCTCCGCGCTGAAGCAGATCCGGGACATCCCGGTGATTTTTCTGACTGCGTCGGGAGATGAGTACAGTATCGTGACCGGGCTGGATATGGGAGCGGACGATTACGTGTCGAAACCCTTCCGCCCGAGAGAACTGGTATCCCGGATTCGTTCCGTCCTGCGGAGGGCCGGAAAGTCGGGCGCCCGGCTGCGTCTGGGACCGGTGACTGTGGACACTGAGAAAGGCATCGCATACCGGGATGGAAAAGAACTGAATCTTTCCGCTCTGGAATATCGTCTGCTGCTGATCTTTCTGAATAACCGCGGCAGAGTGCTGACCCGAAGCCAGCTGCTGGAGGAACTCTGGGATATGGCAGGAGATTTTGTCAATGACAACACGCTGACGGTATACATAAAAAGAATCCGGGAAAAAATTGAGGAAGATCCCCAGAATCCGAGACTGATTCTGACCGTGCGGGGACTCGGATACCGGACAGGAGAAGAGTAAAATGGTAATTACCTGGATATCGGAAAATGGAAAAGACGTTCTTCTGCTGGTTCTGACGGTGTGTCTGCTGGGAGCGGTCGTGGCAGCCGCGGCGCTCCGGCTTCGGAGAAAAAAGCACATCCGGGAATTTATCCGGGAGACGGACCGGCTGCTCCACGGGGAGGAGACGTTCCGTCTGTCCGACTACAGAGAAGATGATCTGAATCAGCTGGAAAATCAGGTACAGAAACTGACAGTCCGTCTGCGGGAGCAGGCGGATTTGCTGCAGAAAGACAAAAAATATCTGGCGGATTCCATCGCTGACATATCTCACCAGATCCGTACACCGCTGACCGCAGTCCATCTGATCTGCGCTTCCCTGATGGATGAGGATCTTCCGGAAGAGGCCAGAGAGAGTCTGTGGGAAATCAAACGGCAGCTGGGGCGTATGGACTGGCTGATTCATTCCCTGCTGAAAATTGCCCGCCTGGATGCCGGAACCATCACCTTTCAGAAAGAGACATACCCTCTGGAGGAGCTGGCGGGTCAGGCGCTTCTTCCCCTGGAGATCCAGATGGAACTGAAAAATCAGAGCATTCAGAAAGAGATCGGCGGAACCTTTCAGGGTGATCTGGCCTGGACTGCCGAAGCGCTGGGAAACATTCTGAAAAACTGCTCGGAACACACGCCGGAAGGGGGAACCATTTTCCTGACCGGTCACGAAAATCCTCTTTACACGGAAATCATCGTCCGTGACACAGGACCGGGAATCGATCCGAAGGATCTGCCCCATCTGTTTGAACGTTTTTACCGGGGAAAAGACGCCAAAGACCAGAGCATCGGAATCGGCCTTGCGCTCAGCCGGATGATCCTTACCAGCCAGAACGCGACCCTCCGGGCAGTAAATTCTCCCAAAGGCGGCGCCGAATTCATCATCCGTTTTTACAAGTCGACCGTATAATCACAGGATTCTCCGCGTTGCAGCTGCCCCTAAAATGACAGAATAGTCACAGGAAAGTCATCGCGCCGTCATCTGTTCCTGCTATACTTGGTACATCAGATATATAAAACGGCAAAGGAGAGTAAAACATGGAACTGTTACGGGCAGAACATCTGAAAAAAGTATACGGAACCGGCGACAGCCAGGTATGTGCGCTGGATGACATCTCTTTCTCCGTAAACAAAGGAGAATTTTTATCCATCATCGGTCCATCCGGCTCCGGAAAATCCACATTGCTCCACATCCTCGGCGGTGTGGACCGGCCTACCGGCGGCCATGTCTATCTTCAGGGACAGGACATTTATCAGCAGAACGAGGAACAGCTTGCGATTTTCAGGAGAAGAGAGGTTGGCCTGATCTATCAGTTTTACAATCTGATCCCTGTGCTGGATGTGGAGGAGAATATTACTCTGCCGGTCCTGATGGACGGCAGGAAGGTGGACAGAAAATGGCTGGGAGAACTGATGGATGTGCTGGGGCTGAAAGGCAGAGAGCGCCATCTTCCCAACCAGCTGTCCGGAGGACAGCAGCAGAGAGTTTCCATCGGGAGGGCGCTGATGAACGTTCCCGCCATAGTGCTTGCGGATGAGCCCACGGGAAACCTGGATTCCCGCAACAGCCAGGAGATCGTGGAACTTCTGAAAATGTCCAATGAGAAATACGGACAGACGCTGATCGTCATCACCCATGATGAGAACATTGCCCTGCAGGCAGACCGGATTCTCGCCATTGAGGACGGAAAGATTGTCAGAGATGAGGTGATCCGCGGATGAATATTTTCTGGAAAGTGACGGGAAGAACCATGAAAAAAAACCGGGTGCGGACGGCGGCGTCCGTGGTCGGGGTGATTCTTTCATCGGCTATGTTTGTTGCTGTGACTACTCTGTGCGTCAGTATGGTGAGTTATCTGAAGGAATCCTATGTCTGGAGCTATGGAAACTATCATGTAAGCCGTTCCGGGCTGACGTCGGAGGAATATGACGGGATGGTACATGACAGCAGGGTGTCTGACGCCGCATCCTCACAGACGCTTGGCTTCTCGGAAATTGAAAATGAAAACGACAGCAAGCCTTATCTGGAGATCGACGCGGTGGACGGGAAATTTCTGGAATCCATGCCTGTCCATCTGACCAGAGGCCGTCTGCCGGAAAACAGCCGGGAGCTTCTGCTGCCGGACCACCTGACCACAAGAGGAGGGGTTACGGTGGAGGTCGGCCAGACGATGGATCTGCAGGTGGGACAGCGGGTATTCGACGGACAGGTGCTTCCTTACGGGGAAATTCCATATGAGGAAGGGGAGCGCCTGGAACATTCTGAGAATTTCCGGTTTACCGTCGTCGGTACCTACGAGTGGCCGTCCTTTGAAATGTATAATGCCGCCGGCTATCTCTCCCTGACCCTGGAGGACAGCGCGCTTCCTGCGGGGAATACCCGGAATGCATGGATTCTGCTGAAGCATCCGCAAAAGGATCTTCAGGGATTTCTGGAAGATTATGAAGCGTACAGAGAGGTGGCGGGTACCAACAGTTCTCTGCTGGCCATCGAGGGCGCCAGCGATTATACCAATTACAATATCGTTCTGTACGGGATGGGAGGTATTCTGATTCTGCTGATTGTGCTTGCCTCTGTGTCCATGATTTACAGCGCCTTTTCCATTTCTGTCAGTGACAGAACCAGGCAGTTTGGGCTGCTCTCTTCTGTGGGAGCCAGCAGAAAGCAGCTGCGGACATGCGTCCGCCAGGAGGCGCTCCTGATTTCGGCTGCGGGAATTCCCGTGGGGATTGGCTGCGGGCTTCTGGGAATCTGGATAACGATTCAGGCGATTCAGGATCAGCTCCGCAGTCTGACGGCGTCTCAGCTGTCCATGGAGATGAAGGTGGAGCCGCTGGCGGTCGGGGCAGCTGTGGTTATCGCGTTTGTCACTGTGTGGATTTCCGCATGGATTCCGTCGAGGCGGGCGATGAAGGTGACGGCCATCGAGGCAATCCGTCAGAACCAGGATATCCGGACGCAGAAACGTCCGGTGCGGATGTCCGCAGGGATGCTGCGCCTGTTCGGAATGGAAGGGCTGCTGGCGAAGAAATATTTCAGAAGAAACAGAAAAAAATACCGTGCGACGATTATTTCCATGGCCCTGAGCGTGATGATTTTCATTGCCTCCTCCGCCTATGGGGCAGCGCTTGCCTCCGTGTTTGAGAGAGAAATTTACGTCCATGAGGCGGATCTGATCTACCGTTACGGAAGTGAAAAACAGATGGAGCAGCTGAACGAATGGCTGCGCCGGGAGCCGCAGGTGAAAAAGACAGCGTGGAGGAGACTGGACACGCTCTTCATAGGAGAAGATGAGAACTACGTGGAGGACGAGTACTGTCAGGAGAACGGCATAGAAAGCTACGACGACGGGGACGGCTGCTGGACGGCGGATGTCTGCTATCTGGATGAGGAAGCCTATCGGCAGGTGGTGCAGGAAAATCAGCTGGATGAGTCGGTCTTTCTGGATACAGAGAATCCTCCGGCAATTCTGGTCAACAAAGGGAAAACTCTGAATTACGGGGACGGAAGTACCCGGAAGATGGTGACGTTCGATTATGTCAGAGAAGGTACGGATCATCTGACGGTGGTGGAACGGAGAAGCTGGCCGGAGGGGATTCCGGAGGAAGAGAGAGACAGCTGGATCAGTTATATGCTGTGGGAAGAAGAGACGGGGAGGTGGATGCTGTACTTTGAAAATGACAATGGGGAGCAGCGGCAGGAACCGGCTGCGACCCATGAGATCGCCGTGGGTGCGCTGATCGCCGAGACGCCGCTGGGAGGAACCGACGGAGGGCTGATCTATCCCATGAGCGTCTGCCCGGACAGTGTAAAGGAAACCACGTCCGGAGAAATCATGATTGAAGTGAAGAACTATCAGGAGGCGCTGGATTCCCTGAACCAGTATCTGGAGGAGCAGAATATGGGCCAGGGCGACGGCTATCTCACCGATCTGTACCGTCAGGAAAAAGACAGCAGGAATATTGTTCTGATGATTGAAGTGTTTGCCGCTGGCTTTACTGTCCTGATGACGCTGATCACGGCAGTAAACGTCTTCCATACCATCAGCACCAGTCTGAACCTGCGCCGCAGAGACTTTGCAATGCTCCGCTCGGCAGGCATGACTCCGAAAGAGATGAACCGAATGCTGAACTATGAATGCCTTATCTACGGAATCAAGTCTCTGGTCTACGGTGTTCCGCTGGGCATCCTTATGGCTGGGCTGATTCAGATGGTACTGATGCAGGCGGACCTGCAGACGGTTTCCATCGCCTGGCAGATCTATCCGGCCTCCGTTCTGCTGGTATGGATTCTCGTATGGCTTACCACTGTCTATGCGAGAAAACGACTGCGCAGACACTCTCTGATCGAAGACCTGAAAAATGACAATATCTGAAGTCTGTGGCGTAACGGAATTGTTTACGGTAAAACCGTCACAGAAAGCCGGCCTGCTTTTCTTTTCACCATATACTGCCTTCCGCGGAAAGGAACCAGCACTTCCACGTCGCCCATTTCTCCGGGGATGTGCGGCTCAAACCGCAGGCCTTCCGGTGCGCCGGGATCCGGAATCAGCCCTGCAATTTCCTCGATCAGCACAGAGATCGGAGCACAGGCCCAGGGATGGCACAGGCTGGTGTTCCACTTCTGCTCTTTTCCCCACGCCTCCCAACATGCTGTCGCCCCTTCCCGGAGCATGTTTATCCAGCCATGTTCACTTTCATTGACGATAGCACGGTAAACCTCCTCGTATCTTCCTGCCCGTGCCAGAGCCCGCAGATAGAAATAGCTGACCAGGACGCCGCAGCACATTCCCTTTTCAACGAGAAAATCAGCGATCTTCTGCTCTGTCCCTTCCGGGTACAGATCGTAGAAGAGCGGGTAGATATTGGAGTGGAGGGTACTGTGACTGCTGTATGGACGATCGGTGAAAAGGCCTGTTTCTTCGGAAAAGAAACTGCTGATATAGGAGCGCTTCAGTGCCTCTGCATCATAACTGAGCGGCAGCCCGAGGATCTGTTCCATCCCGGACACCATTTTCACAGCTCCGATATAAAGCGCATTTATCACGTTGTGACAGCCGGGCGCCACAACAGGACGGCTCAGATCAAAATCATATCCGTCCCTCAGATTCTCCGGCCAGTCCACCAGATTCCATTTGTCTCCCACCTGCTCAAGCAGTCCGTCTTCCCGCTCATACTGCCGGAAATGTTCAATGATTCCTTTTGCTGTCGGATAATATTGTCTCAGGAAGTTTTTGTCTCCCGTAAACTGATAATCCGTCAGCAGCAGCTGAGGCCACATCAGGGAAAAATCCGCTATTTCCTGCATCAGGGATCCCGGCGCCACCGCCATCAGCCCGGGGCAAATCTTTGCTGTCTGCGCGAACTGATCTACACATTTCCGCAGCATTTCAACTGAACCAGTCAGCCAGACCTGAGCCCGGGAAGTTACGACCGCATCTCCCAGATACTGTCCCTTTTCTCTCGTAGGGCAGTCCAGATATCCTTCCTGCGTTCCATATTTCACTCCGTTTCTGCAAAGCTCAAAGATCTGATTCACTGTTTTCCGGTCTGACCGGAAGGTACAGAGTGTCTCATCCATTGGATAGTGGCGCACCACAGCACGGATCCGGCAGATCTTCGTTTCCGGCCCGCAGAGAATCTGTCCATAACGGAATCCTTTGTAGTCATAGAGCTCCAGCCGGTTTGTTCCCTTTCGCAGCGTCCATGTTTCTTCATAGGTGCAGCCGCACCGCATATCATACCGGACATTCCCTTCTTCCGTCAGCTCTTCCCCGCAGCGGACAACAACGTCGGCACTGTCCTCGGAGGATTCCGCTTCCATCTCCAGGGATCCCGTGATCTCCTGTCCCATATCGAGAAACCATCCTTCGGAAGATCGCCTCAGTTCCTTTGGCTGCATTTCGTAGATTGCGAGCATTTTCACTGGCTGCTTTACAAACCGGTATCCGGTCGGCTCGATCTTCACCATAGGCTTCCAGAACCGGTCGTCATATTCCGGAGCATTCCAGTCGTCATCCCATAAACGACTGTCAAAATCCTCCAGGAATATGCCTTCGAAATCTGATATCTCCACTCCGGCGTCTCTGCAGATTCCGTTCTGCCTGTTCCCCGGCGGAGAATTTCGCAGCCGAGTCCGAATCTTCCGTCTCCGCTGTTCCATACCCGGTTTACCAGACCCTGATAATAGAGATGTACGGCGAGAATGTTCCCGCCGGATCTCAGCTGATCTGTGAGGTCGAACTCGTTGTAATAATAATGCTCCGGATATGCCGGCGCCGGTCCCTGCCCCACAAAATTGCCATTGACATACAGCTTGTAATAATCATCCGCGGTAATCCGCAGAATCAGTCTCTCGCCGCTCTGTCCATGTTCTTCGCCGCAGGATATCACAGCGCGCGCCAGCACATGCAGATTTGACGGGAGGACGGATGCGGCCGCCGTACCAGAGGCTGTCTGTCCCGTATTCTGAGTAGTTTCCTCGCTGCAGCCAGGTTCTTCCTGCTCTTTGTGATACAGATTCAGCGGCCTGACCGTTCCCGCTTCGGGAATGGTGAACCAACTGTTCCGGAAGATTTCCCGCTTTGTTTCCTGTTCCATCTTGTCTCCTCAATTATAATGTTTTACAGATAATCCACTTTCGTCCGGATGGTCTGCGTTCCCGGTTGGATCGAATAGACCGCCATGGGGATCGTCGTCTTGGAATTCACAAGATTGGTATTCGGATCCGGGATCAGGATCTGTCCTTTGCCTTCCCCGTCCAGAACTGTCACGCGGCAATAACTTTCCTGATTCTCCACAAGCGACTCTGTACCTGACTCCTTTCGGTCGAACGGTTTTCTGTCATCTGTAGATACAGCGAACCCACAGTCGTATGCCCTGCATGCCACATCGCTTGTGATCTCATGGATCCGCAGATGTCCGGTTTCTGTCGGCTCGATCGTTGTCGTCACATGGATGCCTTTGATCGGCGTCCAGGAAAAACGGATATGATCCTTATCAATCTCAAATTCCGGCTCTATAATATCTTTCGCAAAGAAATACCCGTAGACTTCAAAAGCGAGCATGCTGTCTGGAGCACATTCCGGAAGCGTCACATTAGAACGCATAATGCTGAAGCCGAACCTGCTGGAGTAAGCGAATTTTGAATATTTCTCTACAGTATGGCTGTGCCCGTCGGCCTGCAGACGTCCCGGGATGAGCGCCACCACATTTCCGCTGCCTCTCTGGATGACCATATTGGCATGCTCCAGATATTTCTTAGGCTCAAGCCGGGGCAGCGGCGCGCATTCTGCCTGCCAGAAGGCATGGTCCGCCGGAAGTCCCAGGAACATAAACGCCTTCATGGCCCAGTACGGAGATCCTGGCGCATTGTAGCTCTCCGACATCTGAAGGTTCGGGTAGGCGTAGCCAATGGACAGGATATCTGCGTTGTCAAAGATCGGAAGATTCAGCCAGTACACCAGATGCCGGACCAGGATTCCTTTCAGCACAGGGAGAGGAAATACCTCCACCCCGCACAGAGCACATACGGCATAGTAAGCTGCCTGGGCAAATCGGTATGTCATGGATCGCCCGTATGCAAAGCTGGAACCGTCCTCCGAAAACCAGTAAATATAATCCTTCCCAAAAGCAAGCGCTCTCTCAATGAACCTCCTGCATCGTTCCGGATCCTCTTTCTCCATGAATCTTGCGTAGACCATCCCGTAAGTCACCATGACGAAGGGATTGTAATAATCCTTGTTGCCTCCGTTTCCGTCATTATACCATCCGCCTGCGTCATAGTAGGCATCGATGCATTCCAGTCCTTCCTTCAGGCGTTCTTTATCATAGGGACGTCCTCTCTTGCAGAGAGCCACATTGGTAATGATGCTGAAAAACTGCCAGTTGCATGCGCAGCACTCATGCCGGTTGATCTCCCAGAGCCATTCTGTCAGATTGTCCTTCCCCTTTTCAGAGAGAGGATCCCAGACCTTTTCCGGGCAAAACAGCATTCCGAAAGCAATGGCTGCCATCTCGCAGAATTTCTGGTCATAATCCCTGCAGGTGTGCCAGTAATCCGGGTGCTCCGGATCCGGACCTGCCTCCAGACCTTTCCGGTAGATTTCTTCAAATTCCGGATCACTTCCCCCTCCGGCCCAGAATGGAACCAGCCCTCACAGGGGGCGGGCAAAAGATTCCATTGGGATCGTGTCGTTCTCATAGTGGGTGCTTGTATTCCCCACGTAGAGTCTTGCACAGCTCTCACTGTAATACGGCTTCAGCGGATTCAGGACATCAAGGAGCACCTTCTCAGCGCGCTCTCTGGTCTGGAAATCCTTTTCAGTAAATCGTCTCATCTTCAGAATACCTTTCTAATATTATATATTTATGGTTCGTATTCCTTACAGCCGGTAAGAAAGGAACCATCCAAAGCACTGAATCAGGAACCTGAAGTTTGCCCCAGACGCCTGCCTCTGCATCCCTGACCTGTTACTTTTCCGGCTTATTATACCTCTCCGGAAACGAAAAGTCGAGAGCTGCGAGGTTTTTGACTTATCCTCCAAAATTACATGATTGTAAGGTTGCGGGGAAAAATGTAAGAGAAAACTAAGGTGTCGGAATCGGACCTTTGCTATAATGAGAACATCAAAAGCAAGGAGGCACAAAGGCAATGGCGATTCTGGAAGTCAATCATTTGAAGAAAGTATATACCACCCGCCTGGGAAGCAATCATGTACAGGCGCTGAGTGATGTGAATTTTACTGTGGAGAAAGGGGAGTTTACCGCGATCATGGGCGAATCCGGAAGCGGAAAGACGACGCTTCTGAATATTATGGCGACGCTGGATAAACCCACCGGAGGGGAAGTAAAGCTGAACGGACGATCCTTGAATACGCTGAAATCAAAGGAAGTAACCGCGTTCCGACGGGAAAATCTCGGCTTTGTTTTTCAGGATTTCAACCTGCTGGACACATTTTCTCTGGAAGACAATATTTATCTCCCGCTGGTACTGGAAGGAAAACCTTATCCCGAGATGAAAAAGAAAGCGGAACCGCTGGTGAGAAAGCTGGGCATCGGGGAGATTCTCTCGAAATATCCCTATGAAGTTTCCGGCGGGCAGAAACAGAGGACCGCTGTGGCGCGGGCGCTGATTACGGATCCTCAGATTGTTCTGGCCGACGAGCCTACGGGCGCACTGGACTCCCGGGCATCTGACAATCTTCTCCGGCTGTTTGAGGAGATCAATGCGGAGGGGCAGACGATTCTGATGGTCACCCACAGCGTCCAGGCCGCCTGCCATGCAAGGAGAGTGCTGTTTATCAAGGATGGCGAGGTCTTTCATTAGCTGTACCGGGGTTCCCTGTCGCAGGAGGAAATGTACCAGAAGATTTCGGATACGCTGACAATTATTGCGACGGGTGGTGAGCGTCATGAATAAATTTCTGTATGCAAGACTGGCAGCCGGCAACCTGAAGAAAAACCGGCAAAACGTTCTTCCGTACCTTCTGTCCTGTATCGGAACCGTCATGATGTTTTTTATCATGGCGTCCATTTCAGTGAACAAAGGGCTGAATGAGATGTACGGAGCGAATTACATCACAACGATCACGAATTTCGGCGTGACGATTATCGGCCTGTTTTCCGTGGTATTTCTGATCTACAGCAACAGCTTTCTGGTAAAAAGAAGAAAGCGGGAGTTCGGTCTGTTTCATATCCTCGGCATGGAGAAGAAGCATATTGCGATTGTCCTGCTTTTCGAATCCCTGTACATGGGTGTGATCGCTCTTGCGGCCGGCGTCGGACTGGGAATTCTGCTGTATCGTCTGATGTTTCTGGTTCTGGTGAAACTGACCGGCATCGAGGGCACGTTTGAATTTCAGTTTTCCGGAACGGCTCTGTCCCATACGGTTCTTCTTCTGGCGGCGATCTATCTGATCAATTTCCTGCTGGGACTGCGCCAGATTCAGAAATCGGAGCCGATTGAGCTGCTCAAGGGAGATCAGCTGGGAGAAAAGGAACCGAAGGCAAAGATCATCAACGTGCTGGCCGGTGTGATTACTCTGGGAGCAGGATATTATCTCGCAGTCACCTGCGAGAGTTCTCTGGAAGCGTTTTCCACCTTTTTCGTGGCGGTTGTTCTGGTGGCGATCGGAACTCATTTTCTGTTCTCCGCAGGAAGCATTGCGCTGCTGAAAGCAATGAAGAAGAACAAACGGTATTACTATAAACTGAACCATTTTACCGGTGTTTCCGGAATGCTTTACCGGATGAAACAGAATGCCGCAGGACTGGCAAATATCTGTATTCTGTCCACTGGTGTTCTGCTGGTCATCTCCATCACCGTATGTCTGTGGACCGGAGTGGAAAATTCACTGAGGAACCGTTATCCTGCACAGGTGGCGATTCAGGGAAACGATATGACAGACGAGCAGATCGAAAGCGGGTGTCAGGTAGTGTCACAGAGCATTGCCGATCAGGGACTGACGCTGGAAAAAGCGGTTGACGCCAGAAACATCTATGCGACAGTCTACCGTGAGGACAACGCGTTTTCCGGCCCGGAAGGGAGCGCGGATCTGGTGCAGCTGAGAAACTACGAGGCGCTTTACCTTCTGACGGAGGAGGATTATACGCGCTGGACCGGAGAATCCCTGGCGCTGGAGAAAGGAACGGCGGCGGTCATTCCGGAAAACAGAAGGGATTCCTTCCCCTATGATACGGTGCAGATCGGAGACAGAACCTGGAAAGCGGAAGAGAGAACCGACGAGACAATACAGATGGATGGAGGGGATGTGATCGAATGTACCTATCTGATTTTCCGGGATGAAGAAGAAATGCAGGAAGCGCTTGCGGCGCTGGGAAGCACGGAGTATGTGGGAAAAGGCTGGAGTTATTATCTGGATTTTGATCTGCCAGAGGAAGAACAGATCGAAGTGGGAAACAGGATCCGGGAGGCCCTCAGTGCGGCTGGACTGAACGTGTGGGTGGAGATCCGTGAACAGGAACGGCCCGGTGTTCAGGCGATGTACGGAGCGGTCCTGTTTTTCGGAATCTTTGTGGGTCTGCTGTTCCTGATGGCGACCGTGATGATTATTTATTACAAACAGATCTCAGAAGGCTATGATGACAGAAAGAGATTTCAGATCATGCAGAAGGTGGGAATGAGCAAGAGGGAAGTCAAACAATGTATCCGTTCTCAGGTTCTGACTGTCTTCTTTCTGCCCCTGGTGACAGCGGTGATCCATACAGTGGTCGCATTTCCGTTTGTGCTCAAGATCATGCGGATGCTGAATTTCAGCAATGAAACGATGTTTATGGCGGCCACAGGAATTACGATTGTGGTGTTTGCCGTGGTATATGTTCTGGTATATGCCGTGACGGCAAGATCTTACTACAGAATTGTGGAAGAGTAGAACCGGAATTCATATTTACAGAAGTTCAGGATTTCTTTATAATAGAAGAAAAGAACAGAGTCTGTCCGGAGCGCATCTGAAAGCAGCTGTGGGGTTGCGCTGCAGCAGTTTTCAGAACGCTCCGGGATGTTTTTGCGAAACACAGGAGGATGGAATATGAATTACAAGCTGGTGCTGCAGTATGACGGAACGCGGTATGACGGATGGCAGAAGCAGGGGAATACCAGTCAGACGATACAGGGAAAACTGGAGAATGTGCTGTCCAGACTGACAGGGGAGAAGGTTGAAGTCCACGGCGCGGGAAGGACAGACGCAGGGGTTCATGCGAGAGGCCAGACGGCCAATGTGCGGCTTTCCGGAATCTATGATCCGGAGGAACTGAAGGGGCTGATGAACCGTTATCTCCCGGAGGATATCGAGGTACAGGAGGCAGCGATTGTCCCGGAACGGTTTCACAGCCGCCTGAATGCCGTGGGAAAAATATATTCCTACCGGCTGACCCTGGACGGCAGGAAGCATGTTTTTGAGAGAAGATTTCTGTATCTGTACGGAAAACCGCTGGATATCAGGGCGATGAGACGTGCGGCGGAATATCTGACAGGAACCCATGATTTTAAGAGTTTCTGTGCCAACCGCCGGATGAAGAAATCCACAGTGCGCACGGTCAGAGAGATTGCTTTTCGGGAAGAGGACGGGATTCTTACCGTCTCGTTTACCGGCGACGGGTTTCTGTATCATATGATCCGGATCATAATGGGCACTCTGCTGGAGGTCGGAGAAGGAAAGCGAAGCTCCGCGTCCATGCAGGAGATTCTGGATGCCTGTGACAGACAGGCGGCCGGACCCCTTGCGCCGGCGGAAGGACTGACGCTGGAGGAGGTTCTTTATCACTGAGAACATCTATTTGATGGACGGATGCCACAGGCGATATGCTTTCCTATGGTCTGCGCAGCGAATGCACAGACATGGCTGAACGGTAACTCTTGTCAGCCATCCTTTCTGCTGGCTGGCTTGACGGATATTTTCATCAATGCTAAACTTAACATCAGAAAGACCGGTGCAGAGACAGAACATGCACCGGGCGGACCGTAAAACACAGAGACAGAAAGGCAGGGGAAGCGGTTATGACGATGGATGAACTGATTAAGGTTACGGAGATGCAGGAAGAGATTCTGCAGTTTTCTCATTTTACCAACAGCGATGCATGGGAGCTGGGAAATCTGATCGTTCTGGAAGCACGAAGAAGGGGTGCCACCGCCGCGGTGAGTATCCGTCTGAACAATGGACTCATGGTTTTTCAGTACTGCGACGATGGAATGACCCGATACAATCAGGAGCTGATGCGGAAAAAATGCAACACGGTGGAACTGACGGAGCACAGTTCTCTGCATTTGTATATGCTGGGCGCCCAGAGTGAGGAAAGTCTGAGGCAGATGGCGCTGGATCCGGAGGATTACGTCGCTCTTGGCGGCGCGTTTCCGATTCGGGTGGAGGAAGTCGGCGTGATCGGCGCGGTGGCTGTTTCCGGCCTCGGACAGGTTTCGGATCATGATCTGCTGGTAAAATGTATCGGAAAGTATCTCCATGTGGATGAGGTTCCGAGAATCCGGCAGGTGTGACAAACGTATGTCAGAATATCCTTATTCCGCTTCCAGGAGTCCACGCATATCTTCCGGAAGCGGAGCGGAAAAACGCATGGGTTCTCCGGTGATGGGGTGGCAGAATTCCAGTGAGGCGGAATGGAGGGCCTGGCGTCCGATGGGATGCATCCGGTCGGGGGCGTACAGGGTATCCCCGAGAAGCGGATGGCCGATGGAAGCCATATGGACCCGGATCTGATGGGTACGCCCGGTTTCCAGTTTCAGCCGGATATGAGAAAAGTTCTCTTTGCGGCAAAGGGTTTTGTAGTGTGTGACGGCGGCGTCTCCATGGACAGGGTCCGGGACTCTTTCGATGGAGGAGCCTTCTTTGCGTCCGATGGGCGTGCGGATGGTCCCGGAATCCGGCGGCGCGCCGAACACCAGCGCTTCATATGTGCGGGAGATTTCCCGGTGTTTCATCTGAGCGGAGAGAATTGCTCCGCTCAGCGCATGTCTGGCGATCATCAGGAGTCCGGTGGTGTCACGGTCCAGACGGTTAATACATCGATAGGTGAACGTCTGGTTTTTCTGCTGAAAATACCAGACGACGCCGTTGGCGAGCGTGTTGTCATAATTGTTCTGAGAAGGGTGAACCGGCGTGTCTGCCGGTTTGTTTATGATCAGAAGATCTTCGTCCTCGTAGACCACAGAAAACGGGACCGGTGCGGCCACGATGCCATCGGAGCCCGGTTCCGTCAGACGGACGGTGAGGCAGTCGCCGGCCGAGGGCTTTTGGTTGGCGTAGGCCCAGACCCGGTTCAGACAGATTCCGTTTCGGGTTCTTTTCAAATGGGTCAGAATGTGATGGGAATAGCCGTGATTCCTCAGATACTGTTCAATGGTCAGTCCCTCGTCTTCCGGGGAAAAAATATATTCAAAAATTCGTTCGGCGGTATCGGGGATTCCGCCTTCGGTTTCTCTGCTTGAAAATTCAGTGTTCATCTCTAATTACTCCATGAAAATTTCCGGATGTTACAGAAACAGTATACCTGTGAGCGGGACAGAATACAAGCAATTCTTCCGCAGTTCGGTTTTGCTGTGTCCTGCATCTGAGTGTGTCAGGGCCGTATGCCTTCGTTTCTGTGGTAAAAATGAAAGAAGTATTAAAATTTCATGAATTGTCAGATAGTTATTGATTTTGGAAAAAAACAACGTATAATAAAAGAAAGAGTACGCATTCTGCCAGGAGCCTCTCTGCGGAGCGGCTGTCCGGAGCAGATTGTCAGAATGGAGGATCTAAGGGATGAAAGAGGTAAAAAAACCCAGGAAATTTATGATATCCTATTATGTGATTGCACTGATCGTATTGCTGATCCTGAATTTCGTTCTTTTTCCCCGTCTGATGTCCCCTGAAATCAGAGAGGTAGATTACGGTGAATTTCTTCAGATGGTAGAGAACGGAGAAGTCAAGGAAGTACAGATTGAGAGCAATCAGATTACATTCGGAGACTATTCGCAGCCGGAACAGTATTACCGGACAGGCATTATGAACGATTACAAGCTGATTGACCGGCTGTATGACGCAGGAATCACGGAATTTGGCAGCCCGATTATCGAACAGATGTCCCCGATTCTCAGCATGCTGATCAGCGTAGTGCTTCCGATTGTCCTGATTATTGCTGCCGGCCAGTTCCTGATGAACTACATGGCAAAGAAAATGGGCGGAGGCATGGGAAATGCCATGAGTTTTGGAAAGAGCAATGCAAAAGTTTATGTCCAGTCTGAGACGGGAATCAAATTTTCCGATGTGGCCGGCGAGGACGAGGCGAAGGAGATTCTTTCCGAGATTGTGGATTTTCTTCATAATCCGCAGAAATATACGGAGATCGGCGCAAAGATGCCGAAAGGCGCTCTGCTCGTGGGCCCTCCGGGAACCGGTAAAACCCTGTTGGCGAAAGCGGTGGCAGGAGAGGCGGACGTACCGTTTTTCTCGATTTCCGGTTCGGAGTTTGTGGAAATGTTCGTCGGCATGGGCGCCGCGAAGGTCCGCGACCTGTTTCAGCAGGCGAACGAAAAAGCGCCGTGTATTGTGTTTATCGATGAGATCGATACGATCGGAAAGAAGCGAGACGGAAGCGGATTTTCCGGAAATGACGAGAGAGAGCAGACGCTGAACCAGCTGCTCTCCGAGATGGACGGATTCGACGGACGAAAAGGCGTCGTGATTCTGGCGGCGACCAACCGCCCGGATTCTCTGGACCCGGCGCTTCTGCGTCCCGGCCGTTTTGACCGCCGTGTGCCAGTGGAGCTTCCTGACCTGAAAGGCCGTGAGGCAATCCTGAAGGTGCATGCAAAGAATATCCGTGTGGGAGAAAACGTGGATTACAACGCGATCGCCCGTATGGCGTCAGGCGCGTCGGGCGCCGAGCTTGCCAACATGATCAATGAGGCCGCTCTCCGCGCGGTGCGTGACGGAAGAAAATACGTGACCCAGGAGGATCTGGAAGAAAGCGTTGAAGTGGTGATCGCAGGTTATCAGAAGAAAAACAAGATCATGTCCGACAAAGAAAAACTGATCGTATCCTACCACGAAGTCGGACATGCTCTGGTGGCTGCCCTTCAGAGTCATTCCGCTCCGGTTACGAAAATTACAATTATCCCCCGAACATCGGGAGCGCTGGGCTATACCATGCAGGTGGATGAGGACGAACATAATCTGATGAGCAAGGAAGAGCTTCAGAACAAAATCGCGACGCTGACGGGAGGACGTGTGGCGGAAGATCTTGTCTTCCACTCCATCACGACCGGCGCATCCAACGACATTGAGCAGGCCACGAAGCTTGCCCGCGCGATGATTACGCGGTTCGGAATGAACGATGAATTCGGAATGGTAGCCTTTGAGACGGTGACCAACCAGTATCTCGGCGGCGACACTTCTCTGATGTGCTCCGATGAAACTTCCGCGTCCATCGACGGAAAGGTTGTTGCAATTGTAAAACAGCAGTATGAAAGGGCAGAGGAACTGCTCCGCAGCAATATCCAGAAGCTGCATCAGCTGGCGAAATACCTGTATGAGAGGGAAACGATTACCGGTGAGGAATTCATGGAAATTCTGAATCGGGAGCTCCCGCAGATTGAAAGCTATGATGCAGGAGAAAGCGGCGATACAGAGCCTGCTCCTGTCAGCCCGGAACCTGATCCGGCAGGATAAGACAAAACAGAATAAGACGGCGATACGCTGTATCGGCACCAGAATGCCCGGCTCCGGCCGGGCATTTCTGCGGTATCCGTTTTCGTAACAGTTCAGCCAGCTGAACTGTTGCGGCATCCGTCCATTGAAAATCGCTTCGCGATGGGCCGGATGCCCGCGGGCTCTGCGTTTTCATACGGTCTGTGCAGTGAATGCACAGACCTGGCTGAATGGTACCCCGTTTTCGCCTAAATTTCGACTTTTCCATTGATTTTTTTTGTGTTATAATATATGCTGTATGCAGAAAACTCCACAGAAACATCAAACGCACAAGGAGCAGAACAGAAATGAAAAGAAAGTATGTCTTAAAAGTAATGGGACTGGTGATAGCAGGTTCCCTGGTTTTGTCAGAGGCGGCTCCGGTTTCTGTACGTGCGGCGTCTGCAGCCGCCCAGAGCAGTCAGGAACAGGAAGGGCAGGCACAGGATAACCTGGAGACGGCCATTGTCTGTTATATAGATACCAAAAACGGAAATGATAAAAATACCGGCGCTACGCCGGATGACCCTGTAAAAACGCTGAAAGAGGCGGTGAAACGGTATCAGGAGGCCGTTTCGGCCGCCCGGACCGAAACAGAGGGGACGGCTGGGACAAAATCTGCGGCATCCGGAAAAGGTGCAGACAGCACTGACGCGCAGACGGAAGGATACTTTGTTTTCTGCGGGATGACAGAGAGCGAATTGGAAAAATATCTGGATGCGGAGGAGAAGGCTCTGAAAAAAGGTGAAACCCTTCTTCCGCAGGGGACGGAGGCAGTGGCGGAAGAGGCTTACGAAAGTCTCCTGGAAGAAACCGCAGCGGAGCCGACGACGACTCCGGTTCCGGGTTCCGTGCCATCGCCGGATAAGGATGAGTCAGCTGCAGCGCCGACCCCCGGAACGACTCCGGCGCCGGACAATGCGGAGAGTGAAGATACCGAAAATCCCGACGGAGAAGCAGGAAAAGATACGGAGGAAGACAGCGAATTCATCGACGGCTCCGGGCAGGACGATTCGGCCGGAGATCCGGATGTGACGCCGACGCCGACGGATAGGCCGGACAATAATCCGACCGCGACGCCGGTACCGACAGATACGCCGGACAATGAACCAACCGCGATACCGACGCCGACAGATACGCCGGATAATGAGCCGACCGTGACGCCGACGCCGACGGATACGCCGGACAGTACACCGACTGTGACGCCAGTGCCGGGAGAGGGAACGGAGGATAATACATCGGATACGTCTGACAACGGGGAGGAAAATGCATCGGATATGGCCGGGCAGGAGGAAAATACGCCGGCCGGTCCGGAGGATGAAGAAGACCCGGAAGAGGGTTCTGCCGATCCGGAAATCCCCGGAACCACGGATCCTTGGGACGGACAGCAGGAAGATTCCGAAAATTCGTCGGACGACGGAACTGAGGACAGCCTTCTGGACGGACATCTGAAGCCGCAGGAGAATACGCCGGACGGCAATGAGCTGTCCAACGACAGTCTGAAGTCGGATAACATCATGATGATGAATCCGACAGCGCTTCTGCGCCCGGCGGAGAATACGGAGGAAACGGACGTACAGCCGGAGGACGGAGAAGACGAGGCTGGGAATGAGACGGATCCCGCAGATGAGGAGACATGGTCTGAGGAGGAACAGCGTCTTCTGGCGGGGGCAGCGGACAGCGCGCCGTCGGCTGTGGCGATGGCCGGAGCGGCAGAGGATCTTGGCATTATGCTGGTGAAGGCTCCGGGAACTGTAATTGTAGGACCGGACAATTATGACAAAAAGCCTTCTTCCTCCCAGCAGGGGAACGCCCAGAATTCTGCGCCTGCGGCGACAGCCGCACCGACAGCGACGAAAAGCCCCGCAAGTACGGAAACGTCGTCGGGAAACCGGAACACAGGTTCCTCCGGAATACCTCAGAAGAAAACAGATACGACGTCCAGTATCAAGACATATCCTGTGCAGACAGGGGACACGGCGATGATTCTTCCTTTCTCCATCAGTACCGTTCTATCGGGAATGGTTGTGGCGATGCTGTCAGCTTTCCATATTCAGAGCAAGCGCAGGGAAAAGGATCTCGCATGGCAGAGATTCCGTGAAGAAAATCCTCTGAACGGAGAAAAAAAATAGTGGAATAAAACGTACAACCCTCCCATATGATAGCGTATGGGAGGGTTTTTTATGGAACAGAGAAAAAGCCGGACGCAAATGATAAAAAATCTGCTGGAGGCGCTTCTGTGCGCGTGGCTGGTGACGGGAATTCTGCTTCTGATTCTTGCGGTTCTGCTGTGGAAGATGAACCTCAGGGAAGGTCAGATTTCCGTGGGGATTACAGTCACCTACCTGCTGTCCTGTTTTGCAGGTGGCTGGTTTATAGGGAGAAAAACCGGAAAACGCAGGTTTCTGTCCGGGCTGCTGCAGGGGATCTGTTATTTCCTGCTGCTGCTTGCGGTTTCGATGCTTGCGCATCCGGGAGGGCTGCCGCAGATCCGGGAAATTCTTACATCGCTGGCGCTCTGCGCGGCCGGAGGCATGGCGGGAGGAATGCTTTCCTAAAAAAATACTTTAAAAATGAACAGCTATGTGGTATAATATCGACAATCAAGTACCACAAAGGAGGAGTGTGTCATGAAACACATCAAAACTTTAAATACAAAAAGTTTACAGAATACAGTGAAAAAAGGCGGATGCGGCGAGTGCCAGACTTCCTGCCAGTCCGCATGCAAAACTTCCTGTACAGTAGGAAATCAGAGCTGCGAACATACAAAATAAAAGAGCGATGACAGGACGATGTTCCCGAACGCCGGTTTCCCCGGCTTTGGGAACATTCTTATGCGCTCACACCCGGAAGGCCGGGCGCAGGTTTTGACGAAGGAGTCTGAGAAATCAGGCTCTTTGCTTTGTGTCAACAGAAACATTAAGAGAAAGGAACATAACTGTGATTCATCAATATAAAAACAACGGCTACAATATGGTGCTGGATGTGAACAGCGGCTCCGTGCATGTGGTTGACGATGTTACCTATGAAGTACTCCCGCTGCTGGATCAGGGAAAGCAGGAGGAGGAAATCCGACAGGCGCTCAAAGACCGTTTTCCGGAGCAGGACATTCATGACGCTGTCCTGGAATGCCGGGAGCTGGAAGAAGCGGGGATGCTTTTTACCGACGATGTATACGAAAACGCCATCGAACTGTTTGCGGAGCGTCCCACGGTAGTCAAGGCTCTGTGTCTGCACATTGCCCATGACTGTAATCTTGCCTGCAGATACTGTTTCGCCGAGGAGGGAGAGTACCATGGACGCCGGGCGCTGATGTCCTTTGAAGTGGGAAAGAAAGCGCTTGATTTTCTGATCGCCAATTCAGGAGCAAGAAAGAATCTGGAGGTGGACTTCTTTGGAGGAGAGCCTCTGATGAACTGGCAGGTGGTCAAGGATCTGGTTGCCTATGGCCGTGAACAGGAGAAACTTCACAATAAGAACTTCCGCTTTACGCTGACCACCAACGGCGTACTTCTGGACGACGAGGTGATGGAATTCTGCAACCACGAGATGGGAAATGTGGTTCTGAGCATTGACGGGCGGAAAGAAGTGCATGATTTCATGCGGCCGTTCCGGAAAGGCGCCGGAAGCTATGACCTGATCGTGCCGAAATTCCAGAAATTTGCAGAGAGCAGGAATCAGGACAAATACTACGTCCGGGGAACGTTTACTCACTATAATCTGGATTTTGCCGCGGATGTTCTCCATCTGGCGGATCTTGGATTCAAACAGATCTCTGTAGAGCCTGTGGTGGCGCCTCCGACGGAGGATTATGCGATCCGTGAGGAAGATCTCCCGGTTATTTTTGAACAGTACGATATTCTGGCGCGTGAGATGATCAAACGTCAGAAGGAGGGACGCGGATTTAATTTCTTCCATTTCATGATTGACCTGACCGGCGGTCCCTGTGTGTACAAGCGTCTTTCCGGATGCGGTTCAGGTACGGAATATCTGGCGGTAACCCCATGGGGGGATTTCTATCCCTGCCATCAGTTTGTCGGAAATGAGGAATTTCTGCTGGGCAATGTGGACGACGGCATTGTCCGCCCGGATCTGACCGGAGAATTTAAAAAATGCAACGTCTATTCTAAAAAGGAATGTTCCGACTGCTTCGCGCGCTTTTACTGCAGCGGCGGATGCGCAGCCAACTCCTATAATTTTACCGGGAAAATCAACGACGTATACGAGATCGGCTGCAAGATGCAGCAGAAGAGGATTGAGTGCGCCCTGATGATAAAAGCCGCTCTTGCGGAAGAAGATTAAGCAGAAAAAAGGAGACACAAAACAATGATGAAGAAAAAACAGAGCATCGCTGTCCTCATTGCAGCCGTTATCCTTACGGCTCTGCTGGGCTGGACGGTGATCCGGGGATGGGGTCCGACAGGGACAGGCGCCATGAAAAATATCAATCTTGGTCTGGATCTTTCCGGCGGTGTCAGCATCACCTACCAGGCGGTGCAGGAGAATCCTTCTGCGGAAGACATGAGCGATACAAGATACAAACTGGAACAGCGTGCTTATCAGTACAGTACTGAGGCTCAGGTCTATCAGCAGGGGGACAACCGTATCACCATCGATATACCGGGCGCTACCGACGCCAATGAAATTCTGACAGAACTGGGAAAACCGGGAAGCCTGTATTTCATTGCGGAGACGGATGCGGACGGAAATCAGAACTATGTCTATGATTCCACGGTGGGAAACTATGTGCTGAACAATAAGACGCTGGAGGATCTGCAGAACGACGGGTCTGTGGTGCTGACCGGTCAGGATCTGGAGAATGCAGAGGCAGTTCATCAGCAGGATTCCACTACCCAGGCAACCACGGCGGCGGTACAGCTTCGTCTGACGGATGAAGGCGCCGAGAAATTTGCTGCGGCGACGGAAAAGGCTGCGGAAGCAGGAGAAACCATCGGTATCTATTACGATGGAGAATTTGTCAGCGTACCCACTGTCAACGATGCGATCACCGACGGAGTCGCTTCGATTTCCGGATCGATGGACTGGGAGGAAGCGTCCAACCTGGCGGCCACGCTGCGGATCGGAGGTCTTTCTCTGGAGCTGACGGAGCTGGATTCCAGCGTTGTGGGCGCTCAGCTGGGATCTGAGGCGGTCAGCACAAGCGTGTTTGCAGGTGCTCTGGGACTGCTTGTGATTATTATCTTCCTGATCTGTGTCTACCGTGTTCCGGGTGCTGCGGCCGGATGGGCCCTCGTGCTCTATGTGGAACTGATCCTGATCGCGCTGAATGCGTTTGACATTACGCTGACGCTTCCGGGCATTGCAGGTATCATTCTTTCCATCGGAATGGCCGTGGACGCGAACGTTATCATCTATGCGCGTATGAAGGAGGAGCTTGCTCTGGGAAAAACCGTCAGCACCTCCATCCGCGAAGGATTCCAGAAAGCGTTCACCGCAATCTTTGACGGAAATATTACGACGCTGATCGCCGCGGCAATCCTGTATATTCTCGGAAGCGGAAGCGTCCGCGGATTTGCGATCACTCTGGCGCTCGGTATCGTCCTCTCCATGTTTACCGCACTGGTGATTTCCCGTGTGCTGGTCAGCAGCCTGTACGGCGTGGGAGTCCGCGGAACAAAATGGTATGGCGTGCAGAAGCCAAGAAAAGTAATCCATTTTGTCGAGCACAGAAAAATTTATTTTGCAATTTCAGCGGTCCTGCTGCTGGCGGTGCCGGTGGGAATGGTTTATTTCCATGTGACGCAGGGAAGCATGCTGAATTACAGCATGGAATTTATGGGCGGTACTTCCGTGACAGTGCCGTTCAATGAAGAGTATACGATTGAAGAACTGGACAGCGAAGTGTTCCCTGTCGTGCAGGAGGTCACCAACGATTCGGATATTCAGATGACAACGGTTGTTGACAGCACAAACGTGGTGATTCGTACCCGTTCCCTTTCTCTGGAAGAGCGGGAGGAGCTGTACACAAGTCTGGAGGAGAACTTCGGCGTGGACAGTTCAAAGATTACGTTCCAGAATATTTCCGCGACGATCAGCAGTGAGATGAGCCGGAACGCTATGAAGGCGGTGGTGATTTCGATTATCTGCATGCTGATCTACATCTGGTTCCGGTTTAAGGATATCCGGTTTGCGTCCAGTGCGATTCTTGCGCTGGTACACGATATCATCATCGTGTTCGGCGTGTATGTGTTCACACGGATCTCCGTCGGAAACACATTTATTGCGTGTATGCTGACCATACTCGGTTATTCCATCAATGCGACGATCGTTATCTTCGACCGTATCCGCGAGAATATGACGATCATGAAGAAGGAACCGCTGGAGGTTCTGGTAAATCAGAGTGTCACGCAGACGCTGACCAGAAGTATCTACAGCAATCTGACGACCTTTGTGACGATTTTCATTCTGTTCCTGGTGGGAGTTTCTTCTATCCGGGATTTTGCGGCGCCGCTGATGGTCGGAATCGGCATCGGAACCTATACTTCCGTATGCCTGACCGGTTCCATGTGGTATCTGTTCAAACATTTCGGAAAGAACAAATATGTTCCGGCGAAAGCTGCGCCTGAGGCAGAAAAAACAGATACCAGGGAAACTGCGACAGGCAGCGGGGCGTCCGGAGTGCAGAAGAAGAAAAAGAAGAAAAAAAGAAAACAGTGACAGATCCGGGAGAAAACGGAACATGTGACGTATGTTTCGCTTTTCTCCGGAACAGAAAACAGGAAACTGCCTGCCGGGAGGACGGGTGCTTTCCTGTTTTTGTTCATGAAAGATGAAAAAAGACAGAAGGAAGGATGCGAGCGATGGAGCGTTGGGTTGTGGCTGCGAAGAGGGCGGATTTTCAGGGAATTGCTGAGCGTTTTCAGATTGATCCGGTGATTGCGCGGCTGATTCGGAACAGGGATGTTGTGGGAGACGGCCAGATCCGGGAGTACCTCTGGGGAGGTCTGGAGGATCTGCATGATCCGACACAGATGAAGGATATGGAAAAGGCGGCCGGGATCCTTGAAGAGAAGATCCGGGAGGGAAAACAGATCCGGATCATCGGGGATTACGACATAGACGGAATCATGTCTGCCTATATTCTGCTGACCGGTCTGCGGAAACTCGGAGCGAAGGCGGATATCCGGATTCCGGACAGAATTGCCGACGGCTACGGACTGAATGAAAATCTGGTGCGGCAGGCGAAGGAAGACGGAGCGGATACGATTCTTACCTGCGACAACGGAATTGCGGCGCTGGATCAGATCCGGCTGGCGAAGGAACTGGGAATGACTGTGGTTGTCACAGACCATCATGAGGTTCCCTATGAGAATCTGGAGGACGGCACCCGGGTATTTCGTGTGCCAGGAGCCGACGCGGTGGTGAACCCGAAACAGAAAGACTGCGGGTATCCGTTTCGGGGCCTGTGCGGAGGCGCAGTGGCGTGGAAACTTCTGCAGGTGATGCTGAAACGGTTCGGCCATCCGGACGGGGAGATCTATGACTGGCTGGAATTTGCCGCGATTGCGACGGTGGGCGATGTGATGGATCTGCAGGGAGAGAACCGGATTCTGGTGAAGGAGGGTCTGAAGCGCCTGCATCATACCCGGAATCTCGGGCTTCAGGAGCTGATCCGGGTACAGGGACTGGAACCGGATCAGGTATCCGCCTACCATATCGGTTTTGTGATCGGTCCGTGCCTGAACGCCTCAGGCCGGCTGGATACGGCGGAGAGGTCTCTTGCTCTGCTTCTGGCGGAAAACAGAGAAGAAGCGGCGCGGCTGGCGGGAGACCTGAAGGCGCTCAACGAGAGCCGGAAGGAGATGACGCGCCAGGGAGAAGAGAAGGCGGTCCGGATGGTGGAGGAATCGGATCTGAAGAAAGACAAAGTGCTGGTCGTGTATCTCCCGGAGTGTCATGAGAGCCTGGCGGGAATCATCGCCGGCCGGCTGCGGGAGCACTTCCACAAGCCGGCTATTGTGCTGACGAAAAGCGAGGATGGTGTGAAAGGGTCCGGACGGTCCATCGAGGCGTATTCTATGTATGAGGAGCTGTGCAGATGCAGGGAGCTGTTCACGAAATTCGGCGGTCATCCGATGGCTGCGGGGCTTTCCATGGCGGGAGAGGAGCAGGTGGCGGAGCTTCGGGAAAAGCTGAACCGGCTGACGACGCTGACAGAGGATGATTTCGTGGAGAAAGTGACCATCGATGTGCCGATGCCCGTGTCCTATATCACGAAACGCCTGATCTCCCAGATTCAGCTTCTGGAACCTTTTGGAAAAGGAAACACGAAGCCGCTGTTCGCCCAGAAGGGTCTGAAGGTTTTAAGCTGCAGAATTTTTGGGAAGAATAGAAATGTGGCGAAACTGCAGATGGAGGATCCTGGCGGTTACCGGATGGACGCCGTGTATTTCGGCGACGCCGAATCGTTTGCGAGGTTTGCCGAAGAACATCCGGTGCTGTCAGTGACCTACTATCCCACAGTAAACGTATGGAACGGAAGAGAAAATCTTCAGATCACGATTCAGAATTACTGTTGAGAGCAGTGAATGCACGGATCTGGCCGAACTGTAACTCTGGCGGAACCGATGAAACGCCGCCTTGATTCTGAGGTAGAATAATGCTATACTATAAGTTACATTGTCGGGTTTTGTAGCCTGAGGACATCAGTTCAACAGGCGTGGCCGGCTGCCTGAAGGGCTCCGGCGCCTGAAACATCTGGCCTGTTCGCGGAACAGACAGGTCTTTCAGACGCCGGCGGAAGAATACGGATGCCGGGAGCGGAGCATGCGTTCCGGTGTGGGGAAAGTGGAGGAGAGAGATTATGAAAAAAATTGAAGAGTATGTGAGGAGCATTCCGGACTTTCCGGAACCGGGAATTATTTTCCGTGATGTGACCAGTGTGCTTCAGGATCCGGACGGACTGAAGCTTTCCATCGATGAGATGCAGAAACTGGTGGAAGAAGTGGAATGCGATGTGATCTGCGGAACAGAATCCCGCGGCTTTATCTTTGGCATGCCGATCGCCTACAATCTGCACAAGGCGTTCGTGCCGATCCGGAAAAAGGGAAAGCTTCCCTGTGAAACGATCTCTGCCAGTTACGAGCTGGAATACGGCAGCGCAGAGGTGGAGATGCACAAGGATGCGATCCGGCCAGGCCAGAAGGTTGTTCTGGTGGACGATCTGATCGCCACAGGCGGAACGATTCAGGCTTGTGCAGGAATGATTGAAAAGCTGGGAGGAGAGGTGACAAGAATCGTATTTCTGATGGAACTCGCTGGACTGAAGGGCAGAGAAAAGCTGGCAAATTATGACGTGAAATCTGTTATCTGCTACGAGGGTAAATGAAAATGTAGGAGATACATATGGAAGAAGATAAAAAAGTTGTAGAGGAAAAGATGAAAAACGTGGCGCAGGTGGAAGCCAGCGTCCGGAAAATGGAGGATTTCACAAGTCCGGCCGAGCTTTACCGGACACTGGTGGAAGCCGTGAAACGGTATCATCCTTCCGATGATCTGACCATGATAGCAAAGGCTTACAAGGTAGCCGACGAGGCGCACCGGGGACAGAAACGAAAGAGCGGCGAGCCGTACATCATACATCCCCTGTGTGTGGCGATTATTCTGGCGGATCTGGAGCTTGACAAAGAGAGCATCGCCGCCGGACTTCTCCATGATGTGGTGGAGGACACCATTATGACGACGGAGGAGCTGGAACAGGAATTCGGTTCCGAGGTGGCGCTGATCGTGGACGGAGTCACCAAGCTGGGACGGCTGAACTATTCCAAGGACAAGGTTGAGGAACAGGCGGAAAATCTGAGAAAGATGTTCCTGGCAATGGCAAAGGACATCCGGGTCATTCTCGTCAAGCTGGCGGACCGGCTGCACAATATGCGCACCGCGAAATACTGGTCGCCGGAGAAACAGAAGGAGAAAGCCCGGGAGACGATGGACATTTACGCTCCCATCGCCCAGCGGCTGGGTATTTCGAAGATCAAGGTGGAGCTGGATGATCTTTCTTTAAAATATCTTGAGCCGGAAGCTTATTATGATCTTGTAAAGAATGTCAACATGAAACGTGAGGAACGCCAGGCATTCGTTGACAGCATCGTGGACGATGTGAAAAAGAAGATCGAAGCCTCCGGCATCAAAGGAGAAGTCAGCGGACGGATCAAACATTTTTTCAGCATTTACAAGAAGATGGTCAACCAGCATAAGACGCTGGACCAGATTTACGATCTGTTCGCGGTGCGGATCATTGTGGATACCGTCAAGGACTGTTATGCGGCGCTGGGAGTCATCCATGAGATGTACACGCCGATACCGGGAAGGTTCAAGGACTACATCGCGATGCCGAAGGCAAATATGTATCAGTCCCTTCACACAACGCTGATCGGGCCTTCCGGACAGCCGTTTGAAATTCAGATCCGTACCTTTGAAATGCACCGCACGGCCGAATACGGAATTGCGGCGCACTGGAAATATAAGGAAGCCTCCGACGGCAAAAAGACAGGGCCGGAACAGGAGGAGGAAAAACTCAGCTGGCTGCGCCAGATTCTGGAGTGGCAGCAGGATATGTCGGATAATCATGAGTTCATGAGTCTGCTGAAAAGCGATCTGAATCTGTTTTCCGAAAACGTATATTGCTTCACGCCGGCGGGCGATGTGAAGACGCTGCCGAGCGGCTCCTGCGCGATTGACTTTGCTTATTCGATCCACAGCGCAGTGGGCAACCAGATGGTGGGGGCGAGAGTCAACGGAAAGCTTGTTCCCATCGAGACAGAGCTTCACAATGGGGACAGGGTGGAAATCATCACCTCCATGAATTCCAAAGGACCGAGCCGCGACTGGCTCAAGATTGCAAAGAGCGCTCAGGCGAAGGGCCGCATCAACCAGTGGTTCCGCCATGAGCTGAAGGAAGACAACATTTCCAAGGGAAAAGAAATGCTGAACGCATATGCGAAGCTGAAAGGGAAAAACCTTGGGATCTATATGAAAAATCAGTATCAGGAAGCCGTCATGCGCAAGTACGGATTCCGGGACTGGGATTCCGTTCTGGCAGCTGTGGGGCACGGCGGCCTGAAGGAGGGACAGGTTCTCAACAAGCTTGTTGAGACTTATGAGAAGGAACACAAAAAAGAAATCACAGACGAGCAGGTCATGGAGGCTGCAGCCGGGACGAAGGCACTTCCGGTCAGCAAATCCAAAGGCGGAATCGTTGTGCGGGGCATCCATGACGTGGCAGTACGTTTTTCCAAGTGCTGCAGCCCGATTCCGGGGGATGAAATCGTCGGCTTCGTTACCAGGGGCCGCGGGGTCACCATTCACCGCACAGACTGTATTAATATCCTGAATCTTCCGGAATCCGAACGTCAGCGGCTGGTTGACGCGGAGTGGGAGCATGACGACAAGGACGGACAGCTTTACACGGTGGAGATCAACGTGTACGCCAACAACCGTACCGGTCTGCTGGTAGATATCTCGAAAATCTTTACGGAGCGGAAGATCGATCTGGCGGCCATCAACGTCCGGACCAGCAAGCAGGGAACCGCAACGATTGATATGAGCTTTGACGTTCACAACAATGAGGAGCTGAATTCCCTGATCGAGAAAGTACGTCAGGTGGAGAGCGTGATCGATATTGAACGTTCAAGAGGTTGAGAAGAATATGAAGGAAATAACAGTGAAAAATCTGGTTCTGGGGATGCTGGGCACAAACTGCTGGTTTCTCCGGAACCCGGAAACCGGCGAGCTGCTGATCGCAGATCCTGCGGATTCGCCGGAACAGATCATTCAGCAGGCGGCCGCGATGGAGGGAACTCCTGTGGCGATTCTGCTGACCCACGGCCATTACGACCATATGCTGGCTGCCGAGGCTGTCAGCAAACGGTTTGGAATTCCTGTCTACGCCCATGAGGCAGAACAGGAAGTACTGAGGGATGCGCAGAAGAATCTGTCTGCGGCCTGGAGTTCCCCGTATACGATGGAGGCGGACAGAACTGTGAAGGAGGGAGACGTTCTCACTCTTGCAGGTTATGAAATCCGGGTGATGCATACGCCCGGACACACAAAGGGGAGCGTCTGCTATTATCTTCCGGAAGCGGGGGTGCTGCTGAGCGGAGACATCCTGTTCTGCGAGTCTTACGGCCGCTACGATTTCCCGACTTCGTCCGGGAGGGATCTGGTCGCCTCGGTAAAACGTCTTCTGCGGGAACTCCCGGAGAATGTGAAAGTTTATCCGGGGCATAATGAATCGACCGAAATCGGTTATGAAAAGAGGTATAATCCCCTTGCTTAACATCAGTCTTAGCTTTAACAGAAGAGATTTTGAATATGACGTCTATTCTCTGATCCGCGCGTTCGAACCGGGGTGCCAGATCGTGACCTGGTATGAGGGAGAGCAGGAGCCGGAACAGGCGGACGAAACCTGGGACAGATACCAGGTGCATTATGAACCGGACAGAATTACGTTTGCGGTCCGCCGGGGCCAGGAGACCGTCTGCGAGAGCCAGACGCCGGTGGAGTATGAGAAGGACCGGGCGCACACAAAAAATGTACTGAAACAGCTGGTCTACCGCACCCTGTCTGAGATGACAGGAAAACAGCTTCCCTGGGGGGATCTGACGGGAATCCGCCCGACGAAGATTCCGATGAAGCTTCTGGAGGAGGGCTGGAAAAATACGGAGATTGCCGAATATATGCGCAGTACATATTTCACCAGCCCGCAGAAAACGGCTCTGGCCATCACGATCGCCAACAGGGAACGCGCGATTCTGGAGCCGGTGAATTATGAAAAAGGTTACAGCTTGTATGTGGGGATTCCATTCTGCCCCAGCATCTGTCTGTACTGTTCCTTCGGTTCCCATGTGCTGAGCCGGTGGGCGCATATGGTGGAACCGTATCTGGAAGCGCTGTTCCGGGAACTGCGGTTTATCAGCCAACAGATGAAGGACTACACGCTGGATACGGTCTATATCGGAGGCGGAACGCCTACAACGCTGACGCCGGATCAGATGCGCAGGCTTCTGACCGTACTGGCGGAGGAATTCCCGCTGGAACAGGTGCAGGAATTCACCGTGGAAGCGGGAAGACCCGATACAATTACCCGTGAAATTCTGGAAGTTCTGCGGGAATTTCCGGTGGGCCGCATTTCTATTAATCCCCAGACCATGAATCAGGAGACTCTGGATCTGATCGGGCGCAGACATACGGTAGAGGAGACGATTGAGGTGTTCCATATGGCCCGGGAGATGGGATTTGACAACATCAATATGGATCTGATCGTCGGCCTTCCGGGGGAGGATGCGGCAAAGGTTGCCCACACGCTGGAAGAGATTGAAAAGCTTGATCCGGATTCTCTGACGGTGCATTCTCTGGCGCTGAAGCGGGCGACAAGGCTGAATCTGATGAAAGATCAGTATACGGAGATTTCCTTTGAGAATTCTGCGGAGATCATGGATATGGCGCAGGACTGCGCCCGGCGTATGGGAATGGGGCCGTACTATATGTACCGGCAGAAGAATATTGCGGGAAATTTCGAGAACGTCGGCTATTCCAGAGAGGGAAAGGCCGGTATTTACAATATTCTGATTATGGAAGAAAAACAGTCGATCCTGGCTGCGGGAGCAGGAGCCTCGACGAAATTTGTCTTTCAGCACGGAGAGAGGATTGAACGTGTGGAGAACGTCAAGGATCTGAAAAATTACGTGGAACGTATCGACGAGATGATCGAGAGGAAGCGGGCCGGGATTCGGAAATACCTGAGAAACGATGACACAGGACAGGAGCAGTGACGGAACATGGAAAAAGAACACCAGCTGCATATGCTGCGGTATACGCTGACGGAGCAGGTTGTCCACGGGATGGAGGTCAGCAATCTCGCCTACGATGTGGGCCGGGAGCTGGGACTTTCCGAAGAAATGTGCCATGAACTTGCGGTTGCGGGAATCGTCCACGATATCGGAAAGATTCCCCTGAGTGGATATGTGGAGGGGGATGATACGCTGGTGGTGGAGGAGATGCGTTTTGTGAGAATGCATGCCCAGCTGAGCTATGAACTGCTGAAAGACCGGGGATACTCCGACTTTATTCTGCAGGCAATTCTCTACCACCATGAAAATATGGACGGAAGCGGGTACCCGGATAATCTTTCCGGGGAGGAGATTCCCTACGGGGCGAGGATTCTGCGGATCTGCGACGTCTACAGCGCTCTGACTTCGGACCGTCCGTACCGCAGAGCGTTCGACAGGGATACGGCAGTCGAATTGATGATCGACGAAATTAAAAACTTTGATATGGAAATCTTTATTGCCTTTCTGCGGGTGGTGCACGACCATCCCCAGAGAGTGATCCATCTGGAAGGTATCGAAGGAATCATAGAAGGAGAACTGAGACAATGACACTGAAAAAGAAACCGGTAACGGGAATGAAGGATATTCTGCCAAAGGAGATGGCGATCCGCGACTATGTGATCCGGATGATCAAGGAGACTTACGCTTCGTTCGGCTTCACCTCCATGGAGACCCCCTGTGTGGAGCACATTGAGAATCTGTGCAGCAAACAGGGAGGAGACAATGAGAAGCTGATCTTCAAGATCCTGAAACGAGGAGAGAAGCTGAAACTGGAGACGGCGAAGGAGGAAGCGGATCTTGTGGACAGCGGTCTTCGCTACGACCTTACCGTGCCCCTGTGCCGGTACTATTCCAACAACGCCAACGATCTGCCGGCGCCGTTCAAAGCGCTTCAGATGGGGAACGTATGGCGCGCGGACCGTCCGCAGAGAGGAAGATTCCGTCAGTTTATGCAGTGCGACATCGATATCCTCGGCGAACCGTCCAATCTGGCGGAGATCGAGCTGATTCTGGCCACGACCACTCTGCTCGGAAAGCTGGATTTCAGGAACTTTACGATCCGGATCAATGACCGGCGGATCCTGAAGGCGATGGCGGCTTACAGCGGGTTCCCGGAGAAATCCTGGGACGCCGTCTTTATCACCCTGGACAAGATGGATAAAATCGGTCTGGACGGCGTGGCGAAGGAGCTGGCGGAGGCCGGATTCGCCCAGGATATGATCGACCGCTATCTGGCTCTGTTTGAGCAGGTGACGCCGGATACCAGCGGTGTGGAATTCTGTAAGGAGAAACTGGGAGAGTTCCTGAAGCCGGAGTATGCAGACGGACTGATCGACATTATGAATACGGTGGAAGCGGTAAAAAACGCAGAGTTCACGATTGCTTTTGACCCGACGCTGGTGCGGGGAATGTCCTACTATACGGGAACGATCTTTGAGATTGCGATGGACGAGTTCGGGGGAAGCGTCGGCGGCGGCGGACGCTACGATGAGATGATCGGAAAGTTCACCGGAACGCAGACCTGTGCCTGCGGATTTTCCATCGGCTTTGAGCGCATCGTCATGCTGCTCCTGGAGAGGGATTACCAGATTCCCGGCGCGCAGCAGAAAAAGGCATATCTGGTGGAAAAAAACATGCCGGCGGAAAACATGCGGCAGATTTTCCGGAAAGCAATGGAAGAGCGGAAATCCGGCGTATGCGTCAATATCTCTGTGATGAAGAAAAACAAGAAATTTCAGAAAGAGCAGCTGGCCCAGGAAGGCTATGAGGAGATCGAGGAATTTTTTGTGAACAGGATGTAAGAGATTGTGCGTTGCAGTTCAGTCGGCTGAACTGTTATGAAATAACCGCAATGCTGTTATAAGTCAAAAACCGGAGAAGACCGGAATACAGGTAACTGGAGGAAAAAACAGAAAATGGCTGAATCAATGAAAGGGCTGAAACGTACCTGCCGATGCGGCGAGGTGACGAAGGCCAACGTAGGAGAAAAAGTAACCCTGATGGGATGGGTACAGAAAAACCGGAACAAGGGAGGGCTGATCTTTGTGGATCTGCGCGACCGTTCCGGAATCATGCAGATCATCTTTGAGAACGGAAAATGCAGCGATGAGATATTTGCAAAAGCGGGAAAACTCCGCAGCGAGTTCGTCATTGCTGTTACCGGAACCGTACAGCTTCGCTCCGGCGCGGTCAATGAAAACCTTGCCACCGGAGCGCTGGAGGTTGTGGCGGAGGACCTGAGAATCCTTTCCGAGTCCGAGACGCCGCCGTTCCCCATTGAGGAAAATTCAAAGACCAGGGAGGAAGTGCGTCTGAAATACCGTTCCCTGGATCTTCGCCGCCCGGATCTTCAGAGAAATCTGATCCTGCGCTCGAAAGTGGCGATGCTGACCCGCCAGTTTCTGGACAAGGAAGGATTTCTGGAAATCGAAACTCCGATGCTGACAAAATCCACGCCGGAGGGAGCCAGAGATTATCTGGTGCCCAGCCGTATTCATCCCGGCAGCTTTTATGCGCTGCCTCAGTCTCCGCAGCTGTTTAAACAGCTGCTGATGTGCTCCGGCTATGACAGATATATGCAGATTGCGCGGTGCTTCCGCGATGAGGACCTCCGTGCAGACCGTCAGCCGGAATTTACGCAGATCGACATGGAGCTTGCGTTTGTGGACGTTGAGGATGTCATTGACGTCAACGAGCGTCTGCTGGCATACCTGTTCCATGAACTTCTCGGCGTTGAGGTGTCCCTCCCGATCCAGAGAATGACCTGGCAGGAGGCGATGGACCGGTTCGGTTCGGACAAGCCGGATCTCCGTTTCGGAATGGAGCTGAAAGACGTATCCGATGTGGTTCGTGATTCTGAGTTTGCGGTTTTCAGAAACGCACTGGAAGCAGGCGGTTCTGTGCGCGGAATCAACGCGAAGGGACAGGGCGGCATGCCCCGCAAGAAAATCGACAAGCTTGTGGAGTTTGCCAAAGGCTACGGCGCCAAAGGCCTGGCGTATATTGCGGTTCAGGAGGACGGCACTTGCAAATCCTCTTTTGCAAAATTCATGACGGAAGACCAGATGAAACAGCTGGTTCAGGCAATGGACGGAGAGCCTGGAGATCTGCTGCTGTTCGCGGCCGATAAAACCAAGATGGTATGGAACGTTCTGGGTGCGCTTCGTCTGGAGCTGGCGGAACAGATGGATCTGATCGACAAAAACGAATATCGTTTTGTGTGGATCACTGAGTTCCCGCTGCTGGAGTGGTCTGAGGAGGAAAACAGATATACGGCAATGCATCATCCGTTTACGATGCCGATGGACGAGGATATCCCGCTGCTGGATACGGATCCGGGTGCGGTCCGTGCGAAGGCTTATGATATCGTCCTGAACGGAAGCGAGATCGGAGGCGGCAGCGTCAGAATCCATCAGAACGATATCCAGGAGAAAATGTTCGAGATGCTGGGATTCACCAAAGAGCAGGCGCACAGCCAGTTCGGCTTCCTTCTGGAGGCGTTCCGGTACGGTGTGCCGCCTCACGCAGGACTTGCCTATGGTCTGGACCGTCTGGTGATGGAGATGGCGAAGATCGACAATATCCGTGACGTCATCGCCTTCCCGAAGGTGAAAGACGCTTCCTGCCTGATGACCGAGGCGCCCAGTCCGGTAGATCCGGCGCAGCTGGAAGAACTGGGGCTGAAGATTGAGACCGCGGCAGAGCCGGAGGCCTGAGAGAACAGACGCGGCAACCGTTCAGTTGTCTGAATGGTTGCCGGATGTGTAATCAGATTAAAAAAATTCAAAAAACACAGGATACGGAATTCAGTAGTAACAGTTCAGTATCCTGTGTTTTTTTGCGTCTGCGGGATTGCGGCGGCGCGCAGAAAATCCCGTCTGATCCGTCTTCCCCCGGCGTCTGACAGTACCGGACGGAAAACGGCTCCAGAGAGGACATTCAGAGAAGATACCGGTAAACAAAACCGGCCAGAAGGAAACATTGAAGAAGGAAGATCGCCGGAATTCCGATCACAAAGGTCCGGTGGCGCGTTTTGTGGCGGAACCCGTACATACCGGCCAGACATCCCAGGGAACCGCCTATCCATGCCGCTGCGAACAGCACCCGCTCCGGAATCCGCCACCTGTGTTTCCTTGCCCTGGATTTGTCCACGCCGAACAGCAGAAACCCGGCCACATTTACCGCCAGAAGATAACAGAAGAAAAAGTTCAATTGACACACCTCATTTACAGAATTATGGCGCAGCCGTTCAGATGACCGAACTGTCACGTTATTGCAGCCGTTCCGCCTGCCGAACGGCTGCAATATGTCAACTATCATACCAGAATTTATCAAAAAAAGCCAGAACGTGTTAATGCATAGTGCCTGTGGACATCCGGCCCATCGCAAATCGATTTTCAATGGCCGGATGCTGCAGCCGTTCCGTTTGCTGAACGGTTGCGATCAGGGGAATTCATTGAATGGTAAGGAAAAAGTAAAACATCCCGTTCGAAACTGTGATAACATAGTAGAAAGGCAGTCTGTCGTCCCGCGTGTATCGGCGGCAGATAAAACGATGCCTGCCGAAGAGCAAGACGGGCTTCGGAAAATGAGGAGGGTAAGTTTGGAGGCAAGCTTCCAGATCTGCCCGGACGGCGCAGCGGATGCGTCAGAAGGAGGTAAAGAATGAAGAAAAAAACAGTTGCGATTCTGTGTGCAGCGCTTGCCGTGGTTCTCGCAGGCATGGGGCTGCTGTGGTACTTTTTCCGAAGCGGCGGATCAGAGGAAGACGGAACCGTCGTCTATGTCAATACGGTGGCTCAGCTGACCGGTATTCTTCAGGGAAACGGACTGCAGAACCGGTTTGCCGGCACTGTTGAGTCAAAGAATACCTGGAAGGTAGAGAAGAATACGGAAAAAACGGTAAAGGAAATCTATGTGGAGGCCGGGCAGACCGTTCAGCAGGGAACTCCTCTGTTTTCCTATGATACGGATCAGTTCCAGGCAAATCTGGAGCAGGCGCAGCTGGACCTGGAGCGGGGTCAGAATGAGATTTCCAGTATGAGAGACAATATCTCCCAGCTTCAGCAGGAGAAAAAATCTGCGCCGAAGGATCAGCAGGCAAGCCTGACGCTGGAAATTCAGCAGGCGGAACTGGATCTGAAAAAGAAAGAGTATGAAGTTAAAAGCAAACAGAGTGAGATCGACGGGCTGAGGGATGATATTCTGAATGCGACGGTAGTCAGTGAGATTGCAGGCGTTGTGAAGACGATCAATACCGATGACAGCAACAGTATGAATTATGGGAATTCTGACAATTCTTTTATCACTGTTCTGGAGACCGGGAGCTTTCAGGTAAAAGGCAGCATCAATGAGCAGAACATGGGGTCGATCAGCGAAGGAATGCGCGTGATCGTACACTCCAGAGCGGACAGCGGGAAGACCTGGACGGGAACCGTCAGCAAGATTGATCTGGAAAATGCACAGGCGGCAGGAAATCTTTACGGAATGGCGTCCTCAGACGGAAGCGCGACCCAGTCCAGCAACTATCCGTTTTATGTGGAGCTGGATACCAGCGACGGTCTGATGCTGGGACAGCATGTGTACGTGGAAGCGGACGACGGACAGGGAACAGAGCCGAAAACCGGTCTCTGGCTTCCGGAATACTACATCAACGATATAGCGTCCGGGCCCTATGTCTGGGCGGACAATGGAAACAACCGGTTGGAAAAACGTTCGCTGGAGCTTGGCGCCTACGATGAGTCGACGATGGAATACGAGATAAAGAGCGGCCTGACAGAGGAGGATGCGATCACTTTCCCGGAGGACGGGCTGGAAGAAGGAATGAAGACGGTACTCAGCGAGGACGGAAGCCTCGGACTTTATGAGCCGAATTATGATCCCTCGGAAGAGATGATGGAAGATGGCGCGGGAGATATTCCTGCAGATGGCGAAGCAATCGGCGGAGCAGACAGCGGCGGGATGGATATGGGCGACGGCACAGGCATGGACGATCTATCCGGAACGGACGGCGAAGAGCTCCTGCAGGAAAGCACCGGAGAGGCAGAGATATCCGGGGAAACTGACAGTGAAGAACTGCAGAATGCGGGAAGCGAGGTGGAAGCTCCGTGATTCTTCAAATGAGTGGGATTTGCAAAGACTATCTGCAGGGAAAAATGACCGTTCCTGTCCTGCGGGATATTGATTTTTCAATGGAAGAGGGAGAATATGTGGCGATCATGGGACCGTCCGGCTCCGGCAAGACAACGCTGATGAATATCATCGGCTGTCTAGACCAGGCAACCAGCGGAACTTTTTTCCTGGACGGAGAGGATATCAGCAAATGTTCGGATAACCGGATGTCTGATATCAGGCTGAAAAAAATCGGCTTTGTTTTTCAGAGCTTTCAGCTGCTGCCCAGACTGTCGGCGCTGGATAATGTGGCGCTTCCTCTGTGTTACGCCGGCGTCGCGAAGAAAGAAAGGCGGGAACGGGCTGCTGCTGCGCTGGAGCGTGTGGGACTTGCCGACCGGATGGATTTCAGGCCAAATCAGCTCTCCGGCGGAC
>DWWU01000009.1 GCA_019119555.1 Candidatus Fusicatenibacter intestinigallinarum | reverse complement strand
GGAGGCCTGCGAAGGAGCATACAGCAGGAAATCCTACTGGAGAATGTCTAACACAGGTGTGGTCAAAAGAGCATTAACAAAAGAAAGACTGATAAACTGGGGCTTTTATGATTTAGCCACAGCCTATCAGTATGTGCACGTCAACTATTGAAACCGCCGTGTACCGAACGGTACGCACGGTGGTGTGAGAGGACGGAGGCTAATCACCGCCTCCTACTCGATTGTCCCCGCAAATGAGGCAGTCAGACAATCACCACAGGAAGGCTCCGCTCATCGGGACGGGGAATCCCGGTTTTGCAGGCGAGGGCGGAGTGGTACAGATTGGATGCGAAAAGATCCTCCCGGACCGCGTGCCCGGGAAGTGCCGACAGACGCGAAACCAGCGGAAGCTCCGTGTGCCGTTTCAGGTAATTCAGCAGAGGGGCAGAGCTTTTCCGGAACCCCAGGATCCGCAGACAGGGAAGCGGATCCGATTCCCGTTCCAGGCGCAGAAGAATGTGGAGCAGAGAGCGGTTGATCCGTGTCCTGGTGGTTTCCCGGGTTTTCAGAAGTTCTGCGAACTGGCGGTAGCCGGTATATTCGCTGAGGCGCCGGTGGATGCGGTTGGCCAGCGCTTCGGAAACGTCGAGAAAGCCGGAGAGGGTTTCTGGCGTGCTCAGGAGCAGCTGATATTTCAGAGGAAGAGAAAAATCGTCCTCGCTCATCAGCGCGCCGTCTTTGACTGCTTCCAGCAGAACAGGGAGGACGTTGTCGGGGACAAACCCGGAAATCAGCTCCGGCTCCGGCCCGGTCAGCGTTTTCCGGATCGCCGTTGCGGAGGCAAAACCCTGATCCAGCCGGGGAGAATGGTAGTTGTCGCTGGTCCGTGTCAGCGTGACCGGACGGATCGGGCTGTCCAGCCTGCGCAGAGCCCGCAGGTATTCGATCCCGAGAATGTTATTGGGGGCGGTCAGAAGCCCGGCGGGAACCTGAGAAAGACGGGAATCCGTTCTGCAGGCTTCAAACGCTTTCTGACGCGCCGCCGGATAGGAGGCGCCGCTTTTCAGCGCTGCCTGCAGAGCGGAACGATATTCCGCCGGTTCCTGCTCAAGAATCCCGGCGGCCGCGTCCAGTGCGTCCAGATCCCCGGATTCGCTGCCGAAGCAAAGGTATGTCACGGCATGCAGAGCGTGCAGCATACGTATGGCTCCCGCTGCAAAGTCCATAGCGCTGGCAGTGGAGGAACGGACGGGCAGTTCCAGGACCAGATCGGCGCCGTTTTCCAGAGCAAAACGCGTTCTCAGATGCTTTTCCAGAATCGCGGGTGTTCCACGCTGGACGAAATCTCCGCTCATGACCACAATCAGGTACTCTGCGCCGGTCAGTTCACGGGCTTTGGCCAGTTGATACGCATGGCCGTTGTGGAAGGGATTGTATTCGGCAATAATTCCTGTGATTATCATAAAAAGATTCCTTTCAGATGTCTGAAAGCATCATATAACAGCAAACGGGGAAATGCAAGACGGAGTGTCCGGAAATTTACTGGTAAGCCCATCGAAGAGGAGAAAATGCATCATCCTCCCGCTCAGGACTACTGGGTCATCGACGGAGCCATAGCCGTTCAGAATATTTGTCTTGCCGCTCACGCACTCGGACTGGGAGCCGTCTGTTTGCCACTGTTTCTTTTTTCTGCGGCTCAATATTGTTAAAAATATAACTACCCTTGCCGGTAACAGAAGATCGTACTATAATGAAATTAATGAGCAAATTTAGCGAAAGGAGTCAAAGAATCATGGGATTTATTGACACAATTAAAGCAAGAGCAAGAGCAGACAAAAAGACAATTGTTCTGCCGGAATCAGAAGACAGAAGAACATATGAGGCAGCAGCACAGATTCTCGCAGAGGATCTGGCAAATCTGATCATCATTGGCTCTGAGGAAGCAGTAAAGAAAGGCAGCGAAGGACTGGACGTATCCAAGGCAAAGATCGTAAACCCGGAAACCTGCGAAAAGACTCAGGCATATATTGACAAACTGGTAGAGCTTCGCGAAAAGAAGGGTATGACGCCGGAAAAGGCAAAAGAGACACTGATGAACGATTATACCTATTACGGAGTTATGATGGTTAAGATGGGTGACGCAGACGGACTGGTATCCGGCGCATGCCATTCCACCGCGAATACTCTGCGTCCGTGTCTGCAGATTCTGAAGACGAAACCGGGAACCAAGCTGGTATCCGCGTTTTTCCTGATGGTAGTTCCGGACTGCGAGTACGGCGACGACGGCGTATTCGTGTTTGGTGACTGCGGACTGAACCAGAACCCGACGGCGGAAGAACTGGCAGCGATCGCAGAGTCTTCCGCAGAATCCTATCGTCTGCTGACCGGAAATGAGCCGCGTGTCGCAATGCTGTCTCACTCCACAAAGGGAAGCGCAAAGCATGCGGATGTGGACAAAGTGGTAGAGGCGACAAGAATCGCCAAGGAAGCAAACCCGGATTTGGCTCTGGACGGAGAACTGCAGCTTGACGCGGCGATTGTTCCGAGCGTAGGAGCTTCCAAAGCACCGGACAGCAAGGTTGCAGGACATGCAAACGTGCTGATTTTCCCAGATCTGGATGCAGGAAATATCGGATACAAACTGGTACAGCGTCTTGCAAAGGCAGAGGCTTACGGTCCGATGACGCAGGGTATCGCTGCTCCGGTCAACGATCTGTCCCGCGGATGCTCCGCAGAAGATATCGTAGGCGTTGTGGCAATCACAGCGGTACAGTGCCAGAATCAGTAAATCAGAACATGTACGGCGGCGCAACTGTATGAAACATAGTGCCTGCGGGCATTCGGTCCGGGAATCTGGGCTGCATGAAAGAGGCCGTCAGTGAAAATTCGGGAGAAATATATGGCTTTCTCTGCTGCAAAAGGCAGGGAAAGCCATATCCTGTCATGACTGCAGCTGTGACGACGGCGGCCCGGCTGCGGAAAATATATAAAATCGGAGGAAATTTGAAATGAACGTATTAGTAGTAAACTGCGGAAGTTCTTCCCTGAAATTCCAGCTGATCAATTACGATAACCGTGAAGTGATGGCAAAGGGACTCTGCGAGAGAATCGGAATCGACGGACGTCTTGTTTACGAGCCGGAAAACGGAGAAAAAGAAGTGACAGAGGCAGCGATGCCGAGCCATACCGAGGCAATCCAGATGGTTCTGGACGCGCTTGTAAATGAAAAAACCGGCGTAATCAAATCTCTGAAAGAGATCGATGCAATCGGACACCGGGTTCTGCACGGCGGTATGAAGATCACACAGCCGGTGATCATCGACGACGAGGTTATCAAGGTAATCGAAGAGTGCTCCGATCTTGGACCGCTGCACAATCCTGCAAACCTGATGGGAATTCATGCCTGCATGAAACTGATGCCGGGCGTTCCGAACGTAGCTGTCTTTGATACCGCATTCCATCAGACAATGCCGCCGAAAGCGTATATGTACGGTCTGCCGAAGGAATACTATGAGAAATACGCGATCCGTAAATACGGCTTCCACGGGACTTCCCATAAATATGTTTCCAGAAGAACTGCAGAGTTCCTGGGGAAAGATATCAAGGATCTGAAGATTATCGTATGCCATATGGGCAACGGCGCATCTCTGTCTGCCGTTAAGAACGGAAAATGTGTGGACACCTCCATGGGTCTTACTCCGCTGGAAGGAGTAATCATGGGAACACGTTCCGGTGATGTGGATCCGGCGGTTGTAGAGTATCTGTGCCACAAAGAGAACCTGGATGTGTCAGAGGTTCTGAATATTCTGAACAAAAAATCCGGTATGCTGGGTATGACCGGAATCTCCAGCGATTACCGCGATGTATCCGCAGCTGCTGAGGCAGGAAATCAGGATGCAATCAACTGCCTGGAAGCATATGCTTACCGCATTATCAAATACATCGGTTCTTACATCGCAGCGATGGGCGGCGTGGACGTTATCACCTTTACCGCAGGCCTGGGCGAAAATGCGATTCCGCTTCGGAAAGAGATCTGTGAAGCATTCCAGTTCATGGGTCTGGTATTCGACGAGGAAGCAAACAACTGCCGCGGCAAGGAAATGATCATCACAAAACCGGAATCCAAGATTACCGCATGCGTGATTCCGACCAATGAAGAGATCGCGATCTGCGAGGAGACAGTGGAACTGGTAAAGAAGTAAAACAGTTCAGCTGACTGAGCTGTTTCGGCATCCGGCTATCGAAAATCGCTTTGCGATGGGCCGGATGCCCGCAGGTTCTGCGTTTTCACATGGTCTGTGCAGTAGATGCACAGACCGTATGAACTGTAAATGGAATGTTGTTTTTAAATAAAAAACAGTTGACAAACATTACCTTCGAAGTTATAATCTATTAATGTGTGATTAGGAGATTGTTATGGAAATCAGCCTTGTAAAGTTATTCTCACGGGATGGAGCATCGGAAGCCTATAAGCTTCCCCTCGAGCTTTCCGAGATGGAAATCGGCGGGGTCATATATCCGCTGCTGGAAAGTCAGCCTGTGGAACTTACTCTGACACATGAGGGAAATTACGTTCTAAAGATTACCGGAGGCACGAAGCTGAAGCTGGAATTGTCCTGTGCAAGATGTCTGTGCCCGGTGGAAAAGGAATTTGTCCTTGCCTTTGACCGGAAGATTGATTTCAATCTCACCGAGGAGGAACGGGAGGATCTGGGGGAAGATTCCTCTTTTGCGGACAAGAATTTTCTGGATGTGGAGGCGCTGATCCGCAATGAACTTTTAGTCCAATGGCCGATTCGAGTGCTGTGTAAAGATGACTGTAAAGGAATCTGCAGCCGATGTGGTGCAAATCTGAATATTCAGACCTGTGACTGTGATACCACAGTCCCCGACCCGCGAATGGCTGCTATCCGTGATATATTCAGCAAGTTTAAGGAGGTGTAAATATGTCCATCTGTCCAAAGAATAAATCTTCCAAAGCGAGACGCGATAAGAGAAGAGCAAACTGGAAAATGTCTGCTCCGAACCTGGTAAAATGCAGCAAGTGCGGTGCTCTGATGATGCCGCACAGAGTTTGCAAAGCTTGTGGTTCTTACAACAAAAAAGAAGTCGTTGCTGTGGATTGATTCCGAAACGGACGGGGCTTTGAGAGAAATCTCGGAGCCCCGTTTTTGCGCGATACGCCCGGCAAACGGCCGTCATGCTTGCATGAACGGACATTTGCCGGGCAACGGACAGCGAACAGCTTTGCTGCGAGCTGCCTATTGCCCGGCAGGCGGCCGCCGTGCCCGCATGGGCAGAAATTTGCCGGCTGCGGTTCTGCGGAGGTGACAAATGAAAAAGCAGAAGATATATTTTCATATTGATGTAAACAGTGCATTTCTCAGCTGGTCCGGTCTTCTGCACAGAGGTGAGCCCGGATATCCGGAGAAAATTCAGGAAATTCCGGCGGCGATCGGGGGAAATGAACAGAACAGGCATGGGATCGTCCTTGCGAAAAGTGTTGCGGCGAAGCGTTTTGGCGTGCAGACGGGAGAGCCGTTGGCCAGGGCGAGGGAGAAATGCCCGGAACTTCTGGTGTTTCCTCCGGATTATGATCAGTATGTCAGGTGCAGCAGAAAACTGATGAAGCTTCTCTCCGAATATTCGCCCAGCGTGGAGCCATACAGTATCGATGAAGCGTTTGTTGATATGACCGGAATGGAAAAGCTGTTTGGAGAACCTCTGGACTGTGCGCAGAAGATCCGCGTCCGTATCCGCAAAGAGCTTGGATTTACCGTAAACGTCGGAATTTCCGTTAACCGGCTCCTGGCTAAGATGGCCTCGGATTTTGAAAAACCGGACAAAGTACATACCCTGTTCCCGGAGGAAGTGCCTGAAAAAATGTGGCCGCTGCCGGTGCGCGAGCTGTTCGGCGTCGGACGGTCCACAGAGAAAAAGCTGGAAAAGCTGGGAATCCATACGATCGGTGAACTGGCCGGGAGCGATCGGGAGTTTCTTGTGAGAAATCTGAAATCCCAGGGAAAAGTGCTCTGGGAGTATGCCAACGGAATCGAGTCCTCACCGATGGTAGGCAGAGAGGTGGAGAACAAGGGATACGGAAACAGTGTAACCCTTCCCAGGGATCTGCTGACCCAGGAGGAAGCCCGTCTGGTGGTTCTGTCTCTTTGCGAGACGGTGGGAGCCCGTCTGCGCATGGATCAGATGAAAGGTTCTGTGGTGACGGTTCAGATGGTGGACAGCAGTTTTCGCCGGCGGTCGCACCAGGAGCAGCTGGGACGGATGACGGACAGCACCAACGAAATCTATGGGGCTGCCTGCCGTCTTCTGAAAGAGATGTGGAAGGGTCACCCGGTCCGTCTGATTGGCGTCCAGGTATCGAAGGCGGCGAAAGAAGAATATCATCAGCTTTCCCTGTTTGGCGAAGAGGAAAATGAAAAGCAGAGAAAGCTTGACGCGGCTATTGACAAAATCCGCGGAAAATACGGGGAGGATGCGATCAAACGGACCAGCTTTCTGGACAGCCAGTATTCCCATATGTCCAAAGGTCTGAATCAGGCAAAACGCAGAAATCATGAGTGACCGTTTTTGGTAACAGTTCCGCTGGCTGAGTGGTTGCCGTTGGAAGTTACCGTTCCGCTGGCTGAACCATTACCTGTTGGAGTGTGAAAATTAAGTGAAAGAATTGACGGGTGTAAAAAGCCTATGCTATAATGTTTTCAAATTGCAGTAAATCAGAAGAGATACAACGAACGAAAAGGGGTTATAAATATGAGAAAAAAGATAGTTGTATTTGCAGCGGTATGCGTACTGGGAATTTCGGTACTGGGCGGCTGCAGTTCAACAGACGACTCAGAAGGACAGGCAGCGACCGTGTCGACTGTATCGCAGGTAGCCGCGATGGACGATCCGGAGGCTGTGAAGGCAGATGCATCTCTGGAAAAACCCACGTTTACCACAGATCTTTCCGGAAGCGTATCCTTTCATCTGAATGAAGAGGCTTCGGCGCTGAACGTTGAAGCCACTGTGAGCAACGGAGGAACCGTCACCTATCAGTGGTACATGAACACAGTCAATTCCAACGGAGGCGGCACGCCGATCGAAGGAGCGACAGAGGCTTCCTATGTACCGGAACTGACCGAAGAAGGAATCTTCTATTATTATGTAGTAGCGACAGACACCCTGGACAAATCGATGGCCAAATCCACCAGCAGCACAATAGAAGTCCAGGTTCTGGCAGCCGGCGAATGGATCCAGGATGAAACCGGATGGTGGTACAGATATGAGGATGGAAATTACCCCGTCTCCTGCTGGAGAAAAATCAATGGAGAGTGGTACTCCTTTGATGAAAATGGCTACATGCGCAGCAACGGCTGGTATCAGGAAGGCGACGCATGGTACTATCTGAATCCCGACGGCAGCATGGCCCACGACACCGTAGTCGACGGCTACACCGTAGACTCCAACGGCCGCTGGGTACAGTAATAAAAACCACAGATCCGGAATTCCAGAATAGCAGAAACAATCAAAGATAAAAAGAAAAACAGCAAACAGAAAGACAAAAATATAAAAAACAATACAAAACAAATAACACAAAACCCACTCACACAAAACGCCGCAGGTTCTCAGACAATCTGCGGCGTTTTGCGTAGCCAGACAGTCAAAAGCCACGCACAAGCTACAAGACACCAAAACATAACAATACGTCGTATACCAAAACCGCAAATCACCCGATCGCCCCACTCCACAGACAGGCGAATGGCGCACACGGCGCGGTTCCGCCGGAGGGGCGCGAGGAGGGATGCGGGCCACGGAAGGAGAGGCGCCGGGCAGGGGAGGCAGGACGGGAATGCAGTGCTTGCGACTACAGGCGGACACAAACGGAGGAGATGTCCGCGGAGCGCAGAGCATAACTGCACCCCACCGTAGCCACACCTCACAATATGCTCTGCGAGCCGCGAACATCCCCCTCCGTGCCGTGTCCGAATGTCGGAGTGAGCACGCATCCCGTCCTGCCTCCCTCTGCCCGGCGTCTCTCCTTCCGCAAGGCCCGCATCCCTCCCCGCGTCCCTCCGGCCAGAACCGTGCCGTGTGCGTCATTCGCCGTCCGCCTTATTTCCACTTGATTTTTAAGAAATAGTCTAGTATAGTTATAACAGGTGCGTTTACGCCTCGAAAGGCATAAAATAACGGAAACAGAAAAGAGGACGAAAGAATGAGCAACCAGATAAAAGTAGCCGTAGATGCAATGGGCGGCGACTATGCTCCGACCGAGCCGGTCAAAGGCGCTGTAGAGGCCGCCAAAGCTGACTCCCGGGTACAGATTGCGCTGGTCGGCCAGCCGGAGAAGGTGAAAGCGGAGCTTGACAGGTACGAGTATCCCAAAGACCAGATCACTGTCGTTCCCGCATCGGAGGTCATCGAGACCGGGGAACCGCCGGTTCACGCGATCCGCACGAAGAAAGATTCCTCCATTGTTGTGGGAATGAAAATGGTGCGTCATCAGGAAGCGGATGCATTCGTATCTTCGGGGAGCACAGGAGCGGTCCTCGTGGGAGGACAGACCATTGTCGGCAGAATCAAAGGAGTGGAACGTCCGCCGCTTGCCCCGCTGATTCCGACGGAAAAAGGCGTTTCTCTGCTGATCGACTGCGGAGCAAACGTCGACGCGCGTCCTTCTCACCTGGTACAGTTTGCGGTGATGGGATCCATTTATATGGAACGGGTCATGGGAGTGAAACGGCCCAGAGTCGCCATCGTAAACATCGGAGTGGAAGAGGAAAAAGGAAACGCGTTGGTAAAGGAAACCTACCCGCTGCTGAAGGAGAACCGGCAGATCAACTTTGTCGGAAGCATCGAGGCCAGAGATATTCCGAAAGGAACGGCAGACGTGATTGTCTGCGAGGCTTTTGTAGGAAATGTGATCCTGAAGCTGTACGAAGGCGTGGGTTCCACGCTGATTTCCAAAGTAAAAGAGGGAATGCTGACGTCTCTGCGCAGCAAAATAGGAGCTCTGCTGGTGAAGCCGGCGCTGAAAGAGACATTAAAAAGCTTTGACGCCAGCCAGTATGGCGGAGCGCCGCTGCTGGGCCTGAAAGGGCTGGTGGTGAAAACCCACGGCAGTTCCAAAGCGGTGGAAATTAAAAATTCTGTTTTGCAGTGTATTGCCTTTACAGAACAGGATATCAACGGAAAGATCCGGGAATATCTGGCGGATACGGCAGAACATGAATGACGCAGAAGAATCGCGCCGCCCGGCAGACGGAACTGCTGCGGCGTGAAAAATGCGTCAGGAGGAGGAAAAGATGGAATTTGAAAAACTGAAAGAGATCATAGCGGAAATTCTCAATGTGGATCCGGATGAAATTACAATGGATACGACCTTCGTGGACGATCTGGGTGCGGATTCTCTGGATATTTTCCAGATCATTATGGGAATTGAGGAAGAGTTTGATATTGATATCTCTTCTGAGAACGCTGAAAAAATTGTGTCTGTTGCAGACGCAGTGGAAGAAATCAAAAAAGCAATCGGTTAAGTCCGGTCGTTTTCGTATCCGGAACCGGCGGTACATGCAGGCTGACGGATACGGAAACTGCCAAAAAATAACAGAAGAGACGTTACAGTTCAGCCAGGTCTGTGCATTCGCTGCACAGACCGTATGAAAGCATAGTGCCTGCGGGCATCCGGTCCATCGCGAAGCGATTTTTCATAGCCGGATGCCGTAACAGTTCAACTGGCTGAACTGTTACGAAGAGACGGTAATCCGGCTGGAGCGTGTTTGAAAACAACTTTCTGCAGTTCAGAAAAGAAGGTTCAGACACGCTTTGGTGTGTATTGGCAGACAGTCTGCGGACAGCGCCGGAATACCGTCTTTTTCGATAAGGAATAAATCCGGAAGGAAAAGAAGATGAATGATTTAAAAAAGATCAAGGAACTGGAACACAGAATTGGCTATCATTTCCGGGATTTCAACCTCCTGGTGATGGCGATGCGTCATTCTTCCTATGTAAATGAGCATCATATGGAGCGCCTGGAGTGCAATGAACGTCTGGAATTTCTCGGAGATGCGGTGCTTGAAGTTGTGAGCAGTGAGTTTCTGTATAAAAATTTCCCGAAGCTGCCAGAAGGCGAGCTGACGAAAAAACGTGCAAGCATGGTCTGCGAGCCTTCGCTGGCATTCTGTGCGAGACAGATCGAACTGGGCAGCTATCTGCTTCTTGGAAAAGGAGAGGAAGCGACCGGAGGAAGAAACCGGGATTCCATCGTTTCCGATGCGATGGAGGCGACCATCGGCGCAATCTTTTTGGATGGTGGTTTTACTAACGCAAAAGAGTTTATCCTGAATTATGTGTTGAACGATATTGAGCATAAACAGCTCTTTTACGATAGCAAGACTATCCTCCAGGAAATCATACAGGCTCAGACGGAGGAGGCAATGTCCTACGAAGTGCTCAAGGAGGAAGGGCCGGATCACGACAAGAATTTCTGCGTCGCTGTCCGGGTCGGAAACAAGATCCTCGGCACGGGAAGCGGGAGAACAAAAAAAGCGGCGGAACAGGAGGCGGCGTATCATGCGATCCTCTGCTGCCGGAAGAAACCGTGAGAGGCAGCCGCTTTGCAGTATGTGCATACCGCGGAACGAATTACTGTACGATACAGACAGCCTGGAGGTGACCTATGTATTTAAAGTCCATTGAGATGCAGGGCTTCAAATCCTTTGCCAACAAGATGAATCTGCAGTTCCACGAGGGCATCACGGGAATTGTCGGACCGAACGGCAGTGGAAAGAGCAATGTAGCGGATGCCGTGCGCTGGGTGCTTGGAGAACAGAGTGCCAAGTCTCTGCGCGGCGGCAATATGCAGGACGTTATTTTTTCCGGAACAGAGACGAGAAAGCCGCTGGGTTATGCGTCGGTGGCAATTACCTTTGATAATTCCGACCACAAGCTGAATATTGATTTCAATGAAGTGACCGTGACACGGCGGCTGTACCGTTCCGGGGAAAGCGAGTACCTTCTGAACGGCACATCCTGCCGTCTGAAGGATATCAACGAATTGTTCTACGATACCGGAATCGGAAAGGAAGGCTATTCGATTATCGGACAGGGACAGATTGACCGGATCCTCAGCGGAAAGCCGGAAGAACGGAGGGAACTGTTCGACGAGGCCGCCGGAATCGTGAAGTTTAAGCGAAGGAAAGCGACGACTCAGAAAAAGCTGGCAGAGGAACAGCAGAATCTGGTGCGTGTGACCGATATCCTGTCGGAACTGACCCGGCAGCTGGGACCGCTGGAACGGCAGTCTGAGACCGCAAAGGTTTATCTGAAGAAAAAAGAGGAACTGAAACTTCTGGACGTAAATATGTTTCTGATGGAGCTGGACAGAATCCGTGAGGATCTGGGAAAAATCGATCAGCGCTATCAGATCGCCAGCCGGGAACTGGAGGAGACGAAGGGAGCGTTTGAGCAGACCCGCCAGGAATATGACCGTCTGGAAAAGGAACTGGAAGCGCTGGATACGACCATTCATCAAGCCCAGGAGCTGGCAGGACAGAACGCTGTGCAGAAGCAGCAGATGGAAGGACAGCTGGAACTGCTGAAAGAGCAGATTCTGGCACATGGAAGGAATCAGGAGCAGTTTGGCCAGCGGATGGACGCTGTCCGGAAAGAACGGGAAACGCAGGGAAAGGAGCGTGCCTCTTACCGGAAACAGCAGGAGGAGCTTCAGGAGCAGCTGGAGACAGTCTCCGGGGAGAAGGAAGGAAAAGAGCAGCAGAGACAGGAACTCCAGCGGCAGATCCGGGAAAAGGAAGCGGTTGTGGAACAGAGCAAAGGCGAGATCATCACGCTTCTGAATCAGAGAGCTTCCACCAAAGGAAAGCTGCAGCGTTATGACGCGATGCTGGAGCAGATCGGAATCCGAAAGGCTTCCCTGAGCCAGAGACTTCTGCAGCTGAGAACGGAGGAGTCGGAGCAGGAATCCGTGCTTCAGGAACTTCAGCGGACCTGGAAAGAAGTAAAGGAAAAGCTGTCGGCCCTGCAGACAGAATCCGAAAAAAACGACAAGGCCATTGAGGTTCTGACCCGTGAGCTGGCGGAGTGTAACCGTCAGCTGGAAATCGGGCAGGCCACTTACCATCGGGAGGAGTCTCGTCTGGAATCCCTGAAAAACCTGACGGAGCGTTATGACGGTTACGGAAACAGTATCCGGAAGGTGATGGAACAGAAAAAGAAGTACCCCGGAATCCGCGGCGTCGTGGCGGATCTGATTCAGGCGGAAAAGAAATATGAGACCGCCATCGAGACGGCTCTCGGCGGCAGTATCCAGAATATTGTCACGGACAATGAGACCACGGCAAAAGCGCTGATCGAGTATCTGAAAAAAGGAAGATTTGGCCGCGCGACATTTCTCCCGCTGACCAGCATGCAGAGAAAACAGGCGTCCGTGCCGGACGGCGTGCTGCGGGAGACCGGTGTGCTCGGGGTTGCCAGCGACCTGGTTCGCTTTGACGAGGAATACCAGGGGATGGCAGTGCAGCTTCTCGGCCGCACACTGGTTGTGGATCATATTGACCATGCGATTGCCCTGGGCAGAAAGTACCGGCAAAGTCTTCGGATGGTTACCCTTGAGGGAGAACTTCTGAGTCCCGGCGGTTCGATGACCGGCGGTTCCTTCCGGAACAACAGTAATCTTCTGGGGCGCCGGAGAGAGATTGAGGAACTGGAAGGCCATATCCGTCAGCTGAAGAAAGAACTGGAGGATATGCAGAAGCAGATTTCCGGAAAACGCGGGGAGCGCAATGATCTGCGCCAGAAAAAGACGGAGCTTGGGGAACAGATGCAGGCGCTGTATCTGGAACAGAACACTGCCAAGATGAATATGCAGAGCGCTGTGGAGAAAACCCGGGAGGTGCAGAGCGGCTATTCGTCCCTGAAAAGAGAGGGGGCGGAAATTGAGAGCCAGATTGCGGAGATTAACGAGAACCGGAAAGCCATCGAAGGCGAGGTGGAACTCTCCAAACGTCAGGAAGGGGAGCAGGAGGAACTTGCCAGCCAGGCACAGACAGAACTGGAAGAACTGCACCGGCAGGATGCCCAGGTGCAGAAAGAGCTGGAGGATATCCGGGTGTCCCATGCGAACGTCTCTCAGAAATTCGGATTCCTGGAAGAAAATATTGCCAGAATCGACAGGGAACTTGAACGGCTGGAGCAGGAAGAGGAAACTCTGATCATGCAGGCCGGACAGGAGAAGGAACAGGCCGGACAGAAAGAACAGGAGATCACCGCGCTGGAGCAGGAAATTGCAAAAGCCGGCGAGCGGGCGGAGCAGGAAAAAGCCCAGATGGAAGAATACCTGAAGAAAAAAGAGGCGATGAACGCCGAACACAAGGAATTCTTCCGGAAGAGAGACGAGCTTTCCGATCATATCGGAAGAATGGACAAGGAGTGCTACCGTCTGACCAGTCAGCGGGAAAAACTGGAGGAGGCCAGAGAGAGCCAGAACAGCTATATGTGGCAGGAGTATGAGATCACTCCGGTCCGCGCGCTGGAATATCGCATGGACGAAATGCAGGATCGTGCTGAGATCAAGCGGCGGATCGCTGAATCCAAAGAGGCGATCCGGAAGCTGGGGCCGGTGAATGTCAACGCTATTGAGGAGTACAAGGAGCTCCATGAGCGTCACGAGTTTCTGAGCAGCCAGCATGAGGACCTTGTGCAGGCGGCCGGAACGCTCCAGGGAATCATCGATGAGCTGGACGAGGGAATGCGAAGACAGTTTACGGAGAAATTCGCAGAGATCCGTCGGGAATTCGACAAGGCCTTCAAGGAACTGTTCGGAGGAGGACGTGGAACGCTTGAACTGATGGAGGATGAGGATGTGCTGGAGGCAGGGATTCGCATTATCTCCCAGCCGCCGGGCAAAAAGCTTCAGAATATGATGCAGCTCTCCGGAGGAGAGAAAGCCCTGACGGCGATTGCTCTTCTGTTTGCAATCCAGAATCTGAAGCCGTCGCCGTTCTGTCTGCTGGACGAGATTGAGGCGGCGCTGGACGACTCCAATGTTACAAGATTTGCCACATATCTCCACAAGCTGACGAAAAACACCCAGTTTATCGTAATCACCCATCGAAGGGGAACGATGAATGCAGCGGACCGCCTGTATGGAATCACCATGCAGGAAAAAGGCGTGTCCACCCTGGTGTCCGTCAGCCTGATCGAAGGAGAACTGGACAAATGAAGAGAAATAGAATAAAATATTAAGGAATATTTTACATATGATAAGAAAAATTACTGCGGAACAGGAAAAAAGCAGAAGAAGCACGGCGCTGCACGAAGAAGAGAAGATTCAGGCGGCGAACGTGCGGCGGACAGAAGTCCGGACCGCAGCAGAAATCAGGAGGAAAAGAGATGGCGGAGGAAAAAGTTGGGTTCTTCAGACGTCTGGTCAACGGCCTTTCGAAGACACGAGACAGTATCGTTGCAGGAATCGACTCGATTTTCAGTGGATATTCCAGCATCGATGACGATTTTTATGATGAGATAGAAGAAATTCTGGTGATGGGTGATATCGGAATCGCTACGACCACAAAGATTATCGAAAAGCTGAAAGAGCGGGTTGCGCAGGAAAAGATCAAGGATCCTGCAGAATGCAAACAGCTTCTCATCGACAGCATCAAGGAGCAGATGGACGTGGGAGATACTGCTTACGAGTTTGAAAACAGAAAATCCGTGGTTCTGGTGATCGGAGTCAACGGCGTCGGCAAGACGACTTCTGTGGGCAAGCTGGCAGGATTGCTGAAAGACCAGGGCAAGAAAGTTGTTCTGGCAGCGGCGGATACTTTCCGCGCGGCGGCGGGAGAACAGCTGACCGAATGGGCGCATCGCGCCGGAGTGGATATTGTCGGAGGGCAGACCGGGGCAGATCCCGCGTCTGTGGTTTACGACGCTGTATCGGCAGCGAAGGCGAGAAACGCGGATGTGCTGATCTGCGATACGGCCGGAAGGCTCCACAACAAAAAGAATCTGATGGAGGAACTCCACAAGATCTATCGGATTCTGTCGAAGGAATATCCGGAGGCTTATCTGGAGACGCTTGTTGTTCTGGACGGAACCACAGGACAGAACGCGCTGGTTCAGGCCAGACAGTTTGCGGAGGTTGCCGACGTGACGGGAATCATCCTGACGAAATTGGACGGAACCGCCAAAGGCGGCATCGCTGTCGCAATCCAGTCGGAACTGGATATTCCGGTGAAATATATTGGAATCGGCGAGAAAATCGAAGATCTCCAGAAATTCAATTCCGAGCAGTTTGTCAACGCTCTGTTTGATGTGAAAGATCTGAGGGATAACGAGGAATAACCGTCCGGACAGTCAGCGGCGGATACTGGCTGTGCGAACGACGTAATCGTTCAGCTGGCTGAACTGTTACTAGGAAAAACATTGTGCCTGCCTGGCCTGCAGCGGGAGCATGACCCGGGCGGCGGACGGCGCGGATAGGAGAGAAGAGAATGGCAGAAGAAATGCTTACACTTGAGAAGTTTGAGGAAGCTTCCGAGACAGTGAAAAAAGTGGCACAGGAGACTAAGCTGGTATACAGCGATTATTTCAGCGCGCAGACCGGGAACAAGGTATATCTGAAACCGGAAAACATGCAGTTTACCGGGGCGTATAAGCTGAGGGGCGCTTACTATAAGATCAGCACGCTCAGTGAAGAGGAACGCGCCCGCGGACTGATCACCGCCTCTGCGGGAAACCATGCGCAGGGAGTGGCCTATGCGGCTCAGTGTTACGGAGCAAAAGCCGTCATTGTCATGCCGACAACGACTCCGCTGATCAAGGTGGAGCGGACAAAGAGCTACGGCGCAGAGGTGGTGCTTCACGGGAATGTCTATGATGAGGCCTGCGAGAAAGCCTATGAGCTGGCGGAGGAGTACGGATATACATTTATCCATCCCTTTGACGATCTGACAGTTGCGACGGGACAGGGAACCATCGCGATGGAAATCATCAAGGAACTTCCTCTGGTGGATTATATTCTGGTTCCGATCGGCGGCGGCGGACTCGCCACCGGTGTCTCTACCTTGGCAAAGCTTCTGAAACCCAACGTAAAGGTAATCGGAGTGGAACCGGCGGGAGCTGCCTGCATGAAGGCATCTCTGGAGAAAGGCGAGGTCACAACGGTCAGCCCGGTCAATACGATTGCCGACGGCACCGCGGTTCAAACGCCTGGCAGCAAGATTTTCCCGTATATCCGTCAGAATATCGATGAGATTCTCACCGTCGAGGACGACGAACTGATTGTAAGCTTTCTGGATATGGTGGAGAATCATAAAATGATCGTGGAAAATTCAGGTCTGCTGACGGTGGCTGCACTGAAACACCTGGGAGTGAAGGGAAAGAAAGTGGTTTCCATCCTCAGCGGCGGAAACATGGATGTGATCACAATGGCTTCGGTGGTACAGAACGGCCTGATTCAGAGAGACAGGATCTTTACCGTTTCTGTTCTGCTGCCGGACAAGCCGGGCGAGCTGGTGCGCGTTTCCCAGGTGATTGCCGAGGAAAAAGGAAACGTCATCAAACTGGATCATAACCAGTTCTTCTCGATCAACCGGAATGCGGCGGTGGAGCTGCGGATTACAATGGAAGCATTCGGCACAGATCATAAAAATCAGATTATCCGTGCGCTGGAGCAGGCGGGATTTGCGCCGAAGCTGGTGCGTCCGAACCTGTAAACAGCCGTTCAGCCGGCTGAACTGTTACGCTGCCTGAAAAAATGTCAAGAAAAAATACTTGACACATCGGATGCCCTGTGCTATGATACTTGAGGTGAGCGCATGGAAAAAATATTAGAACAGACTCTGCTGTATGATTTTTACGGCGAACTACTGACACAGCATCAGCGTCAGGTATATGAGGACGTGGTGCTGAACGACTTTTCCCTGAGCGAGGTGGCAGAAAACCGGGGAATTTCCCGGCAGGGCGTTCACGATATGATCCGCCGCTGCAACCGAAGCCTGGAAGAGTATGAGAGTAAACTGCATCTGGTGGAAAAATTCCTGGCGATTCGCGAGAACGTTGAGAAGATCCGCCGTCTGACCCGAAGCCCTGAAAAAGAGCCGGTTTCGGATGTGATGAGGCAGATTGAGAGGATTTCCACTGATATTTTAGAGGAGCTTTGATTATGGCATTTGAAAGTTTAACCGAGAAACTCCAGAATGTATTCAAAAATCTGAGAAGCAAAGGCAAGCTGACCGAGGCGGATGTCAAGACTGCTCTGAAAGAAGTCAAGATGGCGCTGCTGGAAGCGGACGTAAGCTTCCGGGTTGTGAAGCAGTTTATCAAGTCTGTGCAGGATCAGGCAGTCGGACAGGACGTAATGAACGGTCTGAATCCGGGACAGATGGTAATCAAAATCGTAAACGACGAACTTGTCAGGCTGATGGGTTCCGAGACAACAGAGATTGCGCTTCGTCCGGCCAGTGAAGTGACCATTCTGATGATGGCGGGACTTCAGGGCGCCGGTAAGACAACAACGACCGCAAAGATTGCCGGAAAGCTGAAGGCGAAAGGAAGGAAACCTCTTCTGGCGGCTTGCGACGTCTATCGTCCGGCGGCAATCGAACAGCTGCAGATGAACGGTGAGAAACAGGGCGTGGATGTATTTTCCATGGGAAACAAAAACCGTCCTGTGGACATTGCGAAGGCGGCGCTGGTACACGCAAAGACCAACGGCTACAATGTGCTGATCCTTGATACGGCGGGACGTCTCCATATTGACGAGGAGATGATGCAGGAGCTTCAGGACATCAAGGAAGCGATTCCTGTAGACCAGACAATCCTGGTTGTGGATGCGATGACCGGACAGGATGCGGTGAATGTGGCTGAGATGTTCAACGAAAAGGTGGGCATCGACGGTGTGATTCTGACAAAACTGGACGGCGACACCCGGGGCGGCGCGGCGCTTTCCATTCGCGCAGTATCAGGAAAGCCGATTCTCTATGTAGGTATGGGAGAAAAACTCTCCGATCTGGAGCAGTTTTATCCGGACCGTATGGCGTCCCGTATCCTCGGCATGGGCGATGTGATGAGCCTGATTGAAAAAGCCCAGGCGAACATCGACGAAGAGAAGGCGAAAGCCATGGAACAGAAAATGAAGAAGGCACAGTTCGACTTCAACGATTATCTGGATTCCATGGAACAGATGCGGAACATGGGCGGTTTTGCCAGCGTTCTCAATATGCTTCCCGGCATGGGCGGCAAAATGAAGGACATTGAGAGCATGGTGGACGAGAAAGATATGGCCCGCAAGGAGGCGATTGTTCTTTCTATGACGCCGAAGGAACGCAGCAATCCGGATCTGCTCAATCCGTCGAGAAAGCAGAGAATTGCAAAAGGTGCAGGCGTGGACATTGCGGAGGTAAACCGTTTTGTCAAACAGTTTGAGCAGTCGAGAAAAATGATGAAACAGATGGCCGGTATGGCCGGCAAAGGCAGAGGTGGTAAAAGAGGAGGTTTCAGACTTCCCTTTTAGATACACATAAAAATTACAGGAGGTGAAAGGTAAAATGGCAGTTAAAATGAGATTAAGAAGAATGGGACAGAAAAAGGCTCCTTTCTATAGAATCGTTGTTGCGGATTCCCGCTCCCCGAGAGATGGAAGATTTATCGAGGAAATCGGATACTATGATCCGAACCGCGAGCCGCATACAGTAAGCATCAACGAAGAAGCGGCTAAAAAGTGGCTGAACAACGGCGCACAGCCGACAGAGATCGTTGCTAAACTGTTGAAACAGGCTGGTATCGAGAAATAAGTCACTGGGGAGGTACATTGTGATGAAAGAATTAGTTGAAGTAATTGCAAAATCTCTCGTTGACAATCCGGATGAAGTCGTTGTAACTCAGACAGAAAGCGGAAACGATCTTCTGATTGAGTTAAAGGTGGCGCCCTCCGACATGGGAAAAGTGATCGGAAGACAGGGACGCATTGCGAAAGCGATCCGCACCGTTGTCAAGGCGGCTTCCTCAAAAAGCGACAGGAAAGTAGTCGTTGAAATTTTACAGTAAAACATGAAGTCATCCGGCCAGGCCTGTGCAGGAAATGCGCAGACCTGGCTGAACTGTAACGGAATTCCTGCGTTTTGGCGTCCCCTTGCATGGGTCGAAGGGATGGCAAAAGGCAGGAATTTTGCGATAACAGACCATATGAAAATGAAGGAGAGGTTCATGGAAGATTTTTTGAAGGCCGGAGTGATCTCATCCACGCACGGGGTGCGGGGAGAAGTCAAGGTTTTTCCGACGACCGGGGAACCGCAGCGTTTCAGAAACCTGAAAAAAGTATATCTGGATACCGGAAAGGAACGGATCCGACTGGAAATTGCAGGGGTAAAATTCTTCAAGCAGTTTGCTATCCTGAAATTCCGGGGGATCGATAATATCAATGATATTGAAAAATTCCGGGGATGCAGCCTCTGGGTCGATCGGGAGGATGCGATCCCGCTGGAGGAAGATGAGTATTATATTGGAGATTTGATCGGCATGGAGGTGCTTACGGAGGACGGAGCGTCTTTCGGCGTCCTGAAAGACGTCATGGAGACCGGAGCAAACGACGTTTATATCATTGAAACCGCGGAACACGGAGAAGTCCTTGTGCCGGCGATCCGGGACTGTATTCTGGATGTCGACATTGAGGAAAAGAGGATGAAAATCCATCTGCTTCCCGGGCTGATCTGAAACTGTTCCGCATCCGGCGGAACGGTAACCTACGGAGGAACATATGAATTTTCATGTATTGACATTATTTCCGGATATGATTGAACAGGGACTGCACACCAGTATTCTGGGAAAGGCGATGGAAAAGGGCTGTATTACGCTGGAGACAACGAACATTCGTGAGTTTGCAGCGAATAAATACAACAGAGTGGACGATTATCCCTACGGCGGGGGCGCGGGGATGGTTATGGAGGCTGAGCCGGTCTACCGTGCATGCAAATCGGTGGAGCAAAAAATCGGCCGTCCGGTCAGAACCGTCTATCTGACGCCACAGGGCCGTGTGCTGAATCAGACCATCGTGGAAGAGCTGGCAATGGAGGAGGAGCTGATTCTTCTGTGCGGCCATTACGAGGGAATCGACGAGAGAGTGCTGGAAGATGTGGTCACAGACTATATTTCCATCGGAGACTATGTGCTGACCGGCGGTGAGCTGGGAGCGATGGTGCTGATCGATGCGGTCTCCCGGTTTGTCCCTGGCGTGCTGAGCAATGAGGAATCCTCCCAGTTTGAGTCTTTGCAGGACAATCTGCTGGAGTATCCTCACTATACCCGGCCGGAGGAATGGCGCGGAAAAAAAGTTCCGCCGGTTCTTCTGTCCGGCGACCACAGAAAAATCGAAGCGTGGCGGTATGAAAAGTCGGTGGAACGAACAAAAGAACGCCGTCCGGACCTGCTGAAAAACGCGGTATCCGTCACCTGCGCGTTTTATGCTCCGGAAGAATCCCTGCGGGAGATGATTCTGCAAACCACCGGAGAAATGACCCGCTACGGAAACTTTCTGGATGTGGGAAGAAAGAAAATCCGAAAACAGCGCAATGCGTTCGGGTCCGGCGATTTTCTTCTGTTTGCCGTCCCTGCATGTCTGCCTTCCGACAGCCCGCTTGCGTCCCATGAGGAATTCTTCTGCAGTTTTCACGGAAAGGACACGCCGGCGGCGCTCATGATCTGCGGCGGTTCGGATGAGGCGGATCAAGCGTCCGGCCAGCTGCAGCTTCTGTCAGAACGGCTGAAAACAGCGCTGGAGGGCAGAGGCTTCCGGATCCTTGACATCTGTCTGAATCCGGAAGAGTCCCGGAAGCGGCGGCAGTTTCTTCTGGGACTCCGGGAGAAAATTTACCGGGGGATTTCATAAAAACCTTGATTCTTATGAAGGTATATAGTATAATATCTCGTGTTGTGAGAAAAAGATGGTCCGCTGTTGCGAAAGGCATTAAGAACATCCAAAATAAAAGGAGAGAAAAATCATGAACGACATTATCAAGAAGATCGAAGACGAGCAGTTAAAAGCGCAGGCACCGGAGTTCCGTGTGGGCGACACCGTAAAAGTTTACGGAAAAATCAAAGAGGGAAACCGTGAAAGAATCCAGGTATTCGAAGGCGTTGTTCTGAAAAGACAGGGCGGCGGAAACAGAGAGACTTTCACAGTGCGCAAGGCCTCCAATGGTGTGGGCGTAGAGAAAACCTGGCCGCTGCATTCCCCGAACGTGGAGAAGGTAGAAGTAGTAAGACGCGGTAAAGTAAGACGTGCGAAACTGAACTACCTGAGACAGCGTGTAGGAAAAGCTGCGAAAGTAAAAGAGCTTGTAAAATAATGGTCACTGTTCACGACAGCCGGAAGCACCTGGTGTTTCCGGCGTGAGGGCAGATCTCATTTGTACAGCGAATTTATGATGGGTCTGTGTAATTACATCATGACGTTGACGGAAGGCCGGAGGAACCACAGCGGTTCCTCCGGCTTTGTAACTATCTGAGATTGCAAGAGGAAAAATACTATGGGAATGAAAACCCAGTATATGAAAAAACATTTTTATAAAAACCGGATACGTTCCGTGCTGTTCTGGACGGTGGAGATTGCTGCGGTTCTTCTGCTTGCGGCTCTGTTTTCTGTTTTTATGTGCAAGAGCACGGTGGTTCAGGAGGGATCCATGGAACCGACCCTGGAAGCAGGAAACGAAGTGCTGATCAATACGGCGGCATACCGCTTTTCCTCGCCGAAGCGGGGAGATATTATTGCGTTCCGTCTGGGCGATGACAGCAGTTCCAGTATCCACATCAAGCGGATCATCGGTCTGCCGGGGGAGACGATTCTGATCGATGAGGGTCAGGTTGTGATCGACGGAGAGCCTTACACGGAGGAGAATATGCCGGCGATTGAAAATCCGGGAGTGGCGGAGACGACGCTGACGCTGGGAAAAAATGAATATTTTGTACTCGGAGACAACAGGAACAGCAGTGAGGACAGCCGCTATACGACGATCGGTATGGTGCAGAAAGACAATATTATCGGGAAGATCTGGTTCCGCACGGGACCGTTCTCGGAAATAGGCCTGATTCGGAGATAAAAGCGGCGGAAAAGGAGAGAGAAAGCGATGAATTATCAATGGTATCCCGGGCATATGACGAAGGCAAAACGTCAGATGCAGGAAGACCTGAAGCTGATCGATCTGATCATTGAACTGGTTGACGCCAGGGTGCCGGTTTCAAGCAGAAATCCGGATATCGATGCAATGGGGCGCAATAAGGCGCGCCTGATTCTTCTGAATAAGGCGGACCTTGCGGATGAGCGGTGCAACCAGAAATGGATGGATTATTTTAAGGAAAAAGGATTCTATGCGGTGAAAGTCAATTCCCGTTCCGGCGCCGGACTGAAGGGGATCCAGGCTGTCGTACAGGAAGCCTGCAGGGAGAAGATAGAAAGGGACAGAAAACGGGGGATCATGAACCGGCCGGTACGGGCGATGGTGGTAGGTATCCCGAACGTGGGAAAATCCACATTTATCAATTCCTATGCGGGAAAAGCGTGTACGAAAACCGGAAACCGACCGGGTGTGACAAAGGGAAAACAGTGGATCCGTCTGAACAAAAATCTGGAACTCCTGGATACTCCGGGAATCCTGTGGCCGAAATTCGAGGATCAGCAGGTGGGCCTGCACCTTGCAATGATCGGCTCCATCAACGACGAGATTCTGAACATTGAGGAACTTGCGCTGGAAGTGATCCGTTTTCTGGTTCGGGAGTATCCCGGCGTTCTGGCAGAACGGTATCAGATTGAAGAGCAGGAGGAGCCGCTGCGCATTCTGGAACAGATTGCCGAAAACAGGAAATGCATGCAAAAGGGCGGTGCACTGGACTATGCAAAGGCTTCCGGCATTCTGATGGATGAATTCCGCAATGGAAAGCTGGGAAGAATTACCCTGGAGTCTGCGGCCGGTTCGGAGGTGACCGAATGAAAGAAAAACAGAAACCCATATCAAAAATCAGAGAAGAATTTGAGGCAGCATCGATGGAGAAGCTGCCTTCTTTGTACCGGGAGTATCAGGAAGATACCCGTGCAGGCGTACGCAGCCTGATTGACAGATACCGGAAGAAAGAAGAAGCGCTGGAAAAAGAAAAAGTGCGGACGGAACAGATGAAAGTCTATGAAAGGCAGTATGAAGCCAGAGGCTACGTCTGCGGAATCGACGAGGTGGGCCGTGGCCCGCTGGCAGGGCCTGTGGTGGCAGGGGCGGTCATTCTTCCGAAAGACTGCGGGATCCTCTGGCTGAACGATTCGAAGAAGCTGACTGCCAGAAAGCGGGAAGAACTGTATGATGTGATTATGGAACAGGCAGTGGCGGTCGGTCTCGGCTGCGTTTCCCCGGCAAGAATTGATGAGATCAACATTCTCCAGGCTACCTATGAGGCGATGAGGGAAGCGATCTCAAAGCTGCCGATTCAGCCTGACGTGCTCTTAAATGACGCGGTGACGATACCGGGAGTAAATATCTTCCAGGTTCCGATTATCAAAGGGGACGGGAAGAGCGTTTCCATTGCCGCGGCCAGCATCGTTGCGAAAGTGACAAGGGATCATCTTATGGAAGAGTATGACCGGGAAATTCCCGGCTACGGATTCGCGTCCAACAAAGGTTACGGATCGGAACAGCACATTGAGGCGCTGAAAAAATACGGGCCGTCGCCGATACACAGAAAAACCTTTCTGACACATTTTCTGTAAAAAGGTGTTACAGTTCAGCCAGCTACGCTGAGTATTTTTGATATGTGTTATCAGGAAAATAGGCAAGTCAAATGGCTGGGTATTTATTTTCTGATGTACTTGTATAAGCCACGATAAATACCTTATCGTTTCGGTGAGGATGCTTTTTCGAGAGTACAGTTGTAAAAACGCAGGCGTAGCGGGCTTCGCTGAGGCTTTTACATCGGAAGAAAGGAAGGAACGCTTGAATCGAAAGGAAACCGGAGCGGTTTACGAACAGGCTGCGGCGGAATATCTGGAACAGCAGGGCTGCAGGATACTGGAGAAAAACTTCCGCAGCAGATACGGAGAGATAGATCTGGTTGCGGAGGAGGCCGGTACCCTGGTATTTGTGGAGGTAAAATACCGGACGGCCGTAACCATTCAGTATCCGGAGGAAGCCGTCAATCGGAGCAAACAGAAGAAAATCTGCAGAACTGCAGACTATTACAGGCTGCGGCGCCGGATTCCGGACGACGTTCCCTGCCGGTTTGACGTCATCGCCATAACACCGGAGGGGATTACACAGTACCGGAACGCCTTTGCGTACTGCAGATAAGAGGAGGAAAATCTTGAAACTGAAATGGAAAAATCCCGCGGCGCCCGGGCCGCAGGTCAGAGAAAACAACGGAGTCATCTGGTTAAGCTATCCGATGCTGGAGCAATGTCCGGGAGTCAGAAATGCGTTCTCCACAAGAGAGGGCGGCGTGAGCCAGGGAATCTGGAGCACGATGAACCTGAGCTACACCCGGGGCGACGACCCGGAGCATGTCACAGAAAACTACCGCCGCTTTGCGGCTGCGGCAGGATTTCGCACAGAGGACATCGTGTCCTCCGACCAGACCCATACTACCAACGTACGCCATGTTACGGAAAAAGACCGCGGGAGCGGAATCACCAGAGAACGGGAGTTCCATGACACGGACGGTCTGATCACGGATACGCCGGGAGTCGTGCTGGCGACCTATTACGCCGACTGTGTCCCTCTGTACTTTGTCGATCCGGTCCACCGGGCGATCGGTCTGTCCCACTCCGGCTGGAGAGGAACCGTCCACAGAATGGGAGCCGCAACCATCGAAGCCATGCGGGAAACCTTCGGAACCAATCCCTCGGATCTCCTGACCGCCATTGGTCCCTCCATCTGTCAGGACTGCTACGAAGTCAGCGAGGACGTCATCGAACAGTTCGCCGCCGCCTTTCCCGCAGAGCTTCACAATACTCTGTACTACAGAAAACCCAACGGCCGCTATCAGCTGAACCTATGGGAAGCCAACCGCCGGATCCTTCTGGAATCCGGCGTCCCCGCCGCCCAGATTCAGATGCCAAACCTCTGCACCTGCTGCAACCCTACCGCCCTCTTCTCCCACCGCGCCACCCAGGGCAAACGCGGCAACCTGGCTGCCTTTTTATGGATTACGGCTACAGCCACAGAAACGAAATAGTCAAAATAGCATCGCCTTTTTCGGCGTTCCCGAAATCATTAGAAGCCGTAAGGCAGGGCACCGACAGCAGCCTGCGATCAGGTTCTTGCGACTGCGGGCGAACAAAACAGGGCAGCGTGTCCGATCCCCGCGAGGGGGCGAACACGCTGCCCTGTTTTGTCCGAACGCCGGAGTGAGAAAAGATGCAGACTGCTGTCGGCACCCTGTCTTACGGCTCCTGCCAGCGGCCGGGACTCATGCTGCCTGCGGCGGGCGGCAGGATGCCGTTCCGTCCGCTTATCTGTGTTTCGCCAGCAGTTTGTTGATTTTCTGGGTGGTGGAGCGGACTTTCTCCACGGAAACATCATGATTCAGCGTATCGATGATACTTGCCACATATTTTCCCATCTCCGCTGCCATATACCATGGTCTGGAGATCAGCTCCGGTGTGCGGTACGTAAGGTCCGTCGTAATTACTTTCGTGATATATCCCTTTTCGTAATAATCGTCAAATTTCGCCAGCCCGTCCGTAAACAGTCCGAATGTTGTGCAGACAAATACACGGTTTGCGCCGCGCTCTTTCATCTGCTTTGCCACATCCAGCATACTCTCGCCGGAGGAAATCATGTCGTCGATCACGATTGCGTCTTTGCCCTTGATTGAGTCGCCGAGAAATTCATGGGCAACGATCGGATTCTTTCCGTTGACAATCGTGGAGTAATCTCTGCGTTTATAGAACATACCCATATCGACGCCGAGAATATTTGAAAAATATACGGCGCGGGACATGGCGCCCTCGTCCGGGCTGATGATCATCAGATGGTCGTTGTCCAGTTTGAGATCCGGCACGGAACTGATCAGTGCCTTCAGGAACTGATAGGTAGGCATGAAGTTGTCGAAACCGCCCAGAGGAATCGCATTCATGACGCGGGGATCATGAGCGTCGAAGGTGATAATATTGGAAACTCCCATATTCATCAGCTCTTCCAGCGCCAGAGCACAGTCCAGAGACTCCCTCTTGGAACGCTTGTGCTGACGGCCCTCATAGAGAAACGGCATAATCACGTTGATGCGGTGCGCCTTGCCTGTTGCCGCGGCAATGACACGCTTCAGATCCTGATAATGATCGTCCGGAGACATGTGGTTTTCGTAGCCGCATACTTTGTAGGTGATGCTGTAGTTGCACACATCTACAAGAATAAAAAGGTCAACGCCGCGGACCGACTCGTTAATTTTTCCCTTTGCCTCTCCGGAGCCGAAGCGCGGACAGTCGCAGTCGATCAGATAGGAATCTTCCACGTAGCCGGACCAGTTAATCCCGTTTGCCTGCCGTTTCACCAGATCTTTACGAAATTCCACCAGATAGTTATTGACAATGTCAGCCATTTCCGTACAGCCTTTCAGAGCTGCGATTTTTAACGGTGCTACCGGGATAGAATTTTCCAGTAAATCCAAATTTGCCATAGAAACCTCCAGATATGAGTGTTTTTTACATTTTTTACATGATATTTATAACATTCCTTTACAAGGTGCGTCAAGTGAAAATGGAAAGAAACCTTGCTTTTTGTCTGGTAAATTGCTATTATAGATAGCAGGCTGTCCGGAAATACGCAGCAGTTCCGCAGGCTGAACTGCCGCAGAAATACAAAAAAGTCCGGACGGAGCAGTACATGGGAAAAGAAATATCCTGCGTCATCCGGACGGATTTTTATTTTCCGGTGTACCGAACGACCGGAGGAATGAACCGAGAGAGGAATGAACTGAGATGGAAAAAAACCGTCATATTATAAAGAGCATTGAGCCGGGAAGCATTGCGGAAGAGATGGAACTGGCACCGGGAGACGAGCTTCTGACTGTAAACGGTGAGGAAATCGAGGATATTTTTGATTACCAGTTTCAGATCAAAGATACCTATGTGGAACTGGGAATCCGCAGAACGGACGGCGAGGAATGGATTCTGGAGATTGACAAGGAATATGACGAAGACCTGGGAATTGTTTTCGAGAACAGTCTGATGGACGAGTACCGTTCCTGCAGGAACCACTGTGTCTTCTGCTTTATCGACCAGATGCCGCCGGGCATGCGTCCCACCCTGTATTTTAAGGACGACGACTCGCGCCTCTCGTTTCTTCAGGGAAACTATGTGACGCTGACCAATATGAGCGACAGGGACATTGAACGGATCATCCGTTATCGCCTGGAGCCGATCAATATATCCTTTCAGACGACAAACCCGGAACTGCGGTGCCGGATGCTTCACAACCGGTTTGCGGGGGAAGCGTTAAATAAGGTAAAAAAACTGTTTGACGCCGGCATAGAGATGAACGGACAGATTGTCCTGTGCAAGGGACTGAACGATGGCGAGGAGCTGGAGCGAAGCATTTCCGATCTGACGGCGTACCTGCCGCACCTGAAAAGTGTCTCTGTGGTGCCGGTGGGGCTGAGCCGTTACCGGGAAGGTCTGTATCCGCTGGAGCCGTTTACCCGGGAGGATGCAAAAGAGGTGCTCCGGGTGATTCACCGATGGCAGAAAAAGCTGTATGAGACCTGGGGACTGCATGTGATCCATGCCAGTGATGAGTGGTATCTTCTGGCGGAGGAGGAACTTCCGGAGGAGGAGACTTACGACGGCTATCTGCAGCTGGAAAACGGGGTGGGAATGCTCCGGCTGCTGCGGGAAGAAGTGAAGCAGGAGCTGGAGAACCGGGAAGGAGATCAAAGAGAACTTCATTTGTCTCTGGCAACGGGAAAGCTGGCTGCGCCGACGCTGGAAATGTTGGTTGGAAAAATCAGGGAAAAATATCCGAAGCTGGATGTAAAGATCTGGCCGATCCGAAATGCTTTCTTCGGAGAGAGCATCACGGTGTCCGGACTGATTACCGGACAGGATCTGATTGCACAGCTGGAGGGAAAACCGCTGGGAGATAAACTGCTTCTGCCCTGTAACATGCTCCGTGAAGGAGAGAATGTATTCCTGGACGACGTCACGGTGGAAGAAGTGGAGTATCGGCTGAAACTTCCGGTGCAGATTGTCGACGAGCCGGGCAGAGATCTGGTGCTGGCGGTACTGAATGAAAAGAATGAACTGACACATAAAAGGAGAGTAATGTATGAACAAAGCGATCGTAGCAATTGTGGGCCGTCCGAATGTGGGCAAATCGACCCTGTTTAATTCGCTGGCAGGTGGAAACATCTCCATCGTAAAGGATACGCCGGGAGTGACCAGGGACCGTATCTACGCGGAAGTCACCTGGCTGGATCACACGTTCACGCTGGTGGATACCGGCGGAATCGAGCCGGAAAGCCGCGACGTGATTCTGTCCCAGATGCGTGAACAGGCGCAGATTGCCATCGACACGGCGGATGTGATTATTTTTATCACGGATGTGCGTCAGGGGCTTGTGGACGCCGACGCAAAGGTGGCCGATATGCTTCGCCGCAGCCGGAAACCGGTGGTGCTGGCGGTGAACAAGGTGGACAATTTCGAGCGCCAGATGATGGACGTTTATGAATTCTATAATCTGGGAATCGGAGAACCAATGCCCATTTCTGCGACCGGAAAGCTGGGAATCGGAGACATGCTGGACGAAGTGGTAAAACATTTTCCGGAGCAGGCGGAGACGGAGGAGGCTGAGGAGATTCCTCATGTGGCCATCGTCGGAAAACCGAACGTGGGAAAATCCTCCCTGGTCAATAAGCTTCTGGGAGAGAACCGCGTCATCGTGTCGGACATCGCCGGAACCACAAGGGACGCCGTGGACACGACGATCGTGCACAACGGACGGGAATATGTGTTCATCGACACGGCGGGACTTCGCAGAAAGAGCAAGATCAAGGAAGAACTGGAGCGGTACAGTATTATCCGCACGGTGGCGGCAGTGGAGCGGGCCGATGTGGTCGTGATGATGATCGACGCGCTGGAGGGTGTGACTGAGCAGGATGCAAAGATTGCCGGAATCGCCCATGACCGCGGAAAAGGCATCGTCATTGCCGTCAATAAGTGGGATGCGCTGGAGAAGGATGATAAGACTATCTACCGGTTCACGGAAAAAGTAAGAACCACGCTGTCCTACATGCCTTACGCGGAGATCGTCTTTATCTCGGCGAAGACTGGGCAGAGAACCCAGAAACTCTTTGAAACCATTGATATGGTGCTGGAAAACCAGACCCTGCGGATTCAGACCGGAGTGCTCAACGAGATTCTGACGGAGGCGATGGCAATGCAGCAGCCGCCGTCGGACCGGGGGAAACGTCTGAAGATCTATTATATGACGCAGGTGTCGGTGAAACCGCCGACCTTTGTGATTTTTGTCAATGACAAGGAACTGATGCATTTCTCCTACACCCGTTATCTGGAGAACAGGATCAGAGAGGCATTCGGTTTCAAGGGAACATCCCTTCGGTTTATTATCCGGGAAAGAAAAGAGAAGGAGCAGTAATGCAATGGTTAGGATCATTTGTCTGTTGATAGGATATTGTTTTGGCCTGTTTCAGACCTCTTACATTTACGGAAGGCTTCATGGGATCGACATAAGAAATTATGGCAGCGGAAATGCGGGGACGACGAACGCCCTGCGGACGCTTGGCACAAAAGCAGGCGTCATTACATTTTTCGGCGACTGCTTTAAATGTGTGTTTGCGGTTCTACTGGTACACCTGCTGTTCGGAAGAACATATCCGGATATGATCCGTCTGCTGGCGGTTTACGCGGCGGCAGGAACGATTCTCGGACATAACTTCCCGTGTTACCTGAAGTTCCGGGGCGGAAAAGGAATCGCTGCGACGGCAGGGCTTATTGTTTCCTTTGACTGGAGAATCACGATCGTCGCCCTGGTGGCATTTGTGGCGGTCTTCCTGGCAACCCATTACGTCTCCCTGGGCTCTCTGGTTGTATATGGCGTGCTTCTGGTGGGAACACTGGTGCTGGGACAGATGGGTCTGTTTGCAATGCCGGCGGAATACCTTTACGAGATGTATCTCCTTATCGTTCTTCTGACAATCCTGGCAGTGTGGAAACATAGGGAGAATATTAAGCGGCTTCTTTCGGGAACAGAGAGAAAAACTTATCTGAGCAGCAAAGGAAGGAAGTAATCATATGGCAAAAATCAGTATCATCAGCGCGGGAAGCTGGGGAACCGCACTGGCGCTCCTGCTGCACAACAACGGGCATCAGGTGACGGTCTGCTCGGAAAACGGGGAGGAGATCCGTATGCTTTGTGAGAACCATGAGCATCTGACAAAACTGCCCGGCGTTCCCCTGCCGGCGGACATGGAGTTTACGACAGATATGGAGCGGGCGCTGAAAGGAAGAGATCTTCTTGTGATGGCGAAGGCTTCTCCTTATGTCCGGAACACATCGCGCAGACTGGCGCATCTGATTCCGGAAGGACAGCTGATTGTCAATGTGGCGAAAGGCATCGAAGGGGATACGCTGATGACCATGAGCGATATTATCTCTCAGGAGATTCCGTCGGCCAATGTGGCGGTGCTGTCAGGGCCGAGCCACGCGGAAGAGGTGGGGCGCGGCCTTCCCACAACCATTGTGGCGGGAGCAAAGGACAGGGAAACGGCGCTCTATGTGCAGAATGTTTTCATGAGTCCGGTGTTCCGCGTATATACCAGCCCGGACGTTCTCGGCATTGAGCTGGGAGGTTCCCTGAAAAATGTGATTGCCCTTGCGGCGGGAACTGCAGACGGTCTGGGATACGGGGACAATACGAAGGCTGCCCTGATTACCCGGGGAATCGCGGAGATTACCCGGCTGGGAATTGCGATGGGAGCGCAGGCAGAGACGTTTTACGGTCTTTCCGGAATCGGAGATCTGATCGTAACCTGTGCGTCTGTGCACAGCCGGAACCGGAAGGCAGGCTATCTGATTGGAAAGGGATATACAATGCAGGAAGCGATGGACGAGGTGAAGATGATTGTCGAGGGCGTTCACTCCGCCCGGGCAGGTCTGGAACTTTCGGAGAAATACGGCATTGAGACGCCGATTATCCGTGCGGTGGGAGACGTGCTCTTTGAGAATAAGTCTCCGCGTCTGGCGGTGGATGAGCTGATGCAGCGGGTAAAGAAAGACGAGCTTTCTCCGGAACTGTGGGACGGCTGATGGGAAAGACAGAGAAGAATACGGAAAAAGAAGAGAACCGTTTTGCTTACGGAACGGTTATAGAATGATAACGGTTCCGCCGGGGCTGCGTGTTTTGCGCAAAGCCCCGGCGGAGTTTTTTTTTCGATAAGGCGACCGCGCTCGGTGCAAGAGTTCCTCAGGTAACTGTTAGGACGGCGGAACAGGCTCAGTGAACACCCTGTCCGATCATATCGTCGGGGATTGAGGCGCTGCGGAACTGCTCGTCCATGGAATCGATCAGTTCCATATCCAGGTCGGAGAGCTGAAAATCGAAGATGGCTGCGTTCTCTGCAATGCGGGAAGGATTCGTGGATTTGGGAATCACGCAGATCCCCCTCTGCACCAGATATCTGAGCCCGATCTGCGCCGGGGTCCGCCCGTATTTTTCCGCCAGCCGGACAATGATTTCACGGTTCAGGTAAAGTCCCCGGGCAAGGGGCGCATAAGCCTGAACGGCGATGCCGTGCTGCTGGCAGTAAGACACCAGTTTTTTTCTGTTCCAGAGCGGGTGACATTCGATCTGATTGACTGCAGGAACGATGCCGGACATTTCAAAGAGCATCTGAAGATGCGGTTCCTCGAAATTGCTGACGCCGATGGAACGGCAGCGGCCCGAGTCTCTGATCTTTTCCAGAACTTTCCAGGTCTGCGGATAACATCCGGGAACCGGCCAGTGAATCAGATAGAGATCCACATAGTCCAGTTTCAGCCGATCCAGGCTTCTGTGAAAGGCGCCCTCCACGTCGTCCATACGCTGAGCGTTGTTCCAGACTTTTGTCGTGACAAAAAGTTCTTCCCGGGGAACCGGACAACTGAGGATGCCGCGCCCGACGCCCTCCTCGTTTTTATAGACGGACGCCGTATCGATCAGCCGGTATCCCTGGCCTACCGCGGTCACGATCGCCTGCTCCACTTCCCCTTCCCCCAGAGCCTTGTAGACGCCGAGACCGAGGACAGGCATTTGATTGCCGTCGTTCAATGTGACAGTCGCAATTTCCGTATTCATTTCAGATCAACCTCCATTTTTTCTAAAATAAGGTAATTATTGGCAGATGGAAAAACAGGATGCCCAATGGAATAATTTCTGACAGCAGTTCAGCCGGATGAACTGCTGCAATTTCTGCTTATTGTACCACAAAAATGTGAAGAAACAACAGCAAGAGTATTAAAAAAGCTGTAACAAGTTTTCGCGACAGTTCAGACGGCCGAACTGTAACAAGTTTCCTGTTGTTTGGTTAACTGTTGTATTGATTTTGAAAAAAAAATAGAGTATAATACAAACGAATTGATAGAAATTTGACATTCCATAAGCATTCTGCCTATGGAACCCATATAAAAGGAGGGTTTTATGCATTTATTACATGATGAGAATGGAAATCCCGTTCCTCACGGCAGTCACGATGCACAGCATCACGACCATTCTCACGGACATGACTGTGAAAACGGATGCCATGAGCACTGCGAGAGCGGATGCAAAAACGAACACGTGGCGCTCCTGACCTATATGCTGCAGCACAATGAGCACCATGCGGCCGAACTGGACGAGATGGCGGATAAGCTGGAACAGGCGGGTCTTACGGATGCGGCAAAGCAGATCCGGGAAGGCGTATCCGATTTTCAGAAAGGAAATATGCGTTTGAGTCTTGCTCTGACACTTGTCAAGGAGCAGTTAAAGGAGGCGTAACAGAACATGTGTCTTGCAACAGTATATAAAGAACCTGACAACACCGTTGTCTGTAAGAACGTCGGACGGATCGACGTGGACGGAGAATACGTACTTATCACAGACATTATGGGAGAAGAGACGAAGGTTCAGGGACAGATCCTGTCGGTGGATCTGGTAAACAGTATTGTAAAGCTTCAGTGTGACTGAGAGCAGCGGCAAAGCCGTAACCATTCGACAGAACGGTTAACGCAAAGCGGAAGAAAAGCTTAAGCTTATGTTGCTGCCGGTCACCAGACGGAAACGGTTTGTATTTTTCAGAAACGATGAGGAATACAGCGGTTCGGGTAAGATAAACTGTGATGGATGATGGCGGCAACCGTATGATTTTCAAGCTTTTTTATAAACCAAAAGAATGCGGAGGTAAACATCATGAAATTATCAGAAATGATGAAGGAAAAACAGCTTCTTTCCTTCGAACTTTTCCCGCCGAAAACAGAAAAGGGAATGGCGAATCTTCCGGGCACGATTGAACATCTGTGCAAGTACAAACCGGAGTATATTTCCTGTACATACGGTGCGGGCGGCGGAAATGTGGGAGCCAACAGGGAAGTATGTCAGATGATCAAGAAGGCAGGCACCACACCGGTAACCCACTTTACGGTAATCCGCAACACAAAGGAAGGTATCAAAGAACAGCTGGATCAGTATCTTGCAGAAGGCGTGGATCATATGCTTGCGCTTCGCGGAGACCTTCCGCTGGGTGAGACTACCACCTGTGGGGATTTTAATTACGCGACAGATCTTGTGAAATTCGTCCGTGACAATTACGGCGACAAATTTGAGATCGCGGTGGCGGGTTCTCCGGAAGGACATATCGCATGCCGCAGTCTTGAAGCAGATATCGCAGTTCTGAAACAGAAACAGGACAATGGAGCCGATTACATTATGACTCAGCTCTGCTGGGATATGGAGCAGTTCAAACGTTGGCTGGACGGAATCCGCAAGGCAGGTATTACTATGCCGGTAGACGTAGGTATCATGCCGATTCTTGATCAGGCAGCTACGATCAATATGGCATTGTCACGTAACGGCTGTGTGATGGATCGCGAATTGTCCAGAATGATTTCCAGGCATTGGCTGTTCCCGAATCCGTTCAACCCGAAGGATGCAGACGGCAAACCGATCGATGTATTCTATGATAAGAAAGTGAAAGAGTTCAGAGAAGAGGGTATCGAGTATACGATCAAACAGATCGACGAGTATCGTGCTCTGGGCGTTAACGGAATCCATCTGTACGCGCTGAATAAGTGGAAAGACGTTTCAGAGATTATCGACAGATCAGGAATCCGAACACTTGTATAATTGTTAAAATTCAGATTCAGGAGGCGCCTGATTTATGGCACATGTAATTGCAGTCGCAGGAAAAGGCGGCGTAGGTAAGACAACTCTTTGCGGATTGCTGATACAGTATCTGTGTGAGCAGGGCAAAGGACCGGTTCTTGCAGTAGATGCAGATGCAAATTCAAATCTGAACGAGGTACTCGGCGTGGAAGTCGAGGCGACGCTCGGGGATATCCGCGAGGAGATTGCCCGCGCGGAGATGGCGAAGGAAAATCCGATTCCCGCAGGCATGAGCAAGGCAGATTATGCCGAGTTCAAGTTCAGCGGCGCATTGGTGGAAGAGGATGACTTCGATCTGCTGGTAATGGGAAGAACGCAGGGAAAAGGCTGTTACTGCTATGTCAATGGACTTCTCCAGGCGCAGCTTGCCAGGCTTTATCCGAATTACCCGTTCATGGTAGTGGACAACGAGGCGGGTATGGAACATATCAGCCGGGGAATTCTTCCCGGTATGGATACGGCGATTCTTGTCAGTGACTGTTCCCGCAGAGGAGTGCAGGCGGCGGCCAGAATCGCGGAGCTGATTCATGAATGTGATATGAAGCCGAAGACGATCGGGCTGATCGTGAACCGGGCTCCCGGCGGTGTGCTCAACGAGGGCACCAGGGAGGAAATTGAAAAGCAGGGGCTTCACCTTCTCGGGGTGGTGCCTCACGACGACACGGTTTATGAATATGACTGTGACGGTAAGCCGACCGTGACGCTTCCGGAAAACTCACCGGTGCGCGCGGCGCTGAAGGAAATTGTGAAGAATCTGAATTTGTAAAAATTCAGAAGGCGTATCCCTCCGGTATGCGGAATATCGGAGGGATATCGTGGCGTTTACATATCTCGTCGCCGCAGATGAGATTTTGTAGAAAGAAAATACAATCATTTGAAGAAAGGAAGTAATCGAAAAAGTAACTGTTCAGCGTGGCAGCTGTTCAGCCAGGCCTGCGCAGTTACGGATTATTTTTAAGGAGGATCATAATGAGTGAATTCAAATTGACGACCGTAGAAGAGTTTGAACAGGCTACCAGCCGTCTTCTGGAGACAGGTGCAAAAGTTGGCGCTGATGCGTGGCAGCTCCGCGTAAAAAAACAGAGCCCACACTGTAAATTCGGCGAGGAAGGAGCCTGCTGCCGGATCTGTACGATGGGACCGTGTCGGATCACTCCGAAGGCGCCAAGAGGAATTTGCGGATGTGACGTACACGGCATTGTAGGAAGAAACTTCCTTCGTTTCACGGCCGGAGGAGCGGCGACTCACTCCGACCACGGACGTGAGATCTGCCATACCCTGTATGCGTCTGCCGCAGACGGCAATTACAAAGTAAAAGATCCTGAGAAACTGATTCGTATTGCGAAAGAGTGGGGAATTGAGACAGAGGGAAGAGATATCTACGATCTGGCTCACGAGGTTGCAGAGACCGGTCTGATGGAGTATGGAAAGCCGTTCGGAACCCAGCGTTTCCTGAAACGTGCTCCGCAGCATACCCAGGAGATCTGGGAGAGGGAGGAAGTTGCTCCTCATGCGATCGACCGCGAGGTATCCCGCGCGATGCATATGACTCATATGGGATGTTCTTCCAAGGCGGAGGCTCTGATTCGCCAGTCCCTGCGTTCCGGTCTGTCTGACGGATGGGGAGGTTCCATGATGGGAACCGAGTTTTCCGACGTTCTGTTCGGTACCCCGAAGCCGGTGGACACAGAGGCAAACCTTGGCGTTATGAAAGAGGACGAAGTCAATATTATCGTACACGGACATGATCCGTCACTGTCCGAGATGATCTGTGAATATGCAGATGATCCGGAGATGATCGCCTATGCGAAGGAAATGGGAGCGAAAGGCATCAACGTTGCCGGCGTCTGCTGTACTTCCAACGAGGTGGCAATGCGCCGCGGCATTCCGATGGCCGGAAACTTCCTGCAGCAGGAGAACGTGGTTCTGACGGGAGCCTGCGAGGCCATTGTCGTGGATGTTCAGTGTATTTTCCCGGCGCTCGGACCTCTGAGCAAGTGCTTCCACACAAAATTCGTCACAACCTCTCCGATTGCGCAGATGCCGGACTCCGAGTTTATCCGCTTTGATGCAAAGACTGCCGGAGAGAACGCAAAAGCGATCGTAAAGATGGCTGTTGAGAATTTCAGGAACAGAAAACCGGAGCTGGTACATATTCCGAATATGAAGCAGAACGCTACCGTGGGATATTCCGTTGAGGCGATCATCAAGACCCTGGACGGCGTAACCAATTCCCAGGTAGACGAGACCGGAACACTGATGCCGCTGTGGCAGTGTGTGGCTTCCGGCGTCATCCGCGGCGCAGTTGCGATGGTAGGATGCAACAACCCGAAAGTCCGCCCGGATACCGCTCATATCGAGCTGATGAAGAAACTGATCGCCAACGATGTGATTATCGTTGCTTCCGGATGCTCCGCACAGGCGGCCGCAAGAGCCGGACTCATGGACAAACGTGCGAGAGAACTCTGCGGCGCAGGTCTGAAACGCGTCTGCGAGCTGGCGGATATCCCGCCGGTTCTGCATATGGGATCCTGTGTGGATATCTCCCGTATGATGATTCTGGTATCTGAGCTGGCTAAGATTGGAAATGTAAACATTTCTCAGCTGCCGGTGGTAGGATGCGCTCCGGAGTGGATGTCCGAGAAAGCGGTTTCCATCGGAAACTATGTAGTAGCGACAGGTATCGACACATTCCTTGGAGTGGAACCGTATGTTTCCGGCTCCAGCGAGGTGACGGAACTTCTGACAAACGGCGTGCGCGACTGGGTAGAGGCTGCGTATACTGTGGAAAAAGATATCGATAAGCTCGGCGACGCTATGCTGGCGCGCATCGAGGAAAAACGTGCCGCTCTGGGTGTCTGAGAAGTCAGTCGGAGAAAAAGGCATAAGAGATTCTGAAAAATAACGGATAAAGGGATTGAGTAAAATGAAAATTGCAGTGACAGGCAAGGGCGGAGTAGGTAAGACAACAATCGCTGCCACGCTGGCGAGACTGTATGCGGAGGAAGGGCGTCCCGTACTGGCGGCGGATGTGGATCCGGACGCCAATCTCGGGCTGGCCCTGGGATTCCCGGAGGATCTTCTGGATTCCATCGTCCCCATCAGCAAGATGCGTAAGCTCGTGGCAGAGCGTACCGAAGCCAGTGCGGACAACAGATTTTACAAAATCAACCCGAAAGTCGATGATATTCCCGACACCTACAGCAAGAGCTTCAACGGCGTGAAGCTTCTGGTGCTGGGCACCGTGGAGACAGCCGGCAGCGGCTGTGTGTGTCCGGAGCATGTAATGCTACGTAGGATCATCAACAACCTTGTGCTTCGCAGAGAGGACGTTGTGATCCTGGACATGGAGGCAGGGCTGGAGCATCTCGGACGGGGAACCACAGAAGGCATGGATATGTTTATCGTGGTGATCGAGCCGGGAGCGAGAAGTGTACAGACCTACAAAAACGTGAAGCGTCTGGCTGAGGAGCTGGGAGTTCATCAGGTTCATGTAGTGGCGAATAAGGTCAGAAATGAGGCTGATGAAGCATTTATCAGAGAGCGTATTCCGGCGGAGGATCTGCTGGGCATGGTACATTACAACATTGAGGTTATGGAGGCGGACCGGGCAGGGTCCTCTCCATACGACTACAGCGCTGCAGCAACCGAAGAGATACGAAATATAAAGGCAAAAATCGATGAGTCAAACAAGTGATAGGAGGAAAAACGGATGACATTATTCGAGAGAGTTTTTGGCGGAAATGACGCCGTATATGGCCTGACGGAAGGAGCAATCGATGCTGCGATCGCGCAGCACGGCGAAGAGAAAGCGGTAAGCTTTCCCAACACCGCATACGCTCTGCCCTGTTATTATGCGGTTACCGGTACAAAAGTTACCAACCTGAAAGAACTGAAAGAGGCTCTGGGTGTTGTGAAAACCCTGATGACCAGAGAAAATAAGCTGAACGATGTATTTATGTCCGGTGTTGCGACAGCTCTCTGCGCAGAGTTTATCGAGGCGATCAAATACATCGACGGAGCACAGCCTTACGAAGAGCCGTGCTACGGACATTTAAGCGACGCAGTGATCCGTGAGCTGGGTGTGCCGCTGGTAACCGGAGATATCCCGGGCGTTGCGGTAATTCTCGGCTCCGCTCCGACCGCACAGGAAGGTGTGGATCTTGTCAAGAGCTATCAGGCACAGGGTATTCTGGTAACTCTGGTAGGCGGAATCATTGATCAGTGCCAGGAGCTGGGATATAAGACCGGCGCCAATGTCCGCGTGATCCCGCTGGGCAAGGATGTTACTTCAGTGATCCATGTAGTATCTGTTGCAGTTCGTGCAGGTCTGATCTTCGGTAATCTTACTCCGGGTGACGCAGGCGCTCTGATGGCATACACAAAAGACCGTGTTCCGGCGTTTGTAAACGCATTCGCACCAATTGATGATGTGATTGTTGCCTGCGGCGCAGGAGCCATCGCTCTTGGCTTCCCGGTAATCACCAACGATGACAATGACGTTCCTCCGATTCCGAAGAGCCTGATTATCCAGAAAGATGTGAGCAAATTTAACGCGACTTCCCTGGAGGCCCGCGACATCAAGATCAAGATCACAAATATCGACATTCCGGTTGCGTTTGCATCCGCATTCGAAGGCGAGATTATCCGCCGCGGCGATATGCAGGTGGAGTTTGACGGCTCCCGTGTGGACTGCTGCGAGTTGGTTCAGTCTAAGGATATGTCCGAAGTGGAAGATCACAAGATCGAGCTGATCGGACCGGATCTCGATGAGTTTGAGGTTGGAAGCAAGCACAGCATCGCTTATGTGGTTGAAGTTGCAGGAAAGAACATGCAGACAGATTTCGAGCCCGTCTTCGAGCGTAAATTCCACAGCTACCTGAACTGCATCGAGGGTGTGATGCATACCGGACAGCGTGATATGATCCGTATCCGTGTCAGCAAAGACGCGTATGCGGCAGGCTTCCGTGCAAAACACATCGGAGAGGTTCTGTACGCTCAGGTGAAAAATGAGTTCGAGGCAGTCGTTGACAAATGTCAGGTTAAGATTTACACCAATCCGGAAGACTGCACGAAGATCCGCCATGAAATTGCGATTCCGGCATTCGACAAGCGTGACGAGCGTCTGTCCACAATGACCGACGAGTCCGTACCGGTTTACTACAGCTGCATCATGTGCCAGGCATTCTCCCCGTCTCATGTCTGCGTTGTTACTCCGGAGCGTCTTGGCCTGTGCGGCGCCGTTTCATGGCTGGATGCGAAAGCGACCAACGAGCTGGATCCGAACGGTCCGTGCCAGGTAATCACCAAAGAGCGTGTAATTGATGAGAGAATCGGAGAGTACGAGGACGTCAACGAGGCAGTGAAGAAACTGTCCCAGGGCGCTCTGGAAGACGTATCCCTGTATTCCATCATGGAAAAACCGATGACCTCCTGCGGATGTTTCGAGTGTATCTGCGGTATTGAACCCTTCTCCAACGGCGTATGTATCGCGAACCGTGAATATGCAGGCATGACTCCTCTGGGCATGACCTTCCCGGAACTGGCTTCCATGACCGGCGGCGGTGTTCAGACTCCTGGCTTCATGGGACATGGAAAACACTTCATCGCTTCCAAGAAGTTTATGAAAGCGGAAGGCGGAGTTGCCCGTATCGTATGGATGCCGAAAGAGCTGAAGGAGCAGGTGGCTGATCGTCTGAATGAGACTGCAAAAGAGCTGTATGGCATTGAGAACTTTACCGATATGATCGCAGATGAGACCATTGCGGAAGATCCGGAGACACTGGTGGCTTTCCTGACAGAGAAAAACCATCCGGCGCTCAGCATGGATCCTATGATGTAATAATTCGCTGCCGGCGATTCTCCAGCAGGTAATGCTTGCAAAATGCAGTCAGAAAAGATAAAATAACTGTGTAAGCCCGGAGTGTGTCCGGATCATGTTCCGACATACTCCGAAGGCAGCGGAGCCTGAGGCTTGCACGGAACATAAATTAATAGTTAAGGAGGCTGTTAAAATGCCGTTTAATCGCAAACCACAAAAGTTTAATGCAGCAATCAAAACCGTTGAAATTGGCACCGGGGATAAGAAAGTAACTCTGGGCGGAGAGAATGTTTTCCCGTTTTATGCATTTGACGGCGAGATCACAAACGAGCCGAAAGTCGGCGTTGAGATCTCTGACCTGGGACTGGAAAATGAGGTTCCGGGCGTGAAAGCATATTATGAAGGTGCGAACACAATCGGTGAGATGGCAAAAAAAGCGTCGGAGATGGAAGGCGCTGATTTTGTATGTCTTCGTCTGGAGGGCGGAGATCCGAACGGAGCGAACAAGTCGGTGGAGGAGCTGGTAGCGGTCGCAAAGGAAGTTGCAGACGCTATTGACGCTCCACTTGTTGTGGAAGGATGTAAAAATGTGGAAAAGGACGCAGAGCTTCTTGCAAAGGTTGCGGAAGCGCTTCAGGGCAAGAATGTCCTGCTGCTGTCCGCAAGAGAAGAAAATTACAAGGCTGTCGGCGCAGCGGCCGGTCTGGCTTATGACCAGAAAGTCGGCGCGGAGTCTGCGGTTGACATCAACCTTGCAAAACAGCTGAACGTTGTGATTACACAGCTCGGCGTAAAACCGGAAAGCATCGTTATGAACGTTGGTTCCGCTGCCGTTGGATACGGATATGAGTATGTGGTTTCCACACTGGATCGTATCAAAGCCGCAGCGCTGTCTCAGGATGACAAGATGCTTCAGATGCCGATTATCACTCCTGTGGCTTCCGAGACCTGGGGAGTAAAGGAAGCGATGGCCGAAGAAGAGGACGCTCCGGAATGGGGCAGCCGCGAGGAGCGCGCGATCTCCATGGAGATTCAGACTGCAGCAGCTTCTCTTGCAGCCGGCTCTGATGCCGTGATTTTAAAGCATCCTCAGTCTGTTGCTACAATTTCCAGAATGATTCAGGCTTTAGTCTAAGGAAAAGAACAGGAGGATAAACGATTATGGCATTAACAGGTATTCAGATTTTTAAAATGACACCGAAGAAAAACTGTAAGGAGTGCGGATGCCCGACCTGTATGGCGTTTTCCATGAAAGTAGCTCAGGGTGCGATGGATATTTCCGCTTGTCCTTATATGTCTGAGGAAGCTCTTGCTCAGCTTTCCGAGGCGACTGCTCCGCCGATGAAGACCATCAAGATCGGAACCGGCGACAATGAGTACAGTCTGGGCGGCGAGACCGTTCTGTACCGTCATGAAAAGACGTTTGTCAGCAAAACCCGTTATGCAGTCGCTCTGTGCAGCTGCATGGATGACGCTGCGATTGATGCGAAACTGGCGCAGGTTGCAAAGGTTGACTATGAGCGTATCGGCGAGCAGATGCATGCGGAGCTCCTGTATGTAAACTACGATGAGGCAAGCGGCGCGGACAGATATGTGGAAGTCGTTAAAAAAGCGGCTGCATCAGGTAAAGTTCTTGTTCTGGGATGTACGGATCCGGAAGTCGCTGCAAAAGCGCTGGCAGAGTGCAAAGACGGCAAGCCGGTTCTGAACGGCGCCAACGCATCAAACTATGAGGCGATGAATAAAGTGGCTACAGAGGCAGGAGTTGTTCTCGGCGTCGGCGGTGCGACAATCGATGAGCTGTACGATACGGTAGCCGCTCTGGAGAAGCTTGGCAACAAAAACCTGATGATCGACACAACCGAAGACACCATCAAAGATACCTTCGCAACTACCGTACAGGCAAGACGTGCGGCGCTGAAGGATACGGATCGTACGTTCGGATATCCGTCCATCGTAAATCTTGTAAAGATTGCGAAAGGCGATAAATATATGCAGCAGGCGCTGGTTTCCCTGTTTACAATGAAATATGGCTCCATCGTTGTTATGGAGGAGCTGGGATATGCAGAGGCGCTTCCGCTGTTCGGTCTGCGCCAGAACCTGTTCACAGACCCGCAGAAACCGATGAAGGTAGAGCCGGGCATCTATCCGCTGAACGGTGCCGACGAGAATTCTGTCTGCGTGACAACCGTAGACTTCGCTCTGACCTACTTCCTGGTATCCGGAGAGCTGGAGCGTTCCGGTGTTCCGGTAAACCTGGTAATCAATGATGCCGGCGGACTTTCCGTACTGACTTCCTGGGCGGCAGGCAAGTTCTCCGGAAACTCCATCTCTACATTCTTCAAAGAGAATGTGGAAGATAAGGTAAAATCCAGAAAAGTGATTATTCCTGGTAAAGTTGCTGTATTAAAGGGCGATATCGAGTCCAAGCTTCCGGGCTGGGAAGTTATCGTAGCACCTCTTGAGGCTGTACAGCTTGTGAAATTCCTGAAAGACATGCAGGAGAACGGACAGCTGTAACAGAACAATGAGGATCAGACAGTGGTCCGTAGAACCGTGGGAACACGGCTCTCTGACCGCTGTCTGCGAAAATGAATACAGAGGAAGACATGTGTCTGAAAATTCCTCAAGAAAAGGAGAAATAGAAATGGCAAAATTTATTACCATCGGTGAGAGAATTCACTGTATCTCTCCGGTTATCCGTGAAGCGTTTGCTACCCGCAATCCGGAACCGATTTTAAAGAGAGCAAAAGAACAGCTGGATGCTGGCGCTACCTATCTGGACGTCAACATCGGACCGGCAGAGAACGACGGAGAAGATCTGATGAAATGGGCAGTAAAGCTGCTTCAGGAAAACTTCGATAATGTACCTCTGGCTCTTGACACCGCAAACAGAAAGGCAATTGAGGCAGGTATTTCCGTATACAACAGAAGCAAAGGAAAACCGATCGTAAACTCCGCGGACGCAGGCGGAAGAATTGAAAACATCGACCTGGCAGCTGCCAACGATGCGATTGTAATCGCACTTTGCTCCGCAGAAGGAATCGCGGCAGACAACGATGAGCGTATGGTACACTGTCAGACCATGCTGGAGCGTGGTATGGAGCACGGCATGGATCCGGCTGATCTGTGGTTTGACCCGCTGTTCCTGGTTGTAAAGGGAATGCAGGACAAGCAGATGGAAGTTCTGGAAGCGATCAAGATGTTCAGCGATATGGGTCTGAACTCCACCGGCGGTCTGTCCAATAACTCCAACGGAATGCCGAAAGCGATCCGTCCGATCATGGATTCCGCCCTGGTAGCTATGGCTATGATGCAGGGTCTGACAAGTGCGATTGTCAATCCGTGTGACCAGAGACTGATGGAAACCATCAAGTCCTGCGACGTATTCAAAGGCAATACTCTGTACGCTGACTCCTATCTGGAGCTGTAAAAAACATATCCACGACGAAAGCAGGCCGCGGACAGTTTCGCTGTCCGCGGCCTGACTCCCTTTTTCAGGAATTCATTTCCTGGTTCGTTTCTCATCGTTCATTCGCTTTAAAAACTTCTTCTGATTTCTTCATATCCTCATATTTGCCATACTTTCTATCTTTTTCATGTGCAATCGGAAGAAAATGTTCCGGAAGTATGGAATGCTGTCTTCTGTTTGAAAACAAATCCCAATAATCATTTCAATAAAACATATTTTTGACACTTCATCCCAATTTTCTCATATAATCACTCAAAATCAGCGATTAAATCCCAAAAACTCACAGACATACAGTTTGCCGATGAAACGCAGTTCTCCGATGTCAGAAATCGTTATCGTTCCACCAGACATCTGCTGCGGGAGTCGGCATCCGGAAATATTTACGAGGAGGTATGCTATGATAAAAGTCGAATTGCTGGAATATCTGCAGTTAAAGTGCAACTGCGAATATCTGTCCGACCTGAAATACAGTCCATACTGGCTGTCCAGGCTCCGTGCTATGAAACGACCGGAACAGTTTACAGTGGAGGAATGGAATCAGGCCCTTGAGTATCTGACCGGTCAACCGGTCCGCTGCCAGACTCTGAGAGAGGTCCAGGCCTACCTGGCACGCTCCTCAGAACCGGAGAAGCAGAACCGGGAGAAAGAAAAACCATAAAATCAGACCACGGGAAGGGGCGCCCCTCTTCCTGCCCCTTCCCGTGGCCGTCACCCCACCATCTATTATGAAACCTGCCGGAAAGCGAAAGTAAATATTGCAAACCACTGTGAATTATGCTACACTGATTTATGATAAAAAGATAACAATAATTCTGAGAAAACAGGTGGCAGTTCAGCATGCTGAACTGTCACCGGAGTGTGTACGGATCCTGTTTTCTGCTGTGTATGTGCCACAGTTTGCGGGAAGAAATGCTCCAAACACACTTTGAGAAAATGCATAAACAGTTCGGTGCTTCTGAACCGCCATGATTGAACGGTTCAGCTGGTTGAACTGTAACTTATGTTTTGTGTAAATCTGAAAAGACTGGAGAGAGTACAACAATGTATAAAGTGACGTTTCAGTTTGAACAGGGGGATCCGGTTGTCACCTATGCGACGGAAGGTGAACGCCTCCTGGAAGTCGCTCAGAAAAGCAATGTAGCCATTGACGCGCCGTGTTCCGGCAATGCTTCCTGCGGAAAATGCCGGGTGAAACTGGTTGAGGGAGAGCTGGATTCCAAAAAGACAAGACATATTTCCGATGAGGAATACGCGGAAGGGTGGCGTCTGGCCTGTGTCAGCTCCGTGACCGGGGATGTGACGGTGGAGGTTCCGGATATTGCATCTGCTTACCAGAGCCGTATGAAAGTGGCGGATCTCAGCTCGAAAGCGGAAGTGGAGCTGTTCGAACGGATTAAACACCAGGTGGAGGATGCAGGCCTTGAACTGAAAAACAGTATGAGAATCGTATCAGTTTCGATGAACCCGCCGACTCTTGACGATACAATGCCGGATAATGAGAGACTGTCCTGGGCGCTGGAGGATGCGACCGGTCTTTCCATCATCCGCATTCCGTACTCTGTGCTGAAAAAGCTGCCGGATGTTCTCAGGGCTAGCAACTTTTCCGTGCAGTGCGTGATCCGTGTGACGAAAAAAGATGTGTTTGTATATGATATTCTTCCTGCGGATGCGAAGGCGATTGCAGGCGGACTGATTGTGGATATCGGTACGACGACGGTATCCGCGCTTCTGGTGGATATGCTGACCGGAGAGATTCTTGCGAAAGCATCCGCCGGAAACGGCCAGATCCGCTACGGCGCGGATGTAATCAACCGGATCATCGAATCCGCGAAACCAGGCGGACAGAAACGGCTTCAGGATGCGATCGTGAAGGAAACCCTGAATCCGATGATTCGGCAGATGTGTGCGAGCGCCGGATTTTCCGGCCAGCATATCTACCGGATGGCAGTGGCGGGAAATACGACGATGGAGCATCTGCTGATGGGGATCAATGCGGATCCTCTGCGTATGGAACCGTATATTCCGACTTTTTTCAAGACAAATTCTCTCTATGCGTCGGATATCGGAATCGCGATTCATCCGGACGCACATATTATCGTGGCTCCGAATATCGGAAGCTATGTGGGCGGCGATATCACCGCCGGTACGCTGGTCAGCATGATCTGGAACCGTCCGGAAATGTCTTTGCTGATTGATCTGGGAACCAACGGAGAGCTGGTTTTCGGGAACTCTGATTTTATGATGAGCTGTGCCTGTTCCGCGGGTCCTGCCTTTGAGGGCGGCGATATCAGCTGCGGGATGCGCGCCACCGATGGTGCCATTGAGGCGTGCTCCATCGACAAGGAGACCATGGAGCCTTCTTACCAGGTGATCGGAGAGGAAGGGCAGAAGCCGATCGGCATCTGCGGGTCCGGCATTATCGATGTGATTGCCGAACTGTTCCGCTGCGGCATCATCAATCCAAAAGGAAAATTTGTCCGTGAAGGAAAACGTATCCGCCGCGACAAGTACGGAATGGGAAGTTACGTCCTTGCCTTTGAGGAAGAGGCGGACAGCGTCCGGGATGTGGAGATCACGGAAGTGGATATCGATAACTTTATTCGCGCAAAGGGTGCGATTTTCTCGGCAATCCGTACAATGCTCTCGTCTCTGGATATGGACGTCTCCATGATCGAGGATGTCTATGTGGCGGGAGGAATCGGAAGCGGCATCAATATGAAGCACGCGGTGACAATCGGAATGTTCCCGGATATTCCGCTGGAGCGGTTCCACTATATCGGCAATTCCTCCCTGTCCGGAGCGTACGCGATGCTGATTTCCACCCAGGCGGAAAAGAAGACCTATGAAGTGGCAAGAAATATGACGTATCTGGAACTGTCTACGGTTCCCAGCTATATGGACGAGTTTGTTGCTGCATGTTTTCTGCCTCATACAGACACAACGCTGTTTCCGTCCCAGGAACAGCTGTAAAGGCGTCGGAAAGAAAAATATACAGAGAGGGCAGCTGCTTACACCAGTCTGAATGGCTGCCGGAGAGGAATTATGCATCGATGGGTATGGAAGTAAATTATGAAAAGGACAGTAAGGAAAGAATTCCTTTCGAACATTATCTGGAATTATACCGCCAGGCGGATCCGGAAGAGATTGCGCAGCGCTGTGCGCTTCCCTACGATCCGGAAACCGGAAGGTTTCAGGTCTGCCTGATGGGAGTAACTTATATGGTGTCCTGGCCGGAGTATGAGATTGCTCATGAACAGGAGGACAGGATCGGATATTATCCGCTGGAAACGAAGGCAAACGCGAGAATTCTTCTTCTGCGTTACCTGACGGAAGGAGGAGCGGCTCCCTCCACCGGAAAGTTCCTGACTTACCGGGAGATTCCGTGGGGTGAGGTGTATTTCAAACAATTTCAGGGTCGGTGCCTGTTTCGTCTGGCCTTTGGCTTTGGCAATAAGCTGGAGGTGTTCCGTGAGATTATGGAACGCGTCGGAGCCTGTCCGATCAAGGCGGGCGACGCCGGTTATGAGCTGGAATTTCTGAAGGGCCTGCGGGTGCAGCTGATTCTGTGGGAGGGGGACGACGAATTTCCGCCGTCTGCACAGATCCTGTTTTCGGACAATTTCCCGGTGGCTTTTACTCAGGGAGAGGATATGGCTGTCGTCGGCGACGTTGTCAATGACATGCTGAAAGCACTGAAAGGTTAGTTGAATATCCCGCAGGCGCGTCTGCATGGCGCGCTGTCCGCGGAAATATAAAAAACACTTATGGAGGATGAGTTTATGGGTTTTTCAACGGTACCATGTGATGAGTTTGTAACTGTGCTTGCATCCAAAGCTCCCGTTCCGGGCGGCGGCGGAGCGGCGGCGCTGGTGGGAGCTGTGGGGACGGCTCTCGGCAATATGGTTGGTTCCCTGACCGTGGGAAAAAAGAAATATGCGGCGGTTGAGGAGGAAATGCAGGAGCTGAAGGCGAAGGCGGATGGCCTGCAGAAAGAACTGCTCCGCCTGGTAGAGCGGGACGCGGAAGTGTTTGAACCGCTTTCCAGAGCGTATGGAATGCCGAAAGAGACGGAGGAGGAGAAAGCGGAGAAAGCCCGCGTGATGGAGGCTGCTCTGAAAGACGCCTGTTCCGTGCCGATGGAGATCATGGAGAAATGCTGCGAGGCGATTGATCTTCTGGTGGAATTTGCCGCTAAGGGTTCCACGCTGGCAATCAGCGACGCAGGCGTGGGAGCCGCATTCTGCAAGGCGGCGCTGGAAGGCGCGTCTCTGAATGTCTATATCAACACCAAATCCATGGCAGACAGAGAGTATGCGGAAAGCCTGAACAAAAAATGCGACGAGATGCTGGAAAAATACACAAAGATTGCGGAAGATGTTTTTGAGAGCGTTCTCGGACGTCTGAAAAAATAAGGCACGGCAAGTGCGTCAGGGAGGAAGAAAGAATGGCAAAACAATTACTTGGAAAAGAGGTAACGGCGGCTCTCAACGAGCGGATCAAAGGCAATGTGGCAAAACTGAAAGAGAAAGGAATTCAGCCGACGCTTGGAATTATCCGGGTGGGTGAGCGCGAGGATGATCTTTCCTATGAGCGCGGAGCGACAAAACGTTGTGAGACACTTGGTGTTGCGTATGAGAAGATTCTGCTTCCGGCGGACGTCAGCCAGGAAGAACTGATGGCTGCGGTGGATCGTGTAAACAATGACGACAACATTCACGGCGTGCTGATTTTCCGTCCGCTTCCGAAACATCTGGACGAGGCGGCTGTGATCAAGGCGCTGTCTCCGGAGAAAGATGTGGATGGTATCACGGATGGCTCGATGGTGGGTGTGTTTGCGGGAACGGATCAGGGCTTTCCGCCGTGTACTCCCTGGGCATGTATGGAGATTCTGGATCATTACGGAATCGACTGTACCGGGAAGAAGGCTGTCGTGATCGGACGCTCTCTGGTTGTGGGAAAACCGGCGGCTATGATGCTTCTGAAAAAGAACGCGACGGTTACTATCTGCCACACGAGAACGAAGGATATGCCGTCTGTGGTGAAAGAGGCTGATATTGTGATCGTGGCTGCGGGCCGCGCGGGCATCGTGGACGATACCTATCTGCGGGAAGGCCAGATTGTGATTGATGTGGGAATCAATGTCAATGCGGAAGGCAAGCTGTGCGGCGATGTGGATTACGCAAAGGCGGAGCCGGTTGTGGAGGCGATCACTCCTGTGCCGGGCGGCGTGGGATCCGTGACAACCTCTGTCCTGGTCGGACATGTGGTGGAAGCGGCAATGAGAAAGTATCTGTAATCAAAGGCTGCAGTTCCGCCGACTGAACTGTTACAGCTGAAGCATCTTTCAATAAATGGAAATCCGGGGAAATCCGGGTGCAGTCACTGTGCCGGATATCCCCGGATGTTTTTATATAACAGGGAACAAAGTTCCCTGTTATATAAAAACGCTCCGCGGGATGCAAACTCGCGCGAAGCAGAAATATGTCGCCAAGGCGACCGCGCTCGGCGCGAAAGTTCCACAAGCGGAACTCTTTGTTTTTCCAACGGCATGTTTGAAGGTATATCCTGCTGTCAGATTACATATAGTATAACAGTAGCTGCCGATTGTCAGAAAATGGCTACATACATTTCAGGACAAGGGGGAAATCTTTCATGGATGCGTTTTCTGTTTACAAGGATATACAGACCAGGACGAACGGGCAGTTTCTGATTGGTGTGGTGGGACCGGTGAGAACCGGGAAATCCACGTTTATCCGACGTTTTATGGAGGTGCTGGCGCTTCCGGAACTGCCGCCGGAGCAGCAGGCGGAAGTTCGCGATGCGCTGCCTCTGAGCGGCTCCGGGAAACTGATTACGACGGTGGAGCCGAAATTTATACCTAAGGATGCGCTGAAGCTGACGCTGGGAGAGGGAGAACCGGTGCAGCTCCGGCTGATTGACTGTGTGGGGTTCCTGATTCCGGACGCGGTGGGAAATATGGAAGAGGACAGGGAACGGATGGTCCGGACGCCCTGGTTCGAGCAGGAGATTCCGTTTCACCAGGCGGCGGAACTTGGGACACGAAAGGTTATCTCCGACCACTCGACCATCGGTCTTGTGGTGACCAGCGACGGTTCCTTCGGGGAGCTTCCCAGAGAAAACTTTGTTGAGGCGGAGGAGCGAACCGTACAGGAACTGAAAAATCAGGGAAAACCGTTCCTTGTTTTGCTGAATTCCCAGAAACCGTACCGGGAGGAGACACAAAAGCTTGCCAGAGAGCTGGAGCAGAAATATCAGGTCTCTGTGATGCCTGTGAACTGTGACCAGATCCGGAGAGAGGACATCGTGCATATTCTTGAGAAGGTGCTGTACGAGTTTCCTCTGCGCCAGATTGAATTTTACATACCTAAATGGGTGGAACTTCTGCCGCTGCAGGCTCCGCTGAAAGCGGAACTTCTGTCGAACATAAGGGAACTGTCGGAAAAGCTTCATTATGTCAGAGACATTCGGAAAGACACGGTGAATCTGCCCAGCGGGTATGTAAAAAGCACCAGCCTGCAATCCATGGACTTGTCGACCGGAATCGTGGAGGTGCGGGTGGATATCCGCGAACAGTTCTATTACGATATGGTCAGCGAGATGACCGGAGTGGAAATTCAGGATGAATACGGACTGATGCAGACGCTGAAAGAACTGTCGCGGATGAAAGAAGAGTACGTCAAGGTACAGGATGCCATGGTTTCCGTCCGCGGCTGCGGATATGGAGTTGTCATTCCGAAGAAGGAAGAGATTACCCTGGATGAACCGGTAGTGATTAAGCAGGGAAGCAAATTTGGAGTGAAGATCAGATCTACCAGCCCGTCGATTCATATGATAAAGGCAAACATTGAGACGGAAATCGCTCCGATTGTCGGGAGTGAACAGCAGGCGAAAGACCTAATTGCGTTTATCAGAGAGAGTGCAAAGCAGGAAGACGGCATCTGGAAGACCAATATTTTCGGCAAATCCATCGAACAGCTGGTGGAGGACGGCATCCGGACAAAAATTGCACAGATCACGGAAGACAGTCAGGCAAAGCTGCAGGATTCCATGCAGAAGATCGTAAACGACAGCAAAGGAGGAATGATCTGTATCATAATCTGAATCTGCGGGCATCCTGCCTGTCGCGAAAGCGATTTTCAATAGCCGGATGCGGATTGTATCGAATTCTGTCAAAAGAAAAAGATACCACTTGAAATACGATAAGAATTAGTTTATAATTCATTATAGAAAAAGAGCAAATGATAAAGGTAATTACCTGGAATGTGCGATAATCCTATTATTTTGAACCTACATTTACTTTAAACGGGAGACTTATTATCGTCCTGCTTATGCCAGGCCGCCCTGGAAACAGATGTCAGCGGAAGGCAGACGTTGTGACTGCGGTTACCCACCTAGCATGCGCGCTAGGAGTCAAAATATAGGAAACGGCATCCCGGGGTTACAAAAGAAAAAGGGAGAGCCATGCAAATGGCTCTCTTATTATTTTAACAGGAGAGTGAGAGATATGAACAGGACAACATTTGGAACTGTAGAGGGAAGAGAAGCGCAGCTGTATTCTTTCGAAAATGCGAATGGAATGGAGATGTCGGTGTGCGATTACGGTGCGCATCTGGTCTCTGTAAAGGTTCCCGGAAAGGACGGCGGCAAAAAGGATATGGTTCTGGGGTATGACGACGTATCCGGCTATGTGACGGATCCGTGCCACCTGGGCGCGACGATCGGCAGAAACGGCAACCGGATCGCCAACGCTTCCTTTGAACTGAATGGAGTGAAATTTCAGCTGGCAGCCAATGAAAATGAAAACAATCTTCACAGCGGACCGGACGGATATGAGTATCGTTTCTGGGAGGTCAAAGAGGTGAAGGAGCAGGCGATCACGCTGCATCTTGACAGCCCGGACAAGGATCAGGGATTTCCGGGGAACTTCTCCGTGGATGTTACATATACGCTGACAGACGACAATCAGGTGGCGATTCATTACTGCGGAACCTGCGATGCGGATACGGTTGCAAATATGACAAATCACAGCTATTTCAACCTGAACGGCCATGACAGCGGCGACGTTCTGAAACATGCAGTCTGCCTGAAAGCCGGCTGCTACAGCCCGGTGGCGGATTCCAAATCAATTCCCACAGGGGAGCATGCGGCAGTTGCGGGAACTCCGATGGACTTTACCAAGGAAAAGACCATCGGTCTGGAGATTGGCGCGGATTTTGAACAGCTGAAACTGACCGGAGGCTATGACCACAACTTTATCATTGACAGAGACGGCGACGGCCTGCAGCTGTTTGCTGTAGTCAGAGGAGATCAGACGGGAGTCGTGATGGAGGCCCGCACGGATCTTCCCGCATTCCAGTTCTATACCGGAAACTTTATCGATCATGTAAAGGGAAAAGACGGCGTGGTGTATACAAGCCGGACAGGCTTCTGCCTGGAATCCCAGTATATTCCCAATGCAATCAATGAGGAAAAAGAAGACAAGCCGATCCTGAAAGCTGGAGAGACTTACGACACCACGACGGCGTACCGGTTTATTTTCTGATTCTGCGGTCCGGAAACAGACGGCAGTGTATGCCAGATGTCCCATCTGCATATAATAAAGCATGGGAAAAAAATTTGATGGTTTTGAGCTGATTCTTCTGGCCTGCTGTTTTCTGTTGTTTGCGGGATTCTGTCTGACGAAAGGGAAGCTGGACGGAGGGACAGAGAAAAGCGGAGCGGGCAGCGGGCAGACTATGGCCGACACCGGCGGGGAGCTGTCCCGGGAAGAACTGGTTCTCAGGGAGCAGGAGGCGTATCTGCAGAAAAATGCGCCGCAGGAGACGGCAGTGTCCGGCAGTGGGAGCGAAGAGCAGCCGGCAGCGGAGTCTGAGGCCCGGGAGGCGGCATCTGAAAGCGCGGAGGCTCAGCAGCCGGCGGAGGGGGCGGAAACGCAGGAGGCCGTCTGCGAGGATCTGAAGATCCGCGTGCTGATTAAGACGACAAATTATGCGGGATATTTTCATGATAAGCTGGTGCTGAAGGGAAATTCGCCGCTTCATCTGAACGGGGATACCTATGTGGCCGGCGCCGGGGAGGCGGTGGAGATCACGCAGGATTCCCCGTGGTTTCAGAACGGCTGCATTACGGTACACCCGGAAAACAGTGAGGCGGGCATCTCGGTGGAAAATCTGAAACGGGCACAGGGCGTGCCGGTGTATGAGGGAATTTTCGAAGTTTATCAGGGAAGCAACGGTCTTGTCCTGGTCAACGAACTGCCCCTTGAGACATATCTGAAATATGTAGTGCCCAGTGAAATGCCGGCGTCCTATGCCGGGGAGGCGCTGAAAGCCCAGGCGGTCTGTGCAAGAACGTACGCCTACCGGCAGATGCTGGGCGGCGGTCTGTCGGAGTATCACGCGCAGGTAGACGACAGCGTCTCCTACCAGGTCTACAATAATACCAGCAGGCAGGAGTCTGCGGACCAGGCGGTGGACGCTACGGCGGGACAGATTCTGACCTGTGATGGCGAGCCGATCACCGCGTATTTTTTCTCCACATCCAGCGGCCATACCAGCACGGATGAGGTGTGGGATTCCAGCAGTGACGAGGCGTACCTGGAAAGCGTCTATCTGGGAGACGACGCTGCGCCGGACATCAGCACCGAGGAAGCGTTCGCAAACTTTATCACGACGAAGGATGAGAGCAACTTTGAAGCGGAGGACGGCTGGTATCGCTGGCAGGTTACGCTGCCCATCGATTATCTGAACCGCCGCATTGCCCAGTATGGAATCGGGACGCTGAGCTCCATCGAGGTGGTCAGACGTTCCACCGGCGGAGCGGTCGAGACGTTGACGGTCCACGGAACCTCCGGCAGCAGGACGCTGACCAGCGAATACGAAATCCGGGAACTGTTCTCGACAAAAGGGTATCCTGTCCTGAAAAATGACGGAAAGACGACAACAGAGATGAGTCTGATGCCGAGCGCCTATTTTATCTGTACTCCGGTGACCGAGAATGGCACGGTGACCGGTTACCGGTTTATCGGAGGCGGATACGGCCATGGAGTCGGAATGTCCCAGAACGGGGCGGCGCATATGGCGGAGCGGGGAAGCACCTATGAGGAGATTCTGCACTTTTTTTATGCAAACGTGGAACTCACGGAGATCGGGACAACAGGCGAGTGAATATGGGAAAGGAAGCAGAAGACGGTGAAAAAGGAAAATGAAACAATTCGGGTGATCCGGGGATTTCTCAGAAGATTTAACGAAGATCATGTAGGCGCTTACGCGGCACAGAGCGCCTACTTTATCCTGCTGTCCTTTATTCCGTTCGTGCTGCTTCTTGTGACTCTTGTACAGTATACGCCGCTGACCCAGGAAATCGTAACAACTGCCCTGGTGCGTATTGTACCGGAAGAATTCAGCAGCTTTGTCGAGGGTGTGGTCAGAGAGATTTTCGGGAAATCTCCTGCATACGTTCCGTTGTCTGCGGTGATCGCCCTGTGGTCCGCCGGAAAGGGAGTCAACGCCCTGACCAACGGGCTCAACTGTGTCTATCGGGTGGAAGAAACCAGGGGATACCTGATCAACCGCCTGAGATCCACTGTCTATACCCTGATTTTTGTGGTGGCAGTGGTCCTGACGCTGATTCTTCTGGTATTCGGAAACCAGATACAGGCGGGAATCGCCGCAAGATTCCCGATGATTGCGAAAGTGACTTCGTTTATTATTGGAATGAGAACTTTTATCACTCTTGTGTTCCTGGGGCTTGTGTTTCTGCTGATTTATAAATTCGTACCGAACCGGAGAGCCAGCTTTAAGAGCCAGATTCCGGGCGCGATGGTATCGGCGGTGGCGTGGTCCCTGTTTTCCCTGGCATTTTCTGTCTATATAGATTTCACGCCGGGCAGCATCAACATGTACGGAAGCCTGACGACTCTGGTGCTGATTATGCTGTGGCTGTATTTCTGTATGTGGATCCTGCTGATAGGAGCTGAAATCAACTCCTATTTCGAGGACAAGCTTCGATGGCTGGAGTCGGCGGCGCTGACAAGGCTGAGAAAAAGAACCTGATACTTTTCTGCAGGTTATAACGAGGCTGAGAAAAAGAACTTGACATTTTTCCGCAGTCTATATAGAATGAAGAATGTTATATTGTTTATCTGCATGGAAGGTGTCAGCAGGGGATAAACGGTTTGTACCCGTTGCCGTGCGGTATAAGTGCCCGGAATCTTCCGGGAATCAGTGTGGCGCCGCGAACAATTGTCTCGTCCCTTTGTGGATGAGGCTTTTTTTTGCCCTGCCGGAAAGTCTTTCGGACCGGCCGGCGAAACGTATGGATATTTGACTGGCGTGACGCAGAAGGCGTCAGAAGGAGGTTAAGATGATATTATATATCATCCGTCATGGAGAAACGCAGTGGAATGTTGAGGGCCGTCTGCAGGGACAGTCAGACACACAGCTCGATGAAAAGGGCATCCGTCTGGCAAAAGTCACTGCGGAGGCTCTGAAGGAGGTTCCCTTCGCTCTCGGGATCACAAGCCCGCTGAGCAGGGCGAAGGTGACGGCCCAGATTATCCTCGGGGACCGGAACGTTCCGCTGTATGAGGATGAGAGGATTCAGGAGCTGTCCTTTGGCTCCTGGGAAGGGCTGGGATGCAGGAAAGAGAATTACCAGATCCCATCGGAACATTTTGATTATTTTTACACAGATCCGCTGAACTTTCAGCCGGCGGAGGACGGCGAGACGATTCAGCAGCTCTGTGAGAGAACGAAGGAATTTTATCAGGAGCTGATTCATCAGGAAGAATATCAGGACAAGACGATCCTGATTGCCTCCCATGGCTGCGCCACACGGGCGCTGCTCCGGAATGTGTATACGGACACCAGTGATTTCTGGCATGGCAGCGTGCCGTTGAACTGTGCGGTGAATATTGTGGAGGTCCGGGACGGAAAGAGCAGGCTTCTGGAGGAAGACAAGGTATATTACGGGAAGGAGGACTGCGTCAATTTTTACGGCGCAGATAAGTGACAGGAGAACATATGAAGACGAGTGATTTTTATTATGACCTTCCGCAGGAACTGATTGCCCAGGACCCGCTGGAAGACAGGAGCGCCTCCCGGCTGATGCATCTGGACAAGGTGACCGGCGAAGTGCAGCACAGACATTTCCGGGATGTTCTGGAGTATCTGAAGCCCGGAGACTGTCTTGTCATCAATGACACAAAGGTAATTCCCGCACGGCTGTACGGCCATAAAGTGGGGACGGACGCAGCGATTGAGATTCTGCTTCTGAAGAGAAAAGAGAAGGATGTCTGGGAAACGCTGGTAAAGCCGGGGAAAAAATGCAGACCGGGCACGGTGATTTCTTTCGGGGACGGGATTCTCACGGGAGAAGTGATCGACGTGGTGGACGAAGGAAACCGTCTGATCCGGTTTGACTATGAGGGGATCTTCGAGGAGATCCTGGACCGTCTGGGAGAGATGCCGCTTCCCCCGTATATCACCCACAAGCTGAAGGACAAAGATCGCTATCAGACGGTCTATGCGAAGCATGAGGGTTCCGCCGCGGCGCCGACGGCGGGTCTGCATTTTACAAAAGAGCTGCTTGCGCAGGTGGAGGAGATGGGAGTGAAAATTGCCCATGTCACGCTTCATGTAGGACTTGGAACCTTCCGTCCGGTGAAGGTGGAGGATGTGACCCAGCATCATATGCACTCGGAGTTTTATGTGGTGGAAGAGGATCAGGCGAAGCTGATCAACGACACCAAAGCCTCCGGACACCGGGTGATTTCCGTGGGAACCACCAGCTGCAGAACCCTGGAGGCGGCCACCGGCGAAGACGGCGTTCTGAGAGCGGGAAGCGGATGGACGGAGATTTTCATCTATCCGGGTTATCAGTTCCGGATGATCGACGGGCTGATTACGAATTTTCACCTGCCGGAATCCACGCTGCTGATGCTTGTGTCGGCGCTGGCGGGAAAAGAACATATTATGGCCGCCTATGAGGAGGCGGTCCGGGAAAAATACAGATTTTTCTCATTCGGCGACGCAATGATGATTGAATAGTTCCGCAGGATCTTCCGGCGGAGCTTTCCGGGGCGCCGGACGGCCGGACCGGAAACCTGCGATTTTTATGTAAGATGTACAGAAATGCTGCAATATACCAGAAAAATCGATTTCTTTTGCGTAATCGAAAAAACCTTATTTGATAAAAGTATGTTAATTTTGTATAATCATTTTATATTAAATTTTCCGAAGGGAGGAAAAAAGATGATTTATGCGATTCTTCTGTTTGCAGCGACCTATGTGCTGATGCTGGCGCTCCCGAAATACAGGACCTATGTTGCCCTGGTTTCTGCTCTGTGCTTTATCATTTCGGGTATGCTGCCTCTGGATCAGGTGCTGGGAAGCGTTGATTTTAATGTACTGCTGATGATTGCCGGAACCATGGGAATTGTATCTCTGTTTATCGAATCAAAGATGCCGGCCCTGCTTGCGGACATTATCATTGCGAAGGTGCCGAATGCCTGTTGGGCGACGATTGCCCTGTCCCTGTTTGCGGGAGTGATTTCGGCTCTGGTGGATAATGTGGCCACGGTGCTGATGGTTGCTCCTGTGGCGCTTGCGGTTGCGAAGCGGGCCAAAATGTCTCCGGTTTCGATGATTATTGCGATTGCGGTTTCTTCGAATCTCCAGGGAGCGGCTACGCTGGTCGGGGACACCACATCCATTCTTCTCGGCGGATATGCGGGAATGAACTTCCTGGATTTCTTTGTTTACCAGGGAAAACCCAGCATCTTCTTTGCGGTGGAGCTCGGAGCCGTTCTGTCTCTGGTGATTCTCTATTTTCTGTTCCGGAACGAGAAAGGAACGCTGCCTGAGACGGAGAAAACCGTTGTGACGGATTACGTGCCTACGGTACTGATCGTTGGAATGATTGCGCTTCTGGTGGTGGCTTCGTTTATCCCGAATACGCCGGATATCACAAACGGAACGATCTGTGTGACTTTGTTTGTGATCGGCGGTATCTACAATTCTGTCCGCAAGAAGTCTCTCGATGGAATTGTGAATCCGCTGAAGGAGATTGATTTCGGAACCATTTTCCTGCTGTTTGGTCTGTTCATCGTAATCGGAGGAATCACGGAGCAGGGAGTCATCGACGCGCTGGCAGGAATCTTCGCGAATATCGGCGGAGACAGCGTATTTCTGATCTATACGCTGATCGTCTGGGCGAGCGTACTGTTCTCTGCATTCATCGACAACATTCCGTACGTGGCGACCATGCTTCCGGTGGTTCAGGGAATTGCCGCGGCGATGGGCGTGGATCCGACAGTACTTTATTTCGGCCTTCTCAGCGGCGCGACACTGGGAGGAAACATGACGCCGATCGGTGCTTCCGCAAATATCACGGGTATCGGAATCCTGAGAAAGAACGGATACGAAGTAAAGAACAGCGATTTCTTCCGGATCGGCATACCGTTCACTCTGGCGGCAGTCATTCCGGCCTATATCTACATCTGGGTGGTATACGGTATGTAAAGGAAACAGGGAGCGGTCTTCAATGGCCGGGCGTGGCAATCGTCCGGCTGACGGAATACTTATGGCTGTAAAACATATGGCAGACGTATGACAGGTCTTTTCACCGGACCTGCCTCCGTCTGCCTTTTTTCTGCTTCTAAAAATATTGACATTTTCTGCAGACAATAGTATGCTGTCTATATAGTTGCGCATGCAATAATTGCTGATGCAATATTATCGCAAAAGGGGTGGTTTTTCATTGAAAAAAGTATTTTTTTATCTGCGCCCGCATGTCCCGAAAATGGTTCTCGGTGTCACGATCAAATTTATCGGAACAATCATGGACCTGTTTCTCCCTTGGATTCTTTCTTTCCTGATCGATGTGATCGTTCCAAAGGAAAATATGGCGGAGATTCTGTTTTACGGGTTTCTGATGCTGGTCTGCTCTGTGATCGCGTGGGCAGGCAACGTCATTGCCAATCGGATGGCGTCCAGAGTTGCGAGGGACACGACGCAGAGCCTGCGTCACGATCTGTTCCGGCGGATCTCCTACCTGTCCTGCCGCCAGACAGATTCCTTTACGATTGCCTCTCTGGAATCCCGTCTGACCTCGGACACCTATAACATCCATCAGATGATCGGAATGATGCAGAGGCTGGGAATCCGTGCGCCGATTCTGCTGTTGGGCGGAATTACAATGACCATGTTTATGGAGCCGGTTCTGACGCTGGTGCTTCTTGCAGTGCTTCCGTTTGTCGCGGTGACGGTGTTCTATATTTCGAGAAGGGGCATTCCTCTCTATACCCAGCTGCAGCAGGCGGTGGACCGGATGACCCGCGTTGTCCGTGAAAATGCTTCCGGAATCCGGGTGATCAAGGCCCTCTCCAAAACGGAATATGAAAAAGAGCGGTTCAAAGCCGCAAACCAGAATATCGTCGATAAGGAGACGAAGGCGAACGTGACGATGGCTGCCAGCAACCCGCTGATGAATCTGTTCCTGAACACGGGACTGACTCTGGTGGTTGTGGCCGGCGCTTTTCGGGTTGCGGGAGGACAGACCCAGACCGGAACGATTCTTGCCTTCCTGACTTACTTTACGATTATCCTCAATGCGATGCTCTCGATCAATCGTATGTTTATGCTGTTTTCCAAAGGCTCCGCTTCCGCAAAACGTATCAGCGAAGTGCTGGATGCGCCGGAGGATCTGCAGATCGACGCCAGGGATCATGAGGATTCGGAGTACCATATTCAGTTTGACCACGTGTCCTTTGCATACCATTCCGGACGCACCAATGTGATTTCTGATATCTCTTTTGCTCTGAAAAAGGGAGAGACTCTCGGAATCATCGGGGCGACCGGCTGTGGAAAGAGTACGATCATCAATCTGCTGATCCGTTTCTATGACGCGGACGAGGGGACGATCCGGATCGACGGAGACGACGTAAGGGGAATTCCGGCCGGCGAACTGCATGAAAAATTTGGCATCGTATTTCAGAACGATGTGCTGTTTGCAGACACCGTGGAGGAGAATATCCGGTTCGGCCGTGAGATCCCTCCGGAGGAGATCGGGAAGGCGATCGAGTGCGCACAGGCCCGGCCGTTTATCGAAGAGCTGGAAGACGGGCTCGGCTACCGCCTGGCAATCCGCGGTTCCAACCTGAGCGGAGGCCAGAAACAGCGTGTCCTGATTTCCAGAGCGCTGGCCGCGCACCCGGAGATCCTGATTCTCGACGATTCGTCCAGTGCGCTGGATTATCAGACCGACGCACGGCTGCGTCAGGCTCTGAGTGAGAATTTCAGCAGAACCACAACGATTATCGTCGCGCAGCGTGCAAGTTCGATCCGCCATGCGGATCACATTCTGATGCTGGAAAACGGCAAAGAGATTGGATACGGCACTCATGAGGAACTGATGGCCACCTGTGAACCGTACCGGCAGATCAGCATTTCACAGATGGGAGGTGACGCCTATGAAGCCGTCTGACGGAAAAAAGAAGACGGAAAAGAAGAAAGCTTCCGGGGAAAATTCCTTTTCCTTCTTCGGAAAAGGAGCGGTTTCCGAGGAGGATGAGAAGTATTTGAAAGAGAAACCCAGAGACCGGCGTTATGTACTGGTCCGTCTGTGGGGTTATCTGTATCAGTACAAATGGCTGCTCCTGCTGGCGCTGATCCTCACTATCGTCAGTAACCTGCTGGGGCTGGTCGGTCCGATGCTTTCCGGCTATGCGATCGACGCGATTCACGGTCCCAACGATGTGGAATTTGAGCTGGTCTTCTTCTATGCGGCGCTGATGATCGGATTTTATGCGCTGTCCTCTCTGCTGATGTATATTCTGACCCGTATTACGATACGGTTCAGCCAGAAGGTGATCTACCAGATGCGGAAGGACGTCTTCGACACGCTGATGAGCCTCCCTGTGGGATATTTTGACCGCACACAGACCGGAGATATCATCAGCCGTATTTCCTACGATATCGATACGGTCAACGCGTCCCTGTCCAACGATCTTCTGCAGATCTGTACCAGTGTGATCACAGTCATCGGTTCTCTGGTCATGATGCTGATGATTGCGCCTGCGCTGGTGTCTGTGTTTGTGATCACAATCCCGGCGTCAATCTTTCTGACCCGGTATATGACCCGGAAAGTGCGGCCTCTGTTCCGCAAACGTTCCGCAAAGCTGGGCGAGCTGAACGGCTATTCCGAGGAAATCATCAGCGGTCAGAAGACCATAAAGGCGTACCACCAGGAGGAAACGATGATCTCCCGGTTTGATCAGAAAAACACGGAAGCGGTGGATGCATATTATAATGCGGATTACTATGGAAGTATGACCGGACCTTCCGTCAATTTTATCAATAACCTGTCCCTGTCTCTGATCAGTGTGCTGGGGGCTGCGCTTTACCTGTTCCACAGCATTTCTATCGGAGATCTGTCCTCCTTTGTGCTGTACTCGCGCAAATTTTCCGGGCCGATCAACGAAGCGGCGAATATCCTAAGCGAACTCCAGTCTGCGACGGCTGCGGCGGAGAGGGTTTTCCGGCTGATCGATGAAGCTCCGGAGCCTGCGGATGCGCCGGATGCGAAGGAACTGACCGACGTCAGAGGCGACGTGCGGATGGATCATATCTGCTTCGGTTATCTGCCGGGACAGACGATTCTCCATGATCTGAGCTTCCATGCGGAGCCGGGAAGTCTGACGGCGATCGTCGGCCCCACCGGAGCCGGAAAGACCACTCTGATCAACCTGCTGATGCGCTTTTACGATCCTCAGTCCGGATCGATTACCGTGGACGGAAAAGAGATTTCCGGCCTGACAAGAAGCAGTCTGCGTCGGGCATATACGATGGTGCTGCAGGATACCTGGCTGTTTACCGGAACCATCTATGAGAACATTTCTTATGGAAAAGAAGACGCGACGATGGACGATGTGGTGCGGGCCTGCAAGGCGGCGCATATCCATGAAGCCATCATGCAGATGCCCGAAGGATATCAGACGGTTCTGACCGGCGATGGCTCCGGGCTTTCCAAAGGGCAGAAGCAGATGCTGACCATCGCCAGGGCCATGCTGCTGGATTCCAAGATGCTGATCCTGGACGAGGCGACGTCCAATGTAGACACGCAGACGGAAGAGAAGATCCAGCTGGCCATGCGGGAACTGATGAAGGGAAAGACCTGCTTTGTCATCGCCCACAGACTGTCCACGATCCAGAATGCGGATCACATTCTTGTGGTGCAGAACGGAGATATTGTCGAGCAGGGTACGCATGATACGCTGCTGGGACAGGGCGGACTTTATGCCAAACTTTATTATTCACAGTTTCAATAATGTAAGTGCGGACGAGAGCCGCCGGAGGCATGTGGCATGCCTCCGGCGGCTCTCTGGAATTGAGGGGCGGCAGGATGGGTGGGGCAGTGATGTTATAAAAAATTACAAAAAAATACAAAAAATTTTAAAAAACTATTGACTTGCCCGGGGGAAGGAGAGTTATACTGCATAGCAAATGGGGTGTAGAAGGAAAACGTATTTAAATAAGAAAGGAAACGTTTAGGCAGTATGAGATGGAATCAAGGGCAGAAAATGACTGAATTGTTGGCGGGCATCGATATCGGCTCTACCACTACGAAGGTGGCTGTCGCGGTGCCTGGAAACGGTGAATTGGTTTACTCGGATTACCGAAGACATAATGCGAAGCAGGCGGAGAGCGTCCGGGCTGTGTTTCAGGAGCTGGTCCGGAGGTTTCCGGAAGCAAGGTTTCGTGTTTGCCTGACGGGTTCGGGTGCGAAAATACTGGCGGAGAGTATAGGTCTTCCGTTTGTGCAGGAGGTAGTCGCAAATTCTGTTGCGATCTGCAGACTGTACCAGAGCGCGGGCACGGCCATTGAGCTCGGCGGACAGGATGCGAAGATTGTATTTTTCCGCCAGGACGAGAAGACGGGACAGCTGCAGGCTGCCGATATGAGAATGAACGGAAGCTGTGCCGGAGGAACCGGCGCGTTTATCGATGAAATCGCTTCTGTTCTGAGAACTCCGGTGGAGGAGTTTGATCAGCTGGCGGCAGCGGGAACCTGTGTCTATGATATTTCCGGCCGCTGCGGCGTGTATGCGAAGACAGACATTCAGCCGCTGCTGAACCAGGGTGCGGCGAAGGAGGATATCGCGCTTTCTTCGTTCCATGCCATCGCAAAACAGACCATAGGAGGGCTTGCCCAGGGACTGGAGATAAAGAAACCAGTGATCTTTGAGGGCGGCCCTCTGACCTTTCATAAGACGCTGGTCCGCGTGTTCTGCGAGCGTCTGGGACTGACCAGAGAGGATGTGATTCTTCCGGAGCATCCGGAGCTTATGATCGCATACGGCGCGGCGCTTTCTCTGGAAGGAATCTACCGGGATCAGCGGAACGCGTATCCGGCGGAGACGCTGCTGAAAAAGACCGAAGAGGTTGACTATGCTTCCTGCAGAAAGAGTGAGGAGCATGGTTCTTCGGGAGAAAAACGCTTTTTTGACTTGAAGGAAGAGAGGGAAGCGTTTGAGCGCCGCCATCCCGCGCCGTCCTACGACTGGAAGAAACCTGAGAGCGGACAGACGGTGAATGCTTATCTGGGCATCGACTCAGGAAGTACGACGACGAAATTTGTGCTGATGAACGAGGAGGAAGAACTCCTGTATTCTTTTTATGCTTCCAACGAGGGAAATCCGCTGATTGTGGCGAAAAAAGCTCTGCTGGAAGTGAAAAAGAGGTACGAGGAAGCCGGGGCACGGCTGAACATTCTCGCGGCGGGAACGACGGGATATGGAGAGCTTCTGTTTGCCAATGCGTTTGACACAGAATGCCATGTGGTGGAGACTGTGGCGCATACCCGCGCTGCGGCGAAATATGTGAAGGACGTCAGCTTTATCCTTGACATCGGCGGTCAGGACATGAAGGCGATCTGGGTGGATCAGGGCGTCATTACCAATATCGTGGTCAACGAGGCCTGCTCTTCCGGCTGTGGTTCGTTTCTGGAAAACTTTGCCGCTTCCCTGAAGATTCCGGCCAGAGAGATTGCGAAGGCAGCGTTTGACTCGGAGAGCCCGGCGGTTCTCGGAAGCCGGTGTACGGTGTTTATGAACAGCAGTGTGATCACAGAGCAGAGAAACGGGAAGACGCCGGAGGACATTATGGCGGGACTCTGCCGGTCAGTGATTGAAAATGTTTTCACGAAAGTGATCCGTATCTCCAACCTGGATAACCTGGGCGACAAAATTGTTGTGCAGGGCGGTACGTTCCGGAACGATGCGGTTCTCCGGGCGATGGAGCAGTACACAGGAAAAGAAGTGGTTCGCGCGCCGTATCCGGAGATGATGGGAGCCATCGGCGCTGCGCTGATCACAAAGGAGCGGTTTGCCAGAGAACATCTGAAGCCGACGTTTATCGGTCTGGACGCGCTGGAACAGTTCAATTACCATCAGGAAGCCAATGTGCTCTGCCCGTTCTGCGCCAACCACTGCAAGCGTACGATTGTGACATTCTCCAACGGCAAACGGTGGATCACGAACAACCGCTGTGAGCGGGGAGAGGTGCTGGGCGATCCGAAGGAAGATGCGGTGAAGGCGCAGCTGATGGAAAAGAAGAAAAACAAAGAAAAGGTTCCGAATCTGTATCGTACCCGGGAAAAACTGTTGTTCCGGGAATATCCTTACACGCTGACAGAGCCGGAAAAGGATGTGACCATCGGCCTTCCCAGGGTGTTGTTTTTCTGGGAGACGATGCCGTTCTGGACCACATTCTGGCGTTCTCTCGGCTTCCGTGTGAAGATTTCGGATCCCAGTACCAGGAAAATGTACGAGAGCGGACTTTCGGCGGTCACGTCGGATACGGTATGCTTCCCGGCAAAACTGGTACACGGCCATCTCCGGAATCTGGCGAAGAAGCATGTGGATCGTATTTTCATGCCTTCCGTCACTACGGTTCCGTCCGAAAATACGGAGAAGACCAGCCAGTCCATGTGTGCGGTTGTCAAGGGATATCCTATTGTAATCCGGAATTCCGATAACCCGGAGACCAGGGATCAGATTCCTTTTGACGCGCCGCTGTTTCACTGGTATGAGCCGGAGGACAGAAACCGCCAGCTGACCCTGTACATGGAAGAGACTTTCGGAATTGCGAAGGAAAGCGTTCTTGCGGCCATCCGGATGGCGGACGAAGCCCAGGAAACCTTCCACAGAGAGCTGAAGCAGGCGGGACAGGCAGTGCTGGAACAGGTACAGAGAGAGGATTCCTGCGCGGTTGTGCTGGCTTCCCGTCCATATCAGAACGACGGCCTTGTCAACCATGAACTTCCGGAGATGTTTGCGCGTCTTGGCATTCCGGTGCTGACCGCGGACTCTGTGCCGGGAACGGAGCAGGTGGATTTAAGCGGATGCCGGCTGGATGTGGTAAACAACTTTCATGCGCGGATGTTGTCCTCCGCTGTCCTTGCGGCGGAAAATCCCCATCTGGAATATGTGCAGCTGGTCAGCTTCGGCTGCGGCCATGACGCTTATCTGTCCGACGAGATTATCCGGATGATGAAGGAAATTTCCGGTAAGGTTCCGCTGGTCCTGAAAGTGGATGAGAGTGACGTCCAGGGACCGCTGAGCATCCGGGTGCGTTCCTTTGTGGAGACGGTTTCCATGAAACGGGAAAACAAGGAGGAAAAGACCGTACGGAAGCTGTCGGATCCGTATCCGGTGAAATTCACGAAAGAATGCCGGAAGGAAAAAGTGGTCCTTGTTCCGAATACGTCCCATGCGTTCTGCCGGGTGATGTCGGCGGCGCTGAGCGGACAGGGAATCAAGGCGGAACCTCTGGCCATCGGCCGGGAGGAAGCGATTCGCCTGGGCAAACAGTATGTACATAACGATATCTGCTTCCCGGCCCAGATTGTCATCGGCGAGGCGCTGGCAGCGCTGCGAAGCGGCAAGTACGACGACCGGCAGGTAGCGATCGGAATGGGAAAATATGTGGGCGACTGCCGTCTGACACATTACAGTGCGCTTCTGAGAAAAGCGCTGGATGACGCCGGATACTCCCATGTGCCGATTCTGACCAACGATGACGTCGACGCCCACAATATGCATCCGGGATTCAGGATGAATCTGGCGTCCGCGATGCGGATTGCTTTCGCAATGCCGATGATCGACGCACTGGAGGAACTGCTGCGGAAAATACGTCCGTATGAGCGGAAACAGGGAAGCGCGGACGCGGCGTTTGAGCGGGCGATGGATGCGGTGGTCTTCGGCCTGAAGGAACACGGCATCGCAGGAGCGGCGAAAGGACTGAAAAAGGCAATTTCCATTATGAAAGAGGTGTCTTACGACCGTTCCCGTCCGAAACCGAGGGTGCTGATTGTCGGAGAGTATCTGCTGAACTTCCATCCGGGCGCAAACCATGACATCGAGGCATATCTGGAAAAGAACGGCTTTGAAATTATCGAGGCGCGCATGACGGATGTTATCCGTAAAACATATTTCTACCAGGATGCGCAGATCAAAGAGTATCATTTGAAGAAGCCGCTGGACAAGAAGATCTGGTACCGCACCGCGGACAATATTTTCAACCTGGCTCACGAGCTGACCGATCAGATTGCGTCGGCCCACCCGCTGTACGAGCGGCCCTGCCGGATGCAGGATCTTGTAAAGGATAGCGACCCGATCATCCATCACACCTTCGACGCAGGTGAAGGCGTGCTGATCCCGGGAGAGATCCTGCACCATGCAAAACATGGCTGCAAGGCCTTTGTGATTCTTCAGCCCTTCGGCTGTCTGCCGAACCATGTGGTCGGAAGAGGAATCTGCAAAAAGCTGAAGGAACTGTACCCGGAGGTTCAGATTCTTCCGCTGGATTACGACCCGGACGTCAGCTTCGCCAACGTGGAGAACCGGCTCCAGATGCTGATCATGAACGCAAAGGAGCAGGCTGTGGAGCAGAAAGTACAGGAGACAGAAAGAGAAGTGGAAAAAGCGCCGAACAGCCAGCCCTGGAGACGGAAGTACCAGGGAGCAGGGTCCACTGTCTGATCGTAGATTCGCAACAGTCTCTTGAAAATCGGATGGAATGATAGTATAATCACTTTATTGTCCGCCGGACGGCGATGGTGCAGCGATGTACCGCTGCGGCAGAACGGCCAGGCAGACAGACAACATAAGTGATTAGGAAAGGATTTTCAGATTTATGAGTAATGAGAAAAACAGCGGTGTCAACCCGCTGCAGTTTGTGTTTCGGATCGTGCAGGGTGCGTTGATTGGCCTGGGCGCGGTTCTGCCGGGAATCTCCGGAGGGGTTCTCAGTGTTATCTTCGGTATCTATAAGCCGATTATGGAACTTCTGTCAAATCCAATTAAGAATTTCAAGAGCCATGTACCGCCTCTGATTCCGGTGGCAATCGGCGGCGTCATCGGCTTTCTCGGCGTTGCGAACATTCTCTCCTTTTTCCTGGAGAAATATCCGGACCCGTCGGTCTGCCTGTTTATCGGCTTGATTGCCGGGATGCTTCCGTCTCTGTTCCGGGAGGCGGGCGAGCAGGGAAGGAGCAAGGGCTCTTTCATTTCTATGATTGTCTGCATGTGTGTGATTTTTGCCCTTCTGATCGGACTGAAAATGTTCTCGGTGGAGGTTACGCCGAACTTTTTCTGGTATCTGTTCTGCGGGTTCTGCCTGGCACTGAGCGTAATCGCTCCGGGCATGAGTTTTTCCACTCTGCTGATGCCGCTGGGACTTTACACACCGTTTATCGACGGGATCGGACATTTTGATCTGGGCATTCTGGTTCCGGGAGGAATCGGGGCGCTGGTAACGGTGATCTGCCTGGCGAAGGCAATCAACGCATTGTTTGACAACTATTATTCCATCGCATTTCATGGAATCATCGGCATCGTGATCGCGGCGACTGTTATGATTGTTCCGGTTTCCAGCTTTACGGTACCGAGCCAGTGCCTGGTGAATGTGATCTGCCTGGCAGTGGGCGTTGTCGCAGCGCTTGCGCTGGATAAGTTCAACAGCCGTGTGAAAGTGGAGTAAAGTCGGATGTTTCGCTGACTGAATTGCCGTGGGAAGAATTGCAGCCGGGAAAGCTGCGAAAAGATTCCCACGGCGTCCCTTTTTCCGGAAACATCCAGAGAAAAACTGTGACAGAAAAAACGGAAAGAAGAGGGAAGAAGAGGAGATATGATTCAGTACAGAACGCTGTTCGCTGACGAAATCTGTCAGGATTTATTTCAGAATTTTATTCGCCGTCAGGTGGTAAACAGATGCTGGCGGAAAGAAGGCGGAAAATGGGTGATCCGGGAGGATCCCTTCGTTGACGACTGGGGCGCCGAAGAGTATCAGTTTCTGGTCAGATGCCTGAAAAATACGGTGCAGACCGGCGGATATGTCGGCGGAGCGTTCCGGGACGGAGCGCTGAAAGGATTTGTCTCAGTGGAAGCCGAACCTTTGGGCAGCCGGGGAAACTATCGGGATCTGACCAGCATCCACGTTTCCGAAGATCTGCGCGGTCATGGAATCGGAAAGATCTTGTTTCAGAAAGCAAAAGAATGGGCCGCAGCCCAGGGAGCGGAAAAACTCTATATTTCCTCCCATTCCGCCGTGGAAACCCAGGCCTTTTACCGGGCCATGGGCTGCGTGGAGGCAAAAGAATACAACAGAGCACACACCGAGGCAGAACCATATGACTGCCAGCTGGAGTGCGACCTGTAAAAGAAATGCGCAGCAGTTCAGACCTCTGAGCCGCTGCGCATTTCTTTCTGTAAAGCATTTTCCAGAACATCAGCGAATTCCTGAATCTGGGGCGTTATCGTTTTCAGCCATTTGGTTACAGACTCGTCTTTCAGAAGTTTTTCCGGATTTCTGCGTATTTCAAGAGCTTTTTTCATCACTTCCGGGTTGGGACAAAGATGGTGTTCCAGCGCCCATTCACCGGCGGCCGTTTTGGCTGCGATCTGATTCGTCTTCAGAGTATACAGACATCTTGCGGTGTCCAGCAGCCATCCGGCATCTGATGCTCCGTATTTCCGTATCGCCTCATAATGGCGTTGAATGGCCCGCAGGACTTCCGCCCGGGAAGGAAAAGACAGGAGATTTCGAAAATCCCTTCCGAAAACAAGAACTCCGTCCCGGATGAGCTCCATGTTTGTAAAAGGATCCAGAGAAAATTCAGAGAGAATTCGCTGCCCGCTGGTTCCCCACACACTCCCTCCGGAACAGATCTCCGTAAACAAAGATACAAATTCCACAGAAAACATTTTACAACATACTCTGATCATACCATAAATTATATTACAGCAAAAGTTTTTTTCCGTTCTCATAAAGACAACCATAACAGTTAAAAATAAACAAACGGTTCAGCCGGATGTTTTCGTCCGAAAACCACTTGACAAACACTGGCCATCTGGATATACTGAACAAAAAGGCGATGACGGGACCAAGTAAAAAGCATGGATGAAAACAGAAAGCTGCCGGCGGATGAGAGGCGCATGATGAAATGCTGTTGAATACCTCCCCAAGCTGCGCACCGAACACGGAAGAAAGAGACAGGCCGTAAGTAGGCTGCGACGTAAGAGACGAACGTTACAGCGTCAGGGTATTCGAAGTCTGGATACCGACAGAGGCAGCTGTCGTGAGGCAGTTGTGAAGTAAGGTGGTAACACGGGAGAATGTACACTCTCGTCCTTTCAGAGAAAGGGCGGGAGTTTTTTTATATAACAGGAAACTGTGTTCCTGTTATATAAATTTCGGATCTTTCCGGCTCATCGCCCTGTACAGAATACGACAATACAGTAAGTGAAAAGGAGAGAAAAGACAATGAAAATCTATGACGAACTGGTAGCCCGCGGCCTGATTGCACAGGTGACGGACGAAAAAGAAATCAGAGAACTGATCGACAATGGAAAAGCAACCTTCTACATCGGTTTTGACCCCACCGCGGATTCCCTCCATGTGGGACACTTCATGGCGCTGTGCCTGATGAAACGGCTTCAGGAGGCGGGAAACCGCCCGATCGCCCTGCTGGGAGGCGGAACGGGAATGGTCGGCGATCCGTCCGGCCGCACCGATATGCGTCAGATGATGACAAAGGAGACGATCCAGCACAACTGCGACTGTTTCAAAAAGCAGATGAGCCGTTTTATCGACTTCTCCGAGGGCAAGGCGCTGATGGTCAACAACGCGGACTGGCTGCTCGACCTGAACTACGTTGACTTTCTGCGTGAGATCGGCCCGCATTTCTCCGTCAACCGGATGCTGACGGCAGAGTGCTATAAGCAGAGAATGGAAAAAGGACTGAGCTTCCTTGAGTTCAACTACATGCTGATGCAGAGCTACGACTTCTACGAACTGTTCCAGAGATACGGCTGCAATATGCAGTTCGGCGGCGACGACCAGTGGAGCAACATGCTTGGCGGCACAGAGCTGATCCGCCGGAAACTGGGCAAGGATGCATACGCGATGACGATCACCCTTCTGCTGAATTCGGAAGGAAAGAAGATGGGCAAGACCCAGTCGGGAGCCGTATGGCTGGATCCGAACAAGACTTCCCCGTTTGATTTTTACCAGTACTGGAGAAATGTGGCGGACGCTGATGTCCTGAAATGTCTGCGGATGCTGACCTTCCTGCCGCTGGAGCAGATCGACGAGATGGATACCTGGGAAGGCAGCCAGCTGAACCGTGCAAAGGAGATTCTGGCATACGAGCTGACCGCTCTGGTACACGGAGAAGAAGAGGCGAAGAAAGCGGAGTCCGGCGCGAAGGCAATGTTTGCCGGCGGCGGAGACGCAGAGCATATGCCGACCACTGAGCTGACGGACGAGGATTTCACCGACGGCAGCATCGACCTGATCACCCTGCTGCAGAAAGCGGAGCTGGTCGGAACCAGAAACGAAGGCCGCCGTGCGATCGAACAGGGAGGCGTTACTCTGGACGGCGAAAAGATTACAGATATCAGATTCCAGGTGAAGAAAGAGAGCATTCTGCCGGAGGGTTCCGTGCTGAGAAGAGGCAAAAAGAAATTTAAAAAGATTTGCGTCGGATAACGTGTTGTGGTATAGTATATAGGATATAAGCAAAAGAGTCAGAAGCAGTGCTTTTGGCTCTTTCGCAGGTCGTTTAGGAGGAAAAAACGTTGAAAAAGTATGGCGTGAATGAGCTCCGTAGAATGTTTCTGGAATTCTTCGAGAGCAAAGGACATCTGGCAATGAAGAGTTTCTCTCTCGTGCCGCAGAATGATAAAAGTCTTCTTCTGATCAATTCAGGTATGGCTCCGCTGAAGCCGTATTTTACAGGAGCGGAGATTCCGCCGAGAAGACGTGTCACAACCTGTCAGAAATGTATCCGTACCGGTGATATTGAAAACGTGGGAAAAACTGCCCGCCACGGTACGTTTTTTGAGATGCTTGGAAACTTCTCGTTCGGCGATTACTTCAAACATGAGGCGATTGCATGGTCCTGGGAATTCCTGACCGAAGTGGTGGGACTGGATCCGGACCGTCTGTATCCTTCCGTATACGAGGATGACGACGAGGCGTTTGAAATCTGGGAAAAAGAGATCGGAATCGCTCCGGAGAGAATTTTCCGCTTCGGCAAGGAGGACAACTTCTGGGAACACGGCGCAGGCCCCTGCGGACCATGTTCTGAAATTTACTATGACCGCGGGGAAAAATACGGCTGCGGAAAGCCGGACTGTACGGTAGGCTGCGACTGCGACCGTTACATGGAAGTATGGAACAATGTATTCAGCCAGTTTAACAATGACGGAGAAGGTCATTACACTGAGCTGGCACAGAAAAATATCGATACCGGAATGGGTCTGGAGCGTCTGGCAGTGGTTGTTCAGGACGTGGATTCCATCTTTGATGTGGATACGATCCAGGCGCTGCGCGATCAGGTCTGCGCAATCGCAGGAGTCACCTATGAGACGGATCATGAAAAGGATGTGTCCATCCGTCTGATCACCGATCATATCCGTTCCGCGACCTTTATGATTTCCGACGGCATCATGCCGACCAATGAAGGACGCGGCTACGTTCTTCGCCGTCTGATCCGCCGCGCGGCGCGCCACGGACGTCTGCTGGGAATCGACCGCCTGTTTCTGGCGGAACTGAGCGCCGGTGTGATCGAGGGAAGCAAGGACGGTTATCCGGAGCTGGACGAGAAGAAAGATTTTATTTTCAATGTACTGAATAACGAGGAAAAACAGTTCAACAAGACCATCGATCAGGGCCTTTCGATTCTGGCGGAGCTGGAGGAAAAGATGGCGGCGGAAGGAAGCAGCATCCTTTCCGGCGACGATGCATTCAAACTGTACGATACTTATGGATTTCCGCTGGACCTGACCAGAGAGATTCTGGCGGAGAAGGGATATGAGATCGACGAGGACGGTTTCCAGAAAGCGATGGAAGAGCAGAGAAACCGTGCGAGAACCGCCCGTGAGACGACAAACTACATGGGCGCGGACGCTACGGTTTACGACGAGATCGATCCGTCGGTGACGACAGAGTTTACCGGTTACACGACGCTGACTGACACTTCCAAAGTGACGGTGCTGACCACCGAGACAGAGATCGTCAACGCTCTGATGGAAGGACAGAAGGGAACTGTTTTCGTGAAGAAAACTCCGTTCTACGCGACGATGGGCGGACAGATCGGCGACTGCGGGGAGATCCGCACCGCCAACGGCGTCTTTGAGGTGGAGGAAACCATCAAGCTGCGCGGCGGAAAATACGGCCATGTGGGCGTGATGAAATCCGGAATGATTTCCGAAGGCGATGAGGTGACGCTGGAGGTGTGCCGTTCGGCAAGAAAGAATACAGAGAAAAACCACAGCGCGACCCATCTGCTTCAGAAAGCGCTGAAAACGGTGCTCAGCTCCCATGTGGAACAGAAAGGTTCTCTTGTGACTCCGACCCGTCTGCGTTTCGACTTCGCCCACTTTGCGGCGATGACGCAGGAAGAGCTGGACAAGGTGGAAGCCCTGGTGAATCAGGAAATTCAGGAGCAGCTGCCGGTCCGGACCGATATCATGGACATTGAATCCGCGAAGAAATCCGGCGCGATGGCGCTGTTCGGCGAGAAATACGGCGATGAGGTCCGCGTGGTATCCATGGGAGACTTCTCCAAAGAACTCTGCGGCGGTACCCATGTACACAACACCAGTGAGATTATGCAGTTTAAGATTGTCTCTGAGTCCGGCGTGGCGGCAGGCGTTCGCAGAATCGAAGCGCTGACCGGAGAAGGCGTTCTGAAGTATTACAGAGAACAGGAAGCGCTGCTTCACAGCGCAGCGGCTCTGCTGAAGACGACTCCGGCGGAGCTGGACGGAAAGATCCGTCATCTGATGGCGGAAAATAAGGAGCTGTCCTCGGAGAACGAGTCTCTGAAGAGCAAAATGGCGCAGAATTCCCTGGGCGACGTGATGGACAAGGTGACGGAAGTGAAAGGTGTGAAGCTGCTGGCGGCCTCTGTGGAGGGCGTAGATATGAACGGGCTGCGCGACCTGGGCGATCAGCTGAAGGAAAAGCTGGGCGAAGGCGTTGTTGTCCTGGCGTCTTTTCAGAACGGAAAGGTCAGCCTTCTTGCGATGGCCACCGACGGTGCGATGAAGAAAGGCGCGCATGCCGGAAATCTGATCAAAGCCGTGGCTTCCATCGTAGGAGGCGGCGGAGGCGGCCGTCCGAATATGGCGCAGGCCGGAGGAAAGCAGCCGGAGAAAATCCCGGAGGCGATTGCGAAAGTGCCAGAAGTGCTGGAAGGACAGATCAAAGCCTGACATAGAACTGTTACTAAAAATCTGTAATAAAAAGTCAAAAAAATATTGACGAATGAAAAATTTCTGCTATAATAAATCTAGTGCAGAAAAATACCCATACAGTTGTATTATGCACAATCTGCAACTGGAGGGAGGTTAGGTGTGAGACTATGTCAAATGTAATCGTAAAAGAGAACGAGACGTTGGACAGCGCTTTACGCAGATTCAAGCGTAGCTGTGCAAAGGCAGGAATTCAGCAGGAGATTCGCAAGAGAGAGCATTACGAAAAGCCGAGCGTTCGCCGCAAAAAGAAATCTGAAGCTGCCAGAAAACGTAAGTATAATTAATTGTGCAGAAAATCCCCGGTGAGAAACCCTATCTCTCCGGGGATTTTTAAAATAGCGCCGGAACAGCCGGCAGCATAGCCGCGGGAAACGGGATGATTCTGACACCTTTGAAATCCGGCGGCGGAAAGATGGTGAAAAATGAAAGCAATCTGGAACATGCTTTACCAGATCTTCGGGCTGGCCAGGAAAATTCTGAGAATCGTGTCGACCCGCCTGTTTATTATTCTGGCTGCGTTGGCTCTGCAGCTTGCGTGGATCATCGGAGTGATTCTGATCCTGAATGAAAGATCGATTTATGTGACTTACCTGCTGACGTTTATTGCGATCATCACCGTGCTGTGGCTGGTGAGTCAGAACCTGAATCCGGGGTACAAGCTGATGTGGACGTTCTGCATCCTGGTATTTCCGGTTGTCGGAATTATTCTGTATGCGGTGCTCGGTCACTCAAGACTGGCGCACAAATTTCGAATAGCCTACGACAGGGTGCTTGATGAAAACAAAAATATTATAAAGAAGGACAGTCTCCTGGTGGATTACCTGGAAAAGGAGAATCCAGGGGTCGCCGGACAGTGCCGCTACCTGAGCGACTATGCCCATGCGCCTCTGTATTCGAACACGCGGACCGAGTACTATGCGGTGGGTGAAGACTGGTTTGCGAAATACCTGGAGGAACTGAAGAAGGCCGAACATTATATTTTCATGGAATACTTTATCATCGCCGAAGGCTATATGTGGGACTCGATTCTGGAGGTGCTGAAGGAAAAGGCCGCGGCGGGCGTGGAAGTACGCCTGATTTATGATGATCTGGGATGCGTCAACACGCTTCCTGCCCAGTACTACCGGACGCTTCAGGCCTGCGGAATCCGCTGCGCGGCGTTTAATCAGTTCCGTCCGGTGCTGAACGTGGTAATGAATAACAGGGATCACAGAAAAATCACAGTGATTGACGGTCACACCGCGTTCACCGGAGGCATCAATCTTGCGGACGAGTATATCAACAGGAAAAGGAGATTCGGCCACTGGAAGGATTCCGGCATCTGGCTGTACGGGGAAGCTGTGTGGACTTTCACGGTCATGTTCCTGCAGATGTGGAGCGTCATTACAGGGACCGCCTGTGAGTTCGGCCGGTATCGTCCGCATATTTACCACATCGGAGAGTTCGAGGCGGACGGGCTGGTACAGCCCTACGGAGATTCGCCGATGGACAGCGAGACGGTGGGAGAGAGCGTATACCTGAATATCATCAACTACGCAAAACGGTATCTCTACATTTTTACGCCCTACCTGATTCCGGATAACGAAACCCTCACCGCCCTCTGTCAGGCGGCCAAGCGGGGCGTTGACGTGCGGATTGTCACGCCGTCAATTCCGGACAAGAAATCCGTTTTCCTTCTGACGCAGTCTTACTACGAGCCGCTGATGGAGGCGGGCGTGCGGATCTATGAATATCTTCCGGGATTTATCCATTCGAAGAGTTTTGTCTGCGACGACGAGATGGCGACTTGCGGTACCTTTAACGTGGATTACCGCAGCCTTTACCTGCATTTTGAGTGCGGCGTATTTCTCTATAAAAACAGCTCTGTGCTGCAGATCCGCCAGGACGCCCTGAATACGTTTGAGGTGTCGGAGGAGATGCAGCTGGAGAAGGTGCGTTCCAGAAATCTGGCGGTCCGCATGATACAGTCGGTGCTGCGCCTGTTTGCGCCGATGCTGTAACAGTTCATCTGGCTGAACTGTTGCAAATGCGCAGGCCTGGCTGAACTGTAACACCTGGTACAAAAAAAGGTATAACAAGGTATGGATTCCTCATACATTACCATATAAACAAAACGGGGTGTATGTATGAAACGATTTCTTTGTGGAATCTGTGCCTTTTTTCTGTTTCTGACCGTGCTGTGGCCGGCGGAGTCTGTCCGGGCGGATCCGGAGACAGATGCACAGAGCCAGACTGCGGCCTTATCTCTCTCGTCCCCTTCCGCTCTGCTGATGGAGGCCAGTACCGGTCAGGTGATTTACGAACAGAATGCAGACGAGCAGAGGAGTCCCGCCAGCATTACGAAGATCATGACGCTTCTTCTGATTTTTGATGAACTGGAAAACGGAAACCTTACGATGGATGAGGAGGTCACGACTAGCGCTTACGCAAAGAGTATGGGCGGCTCCCAGGTGTTTCTGGAGGAAGGGGAGAAACAGACGGTGGAGACGCTGATCAAGTGCATCGTCATCGCGTCGGGAAATGACGCGGCGGTGGCGATGGCGGAGCATATCGCCGGAACGGAGAGCGAGTTTGTCGCACGGATGAATGAGCGGGCGGCGGGGCTCGGAATGGAGAACACAAAGTTTGAGGACTGCTGCGGCCTGACGGATTCGGCGGGACACTATACGACGGCCAGAGACGTGGCGGTTGTGTCGAGAGAGCTGATCGAGCGTTATCCGAAGATTCTGGAATACTCTTCGATCTGGATGGAGGACATCACCCATGTGACGGCTCAGGGGACGAAGCCGTTTACTCTGACCAACACGAACAAGCTGATTTCCAGCTATGACGGCTGCGTGGGGCTGAAGACGGGAAGTACTTCTGTGGCGAAATACTGCGTTTCCGCGGTGGCGCAGAGGGACGGAATCACACTGATTGCGGTCGTGATGGGAGCCCCGGACCATAAGGTGCGGTTTGCGGACGCCACGGCGATGCTGAACTACGGCTTCGGAAAGTGCAGTCTATACGTGGATGAAAACAAGGAGGCGCTGGAGCCTGTCGAAGTGATCCAGGGAAAGGAAAAGGAAGCGCCTGTGAATTTTGAAAATGAATTCCGCTATCTGGACTGCAGCGGACAGAAGCTTTCGGGAGTGGAAAAATACATAGAACTGCCGGAGGAAGTCAGGGCGCCCGTGCGGAAAGGAGAGACCGCCGGAAGGGCCGTCTATTCCAGGAACGGCGAAGAAATCGGAAGCGTTGCGATTGTGTATACGGCGGATGTGGAAGCGGCAGATTTTATCGATTATCTGGAAGAAGCTCTGACACGGCTTCTGCCCACCGCGTAAACGCAGCTTCCGGAACAGAAAAGAAGAACAAGGAGATGACAATGGCGAAGAAAAAATTTTATGCAGTACAGAGCGGGCGGGTGCCGGGCGTGTATCTGACCTGGGAAGAATGCAGGAAACAGGTGGACGGATTTTCCGGGGCGGTCTTTAAAAGCTTTCCAACCAGGGAAGAGGCGGAACGCTTTGCAGCCGCCGGGGGAAACCGGCAGACCGGCGGAACACCTGCCTCTGGGGAACCTTCGTCAGCGGCGTGGGATGTGGTGAATCTCCCGGAGGCGCAGGCTGAGACTCCGGGAACCGGAGAGGAGCCGGAGGCGGTTGCCTATGTGGACGGGAGCTATTACCATCCGGACCGGAGATTTTCCTGCGGCGTTGTCATGTTCTGGAAGGGACAGGAGCTGCATTTCAGGGAGGCCTGGTCCGATCCGGAGCTGGCGTCCATGCGGAACGTGGCAGGGGAAATCAAAGGGGCGATGAAAGCGATGGAATTCTGCCTGGAACACGGAATCCGCAGCCTCTGCATTTATCATGATTATGAGGGAATCTCCAAGTGGTGCGAGGGCCAGTGGGAGGCAAAGAAAGAGGGCACCAGAGCCTACCGGGAGTTCTACCGGCAGGCGTCGGAGAAGGTGAAGATCACGTTCCGGAAGGTGAAAGGACATTCAGGAGACCGATGGAACGATCTGGCGGACCGCCTGGCGAAAGAGGCGCTGGACCGTCCGGTCAGCTGAGCGGCTGCGGCGCTGAGAAACTGTCCGAAAATCCGGGGCTTGTGTGTATTTTTGATTTGCAGTATAATCAGAACATGGGGAAATTGAAAGTAAGCAGATATGATTTGAAAAGCAGAAAGTGCGGACCACAGGGAAACAACCTGCGGTTTGTTTTTATCAGCGACCTGCACAATGGGGTTTACGGCCCGGACAACAGGGGACTGATGGAACTGGTGCGAAGCCAGGAGCCGGACGCGGTGCTGATCGGCGGAGACCAGATTGTGGCGAAGCCCGGTTATCCTCTGGAGCCGGGCCTTATGAGCGTAAAGATGCTGGCGGAAGAGTTTCCCGTTTATTACGCCTGCGGAAACCACGAGTACCGCCTGAAGCTGTATCCGGAGGTTTACGGAGACGCCTATGACAGGCTGCGGGAAGGACTGGCAAAGACGAAGGCGGTCTATCTGGAAAATCAGACGGCTTCCTTCCGGAAAAACGGTCTCCGGGTGCTGATTTACGGGTTTGAGATGAAGAAAGAATATTATGAACGTTTCAGCCGCCGGGAACTTCCGGTGACGGAACTGACGGATGTCTTCGGCACTCCGCCGGAGGACGCTCTGTCGGTTTTGCTGGCCCATCACCCGGGATACGCGGATACCTATGAACGTTTCGGGGCGGATATCACATTGTCGGGCCATTATCACGGCGGAGTGGTCGGCTTCGGAACCCGGGGGCTTGTCAGCCCGGATTTCCGGCTGTTCCCGAAAAACTGCCACGGCTGTTTTGAAAAGAACGGGACGTACCGGATCATCAGCGCCGGCTGCGGAGAACACACCGTACCGTTCCGTATCCATAATCCCAGAGAACTGGTGGTGCTGGACGTCACATGACAGAACTGCAGCCGTCGGACCGCCCAAAGAAACGTGCAGGAGAGAGGAAAGAAATGGAATGGGAATTCCTGTAAAACTTCCGGTGTTTGAGGGTCCGCTGGACCTTCTGCTGCACCTGATCGATAAAAACAAAATAGATATTTATGACATTCCGATCGTGGAGATCACAGAGCAGTATCTGGAATACATTCAGCAGATGGAGCAGGAAGACCTGGATGTGATGAGCGAGTTCATGGTCATGGCGGCGACGCTGCTGGACATCAAATGCCGGATGCTGCTTCCGAAGGAAACCAAAGAGGACGGCGAGGAGCAGGATCCCAGGGAGGAGCTTGTACGGCAGCTTCTGGAATACAAAATGTACAAATATATGTCCTATGAACTGCGGGACCGGATGAATGAGGCGTCCCGCTCCGTATACAAAAAGCCGACGCTGCCGGAAGAAGTCCTGGAGTACCGGGAGCCGGTGGACACCAGCGAGCTTCTCTCCAACGTGACGCTGGAGCGGCTCAACGCCGTCTACCGGGCGATCCTGCGAAGACAGGAGAACAAGATTGACCCGATCCGGAGCAAGTTCGGAAAAATTGAGAAGGAAGAGATCAGTCTTCCGGACAAAATGACCTATGTGGAGCGGTATGCAGTCGCACACAGAAACTTCAGCTTCCGCGCGCTGCTGGAAGCACAGCCTGGCAAAAATCAGATTATCGTCACATTTCTGGCGATTCTGGAGCTGATGAAGACAGGCAAGATCCGGATCGTCCAGGAGGAAGCATTCGGAGAGATCCGGGTGGAGTCTCTGGAGGCCGAGGGGACTGTGGTGGTTCCCTATACGGAGGCCGGAGAGGAAGACAGCGAGGATGAATTGGAATAATGGAACAGAAAAAGAATCAGAAGACAGAAGGCAGCCAGGAGACGCATCGTCCGGAAACCATTGAGCGCACCAAAGCCGCCATCGAGGCTGTGCTCTTTGCGATGGGCGATTCTCTGGAACTGTCAAAGATTGCGAAAGCGATCGGGCATGACACGGAAACCACCCGGAAGATCCTGCAGACAATGATGGACGACTATCGGAGAGAAGACCGTGGAATCCAGATTATCGAACTGGAAAATGCTTATCAGATGTGTACAAAACAGGAATACTATGAATATCTGGTCAATATTGCCCTGCAGCCGAAAAAGGCTGTGCTCAGCGATGTGATGATGGAGACTCTGTCGATCATCGCGTACAAGCAACCGGTGACGAGGATTGAGATCGAGAAGATCCGGGGAGTCAAATGCGATCATGCGATCAACAAGCTGATCGAGTATAACCTGGTACAGGAACTCGGACGGCTGGACGCGCCGGGGCGCCCGATTCTGCTGGGAACGACGGAGGAGTTTCTGAGAAACTTCGGCGTGGATTCCACGGAGCATCTTCCGACCATCAGCCCGGTCAAGCTGGAAGATTTCAAGGCGGAAGCCGAGGAGGAAATCCAGATCCGGCTGGACGTCTGATGGACGGATGTCCGCAGGCGCTATGCGTTCACAGGGTCTGTGCAGCGAATGCACAGATCCGGCTGAACTGCAACGACACAATACAGAATCAGAAGGAGGCGGTAGACATGCCTACAACGTATGCACATGACCGGTTTGGCAGAGAGGTCTGGAAAAAACTGCCGAAGGACCTGAAGGAGACAATCAGAAAACATAAAAAGCTATATCTGATCGGCCTGCACGGTCCCGATATTTTCTTTTACTATCATCCGCTGACAAAAAACCCGATTTCCGAATACGGTTCCGAGCTTCACCGCCGGACGGCGGAGGAATTTTTCCGCGAGAGGATCGCGGTCTTTCAGGAAAACCCGGACGACGCGATGCGCGTCTATCTGCTGGGCTTTGCCTGTCATTTTCTGCTGGATTCCACCTGTCATCCCTACATCAACGCTTTTGAAGACCAGACGGGAATCTCCCACGCGGAGATTGAGACGCACCTGGACCGCGCCCTGATGGAGATGGACGGAAAGGATCCGTTCCGCTACGAACCGGCCTCGTCCATCTGCCCCAACACACCGGGCAACCATGTGATTCAGAGATGTTTTCCGCGGCTTTCCCAGGAAGAGATTCTGGAATGCCTGAAGGGAATGAAGTTTTATACCCATCTGCCGATCTGCCGCAATGAAATCAAGCGGGCGGCGCTGCTGGGCGCGCTGAAGCTGAGCGGCCATTACGACGCGATGGAGGGACAGATCATGAGAAAGAAGCCCAACCCCAAGTGCGAGACGGCGACGACAAATCTCCTTACCCTGTACCGGAAAGCTGTGAGCGAGGCGCCGGGAGAGCTGGAGGGACTGAACGAGTCCATTCTCACCGGAGCGCCTCTGTCCGGACGGTTCCGCCGGAATTTTGACTGAAGCCCATGATAAAAGAAAAAGGAGACAAACTTATGGCTGGAAAAATGACACGCCTGGAAAAGCAGTGGATTCTGTATGATGTGGGCAACTCAGCGTTTACAATGCTGTGCACGACGATTATCCCGATCTATTTTAAAAATATCGCCGAGGCAGGAAATCTGGCCGACAGCGATTCCACCGCATTCCTAAGCTTTACGCTGTCCCTGTCCACGATCCTTGTGGCGATTCTGGGGCCGACGCTTGGCACGATGGCGGATACGAAGAACTATAAAAAACCGTTGTTTGTCAGCTCCTTCCTGGCCGGGGCGATCGGATGCATGGCGATGGCTTTTGCGAGCAAATGGCTGGCCTTTCTCGCGGTGTTCTGCGTTGCAAGAACGGGATATCAGCTGAGTCTGATTTTCTATGATTCCATGCTGACGGATGTGACCACGGAAGAGCGGATGGACGAGATCTCATCCCAGGGCTACGCCTGGGGATACATCGGAAGCTGCGTTCCGTTTATCGCATCCCTGGTACTGATTCTCGGCGCCGATACCATCGGAATCAGCGGCGGCCTGGCGATGACGCTGGCGCTGTTTCTCAACGCGATCTGGTGGGCGGCCATGACGATCCCGCTGATCCGCAGCTACCGGCAGATTCACTACGTGGAAAAAGTCGGACATCCGGTAAAGGAAAGCCTCTCGCGGATCGTGGACGTGGTAAAAGGCCTCGGAAACGAGGGAAACCGGCAGATTCTGTTTTTCCTGATCGGATTTTTCTTTTATATTGACGGTGTGTATACGATCATTGATCTTGCAACCACTTACGGAAGCGATGTGGGAATCTCCGATACGGATCTGGTTCTGGCGCTGCTCATGACCCAGATCGTTGCGTTCCCCTGCGCGATTGCTTTCGGCAAAATCGCGAAGAAATTTGAGAACGGCAGACTGATCAAAATATCCATTCTGGCCTACTTCTGTATCGCGGTGTTTGCCCTGCAGCTGGACAAGGCCTGGGAATTCTGGTTCCTGGCGGTCTGCGTCGCAGTGTTCCAGGGAACGATCCAGGCGCTGTCCCGTTCCTATTTTGCGAAGATTATTCCCAAGGAGAAGTCCAGCGAGTACTTCGGGTTCTATGATATCTTCGGAAAAGGCGCTGCGTTTATCGGAACGACGGTGATGGGAGTTTCCACGATGCTCACGGGAAATTCCCGATATGGCGTGGCAGTGCTTTCCCTGATGTTCCTGGTGGGATTTTTCTTCTTCCGGAAGGCAGAGAAATGCGGCGGAAGGGAAGCAGCAAATTGAGAAAGAGAAGTGATTCATGAGCAGAAAAAAGAAACGTGTTCTGACAGCCGCTGCAGTCTTGATGATTTCGGCGGCTGTCTATGTTCTGGGGAGTCTGTGGGTATCCGCCAACTATCTGGTGGTCCGGAAGTACGAGGTACATGCCGGAAGCGCCGGCGCCGGACTGAAGGTTGTCGTCATTGGCGATCTGCATGACCATGAGTTCGGTGAGGACAATGAAAAGCTTGTGGAAAAAATTGCAGAGCAGGAGCCGGATCTGATCCTGCTGGACGGCGATATCCTCAACGGGGATTCCTCATCGGCAGAGGTGCCTGTAAATCTGATTGCCCGGCTGAAAGAGACGGCGCCGGTCTATTATGCGCTGGGAAATCATGAGATCACATATATGGAACAGGTGGACAGCCGTCTGACGGAAGAGCTGACATCCGCGGGGGCAGTGGTTCTGGATAAAGAATATGTGGATCTGGAGGCGGGCGGAGTTTCCATCCGCCTGGGCGGCATGTATGCTTATGCCTTCGGCCCGGACAGAAAGACAGGAGAGAACAGGGCGCTGGCCGCTCCGGCGGATACGGTGGCGTTCCTCCGGGAGTTTCAGGACACGGATCGCCTGAAGATTATGATGTCGCACCGGCCGGACAGCTTCATTTTCGGAGACGCCAGCGAGGTGTGGGATGTGGACCTGGTGGTCAGCGCCCATGATCACGGCGGGCAGGTGGTGCTTCCGTTCCTCGGCGGCATGTACGGTGGAGATCAGGGCTGGTTTCCGCCCTATATTCACGGGCTGTATCAGATTGGAAAGATTCAGCTGTTTGTCACCAGCGGCCTGGGAACAAACCGGGAGCTGGTTCCGAGATTCAACAATCCGCCGGAGATCGCCGTGCTGACGATTGACGGCGGGGCGGCCGGGTGAAAGGTTACGGCGATTGTGCGAGGATAACAGGGTCCGTGCGTCGGGAAGGAGGAAAGAATGAAAAGTATATTCGTATCCAGTACGTTCAGGGATTTCCACAGAGAGAGGGACCTGCTGCGAAGCAGGATCATCCCTGAAGTGAACGACACAGCAAAAGAATACGGAGAGTTTGTCAATTTGTGTGACCTTCGATGGGGCGTCGATACGTCCGGAAACGAAGATCCTGAGCAGACTGTTCTTTCCGTGTGTCTGGACGAAATCGACCGTTCCAGACCCTATATGCTTGTATTTCTCGGGGAGCGCTACGGTTATGTGCCGGGAAAAGAGTATATCTGTCAGGAAGCGGAGAAGCGGGGACTGGCGCTGAAGGATCTTGAGATCAGTGTCACTCAACTGGAAATTGAGTATGGAGCTTTCCATGACAGAAATACGCTCGACCATACACTGTTTTATTTCCGTGAGATCGAAGATCCTCAGACGGGGACGGATCCGGGGGAAAGGCAGTACCGGGAAAAGATGTCTGCTCTGAAACGAAGAATCCTGGCCCTGGCAGGGGAACATGTTCATTTTTACAGAATCGGTCCGGATGCGGATGCTTCATATGAACAGCTGTGCCGGAGCATCCGAAAACATCTGGAAGAAATTTTCCTGGATGAATGGAAACTGTCTGCCGGGATGTGCCCGGAGGAGAAAGATCATCAGAAACAGTGGAATTATGTGAGAGAGAAAGCCGGTTATTTTAAAGTCGGTGCAGCTTTTGCCGGTGAGGTGATGGAGCAGATCGGGCAGGAGGAAACGTCGGTCTGTTTTCTGACCGGAGATATGGGGACAGGCAAAAGCACCTGTTTCAGCTTTATCTGTACGGAGATGGAGAAAAAAGGCTGGGACGTCCTTCCGGTCATGTGCGGAAACACAGCGTTGTCGACAGATGAAGAACAGATTCTTCGCTGCATAGTGTGGCTTCTGGAGAAAAGGTTGGAAGTTCCGCATCTGAGCGAAGAAAAAAAAGAAGCCGATGACGCCGGAAAAAGAGTGCCGCGTGAGGAAAAAATGGGAATTTTCCGGCCGGACAGTTTCCGGTCGGAAAACCGCAGATTTCAGGAACGTCTTCTGCAGCTGTATCGTCTGTACGGACAGACCGGCCGCCGTCTGCTGCTTGCGGTAGATGCGGCAGATCAGCTTCCGGGCGGAAAGGATCTGCGGAGTCTTCTTTTTCTCCCTCAGGAAAAAGAAAAAAACATAAAGGTCCTTCTTACTGTCGCAGAGAGTGGTTCTTCGCTGTCCGACGCAGTACAATACCGGATTCCTCCGCTTGGGGACGAGGACAGAAAAGATGTGATTGACAGAGTTCTCCTTAACAATGGAAAACGGCTGTCAGACGCTGTCTGTCATGTGCTTTTTCAGAAAGAAAACTCCAGGAATCCGCTTTTCCTTTATCTGGCGGCGAATCATCTTTGTCTGATGGATGAGGAAGACTATAACTGGATCGGTCAGTTTGAAGACTTTATGGAAGGAACCAACCGACGTCAGAGCGAAATTGTAAATCAGTTTCCTGATGATCTGGAGCAGATGGCGGCAGAGACGCTGAGAAAAAGTTCCAGGGTAATCCAAAGCGCGGCGGTCGACAGGTGCATGGATTATCTCTCTGTGTCAAGACATGGTTTAAGGAGCATGGATTTGGAACAGCTTCTGAATCGGGAGGGGCTTCGGTTTGTCCCTCTGCATTTTTCCCAGGTGATTCATTCCATGAACGAGTTGTATACGCTGCGCCTGGACGGCCGCTACGATTTCCTCCATCGTGCCCTTCGGGAAGGAATCCTGGAATCCCTGTCAGAGGATGAGAGGAAGCTTCTGCACCGACGAATCGCTGAGTATCTGATGACTCTGCCGGGGGAGGATTCGGTTCGCCAGCAGGAGCTTTCCTATCATCTGATCCAGGCCGATATGGGGAAAGAATATATCCGCAGCATTTCCGCATCAGTCAGAAAAAAACTGCCGGAACTGGAATTCTTCGGAGAAGAACTATATCGCCAGTGTATGGAAGATCATGGCTATTGGATTCTGAAGCTTGCGTATCAGTCGCTTGCTCCGGATAAGCAGGATTCGGCGAAGCGATTCCGGCAGGAGACGGCGGAGGATCTCCTTCATGCGCTTTATTATTTTGAGACGGAAGGAGCAGAGAGATTTCTGGAGAGCAGGGCAGGTCTGCAGGAATATTATGAAATTCTGACAGATCTGATCGAAATTCTGGAACGTGCGGAAAAGGGAAGTCTGAATCAGGAAGGCTGGAGCCATGTCATGGCTCTTGGATATGCAAAGATGGGGGATCTACTGGTAAAAATGGAATCGCTGGAAGATCTTGCAAAGGCAGGAGAATATTTTGACCGGGCGATCCGACTTCGAGAACGCATGCTGGAAAAGGAGCGAAATGATTTCAACGCCATGGAGCTCGCGATCGCCTTCCAGGAAAAAGGAGACTGGCTGGATGAAATCGGAAGCAGCAAAAGTATGGAGGCGGCGCTTGCCCTGTATGAGCAGGCAGAGATATGGATGGAGGCGGCGCTGAGCGTCAACAGGGATGAGACATACATGAGAAATTATGCGAATCTCTGCAGCAGGATCGGGTTTGTCCATCATCAGATGAGTTCGCAGAAAGAGCTTCAGATAGCTCTGAAATACTATCGGCAGGCAGAGGATATTCTGCACGGGCTGATCCGGGTTCATGCTTCCGGAGAAAATCTGCTTGGCCTTTCCAATCTTCTGCGCCGGATTGCCGGGACGTACATTGACATGGAAAGTAATGAGAATATCCGGCGTGCGATTGCTCTGTACGAAGAGGCTTCCGAACTGGTTCTGAACGCATATGACGGGAGATACACCAGCGGCTGTGTGGATGAGCTGATTGATCTCAGGTACCGGATTGCGTTTGCGTGTACGATGTTGGATGGGCAGGATGCACTGCTTCGCGCCCTGGAGACTCTCAAACAGGCATACCGTCTGGCGTATGAGGCGTCGATGGTGCGTGGTCTCAACGCCAATTACAGAAATATGATCAAAGTCTGCCATGGAATCTGTACGGTATCCATCCGGCTGGCAGAAGACAGGTATCTGGAACAGGCGCTGGACTATGCCCGTAAGGGCGTGGATTATGCCCGTTCGCTGACGTCCGCCAACTTTACAATGAGGAATCTTTCAACGCTCACTGCTTCTCTGTGCCATCAGGGAGAAGTTTATGAGGCGTTTGGAACAGACCAGGCGCTAAGAGAGGCAAGACGTTTCTATGATGAATCCCTGCGCTGGGCAGAGAAATTGCTCCAGGCAGAGTACGGATCTGTCACAATAACCGGTGAAATCATAAGGGTTCTCGAGCAGACGGGATATCTTTACGAAAAAGCCGGTGGAGTTTTAAATTATAAGAAAGCGCTTCCTTACTATGAAAAAGCCCTGCAGATGGAAGAAGAGAATATGGAGAAGTGTGGGGAATCTCCTGAAAGGCAGCGGAACATTGAGATTTCCTGCAACAAGGTCGGGAATGCGTGGATGCGCATCGGCACATGGGAGAAAGATGCTCTGGAAAAGGCCCGGCCATATCTGGAACGGGCAATGGATATTGCCGTCCGTCTGGCGGAGCAGATTGAACTGGACAAATATCGGTGGGATCTGTCTTTCTGCTTCCATCGCTATGCAGAGTGGCTTCAGCTGACTGAAGGAGATCCGGATAAAATCCGTAACTATTATCTCCGAGCATTCGAGATCCGAAAACGTCTGAATGAGAAGCAGAAGACGTTGGCCAGCCGGAAATCCCTGGCAGTCAGCTATGAAAAGCTGATCATTGTCTACAGCCGGTCCTCTTCCTATCATGACTGGGCGGTGGCGGCAAATTATGCACAGAAATTCAGCGATCTCTCCAGAGAAATCGCGGAAAACGAGAAGACCGTCGAAAGCAGGATGGATCTTGCCAACGCATACACATTGACAGGAGATCAGTATGCCAGACTTGGCAGATCAGAGATTCAATATGTGCCCAGAGCGGAAGCGTATTACCAGGATGCTTTAAAGATCTGGCCGGAGATCATCGGAGAAATCCGAACATATCGTGCATACACAGATTATATCGGTACATATTTCCGGGCTGCGCAGCTTGCGGTTCGCATGAAGCAGTATGACCGGGCGGAGCGTTGTTTTGAGGCGACCCTGGCGTTGACGGAAGAATTCCTGAAAACAGAGCCGGAGGAATCATACCGGCTGATGCTGCCTGACATTTACATGGAAATTGCTGACTTTTATGAGAACATAGATCGTGAAAAATATCTGGAGAAATGCCTGGATCTGTATCACAGGGCGCTGAACATCTATGAGTCCGTTGACACTGTGTCGGGAAATGACAAATATACCCCGAATTTTTCCGCAATCTGTTATTCTGTCGCCTGTACGGCTATGATGATGGGGAGGTATGACGAGGCGATTCGGTACTTCGAGCGAAGCATTGATCTGACGCTGAGCATTCCGGAAGAAAAGCGGGACCAGGGAAGGATTATCTGCATGTACAGCAGTTACAACCGGATTGGCGCTATGTATCTTGAATCCGGTAAGATGGAACAGGGAATCGAGTACTTCCGGAAGGCGGTTGCGTGTGAGGAGCAGGCGCTGGAAAACATCAAAGACGAGACCCGGATTATGGAAATTCTGGAAGATACCGTGAAAGATACTCTGATGCTTGAAGATATCGGTTACTTGACCGGACAGACAACGATGGCAGAGACATATTCCGACAAAGCGATTCGCTTTCTTTATCTCCTGATTCAGTTATGTCCGGAAGAATCGACGTATCAGGAACAGCTGATCAACATCTGCATCAGACAGCTTCAGAGCAGAATATCCAGGGGCTCAGACGAAAAAGAGGTATGGCCTTATCTGAAAGTGATTCTGGGAATTCTGAAGGAACATCCGGAATATGAAGCATTGTTCAATGATCTTGAGAAAAACCTTGGGATCCGGATCGTGAAAGATGAGCCGAAGCAGAAAGATCAATGCAGAGAACTTGAGGATCTTTATGAACGGGCGGAGCATTATCTGGCGACAGGCAAAGATGAAATCGGTCTTCAGAGCTTCCTGCGGTTTCTTGAACAGATGGAGCAGCTGCCGGACAGTCAGCGCAGCGACAAACTGCGTATCTATGAATATAATGCCTTCAATCAGCTGGCAGCTTACTATGCTAACAAAAATACAGAAGAAGATTACCGGAGGGCGATCAGTTATTTTGAAAAAGCGGTGCAGAAAGAGAGGGAAGCGCTGAAAACTGTTGGAGAAGACCGAAGCCAGGAAATCGGAAATGACATTTACGAGGACTGTTCACACGCGATTATGCTGTGTCAGAAAATGAAGGAGAACGAAAAAGCCTCCTGGTTTTATGAAACCGCCCTGGCTGCCCTCATGACGCTTGCAAAGGATCATGCAAAGGAATATGAGATTCTGCTTGCGAGAGAAATGATGGAGTATGCGATGTTCCAGACTGCGGTGATGCGGCAGACGGAGAACGTGCCGGCTATGCTGGCAGGAGTTTATGCGCTTGCAGCAGAACATCCGGAACTGGAAGATATGAAATTGATGCTGGAACCTCTGTTTCAGGATATGCCGGAAGATGATGCTCCGGAGAGTTGACAGAGATAGGATAAGAAAAGACAAGAAGTAACCGTTCCGTAGGCGAAATGGTTATGATAAGAAAACAGAGGCAGCAGGCCGGAAATTTATGTTCCGGCCTGCTGCCTCTGTTCTGCTCTCTGGTTTCTTTTCGCTTCACTGTTCCTGCTTTATCGCTTTCCGTTTTCCGGAACTGGCTGTTCGGAGAGCCAGCGGGTTACCGTCTCAATGCTGAAATCGACAAAGGAAGCGATGCTTTCAATGGAGAGGCCAGCTTTTGCCATGTTATAAACAGTCTTTTTTGCCTGACTGACAGACCCGTCCTTTCGACCAGCTTCTCTGCCGGCCTTCAATCCGGCTTCTCTGCCGGCCTTCAATCCAGCTTCTCTGCCAGCTTTTAATCCGGCTTCTTCTCCTTCCCGAAACCATTTTTAGCTGATATCACACATAATCTGATAACCTCCTTCCTCCTGCTTCAGAAAATGTATCCGCCGTGAGAGCGCTCCCTGACTCATATCACGGGGATCGGATGTTTTGAAGTACCGCATCAGTTTTGCCGCGTCGCTTCCGTCATCGACAGCTGCGTTGACGTACAGGATGTGAATCCCGTCCTCATAGGGAATCCGGGTTCCGGCAAAAAACTTCCGCACCGGGCAAACAGTTTTTCCGGAGTGCCACAGGTCGGTCTCGCTGATATAAACGATATAGACATCAGGCATTTCTGCATAGGTTGTTCCTTTTGCGAGAGACTCACTGTCAATCATGGAAGTGTAAAAGCGGGTTCTTCTGGCGTGGTCGACGGTGTCTTTTCGCTGGATTTCAATGTTGTACAGTTTCCCTTTGCTGTCTTCTGCGAAAACGTCAAGAATGGCATCGTGAGATGTGATGTTTGAAATGCGGTACTGGGTGCGGATCTCTTTCACTGTGAGATCGGGGATGCCTGTCAGAATTCGAAGAACATGCTGACAGGCGGCTGCATCGTTCAGGGCGACAGACAGAAACGTGTCGCTGAACAGATTCAGAGCCCGCACTTCGGCGACGCGGCGTTCACTGGCGTTTAGGCTGCTTTCGTGTTTCTGTTTCAATGAATGGATTCCCTCCCTTTTATATGGCGGAATCCCACTCTTCTGCGGCTCAAAAACCGTCTCCTTTTTATGAATAGATTCTCCTTTGTAGCTATTATCATACCATTTGGTCGTGGAAAAAACAAGTAATTTTATCGGGAAATGTTGTAATTCCGTAACGGTTCAGCCCGCTGAACTGTAGCATGGTTCCATCAGGTTCTGCGTTTTCATATGTCTTGTGCAGGAAATGCACAGACCCGACGGAACTATAAAAGAAAATTGTCTGAAATATTGAAAAACTCTTAAAAAACAGAGAATACCACCTACTTTAGTATGAGGCGGTATTCTTTTTGACATGCTATACTTTATTAGAAAATCAGAAAGCTGTGAAGTTTGCCAATTTTTTAACGCAGCTGGAAGGCAGCCGTCTGACCGACGGGATGCTGCGGAAAAGAAGCAGTCTGTTCACAAACGAAAGCAGGGAATGAAAGATGCAGATGAAAGACAAGGTAGGTGACAGGTTACTGGAGGCTTTACGATGCTTTCCGGAAGGAAAAAAGGCAGAGTGGGACACAGAGATCTCCGCGGAGGAATGGATGGAACTGTTCCGCATGGCGGCGCAGCATCAGGTTCTTCCTATGGTATTTGAGACAGTCTACACATGTCCGGCCTTTCGTTCATTGCCGGAGAACCAGAAGGATTATATCCGCCAACAGGTGATCCGGCAGGTGATGCTGCAGGAGAGAAAAACAGTGGAGTTCCTGAATCTCTATCAGAAGCTGCTGGAAGAAAATCTGACTCCTGTGGTCGTAAAGGGGATGATTTGCAGAAAGCTGTACAGAAATCCGGATTACAGAATTTCCGGGGATGAGGATGTACTGATTCCCTGGGGACAGTTTCAGGCCTGTGATCGCGTGTTCCGCGAGAATGGAATGGAATATCTGGAACCGGAAAAAGAGGTGGAGAAAGAGGGGGAAGTTCCCTACCTGAAAACAGGAGGGGCGCTTCATATTGAACTTCACAAGGAACTCTTTCCTTCTCATTCAGCAGCCTATGGAGATTTCAATCAGTTTTTTCAGGATGTTTTCCGACGAAAGATTCAGACGGAGGTGCAGGGCGTCCAGGTTTATACCATGGGACATACCGACCATCTGCTGTATCTGATCTTTCACGCGTTCAAGCATTTCCTTCACAGCGGTTTCGGAATCCGTCAGGTCTGCGACATTGTGCTGTATGCCAATACATATGGTTCCGAGATTGACTGGGAGTATCTGTACCGGTCCTGTGCGCAGGTCCATGCGGAGAACTTTGCGGCAGCTCTCTTTGATATCGGTGAGAAGACGCTGAACTTCGACAGAAAAAAGGCCTGTTATCCGGAACTCTGGCAGAGAGAGAATGCCAACGGAGACGCTCTCCTTGAAGATCTGCTGGATGGCGGAGTGTTCGGTGATTCGAACATGAGCCGGAAGCACAGCAGCAACATCACGCTGCAGGCGGTGAGCGAGGACAAGAAGGGAAAGAAAGCCAATGCGTCGCTGCTTCACTCGGCTTTTCCGGACAGGAAGTACATGGAACGGACGTATCCATATGTAAAGAAATATCCGTTTCTTCTGCCTGTGGCATGGATGTCCAGAATCGGAAAGTATGTGAAAGAGACGCGCGGAACCGAAGGAGACGATGTTCGGGAGAGCATTGAGATCGGAAGTAAGAGGGTAGAACTGCTGAAACAGTACAAGATCATTCAGTGATTGACCTCTGACGGCAGTCTGGGAATGCTGTCAAGCCGTCGAATAGATGCTGTGATGGAACAAATGTATGAAAAGATGATTGGCATCCCCTTTGGGAAAGATTAGACAGTTATTATGGAGCAATAATTTTTAAGGTAACTCTGAGAAATAAATTATGGAGGTATAAGATGATGAAGAAGATGTGGAGTACACCAAGAACAGTAGTCCAGAGCTTTGAGCCGAATGAGTATGTGGCGGTGTGTTGGGGTGTGAAGTGTTTAACTGGTCAAGCCAATCAGACTGAATATTGTTTTTACAGTGATCCTGTAAAGGCAGGAGTAACTCATGATGATGATTATTGTGGTCAGACCTCGCATCAGTGGCTTGTTGACAGTGATAATAATAACGTAGCTGAGTCCATGACAGAAATTAACACAAATGGATTAGGCAATTTGTCATGTACAGTTTATACAGATGATAGTTATACGACTCCGCGTGATATCAGTACGGTGCGGGCGGATGATTACATTTACTGGACAACTACATCCGGGAACAGAACATGGCATTATCAGGGACGGGTATCAAACACAGTTCCCGGCCATCCGAACCGTTCCTGAGTTCACGCTCATCCTGCAACTACATATAAAAAAAGCAACTTGACCTTTTTCAGCATAGGAGAGCGTTATGGAATCTCCGATTTATGAAAATACTGTCGAAAAAATGATGATTCAGCGTGCGTCCATGATGCAGCGGCCGATCAACGGAACACTGGAGCTTCTTCCGCTCTGCAATATGAGCTGTGAAATGTGCTACGTCCGTCTCGGCCGTTCTGAGATGGAGGCGCAGGGAAGTCTGCGGACTGCGGATGAGTGGATCCGTCTGGGGGAGGAGATGCAGGAAGCCGGAGTGCTGATGCTGATGCTTACAGGCGGGGAGCCGCTGTTATTTCCGGAGTTTCGCAGACTGTATCTTGCGCTCAGAAACATGGGGATGATCCTTACCGTCAATACCAACGGGACACTTCTGGACGAAGAGTGGGCTGACTTTTTCGGAAAACATAAACCACGCCGGATGAATATTACTCTGTATGGGGCAAAGGAAGAGACGTATGAGTCGCTGTGCCATTATCCGGGAGGATATGAAAAAACGAGAAAGGCGATTCGTCTGCTCCATGACAAAGGTGTTGATGTGAAAATTAACGGCAGTATCACAAAAGACAATTTTGAGGATATGGAAGCGCTTTTTGCGGTGGGGAAAGCGTTTGACTCTCCGGTTCATTTGGACACTTATATGCTTCCGGGAACCAGAGACAGGCTGCTTCCTCTGGAAAAGCAAGCCAGATTATTGCCGGAAGATGCAGCGGCGGCTGAGATGGGCAGACTGAGGGGAGAACTTTCACCGGAAGATTTTCAGTTTTGTGTTGCTCAGATGCTGCAACGCGTTGAAAATACAGAGGCGGAATATCCGGCGGGTATTTCCTGTATGGCGGGAAATTGTTCTTTTGCCATAAACTGGCAGGGACAGATGCGGCCATGTATTACGCTTTCTGAACCCTCTGTTCCGGTTTTTGAAATGGGATTTGAAGCATCCTGGAAGGTCATTGCGGAGGAATCCAAAAAATTCCGTCTTGCGCCGCAGTGCATAGAGTGCAGACTGCGGCCGATCTGCAGAGTATGCGTGGCAAGTGCAAAGCTGGAAACCGGAGAGTATGATAAGGTTCCTGAATACCTGTGCAGATATACGCATACATACCTGAAATTGCTTCAGGACACAAGGGAGTCTCAGTAAATCAGATATGTCATACATATTTTCCGAAAGGATATTTTCTGTAAAGAGACGTTACAGTTCGGTCAGGCCTGTGCATTTACTGTACAGATTGAATAAAAATACAGAGCCTGTGGGCATCCGGTCCATCGTGAAGCGATTTTTCAATGGGCGGATGCCGTAACAGTTCAGCGTGTTGAACTGTTACATACAATGAGGCAGACCAATGAGGAGGAGTATGTTGAAGAAAATTTATCAGACATCCGGGGAAACCTCAAAGAACGAAACAGAAAGTTCTCTGAACCGGAAGGAAAATGTTGCAGATTCTGTACGGTTTATGGCGAATCCTGATTTCATGCTTCGCGAGATCGCAGGGGAAGCTGTGTTGATTCCGGTGGGCGAAGCAGGAGTATTTGAAAACAGTGTAATCTCATTGAACGAAACCTGCAGTTTCCTCTGGAAACTGTTTCAGACACCCAGGACGGTGAGTGAAGCGGTTGCTTTGGCAAAGGAAGAGTATGCGGATCCTGACGGCGTTATGGAACAGGGCATCTACCAGTTTGTAAAAGATTACTTGAAATATAATTTGCTGAGGGAGGAAGAAAATGATGAAAAAAGTATGGAGTTAACCGGCGACAACGGTTCAGAGATTTGCTCCGAATGAGTATGTCGCGGCCTGTTATTCGTTGTATTGTCTGGTGTCCGGGAATGGCGACCATTTTACAGGAAACACTTGGCATGATCGCAGAGGTTCACATGGCAGGGAGGCATGCGATAACACGACAATCTGGCGGGGATTATCTACACCGTTAGACGGTCAGCTTCACGGAGCGCCCTGCGCCAACGGATCCAGTCTGAATACTGCGACAAATACTTATTACGAGTATCATAAAGCGTCCGCTGTCGGAAATATTACGCTTGGCGCTGACGCAGGAAACGGCAGACAGTATGCTGTATGGACTTCCGAAGACGTAAACGGTACGGGACATTACAGTCATTATGGCTATGCGGTCCTGGACGATGCAAACCGTCCGAATCATTCATGATTCTATTTGAAAACTTTCAGTTTTGCGGTCGGCAAACCGTGTGCCGGCCGTTTTTCTGTATTACAGTACATATGGAGGCAGAATATCATGGACAAGCTTTTTCAGATAGGCTCTTTTTGCTTTCGACTGATCTGTGCGGAAGATATTCCTGTACCGGAATATTTTCTTCTGTTCGCCCAATCGGGACATTCTGATTTCATACACGCCGGGGAAACATATGGCGAAGACGACATTTCCGTCCCTCAACCGGAATACACCTACGAAATCCGCGTCTCCGACGTCCTCCCCCAGCCGACCGGAAAGGTCATCGCCCGCCGGCCGGATCTCGTGGTGTTCCAGGAAACAGCCGGAATCACAGAAGACAGTGCGGCGGAAGCGTCGAGAGGCGGAACTGAGGGAGCACCGGAGCACAGCGCCGGCGGCCATCCTGCGCTGGAAAGCCGCCTGATCGGCGTGAAGGGTACCGAGGGCTATTACGCCTGCTACCGGGAGACCGGACCGGACCGGGCGGAGGTGGTTCTCGCCAGGGACAGGATCGAAGGGCTTCATATTGACCCGGTGTTCACTTCCCTTCTGGCGCTGGAACGCCGCATGATCCGCAGGGACAGTCTGGTGCTTCACTGCGCCTATGTGCTGGACCACGGCGAGGCGATTCTGTTCTCCGCGCCCTCGGAGACGGGAAAAACGACCCAGGCGAATCTCTGGGAGAAATACCGGGGCAGCCGGACGGTCAACGGAGACCGGGCGCTGCTGGGAAAAATTGACGGCCGCTGGCACGCCCAGGGCTGGCCGGTCTGCGGAACCTCTGAAGTGTGCAACAATGAAGCGCATCCGATCCGGGCGATCGTCATGCTGAGCCAGGCAAAGGAAAACCGGGCGGAGCGTCTGACGCCGGGACAGGCCTTTCCCCTTCTGTACAGCCAGATCACCATCAACCGCTGGAATATGGAAGACCATATCCGGGCGATGGACCTGATGGAAAAGCTGCTGGCGGAGCTCCCGGTCTATCACCTGGGATGCACCATTTCCGGGGAAGCGGTAAAATGTCTGGAGAATGCGCTGCAGGAGGAATGAAGAAAAAGAAAGATACCAAACAGGAGGAATCGCATGGACGAAGAGAACAAAATGGAAAATAAAAATCCGGCCTTTGAGTCGCTGGACATTCTGGTCTCCCGATGGAAAGACGGAACCTTCGGGGAGATTATTGACGACTGGAAGTGGATTTTCAGTTACAGCGCCCGCTACAAGGGGGCGATTGTCTTCTATATTATTCTTGGAATATTCAGCACCTCCATGGGACTGGTGAGCAGCGTTGCCAGCAAGTATCTGATCGATATCATCACAGGCTTTGAAACCAGCAGGCTCTGGGTCGTGATTGCGGTGATGGTGGGAAGCACGGCTTTCAGCCTGACTTTCGGGAGTATTATCAGCAGAATCTCCACAAAGCTCAGTATTGATATCAACAACGATATCCAGGCGGATATCTTCGACAAGATTGTGGACGCCGACTGGCTGGCGCTGAATAAGTATTCCAACGGAGATATCCTGAACCGGTTCAACGGCGATATCGGAACCGTCAGCGGCAATGCCATCAGCTGGCTTCCGACCATCATCATCGCCATCTACAATTTTATCGCGACTTTCTTCGTGATTCTCCATTACGACTGGATCATGGCGGTGATCGCCCTGGCAAGCGCGCCGTTTATGCTTCTCATGTCCCGGTTTATGATCAAAAAGCAGAGGGATTACAGCAAGAAGGTCCGGGAGATGAGCAGCGATCTGATGACTTTCGAGGTGGAGGCGATCTATAACTTCGACACGATCAAGTCTTTCGGAATCGCGCCCCATTACAGCAAAAAAATGCGCTGGTGGCAGGGAAAGTTCAAAAATATCAGTCTGAAATACAACATGTTTTCCATCAAAACCAATATCCTGATGTCGATTATGGGCACGCTGGTACAGTTTGCCGCGTTCGGCTACTGTCTGTTCCGCCTGTGGACCGGGGATATCACCTACGGAACCATGACGCTGTTTCTCCAGCAGAGAAGCAGTCTTTCTTCGGCTTTCAGCAACGTTGTCTCCATCATTCCTTCGTTTCTGAACAGTTCCGTGTCCGCCCACAGAATCCGTGAGCTGGTGCAGCTTCCCAGAGAGGTACATATTCCGGAGAGCCGCGAGATGGATCCCTATGCGGCGGACGGTTTCCGTGTGCAGATGAAGGATGTAAACTTTTCTTACATGGAAGGAACCCGTGTCATCACAGATTCTGCTTTTGAGGCGAATCCGGGGGAGATTGTCGCCCTTGTAGGTCCGTCCGGAGAGGGAAAGACGACGATGATCCGTCTGATTCTCGGCCTGGTGCGGCCCCAGGACGGCAGCGTCACTCTCTGTGCGTCGGACGGCAGGGAAATTCCGATGAACGCGGAGACGAGGCATCTGTTTGCCTATGTGCCCCAGGGAAATACCATCATCTCCGGAACCATAGCGGAAAATATGCGGATGGTGAAGGAAGACGCCACCGACGAGGAGATCATCGAAGCCCTTAAGGTATCCTGCGCCTGGGATTTCGTGGAAAAACTGCCGGAGACGATCAACAGCAACGTGGGCGAGCGGGGACGGGGATTGTCCGAAGGACAGGCCCAGCGGATCGCGATTGCCCGGGCGGTTCTGCGGGATGCGCCTGTGCTGCTGCTGGATGAGGCCACATCGGCGCTGGATGTGACCACCGAGCGGAATGTGCTGCGGAATATTGTCCGCCAGCATCCCAACAAAACCTGTATCGTCACCACCCATCGTCCCAGCGTTCTGAATCTCTGCCAGAGAGTGTACCGGGTGATGGAGACAAAGGTGACGGAACTGAGCGAGGAGGAATCCAGCCGGATGGCGATGGACTTCTGATGAAAACGCAGAGCCTGCGTGCATCCGCCCCGTCGCGAAGCGATTTTCAATGGCCGGATGCCGTAACCGTTCCGCTGGCGGAACGGTTACGAAATTCTGAATGAGGAGGAATACCGCCCATGACGAGAGTGGTGGATACAAGGGAATACCTGGACGTGCTCCGCGGGCTGACGGAGGAAGGGAAGGAGGTCTCTCTGCTGATTTCCGGCAGCAGTATGTCTCCGTTCCTGATTCACGCCAGGGATTACGTATATTTCCGCAAGCCGGACCGGGAACTGAAAAAGGGGGATATTGTTTTCTTTCAGCGGGATTCCGGGCAGTATGTCATGCACCGGATCTGCCGGGTGAAGGAAGACGGATACTACCTTGTGGGCGACGGGCAGACGCAGGTGGAAGGACCGATTCGCAGGGATCAGATCTTCGGCCTGATTTACTGTGTCAGAAGAAAGGGCAGAAAAATTCAGCCCGGAGATTTCTGGTGGGAATTTTTCGCTCACGTGTGGACGGTTTTCCGCCCTGTGCGCCCGGTCCTGACCAGGTGTTACAGCCTTTTCAGCAGGCTGCGAAGGCAGAAAAGAAGTTGAGAACAGGAACAGAAAAAATTGGTTACAGTTCAGCCAGGTCTGTGCATTTACTGCACAGACCGTATGAAAACGCAGAGCCTGCGGGTATCCGGCCCATCGCGAAGCGATTTTCAATGGCCGGATGCCGTAACAGTTCAGCTGGCTGAACTGTTACAAAAAATGTCTGAGACTCATCAGATGGAACGCCCATCTGATGAGTTTTTCGTTTTTCTGAGAGAAAGCGCAGCAGTGCAGCCGGATGCTAGTATCGTTTTCACACGAATTTTGTGTCAATTTGTTACCAGACTCACTCTGAGAGAATCAGTTATGGTAGAATAGAGAAACGAAATCTGTAACCGTTCAGCCAGCGGAACGGTTACGGCGTCCGTCCATGAAACAATCGCTTCGCGATGGGCCGGATGCCCGCAGACTGAAAATTCATTCTGCGTCATTCTGCTGAAAATGAATGAGACAGCATACAGGCTGAATGGCAACTGAAATTTGGTAACCATGGAATTTTCCCGTATCAGAAGGGAATGATATAGAAAGCAGCTGTCGAATCGCCGGTACAGGAGCTGTCCGGCGGGTAAACGAGCGTGTTCTGCGGCCGGAATGGCTGCGGACGGCGGAAAGGATCCGGTGGTGCAATGTTAATAACGGAGGTACAGAATTATGGAAAGAAAAGAAACTATGAAACTTTTTGAGGGATATCTGATCGAGAGAGAAAATGCGCCCGCGACAATCCAGAAGTATAAAACGGATGTAAAAACCTTTTTCCGGTATATGAGCAGCCATCAGGAATCTGCCGACGGGGAATTTGCGGAGGAGATCACAAAGGAGCAGCTGCTGCAGTACAAAAACTGGCTGATCGAGCATTATGCGCTGAGCAGTGTAAATTCCATGCTGGTGGCGCTGAATCAGTATCTGGTCTGCGTCGGCCTGGAGCGGTGGAAGCTCCGCAGGGTAAAGACCCAGAGAAAAATATATGAGGAGGTGCCAAAAGAGCTGAACCGGGAAGAATACTTCCGGCTGATTGCCGCTGCCCGCAGCGAGGGAAAGGAGAGGCTTGCCCTGATGATGGAGACCATGTGTTCCACAGGAATCCGGGTCAGTGAACTGAAGTTTTTTACTGTGGAAAACGTCGACAGCGGGATCGTGCGGGTATGGAACAAGGGGAAATACCGGCTGGTGGTTCTGCCGGAGAAGCTCTGTGATAAGCTGAAACAGTATATCCGGGATCAGAAGCTTCAGTCAGGAATGGTTTTTATCACAAGAAACGGAAAGGCGGTGGACCGCTCCAATATCTGGAGGGAGATGAAGCGATTGTCGGAGCGGGCGGAAATTCCAAAAGAGACGGTTTTTCCCCACAATCTGCGGCATCTGTTTGGAAGAAACTTTTTTCATCTTACAAAAAATCTGGTTTTGCTGGCAGATATTCTGGGACACAGCAGCATGGAAGTGACAAGAATTTATGCATCCGACGGAATCGCATCCTGGAGGGAGAAGATTGAACAACTGAATCTTGTGATTTGAGTTTTGGCACATAATAATAGTTATGTTGTATTTTGGAGGATGAAAAAGGAAAAATGCCGGGAATCCGGCAAAAAAGAAGAGTGATAAAAAGTTGGAAAATGAATAAAATTTCTGTGTTTTCAGTCAACAACACACACATGTCCTCGTTTTCTTTCTTTTTGGAGCACAAAAATACAGAAGAGAACATTTTCGCTCAAAATAGCGATGGAATCTCTTCTCAGAAACATTGACTTTTTTTATCTTTCTGTGTAGAATTAATGCTAAAGTAGTTTTGACATTATGTAAATGACAGAATAAATACAACATAACTATTATTATGTGATTCTGGAGGTACTTTTGAATGGTAGAGGTTTCACTGTTGGAATACCTCGCAATGAAAATGAATTGCGAATACCTTTCCGACCTGAGGTACGGGCCGGTGCGCAAGAAGCGGCTGCGGTACCTGCTCAGTGAAAAGTGCAGCTATGCGTCAGGGGAAGAGGCAGAGTGGATTGAGGTCTGCCGTTACCTGACCGGCGAAGAAAAAGAGACAGGACAGCAGGCCTATAAACGGCTGCTGCAGTTCTGCGAAGAAGATGAAATACCATTAGGGAGTGATGAGAAATGAGAGGGAAAGATTATACAAAGGCAACGGTGGCTGCCGATGCAGGACAGGCACAGCAGCTTGCGGACGGATCCTGTTTTTCAGAGGACTGGGAGGCAGGAGAAAGGAGACAGGCGCAGCGCCGGAAACTGCATGTCAGCAGAAGTATGGTTACTTTCCTGATTCTGGATCTCATTGCGATTACCATTGCTTCCTTTGCAAGTATCTGGATCAGATATGAATTTCAGTTTGATCAAATCGAAGAGCGGTTTGTTGACACGGTGCTCTGGTATCTGCCGGTCAATATGGTCGTAACGGTTGTGGTCTACTATTTGTTTTCACTTTATACGACTTTATGGAAATATGCTGGAATCACGGAGCTGTGCAACATTACGGCGGCAGCCGCTGTCTCCAGCATTCTTCAGGTTTTAGGGATGGTAATTCTTGGAAAACCGATTTTCCGGAGCTACGTGCTGCTGTATTTTGTACTGCTGCTGGCGGCGACGGTTGCCACCCGCTTTTCTTACCGGTTCCTGCGCCTTGTGAGAAATAAGTACTTCCGGGCGTCGGCGGACCGGCGGATGAACCTGATGGTGGTGGGCGCCGGGGATGCAGGCGCGGCGGTGATCAAGGAAACCCGTCTGAGCAAGGAATCCATCCGGAAGGTGTGCTGCATTATCGACCGGGAGCCGTCCAAATGGGGAAAACGGCTGCTGGGCGTTCCGATTGTGGGAGATGTGTCAGAGATTCCCGCGGCAGCGGAGAAATATCAGATTCAGAAGATTCTGATTACGATTCCCTCGGCAAACCGCCGGGCAATCCGGGAAATCGTTGATATCTGCCAGAAAACGCCCTGTGAAATCAATATCCTTCCGGGTATCTACCAGCTGATCGACGGCGAGATTGTTACCTCCCGCCTGAGAAACGTAAAGATTGAGGATCTGCTGGAGCGGGATCCGGTTCGTGTGGATCTGGACGCGATCCTGGATTACATCGAAGGCAAGACTGTCCTGGTAACAGGCGGAGGCGGATCCATCGGAAGCGAGATCTGCCGCCAGCTGGCCGGACATGGGGTCGGAAAGCTGATTATTTTTGACATTTACGAGAATAACGCGTACAGCATCCAGAAACAGCTGGAATGGGAATATCCTTCCCTGGACATGGAAGTGCTGATCGGTTCCGTCAGAAACGAGAGCCGTCTGGCGGACATTTTTGAGACGTATCATCCGGATATCGTTTTTCACGCGGCGGCCCATAAGCATGTGCCTCTGATGGAGGACAGCCCCAACGAGGCGATCAAAAACAACGTGATCGGCACATATCTGACCGCGCAGATGGCCAGCCGGTACCATGCGCGGAAATTTATTCTGATTTCCACGGACAAGGCGGTGAATCCCACGAACATTATGGGAGCCAGCAAACGTCTCTGCGAGATGGTCATCCAGATGATCGGAAAGAAGAGTGAGACGGAGTTCGCGGCGGTCCGGTTCGGAAACGTCCTGGGAAGCAACGGAAGCGTGATCCCTCTGTTCCGCAAACAGATCGAACACGGCGGACCGGTCACTGTCACCCATCCGGACATTATCCGTTACTTCATGACGATTCCGGAGGCGGTGAGCCTGGTGCTGGAGGCAGGGGCCTACGCGAAAAACGGAGAGATTTTCGTCCTGAATATGGGAGATCCGGTGAAGATCGACGACCTGGCGAGAAACATGATCCGGCTGTCCGGATACGAGCCGGATGTGGACATCATGATCAAATACACGGGGCTGCGGCCGGGAGAAAAGCTGTATGAGGAACTCCTGATGAACGAGGAGGGCATGCAGACCACCGAAAACGACCGTATTTTCGTGGGCAGGCAGATCGAATTCGACGAGGAGACCTTTGAACAGAGCCTGCACGAGCTGGAGCAGGCCTCCAATTCGGAATCCCGGAAGATCCGGGAGATCGTACATAGAATTGTTCCCGAATACAAATACACGAAATGAGGAGGAACGGCCGTGGACACAGGAAGAAATATGAAAGTGCAGGAGGATGTGGTTCTGCGGGAGATCGCCGGCGAGTGTTTCCTGATTCCCACCGGAAAGACTGTGCTGAAGTACAACGGTCTGCTCCATGTGAGCCCGCTGGAAGCGGAACTGTGGGAGATGCTGCGGCAGGGCACGAATCTGGAGGAGCTTGTCCAGACGATGATGACTGTGTATGACGTGCAGGAGAACGCGCTGAGGGAAGATATCCAGGAATTTCTGGACAGGCTGGACGGAAGTGGGATCCTGATCTCAGACGGGGAGGAAACCGGAGTTCCGGCAGAGACGGCAGCCGCGGCAGGTGAGAAATGAGAGAAAGTATGGCAGAGCAGACAAAAGAAATGGAAACCACTGACGAAAAATTTTATATCGACAAATCGGCAGGACTGGAACAGGCGCTGAAGGAATATCCCTGCGTGTACCTGGAAGGGGCGGCCGCGTCGGGAAAGACGACGGCGGTGCGGATGCTGTGCCGCAGACAGGAGAATCTTTCCGTCCTGGCGGTATCCGCCGGTGAAGAAGCGCTGGAAACCTATGGGGAAAGAATCCGGCGGTTCCTGAAGCCGGAGGCGGAACAGGAAGGCCGGAAAAAATGGATCTTCGTCGAAAATGTTCCGGGGACGCTGACGGACGAAGAAAAAACGTTTTTTCTCACGCTGATTTCACAGTTGGGTTCCGGGGAGCGGCTGATCCTTGAAGGCAGGGAGGATCTGCCGGAAGCGTTTCTTGATCTCTTATGGAAGGGGAAGATTCAGCTGATCGTCCAGGAGTCTCTGATGCTGACACGGACGGAGGTGGTCCGGCTCGCCGCGGAGAGAAACAGCTTTCTGAACGCCTCGGAGCTGTACGAGGAAACCGGAGGCTGGGCAGGCTGCGTGGATCTTCTTCTTCGCCTGACGGCACGGCCGCCGGTACGGATGGGAAATATTCCGTCTGTCCGGGAGATTCTCCGGCGCTGCGAGGTGCAGGAATACCTGGAGAAAGAAATCCTGTGTACCCTTTCGCCGGAAGAGCAGGAAGTGCTCCGGCAACTGGATCTGTGCCCCTGGACCCATCCGGATCTGTGCCGGGAGGTCTTTCAGGCCGACGGCGCCGCGGGGACCATCGAGTCGCTTGAGCGGAAAGGCGTCCTTGTCCGCTGCTGTCAGAAGCGTCTGTGGAAGAAGCTCCCGCTGTTTGTAAAGCCTGCCGGGCCGGAACGGGCGGCAGAAAGATGGTCTGCAAAGCGAACAGAAGCACAGATGCAGACGGTGGTTGAAACGCCTGAAAAAGCATCTCTGGAAAGTGCAGGCGTATGGTTTGACCGGAAAGGATTTCCGGCACAGGCCCTTTTCTGCCTGAAAAAAGCAGGGGACCGGACAGGATATCTGGAATGCCTGCGGAGCCACTGCGCAGAGATTCCGTTTTCCGGGATTTCGCTGGCAGAAGGATTCCCTCTGGAGGATTCATCTCCGGAAAGCTGTTATCTGCGCGGCATGGAAGCGGTCGTTCACCATGACTGGGAGGCTCTGGAGGAGGAGATCCGCCGGACGGAGCAGCAGAAAGATCAGAAACATGCCGCGGAGATCTGGCTGAATCTGAGCTTTGCAGACCCGCTGCTCTCCCTGGAGGACTGGATGAAGGCGCTGAAACAGACCGCAAAGGCACACGGTCCGCTGCGGCTGTATCATATTCTGGGAGGATCGTTTACGTTCCTCTGCGGCCTTCGGGATCTTTCCGGACTCTTTGTGGGAGGAAGAAAGGCGGAGAGAAAAAAAGCGGAATTGTGGAAAAACAGCCTCGGTCCGGAAGAATGGAAGGCCTATCAGTTTGCCCGTATGGAATTCTATCTGGAGACGAAGCAAAGAGACCGGATTCCGGACGAAGACTGGAAGCTGCTTCTGACGCTGGAGGAAAAGGAAGACTGGACGACGCTGTTTGCCAGATACTGGCTCCTGATCAAGCTCCGCCGGTCCCCGGATACCGATCCTGTTCTTGCGGAAGAAGAGGAAGAGGCGGAGAACGCCGTCCGGAAGCTGCTCGGCGAAGAGGAAACTCCGGTCTGCAGACAGATCCTGGAGGCGGCGGACGCGCTGCGGGGCAGCGGCGGCGGAGAGAAGATTCTGTTCTCCTGGATCCGCGAAAAGAGATTCGAATGGTCCGACGAGATCCGGGAGGAGACCGTGGGCATGTGGTACCTGCGTGCGGCGGCATGTTATGAGATTCAGCAGTATGACCGGACGGAAAAAATCCTGAAAAAGCTGATTCCTTTCGCCCGCAGCGGAAGGCGGAGCCGGATTCTTGCAGAATGCCTGTTCCAGCAGGCAGCCGTCAACTGGTCCAGAGAAAACCGGAAAAAATCCCTTCAGGATGTGGTGGAATCCTTCCTCGTAACCGGAGAGTTCCGGTACGTCAGATTTTACACCCGTTACGGAAGAAACGGATATGAGGTTCTGGAGGGCTATATCGAATGGCTGAGCAGCAATTCGCCGGACACCTGGAGCCGCAAAAAGAAATATAATTACGGCAACGTCCTGAATATGCCAATGGAGGATTATATCAATCTCATTCTTCGGGAAGCGAAGAAAAACAGAGGCCAGACGGCAAAGCGGCAGCCGGAGGAGGCGGAAGAGCCGCTGACGGTGACGGAGATCATCGTCCTGAAAGAGCTGAGCACGGGAATGACGAACGAGGAGATCTGTGCGGACCTGAACCTGAAGCTGACGACGGTGAAGGGACATATTTACAGCATTTACAAGAAACTGGGAGTGAAGAGCCGGGTACAGGCGCTTCTGATCGGCCGGGAGCGGGGAATCCTGCGGGGAGAGTAGGCATGATCGATATACATACGCACATTCTTCCGGGCGTGGACGACGGATCCCCGGATCTGGAGACTTCGCTGATGATGGCGGAGGCGGCGGCCCGGAGCGGCGTCGCCGTGATCGCAGCCACCTGCCACAGCAACCAGGAAGAATATCAGAACTATGAATCCGAAGAGCTGCGCCAGCGGTTCATGGAGCTGCAGGAAGCCCTGGAGCGGGAACAGATTCCCGTACAGATCGTCCGCGGCATGGAGATCTGGGCCGTCGGCCGGCTGGAAGAAAAGATCCGGAGCGGACGGCTGGTTCCTCTGAACGGGTCACGTTTTTTTCTGGTGGAAGTCCCGTTCGACGCCGAACCGGAGGAGATCCGCGCGCGGTTGACTGAGATCCTCGATCTGGGAAAGGTGCCGGTTCTGGCACATCCGGAACGGTATTACTGCGTGCAGGACAGGCCCAACTGGCTGTTTGAGTGGAGAATGCTGGGCGTCCTTGCTCAGATGAATAAGGGGAGTATTTTTGGAAGATTCGGACCGAAGACAGAGAAAACCGCCGGGATTCTTCTGGACCATCAGATGGTCAGCTGCATTGCCAGCGACGCCCACGGCGTGGAATACAGAACGACGGATATGGGTCCGATCCGGGAGTTCCTGGAAAAACATTACTCGGAAGAGTATACAGATATCCTGCTGAGAAAAAATCCGGAGCAGATACTGAAAAACCGTCTGCCGGCCGCTGGTCCGCCGCCGGTTCCGGTCAGACAGGAAATACGATGGTTTTGGTAAAAGGAGAAACACAGAATGAGTAAAGCAAAGACAGCAAGCATCCTTTTGTTTGCAGTATCACTGGCGCTGTTCCTCTTTTGCATTTTTGTGCGGGAAGGCGGCCAGGACCAGAGCGGTCCCGAGATTCAGATGGATCAGCAGGAGATTCAGGTCAGCATCGCCGCAGACGACGCCACGCTCCTTCAGGGAGTGACGGCGACAGACAGAAAAGACGGAGATGTGACAGATTCTCTGGTGGTGGAGAGCATCTCCAACTTTATCGAAAAAGGCAGACGGAAAGTCAGCATTGTAGCCTTTGACAGCGACAACCATGTGACGAGAGCCGAGAGGGACATCGTGTACACCGATTACACATCCCCGACGTTCACGCTGGACGCCCCGCTGAGGTTTTCCATGGACGCTGAGAGTCTGACGGAAGGCTTGCATGCCCAGGACTGTCTGGACGGAGATATCACCAGCAAGATTCAGATGAGTTTCCAGGACGATATTTCCTATTATTCCGCAGGACAATATCAGGTAACCTTTTCGGTGGCTAACAGCGCCGGCGACGTGAAAAACCTTCCGGTGACGCTGGAGCTTTACGATCCGGCTCAGGAGACGGAGGGACCTTCCCTGACCCTGAACCAGTATCTGGTGAACCTTTCCGTGGGAGAGGGCTTTGATCCCTGGGGATACCTGGACAGCGTGACGATCAACAACTATCAGTATGTCCGGGGAGAGGACGGAGCTTTGTACGGAACTCTGACCGGAGAGGTTCTGGATTCCTCCGCCGTCCAGATCGAAAATCCGGTGGACACAAATACGCCGGGCGTTTACGAGGTGGTCTACAGCGCCTACGACGAAGACGGCACACAGGGCACGATACGCCTGATTGTATCAGTAAACGGTTGAGGAGGCTGACATGCGAGAGTACGAAAACAAATATATCAACTCGGAAAAAACAGCATGGGATCTGCGGAGCATTCTGTCGGATCTGGCAGGATCCTGGTGGATGATCCTTCTGGTTGCCCTGAGCGCTTCATTGCTGACTTATTCCGTGATCTCCTTTACCCATGAGGACCGGTATACAGTGAGCACGACGTTTACCGTCAGCCAGGGCGGCGGAGAATCCAATGCGGTTACGAATCTTTCCGCCGCATATGAGATGGCGCAGAAGTTTTCCGTGATCCTGGATAATAATATACTGAAAAAAACCGTAATGGAGGAACTGGGACTGGACAGCTTTCCGGCGACGATGAACGCATCCATCGTTCAGGAATCCAACCTGATGCAGCTGTCGGTGACGGCCGATTCTCCTCAGCACGCCTATCTGATCCTGGAATCCGTGCTCAGGAATTATCCGACTCTGTCGGATTACATTATTCCCAACGTGGTTCTGCAGACTCTGGAGCAGCCGCAGATTTCCGGGAGCCCGAGCAATCAGCTTCCGGTCAGACAGTATATGATTTACGCGTTTCTGGCTGCGGCGGCCGTGGTGGCGGCGCTGATCGCAGTGTTCTCCCATCTGCGGGACACGGTGAAAAACGAACAGGAATTCAATCAGAAGGTGGACGCCTATCTTCTCGGCACCATCTATCATGAAAAGAAAAAGAGAAAGAGCTCGATGCTGATCACCAATCCCGTGCGCAGTTTCCGCTATGTGGAGGCCTACCGGATGGCCGCGTCGAGAATCCGGGGAAGGATGGAGCGGAAACACGCCCAGATCCTCCTGGTCACCAGTGTGGCGGAAAACGAAGGAAAATCCACCACAGCGTCCAACCTGGCGCTGGCTCTGGCCCAGGAACAGAAAAAAGTGCTCCTGGTAGACTGCGATTTCCGCCGTCCGGCGCTGCACAAGATCTTTGACGTGAAAGACAGAGAGATGAAAGACTTCTCTCTGGTCCTGCAGGGCAAGGAGAAGGCCAGCGGAACCTTTGAGAAGGTGCAGAATCTGCAGCTGTACACCGCCTTCAGCAAACATTCCATTGAAAATCCGTCGGAGCTGATTTCCAACGGCAGGCTGGAGCGGCTTCTGCGGTCCTGCTGCAAAAAAATGGATTATATCATCCTGGACTCCCCGCCGATGGGACTCGCCGTCGACGCGGAGGAGCTGATCCAGATCGCCGACGCGGCGGTACTGTCCGTCCGCCAGGACGCCGTCCTGACCCAGGACATCAACGACGCCATCGACGCGCTGAATCAGAAAGAAGAAAAAGTCATCGGCTGCATATTCAGCAATGTCTATCCGCCGATCGGAGAGCGTCTCCGCCAGGGAGCCTACGGATATGAAGGCTACGGAAAATACAGCAAGGCAGATCGCTAAAGGGGAGCAGTATGAGAAAAGAAGAGACAAACGAATATACGGACGAACTGGAAAAAATCGACCTGTTCAGCTATTTTTATGAATTTATGAAGGCACTCAGAAAGTTTTTCTGGCTGGTGCTTCTGGTCCTTGTGCTTTGTACGGCCGGCGGCTGTCTCTGGAGCTGGAGAAGCTATCGCCCGATGTATGAGGCGTACACCTCCTTCGTCGTGACCTCCTCCGGTCAGACTTACAACAGTTCCTACTACGACAACACGACCGCAGAACAGCTGGGAAAAACCTTTCCCTATATTCTCACCAGCGGCGTGCTGATGGACGTGGTCCGGGAGGATCTGGGATACAGTTTCGGTTCGTCCATCGAGGCGACAGTTATGGAGGGAACCAACCTGTTTACGATCACCGTGCGCGACAGTTCGCCTCAGACCGCTTACGACGTTATGACCTCCGTGATCGAAAACTATCCGGTGGTCGCAGAGTATATCATCGGAGGAACGACGCTGACTGTCGTCGACGAGAGCGGCGTTCCCACCACGCCCGCAAACAGCGGAAATATGAGACAGGCGGCAGCGGTGGGATTCCTTGCCGGCGCTGTGATCTCCGCCCTGTTTCTTGTCGTTTACCTTGCCGGCAGAAAAACCATCCGCAGCGGCGAGGATATGAACGCCATCGCCAGCACTAAGTTTCTCGGAAACGTTCCGGAAACCCGGATCAAAAAGAGAAGCAGCGCAAAGGATCAGGCGATGACCATCACAAACTCCAAAGTGCCGCCGGCCTTCAAGGAAGGAATCCGGCTGGTGCGGTCCCGCACGGAAGCGGAACTTCAGGGGAAAGAGTGTCCGGCGCTCCTTGTGACCAGCGCGGTTCCTGAGGAAGGAAAGACTACAGTGGCCGTAAACCTGGCGCTGGCGCTGGCTCAGAAAAAGTACCGCGTCGTACTGATCGACGGCGACCTGCGAAATCCTTCGGTGCTGCAGGCGCTGAACCTTCCGAAGAAAAAGAACGGCATTGTCCAGGTGCTCCGCGGACAGGCAAACCTGGAGGACGTCCTGATGGAATACAGGGAAACCGGGCTGAAGCTCCTGCCCGGCTCCGGGAAAATCTCCAATCCGGCGTCTCTGATCCGTTCGGAAGAGATGAAGAACCTGATGCAGACACTGAAGGAACAGTCCGATTTCCTTATCATCGACACACCTCCCAGCTCCGTGCTGTCCGACGCGGCAATGTACGAGGCGCTTGTGGACGGAGCGGTAATGGTGGTCCGCCAGGATTTTGCCAGCGCTCAGCAGGTGCAGAGAGGCATGGAAACACTCGCCGACGCGGATATCCCGGTGATCGGCTATGTGCTGAACTACATGGAAGAAGGCGCAATGGGATACGGTTACAGCAGCTACGGAAAGTACGGCTATGGCAAGTACGGGTACCGGAGATATGGCTACGGGTACGGGAAGTACGGCTACAGCAGGTATGGTTACGGACGGCATGCGGAGGATGAAGACGATGAGGACCGGAGCGGCAGCAGGGAGAGAAAGAGCAGCAGCGGGAAAGCGGCTGAGAAGAGTGTGAGTGCGAAGCAGGGGGAGTCGGCGGAGTAGGCGGCTTCACTGAGAAATGAAAGCAGTGAGGGGAAGTATGTATAAGAAATATCTGAAACGACTGATTGATATTGTCATGTCCCTGGGCGGAATTGTATGTCTGTCCTGGCTTTATCTGATCCTGATTGTGGCGATCCGGCTGGATTCCCCGGGACCGATTCTTTTCCGGCAGAAACGGGTCGGAAAGAAGAAACGTCACTTCCAGATCCTGAAATTCCGGACCATGCGGACCGATACGCCGCACGATATGCCGACACATCTGCTGCAGGATCCGGATCAGTTTATTACCCGGACCGGACGTTTCCTGAGAAAAACGTCGCTGGACGAGCTGCCGCAGCTCTGGAATATCCTGAAAGGCGATATGTCGGTAGTGGGGCCGAGGCCGGCCCTCTGGAACCAATTTGACCTGATTGAGGAGCGGGAAAAATATGGCGCCAACGATATCCGGCCGGGTCTTACCGGATGGGCGCAGATCCATGGCCGGGATGAGTTGGAGATTGAGGAGAAAGCGAAGCTGGACGGATATTATGCAGAGCACCTGAGCTTCGGTCTGGATGTAAAATGTTTCCTGCGGACGATCGGCGCTGTGCTTCGAAGCGACGGAGTCGTGGAAGGCGGAACCGGAAGGATGGCGCAGGAACGTGGGGAAGAGAAGAAGGTTTCATAGATGTTCAGCTGGCTGAACTGTCACGGAATGGAAGCGTTGAGGCAATAGGATGGAAAAGATACTGATTCTTACAAATCATTCATATATGTTATATCAGTTTCGAAAAGAACTGATACAAAGGCTGCAGGAGGATTATGAAGTTGTTCTCAGTATGCCGTTTGTCGGACATGAAGATGATTTTAGAAAAATGGGCTGTAAATGTATTGAGACGAAGATTGATCGCAGAGGTATGAATCCACGAACGGATTTTCGTTTGCTTCGTTTTTACTGGAAAATGCTTTCACAGGAGAGGCCGGATAAGGTACTTACGTATTCGATTAAACCGAATGTGTATGGAGGTTTCCTTTGCGAACTAAGACGTATTCCGTATTATGCCAATGTTCAGGGGCTTGGAACTGCATTCCAGAAAAAGGGAATGGCACAGTTTGCAGGCTTCCTGTATCGAAATGCTTTTCGCAAAGTACAGGCGGTCTTTTTTGAAAATCAGGGAAATGCGGCAGAGTTTATCAGACGAAAACTGGTGAATCAGAAAAAAATTGTTGTTCTGCATGGAGCTGGGAAAAAGAGGGCAGGATAATAAAAAGCATTTTCTGTATGTTGGCAGGATCATGAAAGAAAAAGGAATAGATGAACTTTTCAGGGCCGCCCAAAAACTTTACAGAGAATATGGAGATAAAGTCGTACTGGATATGGTTGGCTTTTTCGAAGATGAATACAAAGAGCAGGTAGAAAATCTCGAAGAACAGGGAATTGTTAAGTTTTATGGATTCCAGAAAGAGACGCGACCTTATTATGAGATGGCTGACTGTGTGGTTTTGCCATCATATCATGAAGGAATGAGTAATGTTTTACTGGAGGCGTCTTCCATGGAGATCCCTGTAATTACCAGTGACATTCCAGGATGTCGGGATGCAGTTGAAGATGGGAAAACCGGATATTTGTGTAAAGTCGGCGATTCAGAAATGCTGTATCAGAACATGAAGAAAATAGTGGAAATGAATAACCAGGAATTGGAAGATATGGGAAAGCTTGCACGAAAGCGCATGAGACAGTTGTTCGACAAAACAAAAATCGTGGAGCAGACAGCGGAGATTATAAGCAGGAAATAGGAGATCAGATATGCTTTCAAACGGATATATCCTGATATTAATATGGGTTGGAATGATTGGACTTTTATCTGTGCTTTTGGAAGGATTAGTTTATCGAATGGAATTTGTTAACGGCAAAAGAGTTCGAAGAGTAACGCCGATATTTGCGTTGCTGTCAATTTTTCCACTGGTAATTTGGGCCGGTTTCCGAGGGAGTGTTGGTGATACCAATGCCTATCTTCAGGGATTTCGAGAAATGCCTTCTTCTCTGTCTGGAATAGGCACCTATATGTCTTCAATTACCAAAGACTACGGATTCTACTTTGTTTCTGCAATCATCAAATGTATTGTTGGAAACAAAGATAAGATATATTTAATTATTATTGCAGTAGTGCAGTGCTATTTAATGTTTCGAATTTATCGGAAATATTCATCTGCATATGTTATCAGTTTTTTCCTTTTTATTGCATCGACTGACTATATTTCATGGATCTTCAACGGAATGCGCCAGTTTGTAGCAGTAACTATCACAATGGCTTGCTTTCCGTGGATCATTGAAAAAAAGTATGTTCGTACTGTTGTGGTGATATTGATTGCATCTTTATTTCACCAAAGTGCCTTGCTTGTGATACCGTTTGTGTTTATCGCACAGGGAAAGGCATGGAATAAAAAAACTTTGCTTTTTATTCTGGCAGTTATTGTTGCGGTTTTGTTTGCAGATCGATTTACAGATATTCTGGACAATATGCTGGCGGATACACAGTACCAGAATGTTGTATCTGACTGGGAAAGCTGGGATGATGATGGGACAAATATCCTCAGAGTACTCGTCTATAGTGTACCAGCTATATTTTCTCTGCTTGGGATTAAATATATTCGAGAAGCTGATGACTCTGTGATAAATATTTGTACAAATATGTCAATTGCGGCTTCTGGATTATACGTGGTTTCTATGTTTACAAGTGGAATTTTTATCGGAAGACTGCCAATTTATTTTTCCGTTTAGCCTATTGTCAAGTAAGGAACAAAAAAATTTTTACATTATTCAACACTCATAAATGAGTGCTATTTTTTATCCTTCTTTTTGTATAAAATTAATAAAAACCTTCTGCCATCCATGTCTTACTCAATGCTGATTTTGTCCCTAATATATCCTACGATATGAAATTTTGTCCCTATTATTTCCAAAGGAGTCGAATTTTAGGGCAGTGTTTACCTGGAATAGACTTTGGCTTATTTTCATTCACTTGGATTCATATTATCTCACGCCCTGAATCGAGGCATATTCCAGTTACCTATGGCAATAGGTACATATCCCTGTCGGATCGGTTGCGAGCCGCCGTCTCAAGCTATTACGGAAGTATCATTATCGTCTTACAGATTATCGCAGGAAGAGTGCCAGATCTTCCTTCAGATACCTATGTATATCGCTGCGTATGATCAAGGCCTCCTTTCCCGGTCACGGCGATAGGTTCTGCAGCTTCCTGTAAGAGTATGTCCTGGAATACTTGATATGAGATTTTCAAGGTACGGGGGAAGGATAGAGATAGTCCTTTAGTTATTACCGGGGATTTGATAAGACTGCGTAAATATTGAAGACAGATAGATGAGATTCTGCAATTTGCTACTCCCACAAAATCATCTAAATTCTATAAGCGATTTACGTATATTTTTAGTCAAAAAGACATTGTATAGAGAATATTAATATAGTATAATTAGGTACAGATAAAAGACTTAGAAACGGTGAGGCAATACATATTTAAGTCTTAGTTTTTTTGAGAAGGACGGCTTACAGTAATTTATTATTGATAAAAAATATGAATAAAAAAGGGGAGCGAAGCGATATGAAAAGAGCATATTCAACACCTGTTGTAGAATTTGAAGCATACAGCCTGACAAGCCAGATTGCTGGGGCGTGTGCGGATGCAGGAAAGACACCGATTGGAGATGTGGATCCGATCACGGTTGCAGGAACGAAAGTTCACTGCTGGAATGCTGAGAAGAATGAATCTAAGAATTGTTCTAATGGCGCACATACATGGATCGTTCAATTGGATGGAACTATTTTTGCGGACGGAAACAAAGAAGGCGGTTGTACACATGATGTGTATTCACAGGCTGATTATGTTGCTTTGGTGGCACGGAGCATGGGAAGTGGATCTACGATTTCCGGCGGAATTTGTAGTGATGGAAAGCATTTCTGTTTTAAGGGTGATTCTCACCAGCATACAGGATCTTTTGAAGTAGCGGATTACAGCAATTTTTTCCAGTCATAACAGATATTATGCATGATTATTATGAACTGTCCTTTTCGGATGCAGAAAAGGGCAGTTTTTTATTAAGATAAACACGCTGTCTTTGATATGAATGAAGAAGGAAAGTGAAATGAATTTATGCGTTGCTGACACGTGTCTGAAACTGATTCTGAAACAGCAGAATCAGACACTTAGGTGTGATGATGATAAAGTTAATGAGAATAAAATTGAAGATTATCTCAATAATAAATACTGGAGAACCGGGGAAACATCGGGTGCAAAAATTGTCAACATCTATCCAACATTACAGTTACCACCGGTTGGCGGACAGACAGTATGGGAGACTGATATATGTACAGTGAAACTCTCTGGAGGAGTAGAAATACGTATTTACCATGATGGAATTATAAAACGTCCCTATGCAATCTACAGCGACAGCCAGGAAAATGGAATCCATGTATGGGCGGATGAAAACTGGCTGAAGCGATATTATCACACGAATTATGTGTTTAACATATGTGCAGTTGAAAAACTTCTGATCAGGAACAGGAAAGCTGTATTCCATTGCTGTTATGTCAGAACAGATGAAAATGCAATTCTTTTTTCCGGAGATTCAGGGATTGGGAAGAGTACACAGGGAGCGCTCTGGGAGAAATATATGGGAGCGTCTGTGGTAAACGGAGACCGGGCGGTTCTCGGGAAAAAGGATGGATGCTGGTATGTTTTTGGTTTTCCTTTTTCAGGGACATCTGGAATATGCCACAATGTAACTAGCCCATTGAAAGGAATTATTTTTCTGAGTCAAGCCAAAGAGAACAAGATTTTCCGACTTGATCCTATAGAGGCCGGAAAGAGACTGTGGTCGCAGTTTACCATTAATCAATGGGATGCAGGATTTGTCAGTACAGCATTGGAACTGATTAATGAAATCGCATCGGATGTTCCGATTTATGAGTTATGCTGTACACCGGATGAACGTGCAGTAGCTTGTACAAGAAATATGCTTGGATTGTGAGAAAAATAGTATGGAAATAGTTAAGGAACTTAACAGTAATGAAAAGATATTGGCTTTGCGGGCGGCGGCAATGCATGTCCCGCTTGCTGGTACATTTGAATTAATACCTGTCTGTAACATGGATTGCAGGATGTGCTATATCCGCACTACGCCAAACTGAAAAGCCAGGGACCCATGCTTACAGCTAAAGAATGGATAGAAATCGCTTCAGAGGCCAGGGAAAAAGGGTTGTTATATTTGCTGCTGACAGGTGGAGAACCATTTCTCTATCCGGAATTTGAACAACTGTATTCCTGGCTGGGGGAAAGTGGAATCGTAGTAATGCTCAATACCAATGGTACGCTGCTTACGGAAGAACGTGCGGATCTTCTCTTGAAATATCCGCCCCGAAAGGTGAATATCTCCCTGTATGGCGCCAGTGAGGAAACGTATGGTGAAGTATGCAGATGTCCGGAAGGATTCCAAAAAACTTTACATGCTATCCGCCTTCTGAGGAAACGGAACATACCGGTCAAGTTAAACTCTTCTCTGACACCGTTAAATTGTCATGATTTAGAAGGAATGCATCGAATAGCAGATCAGTTAGAAGTTCCGCTGCAGATTACTCCGTATATGTTTCCGCCGGTTCGAAAAAACGGTATTGATACCATGGATTTTATACGTTTCGCACCAGAAGAAGCGGCACAAATGGTAATTGAAAATGCAAAAATAAGCCTCAGAAGTCCTGGACTGTATCACGAATGGATAAAAAGCAAACTTAATGAATATGAAAAATATAAGAAAAATCCCTATATAGATCGAAAATGTGGTTTCTCCTGCTTCGCATCAAAGAACAATTTCTGGATAAATTGGAAAGGGGAGATGCTTCCCTGCGGTATGCTGAACATAAACGGCATGAAGGTATTGGAACAGGGATTTTCTGAATGTTGGGAGAAGATTGGCGAGTTAGGAAAGAACATCCATAATCCTGAGAAATGCTGTGCATGTGATATGCGTCCTCTATGCAATGTATGTTCTGCGTCCAGTATGGCGGAAACCAGTTCTTGGGATAAAAGTCCGGAATATTTGTGTAGAATGACAGAGGCATTTATGCAAATATTGAAACAGGAAAGTACACAAAGCTAGGAGGAGATCTGAATGAGATTGAAAAAAGAATTTATGATAAGAGAAGTTGCCGGTCAGGACGTGATTGTTGCGACTGGGAAGGAAGCCATGAAATATAATGGTCTGCTGACTGTATCGCCTGTAGGCAGATTCCTTCTGGAGAATTATCAGAATACGCAGGGAATTGCGGAGTTGATCCAGATGGTGCTGGATGAATTTGAAGTTGACCGGGAAACTGCCGAAAAGGATACCGTGGGCTTTACAAATACCATGTTGGAGCATGGATTTATAGAAATGGATGATCCTGAAAAAGGATGGTAGAAGAAAGAGATGGTTATATTTGACACAGAAGAATATATTGATTCACTCATATCTGTTCTGCAGGAAGGACGGGAAGTTCCGCTGTTAGTCGTTGGACACAGCATGGAACCTTTTCTGGTCCACGAGCGAGATACTGTTTTGCTGTCCCCGGTTAGCCGTATGCTGAGAAAGGGAGATATTGCTTTGTTTAAACGTAACAATGGACAATATATTCTCCACCGTATATATAAGATTAAAGACAATGTTGTCTATTTTGTGGGAGACAATCAGAATCTATGCGATGTGGAAGGCCCGATTAAAATAGAGCAAATATGTGCCATGGTCTACAGTGCAAAACGCCATGGCATGGAGATTCATGAGACTGATTTTATCTGGCGCTTCTTTCAAAGAGAATGGCTATGGACAATCAGGTGGAGACCGTATATGAAGAAACTATTGGCTTTGGCTTATAGAAACAAATAATGTTTTTGCAAGGCGATTAGCCTGAACTAATCCATTCAGACCGTCAAAAAGCGTCGGAATTCCCTTTTTTCAGCAAGGGATTTTCCCTGCCTTCAGCGGGCATTATGCATCCCTGCGCATGAGGGCGTGCTCCATTCGGTAGCTTTTTCCCTCGAAGATCAGTAAATGTCCGTGATGGACAAGCCGGTCGATCATTGCAGCAGCCATCTGGTCATCCGTAAAGATCCCTCCCCATTTTGAGAATTCCAGATTGGTTGTCAGGTTCAGGCTCTTGCTCTCATAGCTGTCAGATATGACACGGAACAGCAGCTGGGATCCGTCTTTATCGACAGGTACATATCCCCATTCATCCAGTATGAGCAGGTCAAGGCTACGCAGATCCCGCAGAAGACGCTCCAGCGTCCCATTTTTCCGGGTTTCTGCCAGTTTCAATACAAGTTCCGTTACGGTATAAAATTTCGTCTTGTATCCAAGATTACATGCTTTTATGCCGGCTGCGATTGCCATATGGGTTTTGCCGATGCCCACCGGGCCGTAGAGTACAAGATTCTTTTTCCCTGGGACAAACTCAAGGGTTTCCAGTTCCTCCCTGCTGAATGCAGGGGGAAACTTTACGCAGTGATAGCTGTACCCCTCAAAGGTCTTATAGGTTGGGAACCCAGCCCGTTTAATCAGACGTTTTCGTCGGTTTTCATCCCGGAGAGTCAATTCTGCCTGCAGCAGCTCCAGAATAAACTCCAGCTGCTTCTGCGTCCCTTTTTCCCTGCAGATCTCTGAGACCCTGCCCGAAAGGAAAAGCTGCCGGCTTGCTCCAAGGATCTGTGTACAGAAATCTTCTTTCATCTTTGGTGTCATCATGAAACAGCGCCTCCTTCCTTCAGGAACATATCATCATATACTGCAAGGGATGGGCCTGCCTCCGGCGGTGTATAAATGCCATATCCGGTAATCCTTGCGGCAAGCACGGAAGCATC